>JAIPBE010000013.1 GCA_021738725.1 Saprospiraceae bacterium | reverse complement strand
TATTCGGAATTCGGCGTTCGGCCAGTTAGAATAGAGACACTTAAATTTAATGACCGTCGCCAAAGGAGGGTCCAAAAAAGTTGAGGAGTTTGGAGGGGAGGAGTCGAGGAGAGAAATTATTACCGTCGCCAAACGAGGGCCTCAGAAATATCATGGCCGACCTCACTGTATAAGCGTTTCCCATAATTCCATTGGTGCTCACAAAGAACGGTATACCGTATTGTTCGGCAGCCCCGAGAAATCGGGGATGTCGTCCCGGACATCATCCGGGGGATGATGAGCGGGATTGCCGACTGTGTATGAATAAAAACAGGAACGGCTGGGCCATGATATAAACGCCCCTCAAGTACAGCGACGATATAAACGAGAAGCCAAACAAGATGAAAAGGCCCATTTTGGCGATAAGCGCTTTCGACAAAATGCCCCGCATTTTTTCGTCCCGGACATCATCCGGGGGATGATGAGCGGGATCCTCCCTTTTTGGCGCGTCAAAAAAAGGAGCCTCGGCGGCAAGCCTGTCCGACCCTTGGCGGAAGGCGTGCCAAGCAAAAGTCCTTGCAGAACAAAATTCACGATGACCCTCAAGATTGGAATACTGCACCTGCGTTTAAGGCAGAGCCCCGTAAAATTATTTTGGACATGGCCATTGACGAATAAAAGGTCAATTTTGGCGACAAGCTTCTGTAAAATGCCCGCATTTTACAGTCCCGAAAACTCGGGGTTGGTGGAATACTGCACTTTCCGGATTATCAACCTGTTAAAGCAAAAATATTTGGACCAATGTTTTGGCGCCCCCAAACTGAAATCAACTTCCAATGGAGGTAGTTGACTGAGTGAAGGCACACTTCTCTGCTGCAGCAGAAACCCATCAACGAATACTTGTCCGCCACAGCGGAAACGCCCGAAACCATCTTTTACATTTCTGTTACATCGTTTTACAGACCATTCTAGCTCTTCTCTGCAGATGCGGATACCTTTGGTCCTGACATTCATCAAAACCTATCCACCATGCATTTGCAACACCATTGTCTCGCCTTCCTGGGTTTACTTTTCTCTTCCTGTCAGCAAGGCCAGGAACAGGTCCGCCCCATGGCAGTCAATCACATCGTCACGGCCAGTGTTTCCAAGGCGATGGTGGTAACACCTGAAACTGGCCATGCCAGTGATCTGGTCTATCGGTCTATGGATGGTGGAAAAAGCTGGGAAGACATTTCGGCCGACCTGCCCATAGCGCTCAATCCCACGGCCGTATTTGCCCAGGATGGAGAGGTCATGCTGGGTTCCAGGAACGGGATCTATCGCAACCACACGGCGCTCCCGATGACACCTGTCTGGGAAAAAGAATACCTCCTGGACGTGATCCAGCATGAATTCATCAGCAATATCATCTCCAATAACAAAGGAGCCATCGCACGCACCCATCCCAGCGGTTTCTTTCAGAACATGCCGGGCACCGGGATCTGGAAACCCGTATACCAACGGATGGCTTCAAAGGATGTCAACGATGTCCTGACCCGAGACAACGGCACGGTGCTCATCAGTACAAATCAGGGGATCTACCGGGATGTGTACGGATCGGATATGTGGGGACCTGTGTTCGTCCAGGGACAGGTCCTCAATCTGATCGAAACGAACGGAATCCTCCTGGGTGCCGGTGGGATCGGCGTCCTGCGATCAACTGACGGAGGGGATCACTGGCAATGGGAGCTGACCGAAGACGGCCGGTCTCGGAAAGTTGTCCTGATCGACGACCAGGTCTATGCCATCAGCATGGGCGGCGGATCCCAGGAAGAAGTAGCAGCTGACCCTCTCAGCACCGCAAGCAGATTACGGCGTTCTGCCGATGGCGGCAGGACCTGGGAGCTCCTGGACAAGGACCATGTCCTGGGTCAACAGATCTATGACATTTTCAAACTGAAAGGAGGACTCCTGTGCAACAGCCGCAACGGCCTGTTTCTGTCCGACGACCAGGGCCAGACCTGGACATTGGTTCGGTCGACATCAGACAGCAGAAGGATGAGCATCGCCGTGGATGGACAGGTGATCTATGCTGTACCTGTTTACGGCGGTTGTTGACCAAACTGTGCTATTTTGCAGGCATGATCCTTTCTCGATCCTGGGTTCGACGGAGACCTTTCTTCCTCTTTTTCCTGGCTCTCTGTTCCAGCTTCACCGTCATGGCCACTCCCGGCGGACAGGAACCACTGCAGGCTGACCGGATCAATCTCGCTCTCCGCCGGACGGCAGATGGTCTGCTTCGCCATGCGGGCGACAGCACCAGCCGCATTCCTGCGATCGAACAAACCGCACCCAATATCTGGAGGGTCCGCCTGGAGCAATCTTTCAGCTATGAAGAACTTCCTGCCATCCTGCAGGCGTCCCTGGATCTGCATGGCATTGACCAACCCTATGAAGTGGCTGTGCGCCGTTGCAAGGATACGATCATCGATCTGGGATATCACCAGTTTGACTTTCTTCGAGACAGTGTGGTGCCTTGCGGGGGCAGGGAGATCAGCCAGGAATGCCATTTTATAGAAGTCACGTTCTTACATTCTGTGGCAACTCCACCCTCCGGGCCTTATAGATCCTGGATCTGGTTACTCGTCCTGGCGGAAGGGGTAGTGATCTGGTTTCTCTTTCGGCGAAAGGCATCCCCTGCGACTGCATCAACAGCCAAAAACGAACTGGTCTTCGGACAATCCAGGCTTCATGTTGATGGTCAGATCCTGACCAGTGGAGATGTCAAACAGAACCTCACCTTTCGGGAGACGAAATTGCTCCGCCTCTTTGTGGAGCACGCAGATCAGTTGCTCGAACGAGAGGTTATCCTGCAGCAAGTCTGGGAGGATGAAGGAATACTGGTCGGTCGAAGTGTGGATGTCTTCGTCTCCCGCCTTCGTAAAAAACTGGCGGTTGACCCGACGGTTGTTATCGCCACCGTACATGGTGTCGGTTATCGCCTGGAGACAGGAAAATCAGCAGAATCTCCTCTCCTGCCATAATTTCACTGATATTTGGTGAATATCATCATCATCACAGGTAATCAGGTGCACAAATGGAAGACCGAAAGAAACACTGGGAAAAAGTCTACCAGACCCGGGAGTCGGCAGATTCCAGCTGGTATCAGCCAACCCCAAAAACTGCGCTTGACTATCTGAACCAATTCAAGATTCCCCTCCATGCGAAGATCATTGACATTGGAGGAGGTGACAGCCTGCTCGTCGACCATCTCCTCGATCTGGGGTATAAATTCATCACCGTCCTGGACATTTCAGAAAGGGCGATCGAGCGCGCTAAAAAAAGGCTGGGTGAACGAGGGGCTGCCGTGCAGTGGATCGTAGCGGATGCAGCAGATCTGCACCTCACGGAGCAATACGACGTCTGGCATGATCGGGCTGCCTTCCATTTTCTGACCAAAGAAGAAGAGGTAACTCACTATCTGGAAGCAGCATATAGACACATTCGACCCGGTGGCCTGTTGATCCTGGGCACTTTTTCGGAGCAGGGCCCAACCCGTTGCAGTGGTCTCGACATCAAACAATATTCAGAATCGTCCATGACGGCCCGACTGGCGAAGTACTTTGATAAGATCGAGTGCAAGACAGTGGACCATGTCACACCTGCAAAAACCGTCCAGAATTTCATTTTTTGCAGCTTTAGAAAGTAGCTCCTTCTACCCCTTTAAGCCGCGTGCCAAACGATACTCCATCAACAGTGTTCAGTTGGTGACCCGGGAATTAAAATTATCAGCACTTCTTTCTGCACCGCATCCAGGATATGCGTGACCTCAACTATGATGATTTGAGGCGGATCGCAATCATGTTAAGATGCTCCGGCAGGATCAACCAATATCCATTCTCCTATTGCCACCGACCTCATTCCGGGGTAGAAATAAGGGCACCTCTATTAACCTCCGAAATAGGCCAAGGCACAATAAAACCAAGTGAGACGAGGCATTTCGAATGAATCTAGCCATAGCTAAGTGATTGAGAAATAACGAAGTATCGCGTAGGTTTTATTGGGCAAAAATCCCATCAGATTTGCTTGGCCATTGAGTGGGGTTGATAGAGGTGCCCATAAGGAAACATCCACCTTAATTATAAGTATCCCGGCATGCCTCGTGCGCGTATTCATCTCCGGAGAGATAGATCATCCGTAAGTTTTCGAGTGCACAAAGGGGACCAGGGATGTTCATCCCTCTTGAAAGATCGAATCGTGTTGCCGAGAGGCTGCGAAAATAATTCCATCCGACTATTGCGAAACCGAATGGTAGCGTATATATTTGCAATCAATTGGTTTCTTATTGAGCCAAACGACCATGAGAAGAGACATTTTCCAAGCCATTGCCGACCCGACACGCAGGGCCATCATTCTATTGATCGCCGCACAAGGGATGACACCCAATCTGTTGGCCGAACATTTCGACACCAGTCGGCAGGCCATTTCCAAACACCTGCGGATCCTGTCCGAATGTGACGTCGTCCGACAAGAACCTTCCGGACGAGAAATTTATTACCAACTCAATCCGGTCAAAATGGAAGAGATCGAACACTGGCTGGCTCAATTCAGGAATATCCTCGATCAACGATTCAGCAATCTAGACAACCTGTTATCCACCATTCAAAACAAATCCAAATGACACCTGCACTTCAATTCGACTTTACAGTGAAAAAAGACACCAACACCATTCATGTCAGACGGGACTTCGCTGCCGGGATCGACCTGGTCTGGAAAGCCTGGACCACCCCTGAACTACTGGATCAATGGTGGGCACCAAAGCCCTACCAAACCCGAACAAAATCTATGAATTTCAGCGAGGGAGGTCATTGGCTGTATGCCATGGTCAGTCCGGAAAACGAAAATCATTGGTGCAGGGCGGACTATGAACAAATCTCACCTTTGCACATGTTCTCCGCATTGGATGCATTCTGCGATGAACAGGGAACGATCAATGCGGATTTCCCGCGTGCCCATTGGACGAATACATTCAGTGAAGATCGTCCCGGTGTGACCACCGTTAGCATAGTGATCAAGTACAAGCAGTTGGCCGATCTGGAAAAGATCATCGAATTGGGCTTCAAAGAAGGATTCACCATGGCACTCGGCAACCTGGACCAATACCTGGAAGCGCAATTCAAATTGAGAAAACAATGAAAACAGGTACTTCTTCACGCGTATCCACGTACCTGAATTTCCAAGGGAACTTGGAAGAAGCGTTTACCTTTTGCAAGTCGGTCTTCCAAACAGAATTCGCAGGTGATGGTATGCAACGATTTGGGGACATTCCAGCCAACGCCGATCACCCACCTATTGCGGATCATGTGAAAAACAGGGTGCTACATGTGGAACTACCCCTGCTGGGTAACCATATATTGATGGCTACGGATGCCCCGCAAGAAATGGGCTTTACGGTCACTCCAGGCAACAACATGCATATTTCGCTGGAACCGGAATCCAGGGAGGATGCCAAACGCCTTTTCGATGCTCTATCCCAGGAGGGCACCATCTCCATGCCCTTAGAGGACATGTTCTGGGGAGCATATTTCGGCAGCTTTACAGACCAGTACGGAATCAACTGGATGGTCAACTGTCAGGCGCCGACGGAATGACAATCTGTTAGGCAGAAGGCACTGGTTTTGACAGTGCCTTCTGTTTTGTCCTGTATTGGCTGACAGCTGCAGGAGGCCGCACATTCCTGACATAATCAGGGCACACTTCACTGGCTGACGCGATGCTCTATCCGACCTAAAAGAGCAAACGAACTCATTCGTCCTGCATGGCCTCGACAAAATACATCCCGATCTCTCCTTTGTTCTTTGCTGGTATCTGTCCACGAAATTGGCAGTCAAATTGATCCTTCACAAGGGCGCAAGTGGCCTCGCTGATATTCACCTTTCCCGCCTCACCGGAAGATTCCATCCGTGCGGCAATATTGACCGTATCCCCCCATATATCGTAGGAGAATTTACGAAGTCCGATGACACCTGCAACGACTGGTCCGCTATGCAGACCAATCCGAATATCGAACCAGGAACGATTTTCCAGAACTCTTTTTTGCTGCTCTTCCAGGATCATATTCCGCAGTGCTAAAGCAGCACTGACCGCATCTATGGCATGGTTGCCTTTCTCAACGGGCAATCCACTTGCCGCCATATAGGCATCCCCGATCGTCTTGATCTTTTCCAGGCCAAATTGAGATGTAATTTCATCAAATCGCCTGAAATAATGATCCAGATCCCGGACGAGTTCATCCGCAGTCATTTGCTCCGCTATACGAGTAAAGTCCTTAAAATCGGTGAAGAGTATGGTCACATTTTCATAATGTCGCGCCTTTACCTTTCCTTCCTTTTTCAGATCACGAGCGACCTCTTCAGGCAGGATATTTAACAGCAGATCATCGCTGCGTTTTTTCTCGTTCGCGATCTTCCTCTTTTGCCGAAAAAAGACAAAGGTGAAAGCTGCCGTTCCCAGAAGAATAATCAGAAGCCCCCACATCATCAGCCGTTGTTCGCGCAATTTGGTCTCCCGTTGCTGGATAGCAGCCAGATGTTGTTCGGTCTCCAGTTTGTGCTGGACCCCGGAAAGAAACAAGGCATTCCGCTGGGCTTCGACGCTGTCCCGGGCAATTCGACCCGCATCCAGAAAGGAGAAAGCCTCCTCTGCCCTTCCGTTTACCATCAACGCCTTTCCGAGGGGCACAAATACCCTTGCCTGAAAAGGATAGCTCTGCAATTTGTCTTTGGCCTCCAGAATATCATATCCTTCCTGGATCAATTGCAATGCCTCTTCCGGCCGGTCCTGCTTCAAACGGATCTCCCCGAGCCCCACCAGAGCAAAAGCAAGATCGGTCATTGCCTTCCGTTGCCTGCTGGAAGCAATATTCGCTTCGAGCATGGGCACAGCCTCTTCATACCGTCCCTGCTGGATCAGATTCATAGATATATTTCCCTGCACAATTCCGATCCACACTTTTGATTGATCAATTGTGGCAGAATGGACTGCCTTTTCAAAATAATACTGCGATGAATCGTATTGCGCCAGTTGGCCATAACACAATCCCAGGGTGTTCAGACTGGTGGTCTGATTTTCGACATAGGCCTCTGGAATGGTCTGCCACATCTCCAGCAATAGATCTTTGACTGTTCGAAAATCCCGAAAATGGTAATACTGGCTCGCATAATCATAAAGGTAGATCGACTTTATCGGGAAGCGGGCCGGGTCCATCTTGCGGTATAGTCTATAAGCCCGAATGTATCGCTCCAGGCCAGCAGAATACTGTTGGTGGATCCAGAGGTGATGTGCCGCGATTTGAAAGCTCACTGCCTGAATAGCATCGACATCTGGACCTGATTGTGCACCCACCCAATCGTCGACTTGTTGAATGATCTCCTGCTGAAGAGAATCATCTTTCAATGCCATTCTATATCCGTTCAGCTGCACAACCTGATTGAATACTGGATCATGGAGATCAACAGCCTGAGCCTCCAACTGATTGATCAGCTGCTTCTGCTGATCCCGATCCGTTTTCATGGTGAATACGAACGTATCCAGCCAGTACCACTGCACGCCGAACGGTTGACCGAGGGTCGGAGGGCGCCATAATGCATCTCCCCTCTGCGCTTGTGCCTGATTTGCCATCATCATGCATATGCACAGGAAAACAAGGTGGATGGCAATCGTTCTCAATAGTACTGGTTTGATCAGCTAAGGTAATCATTGACCTGATGTCAGAATTCATGATCGAACAAAACCGTTTATCTTCGGATCTGCACAGATAAAAGAAGGTAGATATCCGAAATTCCAGATCAGGAACACAGAATCACGATCGGATTACACAGTCATCCATATAATAGATGATCAATTGCTACCTGGAGATGTACGCTTCGGATGTTTATTCAGATCAATGAATGCGGAAATGCCGAAACAATTCACCCAGATTCTCGAAACAGACAGACTCCTGTTGCGTCCATTTGTCATAGCGGACATTGAACCCTCGTACCAAATCAATCTGGATCCAAGAGTGAGCCGATACACCCATGATGGCGGCGTCAAAACCCGAGAAGAAATCGAACAGATCATCCACCAGAATGTATGGGGCGATTATCAACAATTCGGGTTTGGACGATTTGCTGTGATCCACAAAAAAGATGATCGTTTTATCGGATTTGCCGGACTCAAATATTTACCTGAAATGGATGAGGTAGACATCGGGTATCGGTTTCATCCCGATTATTGGGGACAAGGCATCGCCACAGAATGCGGTTTGGCAACCCTGCCTTTTGCCTTCGAAACACTGCGATTGGACCATCTGATCGGGATGGTCCTGTCCGGGAATTCAGCATCTCAAAAGGTCCTCGAAAAACTGCATTTTTCATTTGAAAAAGAATTTGAGGATGGAGGAGAAATGATCATGCAATTCAGGCTCTCACAAGCCACGTATCGACAGATCTATTTATCATGAATAGCCCTATTTAATGTAGCGGTCCTGGCAAGGATACTTTTAATCTGCTGCTCCTCCCTTGCTCCCGGTCCCTCCTTCTGCTTGCCATTCTCTGTCTGGTTATTGGTTTGACCTTCCCATCTCCGGGTAGCTGGCTGGATCCCCCGCCGAAAAGCGAAATCGAATAGTGCCCAGACCACACTCACCTGGTAGAACCTATTATAGCCTTATCTGTTCCATTTTGATCACCTTTGACCTATTAATTGCGCCTCATGCTCCTGCGGAAAAAGAGATTGTTTTGGACCCTTTCTGCCCTGATCGGCATCCCTGTCATCTGGTTCATTACAGTGGTGTGGGTAACCGACCCACCCATTATCACCGGTCAGGTGATCCGGGATGTCGAATATAAACCGGGTCTGTCACTGGACATCTATACACCGACCCAACTGGTGGAGGAGAAAACTCCTGTTGTCCTTTTTATCCATGGTGGCGCCTGGATCGTCGGCACGAAGGAAGCCATCAACTACAATCGATTCAACGAAGCCATCAACAATCTCCGCGATGCAGGATATACCATCATCAGCATCGATTACACCCTGGGAAGTGCAGATCAATCGCCGTTTCCTGCTTGCTTGAATGATGCTGCAGATGCACTTGCCTGGGTCGTCAGCGAAGCAGAACATCGGGGTTGGGATGTCCAGAATATTGGCTTGTTTGGCGAATCTGCCGGAGCGCAAATAGCCTTGATGTTGGCCTATTGCGGTCCGTCCAATTTCAATCGTGCATGTCCGGATGTGAACGTGCGATATGTCCTGGATATTTATGGGCCCAATCAACTGGAAGGCATTTTCAAGATGCCCACAGCCGAATCCTACTATTCCCTGTTGGCCCAGTTACCAACCCCGATTTCTTCCAGAATCGATCTGAGCCATTCCATATTCGGGTTCGATCCAGAACAGGATTCTTTGCGTGCACAACGATACATGGATCTGTATTCCCCCTACAATTACTGCCATTCATCCACCCCACCCACGCTGATCATCCAGGGAGATGAAGACCATCTGGTGCCTGTCCAGCAGTCGATCTCACTCAAGGCCCGACTGGACTCGCTCGGCGTAGAGAATGAAATGATGATCCTGAAAGGTGTGGATCATGGTTTTATCGGCGCTTCCCCAGAGCAAAAGGAAGAGGTCCAGAAAAAGATCGAATCCTTTGTACGCAGACATCGGTTTGAAGAAGCGAAAAAGTGATTGTTGGATCCCTGTTTCTGGTTGGGATCTGAAGCGTACTTAAAGGGTACTTAAAGGGTACTTAAAGGGTATAAACGGCATATTACACCTGCCTCGGAATGCAACCATCCTGATATCAGGTGTATCCTCCACCATCGATTCTCCAAGTAACGCGCCTGAATGGAGTGACAGGCGATCCATTCGACACATTTTGCAGAAAAATGGAGGGTTGACAATCCAATTCCTCTCTTCCGGTCGTAGATACAGCTGACCATCCTGATCGGGCTTCATCACTGGCAGACAAAATGATTGTGCCGGTGCGCTGAAACTGGTTCAGCCAAAGCTTCCATTTCGATATAACTCTTGTGTCCATGCAATTCTCTAGACTTCTGACCCTGACTGCCCTGTTTATGTGCAATATACTAACTGCTCAAACCGTCGAAGGGCTTATCCTGGATGCCGATCGGTCTCCTGTACAGGAAGCACTTGTCTACAATACCCGGACCAGCGAACACACCCACAGCGATCCTGCCGGCACCTTTCAATTGGCCGAGACCCTGCTGGGCGATTCACTGCAAATAGTCATGCTCGGATACGAGCAGAAGTGGGTGATCGTCACATCTTCTCAACCCCTGGAGATCCAATTGCAAGAGCGGACTTTTTCACTCAATGAGGTGGTCATATTGCCTCAGATCAATGCGTTGCATGTGATGGCAGATATGGATATCCGCCTGAATCCAGTCAATTCTTCACAAGACATTCTCCGCCTCGTGCCAGGACTGGTGATCGGGCAGCATGCCGGCGGTGGCAAAGCAGAACAAATGTTTTTGCGTGGATTCGATCTCGATCACGGAACAGATATCCTCATTTCCGCAGATGGGATGCCCGTCAACATGGTGTCCCATGCCCACGGTCATGGATATGCCGACCTTCACTTCCTGATCCCCGAGACCATTGACAAGATCGATTTTGGCAAAGGACCATACTACGGCGATAAGGGCAATTTCAACACCGCAGGATTTGTTGATTTCTCCACCAAAAATGCGCTGGATAACAGCCTGGTCAAGCTGGAAGTGGGCCAATTTCAGCAACGTCGCCTGCTCGGCATGTTCAACCTGGCGCACACCGATCGCCACAAAGCGTATGTCGCTTCAGAATTCCTGAGCAACGATGGCCTTTATGAAAGTCCCCAGGACTTCAGCCGGATCAACCTGATGGGGAAATACACCGGACGATGGACACAACGAGATCACATGAGCATTCTGGCCTCTCATTTCACCAGCCAGTGGAATGCCTCCGGTCAGATCCCCCAACGAGCCGTCGATGATGGGACCATCACCCGTTTTGGTGCCATTGATGATACCGAAGGAGGCCAAACTTCCCGAACCAATCTGCAACTTTCCTACGATCGCCAAATGGATGATCAAACCCTCATCAAGAATTCGATCTATTTCAGTCGATATGCCTTTGAGCTGTTTTCCAATTTTACCTTTTTCCTGAACGATCCGGTGCATGGGGATCAGATCAGGCAACATGAAGACCGAGACCTGTTCGGGTTCACCAGTGAAGTGTTTCACACCTTTGATCTGGGCAGCATGGAGGGTACCCTGGAAGCCGGGATCAACCTGAGATATGACTACAGCCACAACAATGAACTCTCCCACACGGCAAACCGGAAAGCAACGCTGGAACGACTGCGGCTGGGAGACATTCAGGAAACTTCGTTTGGAGGTTTTATCCACCCGACTTTCCGATTTGGAAAATGGACTTTTCACCCGGGAGTGAGGCTGGATGCATTTGACTTTCATTACGTGGATGCCCTGTCCAGTACCTATGCTCAAAATACTGCCACCAGCCTGATCCTCAGTCCAAAGTTCAATGTGCTATATCATGCCAATCCCACTCTACAATTCTATCTCAAAACGGGAAAAGGGTTCCATTCGAATGATTCCAGAGCCGCTGTGGCACAAAACGGTCGATCTTCTCTGCCGGCTGCCTGGGGCGCTGATCTGGGGCTGATCTGGAAACCGGTTTCCAGCCTGATGATCCATGCAGCGATCTGGCAGCTCGATCTGGAGCAGGAATTCGTCTATGTCGGCGATGAAGGAATTGTCGAACCCAGTGGGCAAACAAGGAGGCAAGGGCTTGACCTGAGTCTGCGATTCCAGCCTCTCCCCTGGTTGTATTCTTATCTGGATGCGACATATGCACATGCCCGGTCGCTGGATGATCCTGAGGGCCGCAACTATATTCCGCTGGCGCCGAATCTGGTATTGAGTGGTGGGCTTTCCATCCAGCTTCCCAACGGCATCACCGCCGGGCTCAAGGTCTGCCACATCCAGGACAGACCAGCCGTCGAGGATGCCAGCCTAACGGCTCTGGGGTATACCGTGGTGGATGCCCATCTGGGTGCTACATGGCGCAACCTGGAGTTCGGCCTTCAAGTTCAGAATCTACTCAATACCTCCTGGAATGAGACCCAGTTTGCCACCACCTCCAGATTGGAAAAGGAAATGGCCCCGGTCGAGGAGATCCATTTCACTCCGGGTACGCCTTTCTTTTTAAAAGGAGTCATCAGTTATTCGTTTTGAGCCAACCTGTGAGCGTCAGAGGACTGAATACATCGTTTGTCAAAACGACGGTCTATCATGCTTCCTGTGGGATGCCTCAGAAATAAAAATACAAGTTGTCGTCATCAGTTAACAAGCATCAATGGCCAAACAGATGAGGATTCGGACTGAATCATTCGGACCATATACCACCCGGCAAGAAGGCCGCCGATATCCAGTGGGATAGACTGCTCCCCTGATTGAATACTCCATTCCTTTGACCGAACCACTGATCCGGCAAGATCTGTGATTTGAAGGATGCCACTTCCAGATCGGGAAGAGACAATACGCAAGTCGGCTTGGGTATGCGCCGGGTTGGGCCACACCACACCCGTTATTGAACTCGCCCCTGTTTCAGAATCCACCGCACTCATCATCGTTTGCACCTCGATTCGGACGCGCCGGATATCGTCCCTGAAAAGGGTGACCTGTGGAAGAACCACCAGACCATTTGGATGCACAATGCTGTTTCCGGATTGTAAGATTGAACCCATAGAAATGTCTGTCACAGACCAATGCACCATTGTCCCCGATGCAGGTGTAAAATTCTGTGGCCGTCGAATGGCCATATCCGATGTCAGGGACAACACTGGACAGTTGTCATTAGCAAAAGCAGCATTGCCGGCAAGCCAGGCTGTTATAGCCCAGCTGTCTGGCTGATCTGTTACATCCAGTAGATCCCATCGATGGTAGCCTCCCCAGGTCCCCCAATTATCTCCATCGCCGGTATCTATCCCCTGCATTCCGATGCCTGGATCTCTGTTTTGCGCATCCTGCTGGTGATGGAAGAAGGCGGGAAATGATTCGTTCGACCGAAAAAGCTCCTGTGTCGCCACATCATCCAGCAAGGTTTGTTGATCAGCTGCCTCCCCTTCTATCCAGTGTTGATTGAGGACGGGGTACGTATGTAAACGTTCATCCCAGGAGATCTGGATACCCTGACCAATACTGTCCGCCATCCGGTATTGCGAAACCAGATCCGGGCCCCAGTGCATCCGATCATTTATATCCTGCTTGCCAGCCCATACTCTGTAGATCGGCCAATCTCTGAAAGGCGAAATAGGTGTATTGAGATCCATGACCGAATTCATCTTTACGGGTAAGCCATCCGGGCCTATCAGGTTGGTAGGCAAGTTGTTCTCCACAGTTCCCTGAAACTGGGTCAGCGTCTCCTCATTGACCCGGCGATATCCATTATTGAAACTGCACACCGTGGAAAACAGCTGAGGGAAGGTCTTCGCCAAAGCGCCAACCCCTCCACTTCCCATACTATATCCTTGAATGGCGATACGATGCGGGTCGACGCGATAGTGATCCACCAGCCATTTTCCGATCCAGAGAATGCGCCGCTGTGTATAATTGATAACCGTATCGCCCGGGCCCGCCATAAAGTCTGCCTGAAAAGGATCGTAGTTGCGTACATACCCAAACCAGGCCGTCCGACTGGCGCTGAATACCGGATTACCGTCCATCATAACCAAATGCGGAAAATCGTCATTGTGGGCGACCAGAATGCCCTGTTGTGGGGCAATATTGAACTGTTTGGATTTGAAAGGCAGATAATTGGCCGCCTCACCTCCCCCACCGTGGAACCAGTGAGTTGCCGGGATGGTCTGTCCATTTGTCGTATCCATCCCGATCGCTTCACTGACGATGAACATGGCAGGTGTACCATTTTTATACGCATTGGCCATCACAGGAAAATCGGGGCGACCAGCATTCTCATCCTGTCGACCGAGCTGCCACAGTGCGAACCAGTTGGATGTATACCCACCGGGTAGCTTTTGGGACAATTGCAAATGACATGTGACCGGTTCGTTGATTGGATCATAAACGGTATTGACAGCCATAGAGGTTCTATTTACACCCGGAATCACATCTGTTGTTCCCCAGGGTAAAACTGCGTACCAAGCTGCACCCGGTTCAGTAACTGTCTCGACAAAAAGAGCTTGCCCTTCTGCCAGTGTATAAGGTTGACCATCCGGTCCTGGAATGGTGTAGGTAAAGGCGGAATTGCCTGTTTGCAACACAAATGTCCCGGGCAGATATTCATAGTGGAATGGCCGTCCGATCAGGCTAGATTCTGCAGCTGAAAGAAACGGCTGGTCATGCTTATAGATGGCCATGGTTTCCGGATGTGGTTCTGCACTCATCCAGGTGATCCAGACTTGCCCGTCGGCGTACCAGGCGTCAATGTCTGTCTGAGAAAATCCGATCCGGGAACAACACAGGACCATGGTCCCAATGAGCAAGAAAGAAAGCGGGCTGCTTGATGTCTTTTTCATGGCAGGGGTGTTTGATCCCTTTAAAATACATCACAAAGTGGAAATCCCAGATCTGCTGGAATGATGAGCCTGGGAACCCAGGGTAGAATAAAATGTGATCGCGAAGACTCAGAATGTTTCTGTCAATCCCGAAAATAGTGCCTCAAACGGTCCATGTTCAGCTTGTGTCTCCGCGGCCACCAGAATTCACTCAGCCAGGCAAAGAGGGAGAGCCAGACCAGCATCCCCAGCAACGCGGCGAAACTGACATAGGACAGCCAGGTCATGTCCGTTTGCGCCCTCAGGAGCAACAGGCGCCGAACCGTATCATCCACCAGGTATGCGGCATAGACCACCAAAAAGAGCGCGATCACCTTGGTGGTTCGTTTGAGACGAAGAGCGATGAGGAGGCCCTCATCCTTTTTCCGGACCCCGATCTCATGCTTGATGAATCGATGTGCAAAGAACAGATAGGCCAAACCGGTGATCACAAAAAAGAGGTTCTCCAGCGGGTGAAGATAATACCGATAGAATCCGTTCCACAGGTCATCCTGAAAGGAGGTCCGTTGCAACCACATGGTCAGGTATGCCGAGATCTGTCCGATCGCTGGCAGGAAGTGCTTGATATCCTTTCTCCGCAGTCGAAATCCCGGATACAGCCTTGCTTTGACGTAGTGGAAGAACATGGGCCCAACGGCCAGAGTCATGTATACGGGAAGAAATCGAAACTGGGGAAACCGGTCATACCCCCCGCCCAGTAACATCGCCTCATGCGCGATGGCACTGCACAGGAGGATGAGACACACCGAAAGTAAGCGGATGGCCAGGGTGCGGGGCCGGGCCATGATCCACATGCCCAGGGCTGAGATCAGGCCGTAGGAGATCACTCCGCCGGCCAACAGAAAAAGAAATACTTCGATATACCAGCGGATGACGTCCAAGAACCTTGTGAGTTTGGACAAAGTTGGTAATTTGTCGCAAAACCCCGGTTATGCCACGTGATGTACAGGTGATTTTAGGAGACGAAGACTTTCAATGCACTGTTGACAATGGAAACAGTCAGTGGCTGGTCGATGAACCGGTAGACAAAGGCGGCCAGGATACCGGCCCGACCCCATCCGAATCCGTGATGGGTGGCCTGGGCGCCTGTATCGCGATCACCCTCCAGATCTATGCCCGCCATAAAGGGTGGGATCTGGGCGAAGTGAAGGTCGACCTGCATCTCGAAGGCACGGAACCCGGCGGGCATCCCCGCATCCATCGCAAGATCACCGTCCAGGGCGACTTCGACGAGGATCAGAAGAGCCGCCTCCTCAAGATCGCCGGCAAGTGCCCGGTATCCCGATTGATCAGCGGAGAGGTGCCGATGACCGGAGAGCTGATTGTGGAAGAGTGAGCTGGTTTTGAGTGGAGGAGGCGAGGCGTTGCCCGCCAAAGCCCCGAACACTCGGGGCGCAGGAGGGAGTCGAGGAGTCGAGGAGGTTTTGAGGTTATGAGGTTATGAGGTTATGAGGAAAGTTATTGAGTTATTGAGTTAAGGGGTTATTTCGAAAGTGGAGGAACCCTGGAGGGGTTCAAGATAGTAGCCCCGGGCTGCGTCTGGACGATGGAGCCTTCAGCTCCATCATCCATGGTGAAACCCGGGGATGTCTGTGTACCCCATTCCCAACCCTGGAGGGGTTGAAGATTCCTGGAGGAGATCAGGAGTGGAGGAGAAAATACAAAGTGCCCTGATAAGGCGTTACAATTCGGAAATATGAAAAAAGAATACACCAACGGAGAAGTGACGGTTGTCTGGCAACCTGACCTGTGCATCCATTCTGCCAAATGTGTGATGGGGTTGCCCGACGTATTTGACAATCAGAGAAAGCCCTGGATCAACCCGGATGGAGCCACTACGGAGGCGATCATCGCCCAGGTCAAGACCTGTCCTTCCGGAGCCTTGTCCACCTATCTGAATACTGTGCAACCGGAGGCCATCGCACCGGTCGAAACGGCCATTCCTGCCATCAAGGCAGTGGTCCTGAAGAATGGCCCACTCATGGTCCACGGAGAGATCACCGTTTGCGACGCCGATGGCAATGAGGTCACCAAAGGGCCGAAGACCACCTTCTGCCGTTGTGGCGGATCAGCCAACAAACCGTTCTGTGATGGTAGCCATCGGAGCAATGGATTTGAAGGGTGAAGGAGGTTATGCGGTTATGAGTGAGAAGGTTAAGAGGAGACGAGTGCTTTGGAAAAGAGCAAGCATGCGCTGATGCGTCAAAAGATCACACCCATCCGGAAAACCCATTTTTGAAAAACCTGCTCTCTTTTGTTGGAATAGGGATTGCCCTGCCAATCCGTCCAGCTGATTCGGCTATTGATGATATCCAATTGATATCCCCCCTCCAGGACAAAACTGGCCTCCCCCAATGAACCGAGTTGCAGACCAGCCAGAGCCATACCCATATAGGAAGGGCGGTAATCCCGTTCCGACCAACTATCTCCTCCGGATTCCCCGGGAAAACTGATTCCGTTTCGAATGACTACATACGGTGACAAACGTCGCACCCAAGGGTATGCCCGCCATTCCAGGAAGATGGGAACCGTCCTCAACTGAGAATATACTCCCACATCCAGGGCAGTCACTCCTGTGCCGATACTCATCATGGCCATGCGATGAAACCGATACCCGCATGACACATCGAATTCTGCCAGTACACCTGAGTCATTAAATCCCAGCCCGATCCCTGCTGTACCGAACCAACCTCTCCGGGTCTGTCTGGGATCCTGGCGGGCTATCTTCTTTTGAACGACCTTTTTGATCATATCCTTTGGGATATCCAATTCCAGTCCACTCCAGGTCCGAATACGTACCGCCCCATCATCCTGCCAATCCAGAACTTCCCCCCGATATTGACTGCCATTGACGAGATAGATCACATCCTCATTTCCACCACTGGATTGTGCAGTAAGGGGCACATGGACCAAACCCATGAACAGGCAAAGCAGGAATACGTCTTTTATGTTCAGGGGTGATCCTTTTAAAAAAGAAGAAAATTTAATGCCGCTCGTATTCATCCTTTTGTGCTGATCTTGGAAATGAAAACGGGGTTCTTCGGATCCTGGACCGAATACTGTCTGAATCCGTCCTGACCGATGATCAACAGCAGATCATTGTACGGGAGGGCGATCACATCTACAGCCTGAAAACCTGTAAGTGTGGTCAATAGATGTTGGTCGATGGTGTTGATGTCCGACTTATCAAAGATCTTCAGGCCGTCCTGGTCGTCACAGAGATACAGGTTGTCACCTTTTACGGTCAGTCCGATCGGATGTGTCATCGGAAAACTGTGTAATAACACGGGTGCCGTGATACTTTGAATATCGATCACATCCAGTTGATTGATAAATCCTTCGCAGATAGTACCGCTTCGGAGCGTCACATATGCATATCGCCCGTCTGTCACCACAGGATCACAAGCCCGAGCATGTGCAAATGCACTGAGCTGAACCGGCTGGGCAGGGTTTGTACAATCGTAGATAAACATGCCATTCCTGGAGCCGATAAATAGTTTGTCTTGATATGGCCAGATCGTTTCGATCTCCCATCCAATCGATTCATCACTGACTTTTGAGGGTACGTTCGGCTGGCTGACATCAAATATGTGGAGTCTGCTCTCATCCACTGCATAGAGGTGATTCTGTGCCAACGTAAACCGTGCTGTTGACCCACCAACTCCAATCACCTGGTTGACAACTCCACCATCTGCATTCGGGCTGAAAGCCACATCTCCAGATTCAAACCAGAACACTGGTCCTGAATGGCAGGGCATCTCCACTGTTGTCGGCGAAGCGATATAATCGATCAATACTCCTTCGGTTGTCTGGACGTACGTCTCAAATACATTTTCGATCCGGCTGGTCAACTGAGGTGCGAGGGGGTCGGTCATATCAAAGGCGAGCAAGTCCATATAATTGTCGGCATACAGGACTCCTTGAGACATGGCCATATCCCTGTTTCCAGGGATAGCCAGAAAGCCCTGATTGACCGGTTGCGCCGGATCACTGTTATCGATCAGATGGATCCCTTCCTGGTCTTCATTGATCAACAACAGGTTGCCAAACACATAGATCTTACCTGGATGAACCAACTCACGAGGTGCTTCCATCCCGATGCCCAGCCGCAATTCCTGGATCGGTTTGTATACCGGTGTGTACAGGATGTATTGATCCGTTTCTGTACAGGTGTCCTTCAGGCAACCGGAGAACAAGAGTATCAGACATATACCAGGGAGGAAAAGATTTCGCATGATCATTCAGGTTTTTACGATAAACGAGACCCAGCCCCAGAATGTGAGTATTGGAAAAAGATATGGAGGTTTTGAGGTTTTGGGTGAAAACAATGACTGGCCTGAATGACCCAACGCCCAACACCCAATACCTGACAACCAATTTCAATAGCCCCCCTGTTTGAACCGAGGGATTCCATTATGGGTTCGTCATGAAGGCGTTATTGAGTTATTTCGTTATTGGGTTATTTCGAAAGTGGAGGAGTCGAGGAGTCCAGGAGTCGAGGAGGTTTTGAGGTGAGAAGTTTATGAGTAAAAAAGATAACTGGCCTGAATGACCGAATACCCAACGCCCAATACCGAACAGCCGATGTCAATAGCCCCACACTTTGCTGGACCCAGGAACAAATTCAAGTCATCCTTTACTGGATCCAAAGCCGGAGGTCGGATGATTGACAAAGGGCCTTTCTTGAAAGAGTCAAAACCCAATACCGAATACCCAACGCCCAACACCTTGCCCTCGCAACCTCGACAGTTGAGAAATATTTCTCATCTTTAAAGAGGCGAAAGCAACCCTTCCAATACAAAAGCCCCCATCAATGCGCATTGATCCTCGTTATCTGACCTCCTTCATCCTCCTGGCTGTTCTGACCTTTGCCTGCACCCCGAAAACGGCCAGTAAGATCGATTCCCCAGCTCCTGCAGATGTACCATTGGTGCTGTACGCGGATATCAGTCCGATCCTGGAACGCAGCTGTTCGCCCTGTCATTACCCGGATCAGGATGGTCATAAAGAACCTTTCGATTCTTACGCCAATGCTAGGCGGAATCTGGCTACCATGATTTCACGGGTTGAACTCCCACAAAGTGACGAGAAATTCATGCCCTTTAAAGAAAAAAGGCAGGCCTTGACCGCAGAAGAGATCATGATGTTGAAAAACTGGGCCAGTGGCGGATATCGTCAGGGGTGATCCAGATTTCTCAGTGATAATCAAGACATGATGAACAATCGAACGACAAAACCACCCACCAGCAGCGCCGTATATGGATTTGGTTTTATCGGTGCGGCAGTCTACTATCTGTCCCATGCCACCAGCTTCTTGGCCGGCGTCATCGGCTTTCTCAAAGCTCTGGTCTGGCCCGCGTTTCTGGTCTATCATGCCCTGGAGATGATGACCGGCTGAAGGTTCCACCCGCTTGGGTTACCCGGATGATCTACCTGACCGTCAAGGCTCGGGAACTTTCGCTATCTTTACACTGTATTCATTAAGCACCGGATTCGTCTAGAGAGCCCCTCTTCTTTGATCTGTTGCATTCATGTTCATTAAAATTTCGAACGAACCCTTTATGAGTAAATCGCAACAGAGCTTCAACAAAAAAGAACGGGAAAAGCTAAAAAGAAAGAAAAAGCAAGACAAGCTTGAAAAACGGGAAGAGCGCAAAGCCACCTCCCAGAAAGGCCTTCCACTGGAGGAAATGTTCTCTTACGTCGATGAGAACGGAAACCTGACCTCCACCCCACCGGATCCCTCCAAAAAGATCAAGATCAAAGCTGAAGATATTCCGCTGGGTGTGCCCAAGCGTGAAGAGATCGACCCTGCCGATCTGATCCGAACCGGAAAGGTGACGACCTTCTACAACTCTAAAGGTTACGGATTTATCCGCGACCTGGAATCTCAGGAAAGTCTCTTCTTCCACGTCAAATCACTGCCGGAAGGCGTTCAGGTCGATGAAGGCGATACGGTCAACTTCGAAGTTGAAATGGGCCCGAAAGGTGCCAATGCCGCCAACGTACGACCTGTCGCAGACTAGCCGTCTCGAACAGACTCTACCAGAGATCACCCATTCCTGTACAGGTGTGTGTTTTCTTGCATCAAACACCACAATTCCAGGTTCTCCCGGGGTTGTGGTGTTTTTCTTAACCTCCTTTTAAGACCCTTCTGCCTCTGGAACATGCAACTTTCGCCGATGGGGGAGGTCCCCTTGATGAATGATGACCCATTTTATTGCGTTTATACTTATTGCTTCTCCAGGATCGTTCTTCTGTCCAAGCATCTTTCCCATCCTTATCTTTAGGCTATGAATACCATCCTCCGCATCCTGACGGGCATTGTGCTCTTCCTGGGCCTCGCACTATCTGCCACCCAGGCACAAGTCATGAACTTTGAAGACACCTGGAAGAAATTCCTTCAGGAAGAGAAGACCGTCAATATCAGCCAGATTGCCCGACCCAGTAAAAGCGAGACCTACATGTACCTTCGCTGGTGCTTGATGTTTGCCAATAACCACTTCTGCTCGAACGAAATAGAAAAGGCAGAAGAATTGATGATGGAGATCGAAATGATCGGGCCCAAAGCGTATGGCCCCATCCCCGGTTTCGCCCTTCGCTACGACGATCTGACAGCCAAGATCAAAGCCTATCATGCCGTTGATGGGTTGTGGACACGCTTCCTGCGCCGGCATGATGTCAGTCTTCGTGAACTGGATATTGACAAAGCCACTGAAGTCTGTGAACTCGGAACATTGGCAAAACACCGGTTCATGCTGGCACAGGCACATTTCTGTAATGGGGATGAGGAAAAAGCTCGCGAAGATTTCGAGCGCCGGGTGATGATCCTCGCAGAACGCACCTCTCTGAAAATTGAAGATGTCGAAGGCCTTCCCCAGGAGATCGCCCGAATGCGCGTCATCTTCAACTCGCTGACCGAGGTCAATCTGGCCTGGAAGGACTTTCTGGTGACCGGAGAAAGTATCGGATTTGACCCCACACCTCTGGAAAAGAACTGTAATCCGATCCCAGCCATCAAAGGCTATATCCTGAAGGGGGCGAGCAACGCATGCGAATTGGGCGCAGAAGCCCTGATCGATATCGACCGTCTTCGATCCGCCGCCAGTCAGGCACTGCCTCGTGAAGTGGGCGACAAGATCACCTGGTTGAAGACCCAGGTAGCCACCTATGATGCCGATCTGGCCCTGCTCGACCGGGCCTGGAAGGAATTTATGACCCGCGATTCCCTGCGCCGCGGCATCGACTACCCACACGAACTTTGTCGCGCAGAAGCACAGATTCGGTCCTGGATCCTTGACGGTGCCAAAGACCCTTGCAGCCAGGGCCAAGCGAGTCTTGAAAAGGTCAAACAATTGCGCTTGCAGAAGAACCCGACCCTGGATGCATCTACCCTCTCCGGTATCCGCAAACTGGAGGAACGGATCAAGAACCTGGATTCCGACATCCGTCAACTGGATCGTCTGTGGTCCACCTTTATTGCCGCCGATGACACCCTGAACGGTTCCTTTACCTTGCTGCCTTCCTACTGCGACGCAGCCGCCCAGATCAAAGCCTGGATCATGCTGGGGCACTTCGATCCCTGTGGTGAAGGCCACCATATCATGGGCAGGATCCTGAAACTGAAGCGGGAATCCGGTATCGAACTCAGCCAGGATGTGGTCTGCTCGATGAGTCGACTGGATGCCAAGATCTGGGATTGCCGCTATTGGGAATTGGTGGCCGAGGCCAAACGTCTGACTGAAGAAGAACGCAATAAATTCGGACCTCTTTCCGCCACCGTGATGGAAGGGGACCTCAATTCAGGCGAACACCCTTGTTTCACTACGGTCGCCTATCTGCCTATGAGCTTTGTCGGCATCCGTTACCTCATCACGGCCGAGCTGTGCGAGCAACAGGGAGATGGCATGATCGGGTATCCCGGCTTGTACCAACACATGGTGTCCTGGGTGCAAAAAGAAGTGCTCGGCCGCTACTGCGAAGGGCGGATGCGCTGCACTGAAGAATTCTATGTCTATGCAGAAGGACATACCGAGGGAGGTAAATTCCCCGGCGCCCGCTATTTCAAAGACCTGGATATTCCAGTCAAGACACCTTATCTGAAAAACGATGATGAGGAGTCGGTCACCCTGGGCACCCGCAAACAGATTACGACTGAGTTGAAATCCAACCACGATCTGGCGGTAGCCCGCGCCTGGGCCGCCAAGGAAGAATTGGATGCCTTTGGCGTCGATGTGATCATCGGTACCTGGGAACACTCCAAATATGAGACGGGCCCGGAATATCGGGTGGTCAAGGTCGAACTCAATCTGGTCAACCTCTTTATGGATTTCTATGAAAAGACCCTGGCTCGCCTCCTGCAGGAGTCCGGCATCGGTGAACGTCCGGATGAATGCTAACGGAGATATGGAGGGAAGGCTTGCCCGCCGAAGCTTTAGTGTAGGAGGGAGTGGAAGAGGTTATGAGGTTATGAGGTTATGAGGTTATGACCGAAGTTCAAAAAATATAAATCAAAAGCCCCCAGGAAAAACCCGGGGGCTTTTGAATATAGGTCCGTCATGAAGGCGGTATTGAGTTATTTCGTTAAGGCGTTATTTCGAAAGTGAAAGAACCTCGGAGGAGTTGAGGAATGGCGTTCTCGGGTAATTTCGCAATCATACCCGACACAGGAACGACAGCACCTTGAACCTTGAACAGTCAAGCCGACAGGCTTGGCATTGAATTTTGAACTGCCAAACGTTCAACTCGGAGGCCTGACCCGAAAACAACCAGGAACAAGGAATCCGCCAACTGGCGGAAACATAGGAACAAGCAATCATACACGACACAGGAACGACATCACCTTGAACCTTGAACAGTCAAGCCGCCAGGCTTGGCCTTGAACTTTGAACTGCCAAACGTTCTACTCGGATGCCAAACCCGAAAACAACAAAGAACAAGGAATCCGCCAACTGGCGGAAACATAGGAACAAGCAATCATACCCGACACAGGAACGACAGCACCTTGAACCTTGAACGGTCAAGCCGACAGGCTTGGCCTTGAACTTTGAAATGCCAAACGTTCTACTCGGATGCCAAACCCGAAAACAACCAGGAACAAGGAATCCACCAACTGGCGGAAACATAGGAACAAGCAATCATACCCGACACAGGAACGACAACACCTTGAACCTTGAACAGTCAAGCCGACAGGCTTGGCCTTGAACTTTGAACTGCCAAACGTTCTACTCGGAGGCCAAACCCGAAAACAACCAGGAACAAGGAACGCAGGAACCCAGCAATCCAGGAACACGGAATCAGCCTACCCTTCCTACCTTCGTACCATGCCACAGATCGACGTCACCCTGCTGACAGACAGACGCTATCATGAGCCAGTCAATCCGGACTGGTACGCCCAACAGATCCTGGATGATGATGCATTGTTGCGCGAGGCTCTGGAAGAGAAAGGACTTCGTGTAGCTCGTACCTTCTGGGATGATCCCACATTCGATTGGAGCCAGACCCGCTGTGCCGTGTTCCGCACTACCTGGGATTACTTTGATCGATTTCCGGAATTCAGTCGATGGCTCGAAACCACCCGCCAGAAGACCCGGTTGATCAATGCCCCCGAATTGATCTACTGGAATATTGACAAACATTATCTCCGGGATCTCGCAGAACAGGGAATCCGTATTCCACCCACCTGCTTTATCGAACCAGGAGATCCACGCCCTCTGAAAGAAATCGTCGACACCTGCAGCTGGCCGGAGATGATCTTGAAACCGGCAATATCCGGTGCTGCCCGGCACACCTACAGAATCCATACAAAGAACGTCAACGACCACGAACGCATCTTTCGCTCCCTGATCGCAGAGGAATCCATGCTCCTCCAGGAATTCCAACACCGGATCCTTGAGGAAGGAGAGATCTCTTTGATGGTGATCGGCGGTCAATACAGTCACGCCGTGCTCAAGAAAGCCAAACCGGGAGACTTTCGGGTGCAGGATGATTTTGGCGGAAGTGTGCAGGACGTTCAACCCAGCCCGGAGGAGATCCACTTCGCTGAACAGTCTGTTTCATTTTGTCATCCGATACCCGTCTATGCGAGGGTGGACATCATCCGGGATAACGCCGGACAGATCTGTCTTTCCGAACTCGAGCTCATCGAGCCCGAGCTTTGGTTGCGTCACCACCCCGCCGCGGCCATCCAGTTGGCGGGCGCCCTTTCCCAGGCATTAGAACCGGTCTAAACCCCGGCTTCCAGACAAGACAACAACCAATCCTTCTCCGTCAATACCTCCTCATTCGTAATGGCCTGCCGGAGGGCAGCTACTGCCTTTTCATCATGCATGTTGACCTTCATTATCCGATCGGCATACCGGATAATATTCAGGTAATTTGCCTTGTGATACCCGATCACCTGCTTGCGCTGCACATAACTGCGCATGGCCTCCAGATGGGATTGTAGCAATTCGAATTCACCCATCTCATACCATGTTTTCAGGAGCAGTGTCCGCGCGGCCAGATTGAGGAGAGGATCCCGATAGTTGGCTTTTTGAAGCAGCTCGAGGACCGCATTGTAGCGCCTTCGCTGATATTCCAGTCGAGCCAGATTGAAACTGAATGAGCTCTCCCGGTACTTTCGTTCCAACTGCCCCTTATACGCATGTATGAATGTGTTGACCCAATCGAGATCACCGACATGCAGACCAGCCGCGACAATGTTGTGGTAGGCAAATCGGGACAGGATCCCCTGCTCTAACAGATATCCATTCTGCAGGGCGGACTGATACAAAAGAAGCACCTCTTGAAAAAAATGATCTTCCCCGCTGTTTAATCGTCGAATGCAATAATTGATCGCCTGGAGATACAATCCGCGCATTTCGTCGTCATCAAAGAAGGATTGAAACTCCTTCAGCGTTCGGGTAAAGGCATGAAAGTGTTCCACCCGATCCGGTTCACGCAACATCCTGTAGCAAGCCAAATAGAGGTTGACCGCCGGTGTACCCTCCCATTCAGGGCGTTCAGCCAATGCCACGATCTCCGGCAGATCAAGTGTATCCAGAGAGGTCTTGTAGACCTGGCGTTGCGCGTATGCCATACAGATCAACCGCAACCGATTGGACAGATATGCAGCATCAGCATGCTGGACCATTTCCTGAAAAGAAGCGGAGTCCGTGGGGTTTTGCACGGTCAGTAATTCATACTCCTCCCACATCAACTTGAAGCGAACGGCATGATAGACGGCATCCCGTCTCGGCATTTTCTCAAGCTTCTTTTCAGCCCCGGATCGGGCTCGCTGGTACTGGTCATTTAAACCGCGTTTTCGATACCCGACGGCCAGCAGGGTGGCCTGCCCGACCTCATCGCGGGCCCATTCGGCCAGAGAGAGGTATGTCTCCAGGATTTTGTGCAAATAACTCATCAGCAATCGCAACTGCTGGTCATCAAACGGTTGATCTGGAAACAGGTCGGACCAGAGCGTGGCTTTGCTCTCTACAGGACCGTCAATAATCCGATCGAATAGCGGCAACAGGTCACTCCGTGTAGTGAAGAAGGGGGAACACAGAAACTTTCTGATATCCCGGTATTCCGCCATGGGAAAGGCCCTGATCAGGGAGACGAGCGTGCTTTGTTCTATGTGCATAGGCGGCCTCTAATCCACCTGACGCCCCGAATACAGGCAGAAAAAAGCCCTGGCCAGACGAAGAATTGAACTAAAAAGGCGGTTTTTATTATGTTTTGATCACGATTCACTCTACAATTTATCACTAAATACTAATTATAATGGCATTTAATGGCATCAATAATTATATTTCATTCTACAAACAACCTTTTTTGTCCTTGTTCTCCACACTCAGCCTCCTCATATTTGTAAGGTGAAAGGAAGACAAGACTCATAGAAGACCTGATACCATGAACAATACACGATCCACATCCATCCTGAAACCTGCCACAGCAGTCCAAAAAAGGACGGACACGAAAAACCGCATAGAAGCAATGCCTATTTTACCTGACTCTTTGAAAAGATTACCCATGAAAAAGCTCCTCATTCTTTGTTTGAGCCTCGTGATGACCATTGGCGCCGCCATACCATCATTCGGACAATGCAATCCCGACATTCTTCCACCCACGATGGCTTGTGCTGCAGGATTGGAAGTCAACCTGGAGGCAAACCAGATGGTCACCGTCGAGGCGACAGACCTGGATGGGGGTTGCACAGACAATTGTACAGCTTCTGCTGACCTCCTCTTTCGTATCGAAGCCGGTATCGGATCACAGGACCCCCCATTGACGACCAGCCTCACCTTTGATGCCCAGGACGTGGGCGTTCAGATCGTCACACTTTGGGCGATCGACGAATCAGGGAATGCCGGCCTCTGCTGGACAGAAATCCTGATCCTGGATGATTGCCAGGGTGTCAATCCAATCCCGGTCTGTATCGCCAACCTGGAGGTTGCGGTGGAAGTCGGTGGTTCTGTCGGCTTGTCTGCCGCAGACATACTGGAAGGATCCGGCTATTGCTACCAGGATTTTACGCTACAGCTCGACCCTCCTTCTTCCCAGGAAGACACCCTCCTTCTGAGCGATGCTGAGGTGGGACTCCACATTGTCCAAGTAACAGATATCAATACACTCAATGCATGCTGGTGTGCTCTTGAGGTCCTGCTCGACTGCACCAATGACATCATCCTGCCGATTGCCATTTGCGACGAATCCATCACATTGCCGCTGAGCCAGGATAGCCAGGACCTGACCATCCTCACCGCCGTTGACGTGAATGAAGGCAGTTATGACAATTGTTCCTTGATGGCGGATCTGACCTTCTCGCTTGAACTGGCTGCCACTCCATCACCATCCATGCCCCTGACCACCCAGCTGGAATTTACAGCGACCGGCACCTACAGTCCGGTCATCCTCTGGGTCTCTGATGAGGCTGGCAACACAAATGTATGCTTCACAGATGTGGAGATCATTGCACCTTCCTGCCTACCCGACCTGACACCTCCTACCTGTACAGCCCCCGGAGATACGGTATTATCCGGGTCAGCCTGGAGCGAGCTGGGTGTCAATCTCAATGATTTTATCCAGTTGGATCTCCTCTTCGGGGCAGCCGCCAGCTATGATTTTTGTGGCCCGTCGGTGATCATCCCGGGTATCGAGGTATCATTAGACAGCTGCAATCGACCCGTCGAAGTGATACGTTCATTCTTCTCTACAGACCTCGCACTGAACATTTCTGACACGGTTTACCAGTCTATCGAGATCGTATACGGCCTTGAACTGATGGTCCCCTCCGACCCCGCCGTCGGAAATGCACCACCGGACAGCCTCTTTCTATTGATCGATGGTGAATTGATGTCAGCGACCTATGTGGACAGCCTGATCGACCTGACCTGCGACGACACCACTGACCTGGTGATCCGGACCTGGTTGATCGACGACCCCTGCAAGGACAACAGTGAAGATATTCGGGTAGAACTGCCCCGTCTCGACCTCGATAACAATGGCGAATTGGGTGATGCTTACCTCACCATAAGCTCCCTGGACTCGATCTATCTGGTTGAGAATGGCGTGCCAACTGTCGCCCTCGGGCCGATCAGCGGAAAATACAGCTATGTTCAGACCATCGTACTGAATGATACGGACACCCTGTTGCTCTCCGCCTCCGGTCAGGTGTACATCGACACCCTCTCCAATTGTACGATGGATCCGGGCGAACCTCTTCTGGCTGGATGGCCGGTGAAAGCCATCGGATTGTTTAGTGGGACCATATATACAGATACAACAGAAGCGGACGGCAGCTATCACTTCGAGGGGATCTGTCCCACCGATCTGCTGCTCGAGATCAGCCTGAATGTTCCCTTCTCTTATGGGCAGGGCTGCCAAACCACCTGGGAAGTCCCCTGCTCCCAGAATGATCCCGGAGAACAGAATATCCCTGTTCAACTCAATGCCGACTGTCCGATCGTAGACGTAGAAATATCCGCACCCTTTTTACGTCGTTGCGAAGCGAACATCTACACGGTGAGCTACACCAACTACAGTGCAGAAATCATCCCGGATGCCTCTCTGGAGATCAATCTGGACAGTTACCTCGAATTGACCGGCAGCTCGCTCCAGGCCACCGCTTTGGGGAATAATCAATTTGCCATCGACCTGGGTGATCTCGAACCCGGTTTCAGTGGTCAGGTCACATTAAACTGCAACTTGAGCTGCGAAGCACCTCTCGGTTTTATCCATTGTTCGGATGTCTATTTTTATCCGGACACGCTGTGCCCCCCCTCTCCTGAATGGTCAGGTGCTAACATCGAGGTATCCGGGTATTGCGATCAGGACAGTATCTACCTGCAGATCCGTAATTCTGGTGAGGGAAATATGGCTGGCCCTCTTGGCTACACCATTGTGGAAGATGTCATCATGTTTATGCAGGACCAATTCGAATTGAATGCCAGTGAAACGCTGGACCTCCCACCTATCCCTTCAAATGGCAATACCTGGCGTCTGGAGGCCGAACAGGAGCCCAACCATCCATTCCCCGGCGATGTGGCGATCACCGTCAGAGGATGTGAAGAACAATACGGAGGCGGTCAGGAAAATGCATTCCCGATCGAGAATCCCAGTCCGTTCATTGCCAACGATTGCCTGGCCAACATCTCTTCTTTTGATCCTAATGCAAAGTCCGCCTTTCCATCCGGATACGGGTCATCCCATTACATCGAGCAGAACACTCAGATCGAATACCTGCTCCAGTTCCAGAACACCGGAACAGATACGGCATTCCAGGTCATCTTGCTCGACACCCTGTCCACCTTGCTGGATCCACTGAGCATTCGGACAGGTACATCCAGCCACAAATACCAGTTCGAATTATTGCAAGGGCATATCATTCGATTCACCTTCGATCCGATCATCCTGCCCCAGGAGGCTGTCAATGAAAGCAAGTCTCATGGATTTGTCAAGTTTACAATCGATCAGCAGACAGACCTGGCACTTGGTTCAAACATCGAGAACAAGGCAGCGATCTACTTCGATAAAAATGATCCCATCCTGACGAATACTGTGGTCCATACAGTGGGTGAGGATTTCATCGAGTTGATCAGCGATGTCGCTGACCCTCTAGCTGGCGCAGGCTCACTGAAGGTGTTCCCGAATCCTGCCAGAGCGGATGTCCAGTTTCAACTGGATGGAGCATGGCACAACGATCTTCAGTTCTTACTGATAGATGCAATGGGCCGAAGCGTCAAACGAGACCAATTTGACGGGAATGTATATATGCTGAACAGAGCCGGTCTGGAGAAAGGCATTTACTTCTATCTGATCCAGGGTGCAGGCAATACGCTCCACAGCGGAAAGGTCATCCTGCACTAGGAGACGTTATCTCATGAACCCCCTGGCGGTATCGCATGATGCGATACCGCCTTTTTTTGGTCTGCATCCAGGGCTGGCTATCGGACCAACGTGATCTCTCCGCGTATGATCCGAGTCCCCGCCATACCTGTTGTGCGATATTCCGCATGATACCCATAGCAGTCTGAGGGAAGTGCTTCATCCCGATATTTTCCATCCCAACCATTTTGAGGATCCGCAGATTGGTAAACCAACTTTCCCCATCGGCTATACACCTGGAGTTGGTATGTCTCGATCGGGCAAGTGGCTACAGGTCCAAAAAGATCATTGACACCATCTCCGTTCGGCGTAAACACATTGGGAAAGTCGACCGGGCAAGGGCAATCCTTCTTCTCCTGAGTCCGGAAGGTATAGTTGAAAAACTGACAACCCACTAATACCCGAACACGTCCTTCCTGACCGACAAGCAGCGGAATCGATGCAATCGTCTCTCCACCCTCCCAGGACCATGCAGTTGCACCTGGAAAGGATGCATCAGCCCAAAGCGTATCTGAAGGGCAACCTGACAGGAGGGTATCCCGATCCGGGAGCATGAGTGGGTCATCACAGATTGATTGCCACCCCGGATCAAAATCGTTCGCAGACACATCAATCACCACTTCCTGAAGGACATACTCTGCTGGCTGCATAGGCAACTCGGCATCGTAAACACTGGTCGAATACGGGATGGGCTGTAAGACTGTTTTCGCACCACACAGGTTCGGCTCGTCCAGATCCAGGCTGACCATAGCGAGCTTCCCGTTCAGATTGGCAGCAATGGCCAGCTGGCCATTAGGCAACAGGCAGAAATCATGATTCAGCAACCGGTATTGATCCGGGTCCGGATTGACGTAGATCTGTTTGACCAGGCTCCCCTGCTCATCAAACACTACTGCTGACATATATCCCTTATTCAGAGAATCTGTGGTCACGGTTACAAAATGTCCGTTGGGCAAAGGTTCGACCCGGCGTATCTGCAGGTTCTCCACATTGGAGAATGCGCCTCCATTTGCCCGGAACATATCCCCGCGGGAAAGGAATTTGCCTTGATCATCGACAAACACTGGAACGGCAGAATACCGATCTTTGCTGTTGGCAAATTGACCCAGGAGCAAGAAACCACTATCCAACTGAACGGGGACCACACTATTATACAACGGGGCAATCTGCCAGGTTTGCCAGACGACCTGACCGCTGTCGGTGTCGACCTCATACAATCGGTCACCTCTACGCATCAATATGTGACCGTTCCTCAGCGGAATGGCCACGGTCAGATACCCGATGGCCGAGGTATAATACCGGCGCAAGCTCAGAAGGTCACCATCTTCATTCAAGATGCCGATCATGTCGGAAACCACACCAATTGGATTGCACCACCCGACGATGAAGATCCTGTTTTCCGGTAGCAGCCCCATTTTGAAAACCCCTGGCCCAAAATCGGTGGCGCCCCAGGCTCGGGCCCAGATGATCTCTCCCTCTCTATCCAGCCGGACCAGATGAAAGGCGCTTTGATTCCCGCCAAAGTGCATCGTGCCCAACAGGATCTGGCCGGCACTGTCGACAATCACATCGCTGACCCTGTAAGGACGGAACGACAACGGATATGTGAGGGTTTTCGCCCAGGAGAGATCACCACACGCATCAAAGTGGATAACCCGCACAACATGGGTTGCTGAATCACACTCAGCTACCACCCATCCACCATCAGGCCATGATGCCATTTTCGCATACCCGAAATGCTGATAGTTGACGTCGATATTGTCGAAGACATGCAGGTATTCTCGCTGGGCACTCACTGTGATGATCATTAGGCAAACTATCATCCCAGGTAAAACACTTTTGAACATGGATATATGCATCTGCCCGATCATTCCCCTTCACCAATTGGTTCGGGAGACGTCGTCAGACTGGCCATGGACCACGAATCGAGATACCGTAAAAATACTGGCCGCTCATTGCGCAACATATCCATGATGGCTGCATAATCATTCCAGGAATGATGACACCATACGTATCCCGAGGGATCCTGAACATCGCTGGCAGGCACGGTGGTGCTGTCTCGATGAAAGTAGACACCACCAATCATGGAACCATCCGACGCATAAAGTCCGATGACTGCCATGTATTCATATCCCTTGGCATTGTTGCCTCCAGAATAGATGTCCAGTGTATAAGTGTGTATCTCTTTGAGTATATCCATAATGAGTGAGCGTAAATGAATGGTTAAAAATATGAACCCGAGAAGACTCCGTTATCTGACACTCCGGACAGACTATGAGCGCATTCCGATCAGACTGAGCATTCGGCCACTTTGATCGCCGTCGCGTCGAAAGGAATAGAATAGTTCAGGCTCATCGTACGTACAATGACTGGATCCGGTCACGTGTTCATTCAGAATTCCACATGCCAAAGCTTGTGCAAAAACAAACCCCTTCACATCCAGGAAAAATTTGCCTTCCGCTTTACCCGGACGCAAGAAGACATCCGGAAACTGGTCAGCGACTTCCTCGCCTACCTCATACCGTGTCCAGCCGATACTGGTCCCCAGATAAACCCAAAGATCAGCAGGATCAGATTGAAAGTGTTCCCGCATGTGCATGATCGTCTTCGGAAGAATCTGGAGAGCCGCGCCACGCCATCCGGCATGGACAGCACCGACTGCATTCCGCACCGGATCATGAATTAAAATAGAGCAACAATCAGCCGTCCCAATACCCAGGTAGATGCCCTTCCGATCGGTGATCAGGGCATCGAACCCCTCGTATCGGCCAGGCGCTTGAACGACCAGGATCTGATCGCCATGCACTTGCCTGGTCAGGGCCAACTGATCAGGACCCAGACCAATTTCGCCGCAATGGATTCGGAGATTTTCCTGCACGCTGGCCGGGTCATCCGCTGTGAATATGCCCAGGTTACGAGTATCGAATGGAGCCTCACTGACGCCATGCATCCGGGTGCTCTCGCAAGCAACCAGCTGATCTGAAGAAAAAGGAGCGTGAATGATCATTCCTGCAAGTATCCGAAAATACTTGAAATCAGGCACAAGGAGAGGTTCCTCACGTGATTTACAACCAACTTATCGCTGGATCAACAGTTTTTCTGTGACCGGACCAAGAGAAGTTTTGATTTTCAGCTGATACCAGCCAGCAGGCAATGCACTGACATCAAACAATTCTGTGTCTGCTCTGCGCATGACGGAACGTCCATTTGCATCCCACACCTCGAGATCCAGAATGCGCACTTGTCCTTCTGGGATCAGGTAAACCTGGTTTGTTGCCGGATTGGGATGGACACTGATCTGGATGTCAGATTCAGGGTTTTCCGTCCGTACCGTCTCCCCTCCATTTGTCGTGCAAACGATGGTCCCGCCATAACCAACAGCACATCCTAAATACTGGTGGATAAAATGGATGCCATACAAACTGGTTGTGCTGGAAGCACCGGATTCAAGAGGAAACCAGGTTAACCCGCCATCCGTCGTTTTGGCAATTGATCCATACCATCCACACACATAGGAGATATCCGGATGCGCGGCATTGACATGCACATCATACCATTGGCCTTGAACAGACGGATCGGTATACGTTGCAGGAGTCCAATTCTCAGCGGCATCCGTGGTCCGAGTCAAATGACCCAGGTACCAACCCGCGCGATATCCGAGGCTAGGGCTGATAAACTCCAGCGCCTCCAGGACCGTACTCTCCTGGCCACTTTGTGCTTCAATGGTAGCCCAGGTCTCACCTCCATCCATGCTGTGTAACGTACTCATGGTACCCCCTCCTTGTCCGGTCTGGAGAGCATACCCGATGTCACTGCTGATAAATGACATATGGGTGACACCTTCTCCTTTATTTTCATCCAGGAGCACTTCCCAGGTCTTCCCCATATCTGCTGAACGCCAAATTCCAGTGACTGGCGAACTGATGAGGCAATCCGAGTTGCTCAAAACCTCCACATCGGCAAAGGAACCCGGTTGGTTCTGACTGGTCCAGGTATTCCCTGCATCGGATGTCAGGTAGATGTTGGATCCGACCGCAATGCCATTCACTTGATCAAAAAAGGCCACCTTGACCAGAGACTCCTGGTCCGCTCCCTGAACAATGTCCCAAGATTCCCCCCCGTCATCACTGCGAATGATCACCCCGGAATCACCTACTGCAACCGCCAGAGAGGGATTGATAAAAAGGACGTCCCGCAGGTCCTGATCTGTCGGTGACGGCATCGATTCAAACTGACCAAAAGCAGTACTGGATTGCAAAAAAAGCAGGAGACATAAAGTAAAGAGGTCCTTCATGGGTATGGCATTCAACGTGTCTGAGAAATCAAAAGCCACCTTCCAAAATCCGGATCCGGATCTCAGCATACGTGACCTGTCTCTTTCAGGAACGAGTCTGGTTCTGCTTTTGTGAGGTTCTTCCAGCACGCAATCAATTCTTTGGCCCCATCGGACCACATCCTCGGTCTATTTAGACTGCCTGAATCGTCTCCAATTGTCATCCGCTTTCGCCTTCAAAGCATGTTCATCCTTATTCCAGGAGGTGATGGTATTGTTGAAATACGCATTATAAAAAACGTATAATTTCCCATCCACAATCTTGTATGTCTCCGGGTCGACCTCCACTTTCTCTCCTGTCTTTCCCATCGCAAACGCGCACCAACCTCCATATTGTGGAAGATACTGTTCGGCACCTTTCAGGAAGGCCTCTTTATGGGCCTGATTCCGAAATCGATATACCACACCCCGATAACTGGCCACAAAAGATGGAGAGCCTTTCAGGGCTTTTCCATCCAGGAAATAAGCCACCGGGTCATATCCGTCCAGCGCCAGGTTTCCTTTCCCCAGATTGTATTCCTGAACAGGTACCGTCTGTGCGCCCAGACTTTGGATGGTGATGATCATACTGAAGAGACATGTCGCCAAAAGAAATCGTCTGGTAATTTTCATCACGGATTCAATTTAAGTATTGAAGATATCAAACTTGGTTGACCGAGATCGTAAGCTTTGTCTATACAGACCCTTGTGGATGCTGAGACAATCAGTATTTGAACGAATCTGATAATAAAGAATTACATCTCGCTGGTAAAATGGAACTGGACCTTCGGATGGTTGTCCTGTGCCATCTTCAACATCCAGGGAGATTCTGCCAGAAAGACCAGCTGATCGTCTGTATCTCGGGCCAGGTCACGTCCACGTCGGTTCTCAAAGTCTGCCATGGCCTGTTTATCATCGCAGGTCACCCAGCAGGCTTTGTAAAAGTTAGTGGGTTCGTAGGAAACTCGAGCTGTGTATTCATGCTCCAGGCGGTACTGGATCACATCCAGTTGCAGGTTGCCCACCACACCAATGATCTTTCTCCCGTCCATCTCTCGGGTAAATAACTGGGCGACTCCCTCATCCATCAGCTGATCCAGCCCTTTGACAAACTGCTTGGATTTGAGTGGATCATCATTGTTGACATATCGGAAGATCTCCGGGCTAAAATTGGGCATTCCCTTGAAATGCAACACCTCACCGGTGGTCAAAACATCTCCGATCTTGAAGTTCCCACTGTCATACAGGCCGATCACATCACCGGGGAAAGCCTCATCTACGATCTCCTTTTTGGAGGCCATAAATGAAGTCGGATTGGAGAAGCGTAACGGCCGTCCCTGACGGACATGGAAGTAAGGGGTATTGCGTTCAAATTTGCCCGAACAGATCCGCAGAAAAGCAATGCGGTCGCGGTGCCGTGGATCGATATTTGCGTGGATCTTAAAGACAAATCCGGTAAACACCTCTTCTTCGGGCCGCACGAGGCGTTCTTCTGTGATCCGGGGCAAGGGGGGTGGTGCGATCTCCACAAAACAGTCCAGCAATTCGCGCACCCCGAAGTTGTTGACAGCAGAACCAAAAAAGACCGGGCTGATATGACCTGCCAAATATTCCTGGCGGTCAAATGCCGGATAGACAGTCGTTAAAACTTCCGCGTCCTCTCGGAGCTCCTTAGCCAGAGCCGCGCCGACATGCTGATCCAGTGCCGGATCTTCCAAACTGTTGATTTCGATCACATCATCCGTTTGTTTGCTGTGCGGGCGAAAGAGGATCAGGTTCTTTTTGTAGAGGCTGTACACCCCTTTGAATCGTTGACCCATCCCTGCTGGCCAGGACAACGGGGTGACTTTCAGTTTAAGTTTGGCTTCGATCTCATCCAGGAGGTCAAATCCGTCCAGACCCTCTCGGTCCAGTTTATTGATAAAGACAATGATGGGGGTCTGCCGCATGCGACAAACTTCGACGAGGCGCTCCGTTTGCTCCTCCACACCTTTCGCCACGTCAATGACCACGATCACGCTGTCCACTGCCGTCAGCGTCCGATAGGTATCTTCCGCAAAATCCTTGTGACCCGGCGTATCCAGGATATTGATCTTGAGATCGCGATATTCAAAGGCCATCACAGAGGTAGCCACCGAAATTCCCCGCTGTTTTTCGATCTCCATGAAATCGGAGGTCGTCGTCTTCTTGATCTTGTTCGATTTGACCGCACCGGCCTCCTGAATAGCCCCGCCAAAAAGCAGCAGCTTTTCAGTCAATGTTGTCTTACCAGCATCCGGGTGGGATACGATGGCGAAGGTGCGCCGAATGGCAATCTCTTTATCCAATTGTTCCATACGGCAGCAAAGGTACATCGTGCCGGACGGAAACTATATCTCTGATCAGGTGGAAGTTTTTCAGAAAACTACAGGTCGGAAGGGGCATCCTGACTGGTTCCATCTGGAAACGTGAGCATGAAGGAAGTCCCACCTCCAGTATGATCCTGAATGGACAATTGGATATGATGCAGCTTCAAAATCCCTTCCACCAGAGCCAGCCCGATTCCCGATCCACGGATATGCGCTGTTTGCGCACTTCGATAAAAAGGTTGGAAAATCCGACTGCGCTCCGATTCCGGAATACCCGGCCCATGGTCGCTGATCGTCACTTTAGCCCGTCCATCTTCTAAAAAGCCAAGTCGGATATGAACCTGATGATCGGGGCTGAATTTGCACCCGTTCTCCATCAGATTGAGGAAGGCTGTTTTGATCAACAGTTCATTGCCATGGACCACTAGTCCCTCTTCTTTTTCCGGCAAGCTGGCGATCTCAAAGAGCACCTGATACTGGGGGTTGGTTTTGACCAGTGAAGCCCGGGCTTGCCAGATCAATTCGTCAATCCGAAAGGGTACGAAGAGGATGACCGATTGTTCGGATTCCTGCCTGGCGAGGATCATGAGTTTGTCGGCCACCTCGTTCAGCTCTCGGACATCCAACAGTACTTCGTTCAATATCTGGATTCGCTTTTCGGGTGCGCAATTTTCGTCTGTGACTGTCTGAATATCGGTCAAAATCCCTTGCAGTGGATTGCGCATTTCATGAGCCATATTGGCGAGAAATAGTTTTTGTACGCGAAATGCATCCTGGATCCGATCGAGCAGATTGTTAAATGTCTGGACAAGGCCATCCAGCTCCTTTCGCTGATGATCCCCAGACAAACGACGACCAAGGTCTGCCGGTGCCAGACCTTGCAACTGGGTCGACAAGTCTGTGACAGAACTCAAGGTCCGCTCGGCAAAAAACCAGCCACCTGCCAGGATCATTCCCACGAGGCAGACGAAAACGACCGAAAGAATAATCAGCAGACTGACCAGATCACCCTGGTCCGGTATCGCCTCGGCGATGATCAGATACTGGTCGCCGATACCATTTGACCAAAGCACGCCCAACGCTTCGTAGTGCTCGTGCGTAAACCGGTATTCTCGGTACAATCGAATCATATTCAACAGTTCCGGATCCAGCCCGGCCGGACTCGGATTCAGCGCAAAAAGGCGGTTGCCATGCAGATCGTAGACGGTGACATTCTCCTGATAGGCATATGAGAGACTCAAGGGATTTCCCTCGTCGATAAATGAGGGTGGACGAGTTGGAAATTGGTTACCCACAATCATGCTGGAAGCCATCTCTATCCGGGCCTGCAGTTTCTGTTCAAACTCCCGCTTGAGATCCAGCTGGAAGAGGAAGTAGATGGACAAAAAGGCAATACCCAGCACCCCCACCACTATGAGCAGGAATCGCAACAGATTCTTCTTATGGGAATACCCCATGGTCATATGAATAAGGAAAGATCTATCCTTCACCTCACGGCCATTCGATATAATTGATCGTCAGCTTGAGCTGTATACGGTAAAATGGTGATGTCTGTTGCTTTTTTAAACGCCAAATGCGCTTCAAGCGGACGCATCAGGCAGACGCATCACATAGCCCACCCCGAATGAAGTGTGGATCAAGGGATAGGAAAATGGTTTGTCTACCTTGTTTCGGAGGTAGCTCATGTAGACCTCGATCACATTGGTACTGGTATCGAAATGAATATCCCAGACCGCTTCAGCGATCTCTTTTTTCGAAATAACTCTTCCGGCATGTCGGACCAGGTAATGTAACAGGTCAAATTCCTTCTGGGTCAACTGGATGGGCACACTATTTCGGGTACAGGTACGCGCTTGCGGTGCCAGCTCCAGATCGCCAATCCGGAAAACTGCCTGGTGGCTTTGCTCTCCATGGCTGCGGCGAATGAGGGCGTGGACACGGGCGATCAGCTCACCCATTTCAAATGGTTTGGTCAGGTAATCATCAGCACCTGCATCCAGTCCGGCTATTTTCTGATCGACCTCTCCCATTCCCGTAAGCAAAAGAATGGGTACGCCCACTTGTTCTTTGCGCAACCTGACAACCATTTCCACACCGGTCATGTGCGGCATCATCACGTCAGAGATCACCAGATCAAAATGTTGTGAACTGGCCAGTTCATAGCCTTCAAGGCCATTGCTCGCGCTCATCACCTGAAATCCCTCACCCTCCAATCCCTGAAGAATGGATTCCAAAATTCTGACCTGATCTTCGACAACGAGAATTTTCAATAGTCCTGATTTTTACACCCAAGATGCAAAGGAATATACGAATTGCAAAAATTATGACACCAGATCGACCTACAGCGTCTCTTTCCCCTGACGTATCTGGCAGAGTCAAATAATAAAGCCGGGCTGCGAGAATCGATCTCCGCAGCCCGGCTATACATGAATATTTGACAGCGTGCTTAGCGCATTAACGTCACATCTCCCTTGTAGAGGATGGTCACCCCATCATCAAAGAGGATCTTGGCATAGTACACGAATACTTCCGGATTTGCCGGTTCTCCTCGAACATTCCCATCCCAGCCTTCAGCAGGATCATTGGGTTGGAATCCTTCATTGACCCAAACACGTTCACCCCAGCGATTGAAGACTTCCATCTTCTCGATCTGGGTGATCCCCTGTCCGGTTTGGATGTAGAAACGTGTATTCTGTTCGCCACCCGGATGGAAGGCTGTGGGGATGAAGATCGGACGGCGCTTTTCAACCAGCACCAGGATCTGATCTTCCGCACGACATCCTGCCGAATCCACCACGGTCACGCCGTACAGCGTTTGATTGAATGGCTTGATCAGGATCTCATTGTTGTTGAAGGTTGTATCCACACCAGTGGGTGTCCAGGTGATGGATTCCAGCAATGCATTGGGTGGAGAGATCAATGCGTAGAGGAAGGTGTCCCGCCCCCATTGCAAGATGAAATCTTCTCCCAGTTCAACTAGCAGTTGGTCGGGCTCTTCCAGATCCAGCTCCGGAGCGGTATAGAGACATCCTGCCGCATCCTGAACAGTGATCGTATAGCCACCTTCTCCCAATCCAGAAAATTGTGGATTCGGGGTAAAAGGACCTCCGTTCAGACTGTATAAAAATGTTGGCGTACCACCGGTCACCCCGAGGATGGAGATAGATCCATCTTTAAAGCCGAAGCAGCGCGGATCAGATAGTTCAACATCCAGTCCTGTAGGCAAATTCTGATTATCCTCCACATCCACGGTAGTGTTGGCCGTACAACCACTGACGATATTCGTAATCGAGAGTGTATAGGTTCCTACCAGTGTCACATTGGGAATCGAAGAAGCAGAGGACAGGAATGCCCCTGTGGGATCCGTCCACGAATAGGTATAATCTGTGCCAGTACTGGATCCGGCTGATGACAATGTCGTTGACTGATTGGTACAGTCGATGATATTACTAGAAGCGGCTACAGCTGTCGGGTAGTCCTTTTCTTCCAGGACTTCTGTCATAGCCGTATTGGTGCAACCGTTCGGTGCAGTCACGATCACGGTATACATACCTGCAACATTGACATTTTCTACAGGATTCGTCCCAGCAAAACCATTTGGACCAGACCAACTGTAGGTCACTCCCGGAGTGGTCGACATGGCAATGATATCCACATCAGGCACCAGGCAGGTCAGTGTGCCGCTGGAGGCCGTCACATCCGGTGTTTGATCGTCGAGTACAACCTCGGCCGTATCCTGCGAAACACATCCATTGATCTGATTGGTGACAATGAGCGTATACACACCCGGCTGACTGGCCTGGATGGAAGGCGTATTGTCTGGTAGAGGGGTACCGTTCAGCTGCCATTCCAGAGACACATTGGTGTTTGGATTGACCACACCGGTCAGGGTTCTGGAAGGTGTTGTACAGTCGATCAGTCCTCCGGCAACTGCCACTTGCGGGTCGACCTTATCTTCGATCACCTGGATAGAGGCCGTATTGGTACATCCGTTGACAGGATTGGTGATGACCACAGAATAATTTCCTGGCTGCGTGACATTCGGATCTTCAACATTGGCGTTGCCACCATTGATGTCCGGTCCCATCCATGCAAAATTCACCACAGTCATAGTAGTTGCATTGATCGTGGCCGATGGATTCGTACAGGTGATCGTGGTCGATTGCAGCGGTGCCAGATCGGGCTGTGTGGTATCCTCCGTTACAATAACCGGAACAGAAGTGACACAGCCATTCACTGGATTCGTCACCGCGACCAGATAGGTACCGGAAGTGGTCACATTCAACGCGGGTGTATTTCCACCCACCGGTGCATTTGCTGGATCCGTCCAGGCATAGTTCACAGTATTAGGCACCGATAGAACGGAAATATCCGCAGACGGACTTGCACAGGTAATCAGATCACCTGTTGGTGTCAGCTTGGGATGGATGGTATCGATCGGTACGGAAATCGCACTTTCCTCAGTACAGCCATTCGTCGGATCGGTCACAGTCACAGAATAATTGCCGTTCAGGGCGACTGTATTCATAGCCATTCCACTATTGAATCCGGCAGGACCTGACCAGGAATAGGTAAGTCCCGGAGTGGAGCTGGTCACATTGATATTCACATTCTGGACCGCACAGGTGATCGGACCAGAGGTGGTAGCGACCACATTCTGTGGTTTGTCTGGAGAGCTGGTCACCGTTGCTGTCATGCTCGAAGTACAACCATTATAAGCGGTCACAACGAGCGTAAACGTACCCGTGGCTTTAGTGAATGGCATGGGTCCTTTCCCCAGTGGGACACCACCAGCATTGAACCACTGGTAGGATACACCCGGAGTAGAAGAAGATGCAGACAACTGGATGCTATCTGTGGCACAGTCGATCACCCCGCCGGCGACATTATCGATCACAGGAGGTGCCAGATCCTCACCGATGTCGATGGTCTGGGTATTGGAACATCCATTTGCGGCAGTGATGAGCAAGGTATATGAACCAGCTGTCGTCACCTTGAGCAATGGATTACTTCCAACTGGCTGATTGTTCCCATCCGTCCAGGCATAGGTCACATTCACACTGGAACTTCCGGTCAGGTCGATATCCGGCACCAGGCAGGTGATGGTATCGTCCGTCTGGGTGATATTGATATCCGGGATCTGGGCATTAAGCACCGCTTCAGCGGTGGTCGATTGGGTGCAACCATTCGGGCCAGTGACCGTCAAGGTATAGATACCCGGGTTGGTCACATTGATGGAAGGGGTGGTCGCCAATGGCGCCATGGCCGGATCAAACCACTGATAAGTTGCCCCGGGCGTGCTGGAATTTCCGTTCAGTGCGATCGTTGTGATGACACAATCGAGCGTATCCCCTTGTGCAGATACATCAGGAGGAACAATATCCACTTCGACGGTAACGGTCGTATCTGCGGTGCATCCATTATCCGGATTGGTCACCGTCAAGGTATAATCACCGCCTGCTGGGGCTGTATCGTCTTCCATGTTACTGGTAAACCCGTTCGGGCCGGTCCAGAGATAGACACCGTTCGGCAAGTCACTGCCTCCATCCAAGGGGGGCATAGGAAGCAGACAGGTCAGAGTATCGGTGGAAGCTGTCGGAAGTGGTGGGGTCACATCCTGATCTACAAAAACGGAAAGCGAGTCTTCACAACCGTTCGGGGCAATTACAAAAAATGTATAAATCCCCGGCAGTTGGGTAGATGCATTTTTTGTATCCGACAAGGTGTCTCCGGCGCTGTTCTTCCATTGGAAGATAGTGCCCGGTGTGAATGAATTTCCGTTGAGTTGAACAGTTGATATTTTACAATCCAGGCTATCATTCGCAGTGGCTTCAATATCCGGGATCTGAATATTTGCCAGCACTTCAATTTCAATGAGATTGGAACAACCTTTATCATCTGTCACAATGAACGTATGGATGCCTTCCTCACCACTTTGAATCGTGGATGTATTGCCCAGAAAGAAACCGTTCGGATCATTCCATTCGTATGTCGGATTGGGGATCATGGTGGAACCCACCAGTGTGGCTAAAGGATTCAGACAGGTAATGGTGTCTGCTGTGGCACTGATATCGGGAACGACATTCTGGATCACAGTGACGCAAAACGAATCCACACAGGAAATGATCCCATTCGGGTCAGTCACCGTCATGCGCATGCAGTAATTCCCCGCGTTTTCAACAATCATAGTAGATTGATCGGAGGGGGTTCCCAAAACGCCACCGGCACTGGCGGACCACTGGTAGGTCACCTCAGCATCAAATGGTTGATACTGTGAAAGTGAGCCATCCAGGGTCACTTCGAAAATGCCGCAACCAAGTTCCAATGGATCGTCGACATAGGGATCCACCACAATGGGCACGATCTCAAATAATAATGTACTGTCGCAGTTGGGTGGTGCAAATTGTTGCATCACTACCTCATGCGGCCCCTGATCTGCAGCCGAATAGATATTGCCAGCCACTGTGATCGTTCCGCCTGATTCACAGACATAATAGAAACCCAGGTCGTTGTCCACATTCAATACAGGGTCCACTGTCAACACGATCATCGAATCACAACCCTGGGCGGTAGGTACATTGACATCATGGACGCCGGGTGGATACGCAACCCCATTATACATATAGGTATCATCCTCACAGATGGCTACCGGGGGCGGATCCTCCGGGGTCACATCATACACTTCGATGGTGATACAGGTCTGGGGGGGATTTTCAAATTCGCTGACGCATTGGTTCGATGCATCCACGCACAATTCATATGTCCCGGCGGATGGCCACTGGATCTCAACGAAATTGTCAGACCCCACACTGATCTCGACCCCATCCAGATACCACCAGAAATCAATGGCACCATTCGGTGCTTCGATGGTATATGTCCCAGTCGCTCCGGTACACATGAGCAACGGTCCATCGATCGGCTCCGGCCAGTTATCGATATATGGTTCTCCGCATTTATTATCCACGGTTACCGTCAGGTCACAAGAAGAACCGGCACATCCATCGATCATAAAATAATAGATATGACCAATGGTCATTCCCGAAGGGTTCAATGTCAGGAAATCATCGTTTGGACAAGCTCCATCGCAATCCAGGATCTCCGCAGGTTGTTCGGTCGAATTGGTACAAAGCCCGTTGCCTGCATAGCCGTAAATGGCTCCCTGTACACCTGTTGTACCACTTACAGTATCGCAATTGGCCAAATGTATAGTCACCTGCAAGTCTGTACACCCTGCATAAAAGGCGAACCACAATGGATTGTGCGGGGCACCACCATTATTGCACAATGGAGAAGGAGCGTTAAACGTCAGGACGGAACTCATGGAGGTGCAGTATCCATCCAGATCATCAAAATTGCAGAGAATTGGTGCATTCTCGCAATTGTTGGTCGCAGGAGGAATGTCACAAGGTTGGGCCATAATTGAGGTGATCATGGCCAGAAATAGCGATAAGAGTAGAGGTATCCGTTTCTTCATTTCCACGTAGTTGTATATCGAATTCGCGTTCTGTTTCTAAGATATTGCAGATGAACGGGATAGAAAATATTCCCGTTAACTGGTGAAAATACCCATATTTATATAGACTTCAACCTACCGACATGTTATCACGACTTGCTCTTTTGCTTTTCTGCAGCCTGATCGCCTTCACGACTCAGTCACAAGTCACTGATTTTCAATCCAAAGGCATCGGTGGAGGAGGCGCACTCTTTAGTCCGTCTATAAATCCTCAAGGTTCGGATGAAATCTACCTGGCCAGCGATCTCGGTGGACTTTACCACACCGAAAATGCCGGGCTCAAGTATGATGTCATTCATTTCACACAAGCTCAGTCATCACCTTACAGCAAGGTCTGTTATACACAGAACCCCGGCATTCGTTATTCGCTGCTTTATGATGCGAATTCTTTCACCACCCGGCCGGCCAGAACTTCCGATGGTGGAACGACCTGGAATTTCGTCCCCGGCGATACGCAACCTGGTGAGGATAAGCTCTTTATCTTTTCCGACTATAACCAACCTCAACGCCTGATCTGGTCCGACTACAACCACGTCTTCCTTTCACTGAACGGCGGTATGACATCAAAACAGATCTGGGCCGCGGCCGACTTCGGGGCTGGGGTCCTCCTCAGTGGCGTTTTCTGGGATGATGATGTCATTTATCTGGGGACCAACGAAGGAGTCCTCATCTCCACTGATGGTGGTTCAACCTTTGTCTCCGCCGGGTATTCCGGGATACCGGCCAATGAACGGATCATCGGCTTTGGTGCAGGCCGCGCGGGCAACCTCACCCGCTTTTTCGCCCTGACGGCGGATATGGGGGATGTGTATGCCACCAACCTGGGTGACGACTATTGGGGATTGATCCGGGGGGTGTATCGGATGGATAACATGTCTGGCAACTGGCAATCCGCCATGGCCGGTATTGACCTTAACAGCGATTATGCCGTTTATCTGAACATGGCTGTCAATGATCCGAGCACCTGCTATATCGCCGGCAGCGAACCTGGCGGAAAGGCCAATGTCCTCCGGACCGTAGATGGCGGGCAATCCTGGGAACGCATTTTTCTGACCTCGAATAATCAGAACATTTACACCGGATACTCCGGAGAAGGAGGTGATCTCGGATGGACCTGGGGCGGAAATGCCCTGGGATTTACGGTCAACCCCCTGGATAGTAAGGATGTGCTTTTCACCGATTACGGTTTCATTCATCGCACCCGTGATGGAGGCAATTCCTGGCATCAGGCTTACCTCGATCCTCAGGATGAAAATCCCGCCAATAACCCTACCCCAAAGAAGAAGACCTACCATGGTGTGGGCATGGAGCAGACGACCACCTGGCAGGTGTACTGGTTTGACTCCACCACCCTCTTCAGTTGTTTTACAGACATCAAAGGCATTCGGTCCACGGACAGCGGTGAATCCTGGAGTTTCGACTACACTGGACATAATCACAACACCATGTACCGGATCGATAAACACCAGACTCAGGATATCTGGTTTGCCGCGACCTCATCCGTCCATGACATCTATCAGACAACCTATATCACGGATCAACGTCTCTCCCCATCTTACCGGGATGGTCATGTACTGTGGAGCCCTGACAAGGGGAAGACCTGGTCCACGATGCGCGACTTTGACGCACCCGTGATCTGGGTGGCCGCCGATCCATCCAACTTCGGAAGACTCTATGCCGGTGTGGTTTCAGTCAATCCGGCCATTGGCGGGGTCTGGCGTGCGGACGGGATCAACGATCCAGCGACTGCCACCTGGACCAAGGTGCCGAACCCACCTGCCAACGTAGGCCGGATCTTCAATATTCAGGTATTGACTGATGGGACACTGGTCACCACCTGGTCTGCCCGAAAACACAATTCCGCCAGCATTTTCAGTGACTCCAGTGGAGTCTTTGTCAGCCAGGATGGAGGATTGAACTGGGAGGATCGCAGCCACCCTGATATGGCTTACTGGACAAAAGACCTGGTCATCGACCCCTTCGATCCAACTCAAAGCACCTGGTACGCCTGCGTCTGGAGTGGGTGGGGAGGCCCGGCCAATGATCTCGGTCGACTGTTCCGAACAACCGATCGCGGCCTCACCTGGTCAGCTATCACCGGAGATGCACAGTTTCATCGGGTCAGCTCAGTGACGGTCGACCCTCTGGATGCCGAAACCATGTATCTCACTACTGAAGGACAGGGGTTGTGGGTCACCACCCATAAATCGGATGCGTTGCCACAGTGGACGCTGGTAGATGCCTACCCATTCTGGCATCCGGAACGGGTATTCTTCAATCCTTTCGATCAGAAGGAGATGTGGGTGGCCAGCTTTGGCAATGGGATGCGGGTCGCCAAAGCAACATCAACATCCATCCACTCTGAGGAACAGGTACCACCACTTCTGACTATTCTTTCCAATCCGACAAAAAACCTCCTTCAGCTGAAAGGACCATCAGACAGAAATGTTTCGATCTTCATTTGGTCTGAGCAAGGTCAACAAGTCCGGGCAGGTGTCGTGAACGGAGCACTGACCCTGGATTTGCACGACCTTCCGGAGGGTACTTATTATCTCCAATCCTCTGTGGAAGGACACAACACATCCCAGGCCTTTATTCTCCTGCATTAATCTGCTGCATGTGGATCGTCGTACACCTCAATCCCGCTTTCAACGGGGAATAGCCTTTGCCCTTCCGGTTTTATATCTGTTTCATTTGCTGGAAGAGAGATATGTCGGTACGGGCTTTCCAAATTGGCTCAATACACATATGGGTGCAGATTTGTCCCTCAATGATTTTATTGCCATCAATGCCGTGGCATTTAGTTTGGTGGGCATCATTACTATGTTGTTTCTACTGAAGCGCATCCCGTTGACGCCCGTACTGGTGATCGTCACTGTTCTCACGATCAATGGGGTCATCCATATCAGCACCAGTTTATGGACCGCTTCCTATTCTCCCGGAACGATCACCGGATCACTCTGCTATCTGCCCCTCGGTTGGGTGACCTGGCAGAAGGTCATCCCCGGCGTGTCCGCAGGAGTGGTACGTCTTGCGATTCTCGGTGGAGTACTGATCCATGTGCTGGTGATCCTCCTGGCACTGAATATCTGAGATATTCGATGGGTCCAAATCCAGAATTTCTATGCGCAGCCGGTTTCAATCCCAGGCAGGGGAGACCAGACGAAGCTGAAAGAGATCAGTAGGAGGTGCACTTTCAGCTTCCCCATTTGCCACCCACCCAGGCCATGGGCAGGTAGGCCAGGAGAAGATCTGTCACCACAAACCAGGAAGGTGCCGGTAGCATATTCGCAGCGGCGACACCACCGAGAAGAAAGACCACCCCGATGATCAATGCCAGGATCTGTTTGCGAGATGCTCCGAGTCGAGCCGCGAGATAGGCCCCAGACAGAGTTCCCAGGGCATGTGCCAGGAAAGGGAAAAGAAATTGGATGGGTTGGTAGAGGTGCATGGAGGCTTTGATGCTCTCCATATCACTGGGGTCAACACCTGCCGGAGGCGGGACGATGGATCCACCGATCATGATCAGTCCCATGTTGACGACAGAGCCGAGGATAAAACCAGCGGCGACCGCCAGCACATTGCGTAGAATAGGATTCATTGGAACAGGTTTTAGATTTCCTTTAAAGATGAAATAAATCCAAGACTTGACGAACAGCCACTCCCAGCCGCCCGGAATCAGGAGACTACCTGTACGAGTGACCAGGTCTCTCAACAGGAAAGCCAGGAGTATTTGGGATACTCCTGGCCGTTGCTCAGGTCTGCCTCTCACGAGGTCAATCGAGAGGGCTGTTAATTGCTGACATTGGAGGTATTCCTGTTGTCGTGGTAACGTTTGGGCCAGCCTTTATCGGCAAGGCCATGATCTCCCTGAACGGCAAAGATCCCATCCGGGAGCACCCCAAAGAGAATACCATCATCTCCCAATGCCATGACATTATCACGAGCATTACTCATTGGAACAAACCAATCCAATTGTCCGCTTGAGGAATAAGCATGGATGGTGGGTATCCAGTCACGATTCCGGACCGTGAGCAGTTGATTGGCGCTGCTCAAAAGAGTCCCCAGCAGATTGGCATGCACGCCAGCCGGATGTGCTGATGCAGATGCGTTTCCCGGAGTATAGGTGGCCAGTCCTGCAAACGCATTATCGTCCTGATAAATCAGACCGTCAGGACCTACAAGTTTAGGATTGTAGTTGCATTCATGTCCACTTTGCCAAAGTAAAGTTCCATCAGCGGGATGGATTCTGTACATCCTGAATGGATCTGAAGTTGTTTGTTGAAAAGAGGCAATGATCGTCCCATCTGTATCCAAAGCGAGGTTGTTTCCTGCACTGCTCATCGCTTGAATCGGCATTGTCCAAAGAATAGTTCCTATTAGAGCATCCAGGGTGACCAGCGATAACTTGCCGCTCACTGTTGTATAATAATGGATACGGTTGCCAGGTCCAATAACCAAATTTGATTGGATGCCCACACCGTTTGCATCCGGGTTATACCATACCATTGTGCCTCCCGGGCTGATACAATATATGGCGCGGGAATAAACCCCCGAACCGACACTTCCCAAGATGAGATTGCCGGCATCCGTCAGCGCCAGAGTACCAATCGGTCCATAGGTATAGAGATTTCCGGGACCATTTGGATTGGGTAATTCATTGGGTACTTCCCACACCCAGTTAAACTGGCCGGTTGCCGCATTAATGGCGTACAATCTGTAAGCACCAATGACATACAGGGTTCCGTCATCACCGATGACGATCGGGCTGGACAAACTGATATGATCGACGATCGGGGACTCCCATCGCATCACTCCCGATGTCGCATTTAAAGCACGTATTCTGGCGTGAGTCCAATATAAAGTTCCTCCGGCAACGGCAAAATAGACGTCCCCGTTGCGACCCACGGCCAACGTGGGTTCGGTAAAGAGAGTATCTGCACCGATCATATCATGGATCCAGAGAGTATCACCGATCTGCGTGGTGGGGGGGTCATCTGCCGGATCAAACAGTTTGCAGCGACTGATTGAAATTACAGTCAACAATACGAAGAGTATGACCAGTCCGACGTATTGATTTGATAGCTTTTTCATGGTCTTATTTTTCAGCGACAATATACCCGTGAGTCGCACTTTCACTGATGACAAATCTATGTTCGAGAGGTGACTTTGAACATTGGCATCTACTCTTGTTCATGCGTAGATTGCTCAGATATGGACGCAGCTCTTCTGAGTGCCTTATAAATCTGCCTTCTGGATCTTGCCAACAGCCACCTGTCGTTTCCAAAGACATATTGATCCATTGGCACACTCATCCAGACCTCTTATCTTGAGGCTACAAGCAAATATATATGTCGATTCCAGCTTTTATCATTTCCGCACTCACTCGAAACCGGGACGTCTTTTCTCATCTGCTTGCTCAACCGCATCCGGATCAGATCCAATGGAGCCAGGACCCGACCAAATGGTCCCTGCTGCAGATCGTCTGTCATTTGCGAGATGAAGAATCTGAAGATTTCCGGTCTCGATTGAGAATGGTTTTAGATTCGCCGGGTGTCCCATTTCCAGGCATCAATCCGACCGGATGGGTGGTCGATCGGAACTATGCCGGACAGGATTATACCACCGTGCTCCGTCAATTCCTGCAGGAACGAGACGATTCGATCGCCTGGCTCAACGGACTGCGTGACCCTCAGTGGGACAATGCGACGGTCCACCCTCGACTGGGACCGATGTCTGGCCACTTTGTCCTGGCCAACTGGTTGGCACATGACCATCTGCACATCCGCCAAATCATTCGTTTGCAATATGATTTCCTGGCTCATCTGTCTGGGACCTCCATACAATACGCCGGTTTTTGGTAACCCTGTCCTATCAGGAGATCTACGGGTGAAGTGGGAGACAATATCCTGAGTCTCATCGCATATTCCTGGTTTGGCAAACCGAACCAATACTCCTCAATAGACAATCTCCAAACCGGACAAGACCTTGTGGTAATCAAATGGTTGCAGGTGCAAATGTTAATATCTTCACAACCCTGAGCATATTGTCTCAGAGTTCCATATTTTTGAGGACCATTATCGGATGGCGAGTCCGGTCATGTCTTGTCATCTGAATGCAAGGAGTCCCCCCATTCCCAGCACTAGAAGATTTTTACTTTCCAGAGCTACATGCACCCCGGAAAGACCAGGCACGATTTTTTAACTGAAGACGTTTATGCATCAACCAAACTTCTCATCGGGCAGGAATCAATTTTCTCGTCTGACAGTAACCGCCCTATTTTCGCTTGTGCTGTTTTCTCTTCTGGCCTGGACAACTGGTCGTTCCATTCCAACCAACAAAGCACATAAGGCAAGTACTGCGTTCGAGTTTACGGATGAAACGCTGAATAATCTCCCCCTTGAAGTTCCTGATTCATTGCTCTGCCCTCTGGATGAATTGGCGGATGCGGAACTGCAAAACCAATTGAACCGGATCCTGAAGTCCGATCCAAAATGGGTTGCGTTGGCCAATGCCAAAAAGTTGAGCATCGGACTGGTGGATATGCGCGATCCGCTCAAGGCCCGCTTTGCCGGGATCAACAAAAAAGAGATGGTTTATGCAGCCTCTCTCCCCAAGATCGCAGTGCTTCTCACCAGCATCCAGGCCATTGAAAATGGCGAGCTGGAAGAGACCTCCGAGGTGACCAGAGATATGCGCCTTATGATCGCCAAAAGCAATAATGCAGCGACAACCCGCATGATCGATCGCGTGGGCATGAACAAGATCGCAGAAGTCATGCAAGACCCCCGCTATCACCTGTACGATCGCACGGATAAAGGCGGCCTGTGGGTCGGCAAGGCCTATGGTCGCGGAGGAGCCCGTAAAGGCGACCCCTTGAAAAACATCAGTCATGCGGCGACTGCTGAGCAGGTTTGCCGTTACTACTATATGCTGGCCAATGGCCAGCTGGTGAGCCCAGAGCGTTCCAGGCAAATGCTGGACATCATGGGTGATCCTGAATTACATCACAAATTTGTCAATGTCCTGGATCGCATCGCACCAGATGCGAAAGTTTTTCGCAAGTCTGGTTCATGGAAGAACTGGCATGCGGATTCTGTCCTCGTATGGGGAAAGAACAGGAAATACATCCTGGTGGGTCTGGCAGAAACACCTGAAGGCGAGCAGCTGATGAGAGACCTGATCAAACGGGTTGATCGCGTGCTGATGGCCTCTCGAAATGCCTGAACAACATGCTGCCCAGATTGGCGGATTCAGGTTTGGACCTGCTCCGCCGAACGTTTGACATTCGTCCCGGAGAATTTCGCAGGGTGTCCCTCATGGGCGCCAATATCTTCCTGATCATCAGTACGTTGATGATCATCAAACCGGTCATCAACGCCCTCTTCCTCTCTTATGTAGGCGTCAAGAGCCTCCCTTCCCTCTTTCTGATGGTGGCGAGCATCGCCATGATTGTCTCCGTCCTGTATGCCCGGGCCCTGACTCGGATCTCCCTCCACAAGATGATCCTGCGGACCTATCAGGTCTCCATCCCAGCCATGATCCTGACTGGCCTCCTCCTCCATCTGGGCATGGCCGGTAAATGGGTCATCTATGCATTCTATATCGGCGAAGTGATCTTTGCCCTGTTGACCACCTCCCAATTCTGGATTCTGGCCAATCTGGTGTTCAATCCCCTAGAGGCCAAGCGCCTGTTCAGTCTGGTCGGGGCCGGCGCAATTGCGGGCGGCGTGATGGGCGGATACCTGACCTCGGTCTTTGCACCCATCCTGTCCAATGAGAATCTTCTGTTCATGGCAGCAGCTCTGCTAGCCGGTGGTTTCTTTGTCAATCGCACCATCTGGCGGGATTACATCACCCCGGAACAGATCCTATCTTCCAAAAAAACTTCTGAACTACAAGGAAACCCGCTTCAGGTCATTAAAAAATCCAGACACCTGACCCTGCTGGCCCTGATCGTCGGGATCGGTATTGTAATCTCCAAACTGGTCGAATACCAGTACAGCGCACTGGCCTCTGCGGCCATTCCTGATGCCGACAATCTGGCCGCCTTCTTCGGCTTCTGGTTTTCTACATTCAACATCATCTCCCTGATCATTCAGATCTTTATTACCCGACGAGTCGTCGGGATCTATGGTGTCGGAAAATCCTTGTTCGTCCTGCCGATGGCCCTTTTCGGAGGGGCCACCCTGTTATTGATCACGCCTGTCCTCTGGGCGGGTATCGCCCTCAAGCTTTTTGATGTATCGATCAAACAATCGATCAATAAGGCAGCTGTAGAACTCCTGGTCCTCCCTATTCCTCTGGCCACGAAAAGTCAGGCTAAAACTTTTATTGATGTCTTTGTGGATACTGCCGCAACCGGTGTCGGTGGCCTCCTGCTGCTTTTCCTGATCAATGGTCTCGATCTACCCCTCCGAGCAGTCAGCCTTCTGATCATGGTCCTCATAGGCTTCTGGATCTGGTGCGCCCTGGAGATCCGGAAGGAATACATTCGAAGTTTCCAGGAAAACCTGACGGCATCCGCAGATCCAAAGAAGAAAGAAAAACTGGTTGGTTCTGATGTGTCCGTATTAGAAGGGATGCGCCGAGTGCTTCAAACCGGATCGGAGCGTCAACTCCTGTTTGTACTGGGGAAGATCGAAGAACTCAAAGAAATACGACTGATCCCGGACACACTTCCCCTGCTGGATCATGCGTCCGATGCTGTTCGAGTGGCCACCCTGCGATGCCTGTATTTCCACCCGGACAACAGCATCAAAACGCAACTCACACCCCTGTTGCACGATCCTGATGCAGAAGTGCGATATCATGCATTCACGGCCATCCTGAGACATTCCCGGCGAGATCGTGTCAATCTCATCAACCAATATCTGAACCATGCTGATCCGGTGATCAATGGCGCGGCCCTGGTCGGTCTGGCCATGGAATCACGTAACAATCCGGAAATGCGGCGCCTCTTTCAGATCGAGGACCTGGTCGTCGACAAAACACATTACCTCGCTCTGTTGAAGGATGAGGACACCCGACGATTGTACAAGATCATGATCATTCGAGCCATTGGGCATGGCCGGATTCAGGGGCAATATGGCCTCCTGGATCGCTTCCTGCACGATGAGGAACCCCAGGTTCTCCAGGAGGTATTGTTGGCTATGGGAGATGCGGAGGACCCCGCTTTTATCCCGATCCTGATCCATTACCTGCCAGCCAAAGAGACCCGGGAGATTGCCAGAAAAGCATTGTCCCAATTCGGGACTGCCCTCCTGCCTGACTTGCAAGCGTTTATGTCATCGCCCGGGCAGCCCTCCGAGCTGTTGCGTCTGATCCCGTCTTTAGCCGAAGGCATCAATGCCCCGCAGGCGGTCACATTTCTCTTTGCCATGATCGGTCATGCAGATGTCAGTGTGCGCCTGGCAGCGCTTCAATCCTTGTTGGTATTGCGAAAGCAATTTCCCAATCTCTATATCAGTGAGAAGGAAACCATCAAGTTGATCATGAACGAGACGCACCTCTACAAGAACACGCTCGGCAATCTGTACACTCAGAAACGACTGGAGGAAAGCGACGACCAACCTACCCAACAAGCCAGACAGGCCCTGATCTCCTTGTTGGAACGACGTCTGGATGGCACACTGGAACGCATTTTTCACCTCCTGGGATTGCGGTATTTACCCAGTCAGATCGACCCGGTCTATGAAGGGATCAAAGCGAATAATCCAGATGTTCGGTTCAATGCCGTAGAGTTTCTGGATAATATCCTGGAACCGGATCTCAAGAAGATCCTCATTCCCATCGTCGAATCTGCCCTGATCGATCCGGCATCTGATGCTGCCATCCTGCGACTTAATGTCAAAGCCCCGACAGAAGAGGACTGCTTTGACCAGCTGCTACAAGGAAGGGATGAGAAGATCAAACTGGCAGTGATCCGGGTGATCAGTGAAACAGGGCTTTCGCTCCACCGGGAACGAATAGAGTTCTTCCTGCATTCGACCAACCCTAAACTGAAAATGGCAGCGGAAGATGCGCTTCCTCACCTGGTGAATTAAGGCCTCTCTAAGGTAAAGACCGGACGACCTTGTCGATGGCGGAAGCCAACGCCATATGATCATGGTTGGAGTTCTTTTTTCGGACATTCGACATCAACGCCACCATATAGGTCAGACCATCCGGATGTTCGACAATGGCAATCGAATTCATAAAATTATCCACATTGCCCTTGTATTTTTCGCAGGTATACCCTTCTTCCGGAGCACATTTATACAGGCTTCCCGACTTGAAATAGACCGCAGCTTTCTTCAATGAAGGGGCATTGGCATACCGGATGCGACGGTCGGTCATATAGAGCAACCGTTTGATCTCCAGACTGGATTCTGGGTCAATGATCTTGCCTCGCTCCAGAGCAACCAGGTATTTCATCAATCCGTTCGGGGTGCCGACGCTGCCTCCTTTGGGTGGTATATATGCTGTTCCTCCCTTGGTAAATAACTGACCCAGTCGCCATTCATCTTCGGTGATCCCCAACTTGCGCAGGGGCTCATGTACGACGGCATTGGAGATGTCCGCCAGTTCCGATTTGGGGGTGCTCTTGAACCAGGCTTCAGCCTCTGCTTCCTGGAGGTTGGGATACCGCGATCCAAAAACCCGCATCAGGATGGCCTCCCGCCAGCAGACGCTGGCTGCGCCATTGTTGCTGACCGAGAGCATGTGATCCAACCATTCGTAAAGTAAGAAAGTATCCGGTGGCTTCAGGGTTCGCTTGGTCAGCTTCTTCGCTTCCAGATTAAAAAAAGGAACTGTATGTGAATCGGTCATGGCCCAGGATCCGGCACGAACCATTCTGGTACACAACAGGTCCTGCCGGGCCTCAAAGTCATTCGGGTAAATCTTCGCCAACTCGGTAAAGAACCCGGCGACAACGGCAAGCTTGCCCACACTACCTGGCTGATAGCCTGCCATCTCCTTACGCTGTGCCAGCCGAAACGGCCGGCCTGGCGTAATATCCAGTACCGAAATGGAGTAGTTCTCATTCAGATTGGGGAACAGATTGTTGATCGCCTTTTGAAATGCTGGATCCGGGCTGGGTAATTCAGCCAGGGCATCCCCGGTCTTTCCCGTCAGGTTCAGCCGAATATCCTGGATGGACTTGGTCGCCCCGGCAATAGGCGCTTTCCCCTGGAGCTCGCCCTCCTGCACCAGCTGGAGATATTTCAGTCGCTTGATATTGGTATAACTATATCCGTCGACCGGATAGGATCTGGAGGTAGTGATCGGAAGGACCAGGGTCACCGTGAGCAGCAGCAATCCTCTTTTAATCATGGTTCAGCTTTGGGGTCAGAAAAGGGATCCGTTTTTCGAGATCCGGTTCAGGTGAAATGGATAACAGATAGGCAGAAGCGGCGGCTTTCTTATTCTCCACAAATGGCCTGACCTGAAACAACCAGATCCAATCTGCAAGAATGCCCAATTCGATATCCAGCGGGCCGGTCGCATGCAATTTGGATCGCATATCTGCAGCCATCTGATTCAATGCCGCCAGGTCGGATGGCGTCAGCAATCGATCAGACAGATCACAATACGCCTTCTTTGTCCCACCCGTGGCTGGGATGGCTGTAAAGGTCGTCTCCCTCGAAGGAGCCAGCAGGTGCATGGTCGTATCATTGTCGATCAGCCAGGACTCGGCCGACTGGCCATCCACTGCGCCGCCGACTCCCTTGCTGAAGGCGACTGTTACCTGATCATCCCTTCCTGTCGTCACACCCTTGGTGATCATGACGCCCGATCGTTCAGCATCGACGCTGGGAATGATCAGTATCGAAGGATAGACATTCTCCGGGTCGAGCAGATACCGTTGCCGCCAACGATAACTCCTTTCCGAATACGGCGATGCCCATACTTCACGAATACCCTGCACGATCTTTTCTTCATCCAGGACATTGAACAGGGTCAGGTTGAGTCCGGCACCGGTGAAGTCCTTGAGATCTTCCATATTGGTGTCACTGCGCAAAAACACGGGGACCTTGCCCAGCGGACCGCCCAGGACTTGTATGAATTGTTCGCGCAGGCTTTCGACAACGCCTGGCAAGAACGGCATGGATTTGATCGCTGTCCGCAATTGTGCCAACTGATCCAGGACCATTTCTTCCACCTTTTCGTCTGATGCTCCACCCTGACGGATGTTCTCTGCCCGGTGGAAGATCCCGGTCAGGAAGGTCCAGTACGATTCATTTTTTCCGGGAATCAATTGATCCATGTGATCCCGAAACAAACCAAATGGCAGGACCAGCCCTTCGACCACATGATCGGGAAACAGGTATTTCAGTTCGCCAAGATTGGCGGCTTTGGGGCCACACCAAATGCCGGAATGAATGGCTCGTGTCTTCCGCAGATCCACCAATGTATGCACCGTCAGGTCCATCGCCTCGATGGGTACTCGGATCTTATCCTCGCTGCGCACCTTCTGGGAGAATAATTCTGATTCTTCCGATGTCATGGCATCGGCCGGTTTGAGAATGACCGTCCCCGTGTTAGACACGGCATAAAAGACCTTTTGGCCATTGAAGGCCTTCAAATCCTGCAGATCTTTCGCATTGAGCACGGCATTGGGAATCCCCAGATTGCGCGCTAGCAGCTGGACATGCGAAACCAGGTTGCCTTCTGTGACCGTGGCGATCCCGGCGATCGGCTTGAGATCGGAAGGGGGATGATGAAATACGTAGATCTTGTCTGCAGAGACATTCATCTCTTCTGTCTGATCATCGATCACGACCAGTTCACCAAGTGCATATCCGGGGTTGAGTCCCCGCAGGCCATTGGTGCCCGCTATGCCCATCACTTCATTGGCCAGGCCGGCAGCTTCGGCATACTGGCTGGCCAGAGCACTAACTTCCTGACCCAGGGGCAACAGGATGGATGAACGGACCACATCATCGGGAAATCCGTTTGCCAGCGGTTCGAATTCTGCGAACTGCTTGACCACGGAACCATAGATTGCACGAACCATTCCCGTTCCCCATTCCACGACGGCCTGAGACTGGCGGGTGAATTGCTGAAATTGGCCAAGGGAGATGGTCTGACTGGTATCGATCGTCAGCGCTTTGTCCACCATATCCCATTCCCACATTTCGAGAAACCCGGTTGCTGCAGCCACCTGGCTCAGACACCGCACCTTGGCAAATCGATCCTGTAAGGTCTGGGGTTGCCAGCGATTGGTCGTCTGGAGGAAAGCTTGTTCCAGTTTGAGACTGAGGTCCAGACAAGCGACCCTCGCCTTGGGGCTGATGGCTTCGGTAGTTTGCTTTCGAAGCACCAGCATGATGTCGGCCAACAATAGGCTCTGTCGCTTGGCAGAGGTCTCCTTGGGGTAGGTGATCAGGAAGCGTTCAAATTCTTCACGCAGGGGCGAATCCTTCGGCATCTGCGATTTGTATCTGGTGAGGTCGGCCACCGCCAGTGGCTTGTATCGCACCTCCAGATCAGCGATCAACTGATCGAACAAGGTCGATACATAGGGGATCATCCTGCTTTTGTTCTTGTTGTAAAACCCACGTGTCTTTCCCAGATCAGTGGCATCCGGCTGGCCGTGGATCTTGACTCGGAGATCCATGAATGAGGGGAAGGTATCTGCGATGGCCTTGGAGGCTGCCCGGATCCGCTGAGCCACATTGTCATCTGCCGCGTGAGGCACATCCCGCGCAGATTGGCGAATGAGAAAGTACTGCTCTTCAGCGGCCTGTGCATCCTTGAACAGCCACTGGTAGAAGGTGATCCCCCAGTTCGATTCGTCTTCTTCCTGAATGGCACCCCGGTAATAGCGGGCACGCCGCAGCAGCCAGCCATTGTCAGCCTCCTTGAGAAATTTGACCAATTGGTACTGTTTGATCCGACTGTGCCCTTGAGAGGCATCCCAGAATGATGCATGGTCAGATCCTGCCAGGATCTGGATCAGGTGGACCTGGTTTGTCTTCGCCAGGGAGACGACCTCATCCCGATAACGGGCATGTTGGACCCCATTCTTTTCCGGACATGGAACCCGCGCGGCACGCGTCGAACCATCCGGGCAAAACCAGCGAATATCCTTGAAAGGGCCACGGGGATCCTTTTTGTAGGAGGAGATCAATGCCTGAATTTCAGCCGGTGATCTGACCTTGGACTGCGCCATAAGGATGGTGCTCCAGGCGAATAAAAGGACAAGAAGGACGGGGCGGAGCTGAGCCATATAAGCAGGGGTATTGAACGGGTGACTGGCGTATGCCAGCATCAGGCTTCAGAACACAAATACAAATGGCCTGGTTCATCTGAAGGTACGGAATCCCTTTCGGTTACGCCACTTCAGGCCCGGTAGTCAAGTGTGATCTAGCCTTCCTTTACGACCGCGTGAATACCTGTTTGGGGGTCTGTCGCCCTCCATCCGAATGCCGCTTCGAATTTGCTGCTGTCAAAGATATAATCCCGTTCATATTGATAGTTCATTTCCTTGACCTCCCGCATCATGGGGGAAAACAACCCGGCCAGTGACAGGACAAACCCGGGAATGGTAACGGATTGTGGTGGCACACCCAGTTCGTTCGCAATCAGCTGAAGCCAATCCTTCCCTGTCAGTCGCTCCTTGGTAGTGGGCAGATTCCAGGTCTGGTTGTAGGCTGATCGGGTATTGCCCAGCTGGGCAGTGGCGCGTGCGGCATCTGGCGTGTAGGTATAGGTATGGGCATACTGAGGGGAAGCCAGAAAATTCGCACGCTTGCCGTTTTTCAAAGGCTTGAGGACGGTTTCCTGGAGGACACTGTTGCCTACTCCCGGACCATAGAAATCCGCACAACGGGCAATGATGACCTCCACTTCACCTTTCTGGACTGCGTCATCGATCATATGGATCAATTGTGCCCGCACAAAGCCTTTTATACTGGAAGGTCGAATGGGAGATTCTTCAGTCAGATGACCGATATGCTCGCGATCGATCATGTAGATATTGTCGAAGAAGACCAGTTTGGCTCCATGACGGTGGCAGGAGGTCAGGACATTGTCCATCACCACCGGCCATTGCTGCTGCCACACCCGAAACTCATATTTCAGACCGACGACCAGATAGACTACCTCGGATCCGGCGATGGCTTTGTCAGTCTCTTCCGCTGACAACAAGTCGGCAGCCATCAGTTCATCTGTTTCGTTCACTTTTTCGGGGTGCCGGCTGACCAGGCGAATGCCTTTAGTATAAGCAGCCAAGGCTTTGGCCAGATCTTTTCCAATCGCCCCTCCTGATCCGAGTATGGTTTGCATCATTGAGATTTGTTACAAAGTAAATGGATACTCCGTCACTGAGACTATGCTTTCGATGAAACACTTCGCCTTCTAGATAAACACCATCGTGGATCGGTCACAGCGTCCCAGTAGCGGAAGGAAGATTATCTTGGCACCCGATGAGTCACACCCACAATCAATGGATCGCCCAGACCCGGACCTGGATCCGGGAGGTAGTGATCGGGCTGCAATTCTGCCCCTTTGCTGCCCAACCCTTTCAGCAAGACCGGATCCGTTATATGATCCTGGAGCCTTCGCCGTTGCAGACGGTTTTAGAAGCGGTGATCCGGGAGGCCTATCATCTGGACCGTGAACCCGAAACAGAGACCACCCTGCTGATCCTGCCGAATGCCTATGCTGATTTTATGGATTATCTGGACATGTTGAACCTGTGCGAGCAGCTACTGATCGATCAGGGATATGAAGGGATTTATCAGATCGCCAGTTTTCACCCGCAGTACCAATTTGCGGATACGCAACCGGACGACGCGGCCAATTACACCAATCGATCTCCGCATGCCATGTTGCACCTGATCCGGGAAGAGAGCATAACCCGGGTGCTGGAGCATTATCCTGATCCGGAGTTGATCCCAGAGCGAAACCGCACGCTAGCCCGTCAAAAAGGCCTGGTGGCGATGATGGCCCTTCGTCAGGCCTGTCTGTCCGGTCAATAGGACTTTTGGTATCCTTTCTGCTACCCGTCTACCTCCGAAAGAGTTCAGCCCCCATCGACAGATGGATCGTGTAAAGGTGCTTTTTTACTGATAATCTTCCCGGTACCGAGAATGCGAATTTCCACCCGTCGATTGAGCGCCTGCTGCTTTTCATTGCTGGCATAAGGGAATCGCATTTCCTGATTTCCATACCCGTTATAAGCCAATCTGAATGGGGGTACACCATGTTCAATCAGGTACTCATATACCATTTTTGCACGTGCTATCGATAAGCCAAAGGAAAAACTGACTGAATCAACCGGTGGACTGAAAGGGACATTGACATGGCCTGCGATTTCTACAATGATTTGTGGATTCACCTGCATGAATTGCAATAAAATGGGGAGCTCTGGTTCCGACCTGGGAAGTAGCACCGCCTGATTCCCAAAAAAGTAGAGATTCTGGATGTCTGCCTTTGCGCCGGTTACGATCGGCTTGATACGGATATCCAGGGGCGGCAAGCCGGGCATCGCCCGCAACATCTGAGAACTGAAAAAATGACCCGGGCGACGGATATCCACCCGGACCACTTCCCCTGCCGGAAGTTCGTAGCTAAACTGCCCTGCTTTGTCGGTGGAAGCCGAATCCTGCCAATCCCTGGCAAGGATATGGACGGTCGCTTCCAGTGCCACACCGGTACTATCGTCCAGGACCTGGCCCTGGATACGGGTCAGCACCCGCCGTTTCAGCAAGGTGATCGTTGCCCTTCGATTGGCTTGTCGACCTTCCTCTGTGTCATTGGAGGCAACCGGGACCCTTTCTCCCACGGCTGTTTTCCGGATATATGCGGCTGGCCAATGCTGCTGCTGGAGGAAGGTCGCAACGGATTGGGCTCTGCGTCGTGCCAGGGACTGATTGGATTGATCCGTTCCGATGGAATCCGTGTGGGCAACAATGTCGATCCATCGATCCTTACCACCATTTTCGCCCTGGATCAAGGCCGTAATAGAATCCCTGGCCGATGATGTCAAGTGATCCTTTCCAAATTCGAAGTACACATGGACCATCCCAGTGGCAACCAGGGTATCATAGGGTACCTGAGCATAGGATTGCGTCAAATAGCAAAGACTCAAAAAGAAAATGAAAGATCGCATTATCCGTTTCTAATGGTTAAAGAACGATCATTTTCCACTGAATTGTCTGAATCCCGTATACATCCAGGCAGTCCTGAATGAGCCATGGGTCAGAAAAAGTAAAGCGGCTGGATCGCAACGATCCAGCCGCTTTGGCTATTGAGATAGATTTGCGACTTTAGTTGTGGTACTGGCCATTATGGGCCAGAGCAGTGCCACATTTGGCACAAGCACCTGCAGCGCCAGCTCCGCCAGCGCAACCTTTCGGACAGGAATAGTGCCAGACGCCTTTGGCATTCTGAGGCGGTTCTGCCGTTTGTGGGTTCGGCGTTTGAGGAGCACCTGCGCCCTGGAGATGGTAGGCATCATTGTGGACATAGTCCGCGCCACAGGTCGCACATTTTCCACCTGCATCACCACCGCTACCCGGACAGCTGTTCGGGCAATAGTAATGTTGTTTGGAACCCACTGTACCACCGGCAGGCTGTGCCGCGGGAGCAGGGTTACCAACGTCGGTACCCGTGACGGAGATGGGGTTTTGAGCTGCACCTGGAGCAGACATTTCAGGAGTCTCCTCTTCGGGAGCACTTTCATTCGCACAGGCTGTGAACATGAATGGGATCAAAGCCAGTAAAAAGATCTTCAAGATATTCATAGATAGAGATAGATGTGTTTGCAATGTTCAAAGATAACAAGACCCAATCGATTGGGTTCAAACAACTTACTCTCATACAATTCTCAGGCCAATTCTGCCTGGCTGCAAACCGTATCAGCGACTATTTCCGCCGCAAATCCACGGTGAGGAAGAATACTTCTAACGAAATACGATTGCAATCATTGCGGGCGATGTAAAATTCCGATTCGAGAGAAGAGCTCTGATTAGATGCAGTGAGCAGCAGGTAGTCGCCTGGTATCAGCATCCAGGTTTTTTCATCCAGCACCATGCCATTGACTTCCCCGCTGATCAACAGATCGTTCGGGTCCAGTAACGTGCCATCTTCTTGAAAGACCACAGTTCCGGACTGGCTGTCTACCTTCCAGGTCCCCACAATATTCTCACCGACAGGTGGCGCTTCACAGTCATCCTTCTTGCAGGAGGCCATCAGGAGGAGAACAGGCATCAAGAGGATTAAACCGATTCGGGAGGTCATAGTGATTTGCTTTTGTCGAAGATACAACCCAGATGAAATACAAAGGAGTAAAGGGAAAGTCGGAAGTCGAAAGTGAGTCTGTCTGACCGCATAGGAGGGATTTGGCGCTTGGTGTTATTTCGATATTTCGTTATTGAGTTATTTCGAGGACCGAGGATCGGAAAGACTGAGTGACGAAGTGACGGAGAGACGAAGTGACTGTGATCGCCTATTATGGTTCCCACTTTGATCATTTGAATTTGGAATCTGGGATTTCCCCGGACGGCAGTCGGTTTTCAGTTGTCCGTTTTCAATTGCCAGTTGTCGGTGACCGTAGAGAGTGGAGAGTACGAACAATTACTCTGTGAGACTCTGTGTCCTCTGTGGTAAAGCGGACGGGGGCAGGGGGACGGCGGATGTAGGAAAGCGGAAACGAGTCTGTCTGACCGCATAGGAGGGATTTGGCGCTAGGTGTTATTTCGATATTTCGTTATTGAGTTATTTCGAGGACCGAGGATCGGAAAGACGGAGTGACGGAGAGACGAAGTGACTGTGATCACCTAATATGGTTCCCACTTTGATCATTTGAATTTGGAATCTGGGATTTTCCCGGACGGCAGTCGGTTTTCAGTTGTCCGTTTTCAATTGTCAGTTGTCGGTGACCGTAGAGAGTGGAGAGTACGAACAATTACTCTGTGAGACTCTATGTCCTCTGTGGTAAAGCGGACGGGGGCAGGGGGACGGCGGATGTAGGAAAGCGGAAACGAGTCTGTCTGACCGCATAGGAGGGATTTGGCGCTTGGTGTTATTTCGATATTTCGTTATTGAGTTATTTCGAGGACCGAGGATCGGAAAGACGGAGTGACGAAGTGACGGAGAGACGAAGTGACTGTGATCGCCTATTATGGTTCCCACCTTGAAAATTTGAATTTGGAATCTGGGATTTCCCTGGACGGTAGTCGGTTGTCAGTTGTCAGTTATCGGTGGCTTCAGAGAGTAGGGTGTCGAGAGTGGAGAGTACGAACAATTACTCTGTGAGACTCTGTGTCCTCTGTGGTAAAGCGGACGGGGGCAGGGGGACGGCGGATGTAGGAAAGCGGAAAGGAGGAGTCTGTCTGACCGCATAGGAGGGATTTGGCGCTTGGTGTTATTTCGATATTTCGTTATTGAGTTATTTCGAGGACCGAGGATCGGAAAGACTGAGTGACGAAGTGACGGAGAGACGAAGTGACTGTGATCACCTAATATGGTTCCCACTTTGATCATTTGAATTTGGAATCTGGGATTTCCCCGGACGGCAGTCGGTTTTCAGTTGTCCGTTTTCAATTGTCAGTTGTCGGTGACCGTAGAGAGTGGAGAGTACGAACAATTACTCTGTGAGACTCTGTGTCCTCTGTGGTAAAGCGGACGGGGGCAGGGGGACGGCGGATGTAGGAAAGCGGAAAGCGGAAACGAGTCTGCCTGACCGCATAGGAGGGATTTGGCGCTAGGTGTTATTTCGATATTTCGTTATTGAGTTATTTAGAGGACCGAGGATCGGAAAGACGGAGTGACGAAGTGACGGAGAGACGAAGTGACTGTGATCGCCTATTATGGTTCCCACCTTGAAAATTTGAATTTGGAATCTGGGATTTCCCCGGACGGCAGTCGGTTTTCAGTTGTCCGTTGTCAGTTATCGTTGGCTTCAGAGAGTAGGATGTCGAGAGTGGAGAGTACGAACAATTACTCTGTGAGACTCTGTGTCCTCTGTGGTAGAGTGGAGAGTAGAAGGTTATAAACGAATAAACCCATAAACGAAAAATTCCACACCTGAAGCTTGTCAAAGGCGGAAAATATGACCTTGCCTGAACTGCGGACTTTGAATCAATGGACCCTGATATCTGTATCTAGAGTATGATGCAAGTCTCACCCCACTCCTCAACGAATAAACGAATAAACGAATAAACGAAAATGGACACTACCGTAACAAAGGAGCGCAGAATTGGTCCCACATTAAACTCCAACCTGGGAATTACATCTAACTCGAGATTCACACCCCATGGTGACGGGCCAGCCCGTACCTTTACCTGATCAATTTTCCCGCTTATGAAACGTCAGACCACTATCTTGACCGCCTGCCTCCTGTTGATCAGCTCCGTCTGGATGACGGCCCAGGCCCAATGGGGTGGCCCCTCCACCGACCCTCATGAGATGGCGGCTCAGCAGACGCATATGATGGTCGACTCTCTCGGACTGTCCACGGCACAGGCAGAAAAAATAGCCGTTGTCAATGGCACCTATGCGCAGAAATTCCAGGAGGTCCGCGACAATGCCGATGGGGACTTCAAAGCCACCCGTGAGGCCATGCAACAACTGACGCACGAACAGGATCAGGCGCTGAGGAAATACCTCACCTCCGATCAGTGGGCATCCTGGCAGGAGATCCGCAGTCGGATGCGCCAACAAAAAAGGCAGGGCCGCCATCATCGCGATTGAACGGCCCTTCAATGTTCACATCCTACTCTTACCTCCCCAATCCTATGCGTCTAGCTCTGCTCTTTGTGTCGCTCTTCTTTCTGAGCGGGCTGACCGCACAATCGTTCTCGGTTAGGGGCCAGATCCAGGACGTAGAGGGGCAGCCTCTTCCCGGCGCATTTGTCGTACTCCAATATCCCTGGGGTGAAGAGGTCAAGGCCACTGCCACCAATACCAAGGGAAATTTCACCCTGGAAGGCATCGAAAAGGGCGGTTACAACATGGCCATTTCATTTCTGGGATATACCACGGTCGAACTGGAATTTAACATCAAAGCCAGTGATCTGGATATGGGCGTCCTGCAACTGGAAGAAACCTCGGTCAACCTGGAATCGGTAGAAGTGAAGGAGAAAGCCCCGGTAGCCACCATGAATGAGGATACCATCCAGTTCAATGCCACCGCTTTCAAGGTGATGAAGGATGCCAGTGCCGAAGACCTGGTGACCAAAATGCCGACCGTCACCATGGAAAATGGCCGGGTCAAAGCGCAGGGAGACGATATCGCCCAGGTCCTGGTGGATGGCAAACCATTCTTTGGCAACGATCCGACCGCCGCCTTGCGCAACCTGCCAGCGGAGGTGATCGACAAGATCCAGATCTTCGATCAGGCCAGTGAGCAGTCCACCTTTTCCGGCATCCAGGATGGGAATACCACCAAGACGATGAATATCGTCACCAAGAAGGGGATGAACAACGGCCAGTTTGGCAAGATCTACACCGGATTCGGGTGGCCGGATTACTACCAGTCGGGCGGGAATATCAACCTCTTTGACGGGGACCGCCGGATCTCGGTGATCGGTATGAGCAACAATATCAATGTGCAGAATTTCTCTGAAGATGACCTCCTGGGGGTGATGGGCGGCGGCGGTGGCCGCGGTCGCCGCTTCGGCGGACGGGGAGGTTCGAGGGGTGGCCCGGGAGGTGGGTCCAGTGACTTTCTGGTGAACAGCCAGGGGGGCATCTCGCGTACAACCGCGGTGGGCTTGAACTACTCTGACATGTGGGGCGAGAAGGTCGAAGTTTCCGGCAGCTACTTTTTCAATCACAGTGAGAACCTGGCCGAGTCCGATCTGGTCCGCCAATACCTCATCGGTCAGGGTACAGGGGATCTGTATACGGAACAAAGCACCACAGAAACACGCAATATCAACCATCGGGCGAACCTGCGACTCGAAGCCACGATAGATAGTGCTAATTCCATCATCTTTCGCCCACGACTATCCTGGCAGGGAAACCGCGGAAGCGAAACAGCCCTCTCGGGAACGGATCGGGAAGGTGTGCCACTGAATGCCAGTCTAAACTTTTTTTCCTCCGACCTGAGTGCCCTGCAATTTGATGCCAGCACGATGTGGCGGCATAAGATGAAAAAGGACCGACGCACCCTGTCTGTCCAGATCACACCGGGATACAATCCCAAAAAAGGAGATAGCGAATTGAGCTCTCTCAATCAATATTTTTCACCCCAGATATCTGCTGATACGCTGGATCAGCATTCGGACCTGGATGTCTCCAGTTGGAACCTGGGCGCCAATGTCGACTACACCGAACCGCTGGGCCAACATGATCAATTGCAATTTTCCTATCGCGGAAGCTACAGGCAGGAGGAGTCAGATAAACTCACCTATGATTACAACCCGTTGTCGGAGCTCTACGATGACCAGAACAATCAGTTGAGCAACCTCTTCTCCAATGACTATTGGACCAACAGTGCAGGTCTGGGCTACAGTTATAATAAGGGCCGGGATCTGAACATGATGGTTCGCCTGAATTACCAGTGGGCGAATCTGACCAACGACCAACTCCTGCCCCAGACGGCGTCATTCAGTCAGCAATTTCGCAATGTACTTCCCTTCGCCATGCTGCGATGGAATGTGAGCAAGCAGGAAAATGTGCGGATCTTCTATCGCAGCAATACCGACCTGCCGTCAATTGAGCAACTTCAGAATGTGGTGGACAACCAGAATCCATTGCAGCTGACCGTCGGAAATCCAGGTCTAGTCCAGAGCGTGTCCCACAATCTGTTTATGCGCTATCAAAAAACGGATCCGGCAAAGAGCACAGTTTTCTTTTTGATGGGTGGCGGTGGACTGACCGAAAATGATGTCGTCAATGCCACCTGGCTGGCCGGTAGTGATCACCCTGTTTTTGACGAATTCGAGATCTCACCTGGCGCTCAACTCACTCAACCGACTAATTTGAATGGGGCCTGGAATATCCGCTCCTTCATGTCTTATGGTTTTCCGTTGTTCAAACGACGGCTGAACACAAATGTGGATGTGAATTATAATTATTCACGCCAACCAGGATTGTTGAATGATGCCCGCAATGATGCGGACAACCATGTGATCTCGTCGGGTATCACCATCAGTAGCAATATCAGTGACAAGATCGACTTCTCCATATCCGGACGGCCTGCTATCAACAGTACAAAAAATTCGTTACAGACGAGTGGGAACAATACCTACTTCAGCCAGAACAGCCGCATCAAACTTAACTGGCAGATCTGGGAGGGATTTGTCTTTCGGACAGATATCAGCCATCAATACAACAGTGGCCTATCGGATGGCTTCAACCAGTCCTACTGGTTGTGGCACTTGGCCATTGGAAAAAAAGTATTTAATAATGAACGGGGAGAGATCGCGCTGGCTGTCAATGACCTCCTGAAGCAAAACAGGAATATTACCAGATCAGTCACAGAAACCTACATCGAGGATTCCCGCTCCAATGCCTTGCAGCAATTCGTGATGCTGACATTTACCTACGACCTGCGGAATTTCAATACGAGGAAGAAAAAGACGAGAGAGGAGGAAAAAGATGATCGGGGACCGGGGAGGTTTCATTGAGGGGAGTCGGAAGTTGAATAGCAACATTTCAGATGATCCGACCTGTAAAATCAAAATAGTTGATTTTCAACGGGATCGCACTGATCCTATTTGTTCAAACAGCATTTTTTATACTTTTTACCGCTCCCACAAGGACAAGGCTCATTTCGTCCAATTTTAGGCTCGGCCTTTATTGGCGTACCAAACGGCATAAACAAATCGTCCTCTGTGTATTTTTTCGTGACATCCTGTTGTTGATATCCTGCCCATGATGACAATATATCTTCGTATCGGTCTGCGATGGAAAGGATTTCCTTCTTATGGTCTATGCCTTTCAGTCGTTTAAACGCTTCACTCACTTCTTCCCAATTGCCACATATTCCGATTGATACAATTCCCTGTTCAAATAACTGCTCAATTTGAGGCAATAACCCGGAGCCCTTGATGTCTATTACATCGCAAATCATTAATCCGATCAGATCACTATCTATGACATTATCCTCCAGGTTGCTATCCAGAAAGTAGCGTATAACATCACCATACCAATCCATCACTTCAGAACGCCGTTCGGGGTGATTTAATGCAATCTGCACGCACATTTCCGATATCGTCGTCCTGGCATAGGTGTCCATACCTGGCCTGAACATAAACTGCTTACATGCCTCCAGTTGATCACCCGCAATTTTATATATTGGCTCCCAAAGTCCATATGTAATAAAATCGCCAAAATAAAGATTTAAATATTCGTCAGATTGACTTAAAACATTCAAAATAACACCGATACTGTCTGTAGCCCCAATTTCTCCTAAAAGAGAAACAGCATGAATTACAAATGTAAATTCCTCCTCCTCCCATTTGCCTTCTTCACTCAATGCATTGAAATAACCAAATCGATCAATACTGTCTTGTAAGACCCGTTCAAGATCCTGAACAAGGCTGGGTTTGGGAAGGGAAAGAATGGCACTTAACTTTTCTCTTCCAATATACATCCCGTTTGCATATAGCCATTCGATTTCCTGATGAATAAATTCAGGTGTCTGGTTCGTTGACAGGATTTCCTGCGGCTTTGTTATTACTGATATTTTAGTCCTTTGCTCTTCCTCATACCGCTTTTGCGCTGCTCTCATTCTGGCCGCCAAAATATATTTATGGGCCAATTCCGTATCATCTGCTTCGGGATCCAGTTCACACATGATATCGTACCGGATTTCCGCTTGCTCAATATTATCAACGGCTGTAAAATAAAGTACAGCACATTTGAAAAAGGGAATCACTTCGTTAAGGTGAAATAGATCACGATCGGGGTACAACGCCTTCAGGTCCATCTCCTCACCCAGGACAGAGGTCATTTTATCATACTCCTGGTTGATAAAATATTCATTCGCCTTATTCAATTTTCCAAACAAATAATGAGGATGTTCTGCTATAAGCCAATCATTGACATCATACACCTTTTTCGCCTCATTCAATTTCCCGTACAGAACAGATAGATAATTTTTCAAATGGGGAATATCCGGATATTGCTCTATGGCATCCAGAAAAAGTTGAATACTCGATCGCTTCCCTTTTAAAGCCAGCTGATGAAATCTTTCAAGTTTTGGCAATAGCTCGGGAGTAATGCCATTCAGCTCGTTTAAAAATTCGGGGTCTGTGGTTACAGTATAACTTGTCTCTGAGTATTTCATGGCTTATTAAGCTTGGTCATTCGGCAATATAATAAGAGTTAGTGCTGGATGGAACGACATATACAATGGGGTGATTGGGCACTTCGTGAGTTCTAGAAGCTTCAAAATTACGGATCAACTGAATAAGAACAGATCATTATAATGAATTTTTTCTCATTTCTATATACTTGCGGATCGTATGTGCTACTGAATTTTGAAAATGACTCGATCGGAAGACTTATAGTTGACAGATCGCCTGGAGCAACTTTCAATCCCACGTCAGTAAATTGAACGGCTCGTATAAAGGCCGTGGCCGACGAATGGAGGACATGGACCTTTTATACATTGTTAGGTGGCGTATTCATTCTTTTTCATTCCACCATTCGATTATTTCTTGATATATTTCTTCAACTTCTTCATCCGTAACATCTCCTCCATATTTTACAATTTCAGATGCTGAAATAATTCCTTTTATCTTTTTTATGGAATTCCCTTCACTTAATAAATTCACTATTCTATCAATGATATTTTCATCATCATGGAAACTCACAATTTCGCTCGACTTAAGAAGCTTTGAAAGTTCTTTTTTGTAAAAGTGATATTTATTTCGTGAGTTCAAATTTTCTGATTCTTTGGTTCGCCTGTTGAAAAATACGGACCCATTCCTGGAATTTCATGAGGAATTACGTAGGTCCATTTCATATTTGAATGTGATATATAAACATCATCAAAAAAATCATCCATTTCTATTTTAGGAATTGAATTTATACACTCAATTAGATATTGTTGTGGTTCATTAAATATCAGAACATTGGTTTTCCATTGGTTTAGATATTCTTTTGTCGCAACTTTTCCTTCTATTGATTTTGTTGAACCGTAACTGAATATGTGCCATAAATAACTATCCAAATACGGTGCTGTTCTATCTGCTATAAATTTCTTTTTCCATTTCTGGATAGTCTTCGAAATCAAACTTTCTTTATCTGGATTATATTCTTCTTGCAAAATATTGAATTCGATATTCTGTTCTTTCAACTGTTTTACGATGTCATCTTCTGGTTTCATTTTTTCTTTTTATGCCACCTAACTTACTTAAATCCGCTACATTCCTGTATTAAACTTTCGCTTTTTTGTAGCATGTTGCTCCATAAGTAGGTATTAATCAACACCCCATAGCGTGCACACCTTGAGATGGAAGAAAGCCCCTCTGTTGGCCCTGTTGCCGAGCAACAAGGTTGTCAGCAGCCACTGGTGTGTCCGTTTGTGGCAATACTGAAGGCTCCTCATTTGGGGAGGATTTGCCGGATAGTGCACCTGAAGTCGGGACATCGACGGTGGTTCCGGAAAAGGAGAGCAATCGTGCAATGGTATGTGCTCGACTGAGGATCGTTCGTTCTAGTTGGCCGATATGGTGTTTCTTAATGATCAACGTTCCAAGTGTCTCTGAACGAGTGAACCCGCAACCTGGCAGGTTGTCATCCATTCATGGGCATGTAAAATACAACTATGGCTGAATTCTTCCAAGTGGGACATAAAAGTCCTGCCCGCTGTGATGGGAGGGATGAGAGATCAGGGATGAGAGATCAAGGATCAGGGATGAGGGATCAGGGATGAGGGATCAGGGATGAGGGCCGAACCATAGTAAGCCCAAGGTCGTTATTGGGTTATTTCGAACAACCAACTTCTATCCAATAAACATATTATTGCTCCGAACACTGAAGGGGACAGCCAGGGGTGCATAGAGCCCATTGGAGGATTGACAGTGAGGCTTCAACCCCATTTACCTGCCTGTCCAGAATAATTGTCATCCGGACTCTCCGCCCAAGAAGACCGCATATTCGCCTTATAACCATCTAGGAATCCGACAACTGGCAACTCAATTACAGCGCTTTCGGGTTAAAGCAGGCAAATGCAGCCCCAACAAATTCAATGGATCAACTCGATACATCAAATGATTGTGAACAGAGATGAAAGCCCGCATAGACCCATTCAATGTGTGATCCATTACTTATTTTCGCTCTCTCGCTTCACTTTCTGAAACCACTCTTCCCAAGCTTCCGTCTGGAGCCCCAAGTCGTTTGGGTATGGACCCGACACCAGATGCATCTCAGCAGTACCCTCTTCGGCATTCTCCATTACCAGTATTTTTTCTGCATAGTGAAATCCATTCCGGTCGTAATCGATCTGGAGATAGAAATTCCCATAAACCGTTGCCACTATTCCGGAGGCCTTTTCGTTGTCCGATGTATAGTGGAGGCGCACTTGAGAATCATCCGTCCAATCGGCGCTGAAAAAGGCCTTTTGATCAAACTTCTCGCCCAGGCTCCGGGCATAATCCGTGCGTGTGATAGCCTTCCAGATCTGCTCCTTGGAGGCATGGATCTTCGAATGGATGTAGACCATTGGTGCGGGTCCTATTTTGGCCACCTCCGCATCGGAGAGAAAGGTGACTTCACGAAACCAGGCCGTTCCGTTTCCTCCACTGGGAAAGCGATAGCCCACCACCGTATCCTGACCCACCACAGCCGCCTGGATGACGATGATCCGTTCATTCATCCCATTGTGTCGGGAATAGATGCGGGCCACTCTGGGCAAGTGCATATCCAATGGCCGGGCATCCGGATATGTTGCCGGATCGAAATACATGAGAGAGGTTCCGTTTCTCGTTTCTTCTTTTGTGGGCAATCGATCAGCCACCACCTGAATCTTGTCCAGGTCCTGAATATCAACTGGTGGAAATCCCCTCAAATTGTCCGGGCAAAACCATCCGCCATACGGGTGTGGCTCCTGAACATTCGACACAGTAGCATTTGCCTCTGTCATCCCGTCATCATCCTGACTGCTTGCAAGATCACTTTGTCCACAGGAGGAGAAGGAACCCAAGCCGAACAACAGTACAGGGAATAAGAATTTTGCTTTTGACATAGATTCTATTTTTTGAATTGCTCCAGGTCATTCCCGGAATAAGATTTCGTCGTCCAACAAACATCGGTCATCCCAGGTCAACAGGCATGAATGGGGTGTAAAACAATGTAAAGGGAATGTAAAATGAGGGCATGTTTTCGGTTTTCGGCGCTCGGTATTCGGTGTTATTGAGTGAAGGGGTTATTGGGTGAAGGGGTTATTGGGTTATTTCGGAAAGGGATCAGGGATCAGGGATGAGGGACGAGGGACGAGAGATGAGGGCCGAAGGTCGCTGCACATAGAAACTACCTTGAACATTGAACTGGCTCCCCGAGACTTCGGGGACGCCTTGAACATTAAACCATCAAGCCAGACAAACCAGTTCTAAACGGTCAACACTCTTCAGGAATCAGGGATGAGGGATGAGGGATGAGGGCCGATGGTCCCTCATGATATACGTTGACAGCTCTCCCCCCTAAACCCTAAAAACTGTGAATAACTTTCGTGTAAGTTACTAAATGGGGATTTACCTTTCAATTGCTAGAACGAAGCGGAGGCAGGCTCTGCTGGGGAGCAAC
>JAIPBE010000091.1 GCA_021738725.1 Saprospiraceae bacterium | reverse complement strand
CCTTCCCCTCCTCCAGTCGGCGGCGCAATTCCCGGAAGTACTTGACCCGTTGTCGGCTCCCCGCCACAGATAGATAGGTAGATCCCTTGCGAAGTTTATCAAACCAACGACGGGTGTATTCACAAAAGTCGGAATAGTCGGTGGTCAGGAAGTTGGGGTTGTCGAAGGAGCAATAGGTCTGGATCGGATGGCCTCCCTTTTCGACCAGGATGGTATTGTTGGTATGGGTGATCTCATTGTGGTAGAGATGAAACTGCACTTCTGCATGCCCTGGTTTACTCCCGATCCGCGCTGTCTCCTCCATTTGCTCCACCAGGCCTTCCAGTTGCTTCATCAAGGTTGAGCACATCCGAGAATCTGTGAAATTGTCCGTCTCCGCATAAAAACGGATCTGGTTGATGGTATTGTCCAGGATGTTGACGGACCAGTATTCTGTAGATGGAATAGATGAATACGCTTCCCGGAGTTGATCGACCACTACTTTGATCCGATCCTCTTCTGAGGTCAAGACGGTGCTGACGTCAAAGGTCCGATTGCGATAATGTGGCATTTCCCAGATCGTGCGTGCCCAGATGTAGAACTTGAAATAGGTCAGTTCGGGATATTGGAAATAGTTAAAGAGCGGGATCTCACTGGAAGCATACGTGATCGCGACATCGTCCATCTGCTGCAATTGCATCAGCTGCTCATGTATCGGTGTGAGGAAACCAACGATAGTTTCAGGTTGATGCTGGATATTCCCGAATCGAAACGGGATCATAGTTGACATGTGGCTGGTAAAGAAGTATTCGGGCAGTTGGAAGTGATCCTGAAGCTGGATCACTTCTTCCAGATTCAGGATTTTTGATCCATCCAGGCGTTTATAGATGGCACTTTTATCCACTGAAAGGACGTGCATCATGGTTTGAACCAGATCTACTCCTTCTTTGCGGCATTTCTCCTTGAGCAGATCAAACTTGGAGCGTTGATACATTTTAATCATAGCCACTTGATTTTCAATGGGTATTAGATCGTCATCATTCTCAATTGTCTAAAACGCGGAAGAAATCGATTTTCATTGTTTAATATAAGGAATTATTCTTGAAGGTTATACGATTAAGACATAATATTTCTTCCATACCATCCTTCGCAGCTTGAAATTTGGAGTATCAGATCTGAAGAATAGACATTCATTTCTTTACTCCAAAACATGCTCTTATGAAAACGATCTACACTCTGGCTCTGGTCGGGCTTTTTGCCCTCGCCGCTCTGGCTCAGACCAACCTCCCCCCTGGAACGCCTTTGGTCACTGACCTGGAAGTAACCGTCTCCTCCAAATCCTATTACAAGATCCAGCAAGGGATCACCTGGGAAGATCTCAACCCGATCGATCTGGTGGGACTCAAGAATCGTGAACAGGTGGAACGTATCCATGAATTTCTGGATGAGGATCTCAATCTGATCATGACCTATGAGGCCATCTCTCATGTCAATGCACATCCGAAATGGTACAATGTTCCAGCATTGACTATTCACGGTCCGAATGGCGTCCATTTGCAAATGGATCCAGATAATCCCGGCCCGAATGACCGGTTTGTGAGCTACGAGCCGACAGACTCCGTGGCCTATCTGGATGACAATCAGGAGGCCATAGAAAATGGCTTTCTCGCAGGATACACATTTACTTTTCCTTCCCAGGATCAAGTCACTGATGCGGAGAACATGTATGACGATGTGATCTGGAGCAACGACGGGCAAACGCTGACATTCAGCTATGATAGCCGTTCAGATATATGGGATCAGGAAAAGAAAACTAAGGTATCTGTTAGTCCACAACAAAGCGGGAATGGGTTTATCCGTATCACCCACTATTACACATTTAACGAAACGCAGCAATGCGATCTGCTCCGCGCAGTGGTGATCGAACAAGACATGATGTTGGATGGCGGAATTTGTGGAAAAGAAGTGACAATCGAAGAGTACTCGGATTACAGCTTCAAAGGTGCCGGAGCCAATCCACGTTCCAGTGCCAATAGCACAGCTTTAACCGACTTTACGGTCTTTCCCAATCCGATGCGGACAGATATGTTGAATATCACCATTCCGCCGGCACTCATCGGCCAGGAGGTCCTGGCCAGGGTCGTCAATATTACAGGCCAGCCCTTGTATGAAGTACGTCTGTCTTTTCCTTCTGAAAAACAGAGAATCCGGTTAAATACCGATCAATACACGGAGGGCTTGTATTTCCTCCAATTAGTTGTGGCCGGCTCCACCTATGCGAAGTCATTTTATATCACCAAGTAAACCCCTGATCATGAAAACTCTACAATATTTTTCCATCCTTGTTTTTGCGTTCGTTTTTCATGTTGTTGCCTCGGCGCAATCCGACGGATGCGATACTCGCCTCTACAACTTCAATCCGGATATCCAGGAACGGGAAATCCCGATCCCGCCAACCGCGCCTCCAGCTCCTCCACTGGGACCCAATGGTGAGGAGAAGAGGACGATATACTTCCTCCACGGTTTAGGAGGAGATGAAGGATCCCTCGCAAATGCAAGCACATATACATTGAACTTGTGGAGCAATAATGTCTCAACCGAACTCATCAGTTATGCAAAAACACAATACTCCAGTTTCAATGTAGCCGCAGGAACGGTCTTTTCAGTCATTGACCCAAAAATCAAAAACGATCCGGAAGAGACTGAAAAACTTCGATCCAATTTCATCATTGCCCATAGTATGGGGGGGCTTATTGGGCGGAAGGTTGATCAAATGTTTGAGGAGGATGGAGAGACAGTCAAGCCCTACGGTGGCCTTGTAACATTTGGTTCTCCTCATCTCGGTTCCAATCTAGCTGACCTGAAAGCCAATAATCCAGAGGCGGTTGAACACTTCATCAATCTAACGTGTACAAGTCTCTTGTCTGGTCCGACTACTGAATTTATTAAAAAGACGGGTCTTACACGATGGATCGATCGATTCGCCTTTTGGACAAATGCAGGTGATTGGATCGCAGATCTGGCTTGTGATAAAATATCAGGGATACTCTTTGATTTTGCTCAAATGAAGTTCACCATGCCGATTGAAGCAAGTCTTGCACCTGGTAGTACGGACCTACAAGAAATCGCTGATTATCCTCCTGCAAATTCCAATCTCCATACGGTAGCATTCTATGGTGAAGAACATGATGACAATGAAGACCTGGCAATTCGATTTCTTTTTTCCATTGTCCATAATCCATTGGAATATCCACTCATGAAGGCTGATCAAATGGATGATGATGCTCTTGAGGACGCAAACAAGATCAGGGATGAATTCATTGCAAAAGAGAAGTACTGGAGAAAAAGAGCGAAAAACAAGCCGTTTGGTGACTGGTTCAGCAAGAAGTACTATTCTCAAGGAGATATGTATGATCTGGCCAACAGCTTTTTAAAGGGTGTTTTATGGTTTGACAATCTGAATAACCGATGGAAGACAATGATCGGTGCATTAGATATGCTACCTAATGGAAATACTAATTGCTTCTGTAGTTGCTCTGAATATAATCCAAGTGGTCCTGCTTTCGAGTTTGTCAATCCGATCTCCTGTTCTGAAGACTGTTCCATTTATGAGGATTTTTACATAAATTGTACAGGATTCGAAGAGCCGGAACTGATTGGTTTCAATACCACTTCAGATGGATTGGTGATCAAGGAATCTGCTATTGCATTTCCAAATGCGAAATATCCACCACTAAGGATGGTTGGGTCTGGACATATGCAAATGAAGAATGATTCCCAACTCAAATCTGCCTTGAATGCCCTTTATAATGGTGATGTAAATACATACTTTAAATTGGCACAATGACATCACAAATGACTTTATTAATCACACTGATTCTGGCAATCATGGCAGGGTGCTGTAAGGAGGGTCTACCTGACCCTCCTCCCTGCAGCTCCTGTCCAGACACCACCATGATGCATGTCTGGCAACATGATCTGGATACATTATCCGGTGAAGAATCCTTATTCGGTGATCCGCTGATCTATCAGGGAAATCCCATATTCATGATCTTTGATCAGTGGGATTGCCAATTTGGATCCGCCAATCGGGTTACCTGTTTGGATGCTAATACTGGGACTAAACTTTGGGGTTTTGATGTTGATGACCCATGTACCACCATCGAGAATGGGTACATCTTTGAAGACATACTCGTGTTGAATATGTCCAAGGAATTAGCTGGATATGATCTGATTTCCCTTGAAAAAGTTTGGTCAATTCCTCTGAATTCTCCTTTACAAGGGTCAAAAGGTCTAACTGGGATTGGCGACAAGGTTTACCTCAGTATTACTTACGGCACGCCACCGTTGGAACCTACATCAGCACTATTAGGTGTCCATATTCTTAGTGGTGCAAGTCAGGAGATACTACGTTTTGAGCGCCTAGACTGGGATGCCTATCCAAAGGTACACCCACCTAGCTTATGGGTAAATCCCTCCAATGGAGATTCAATTCTAATGACAGCTGTTGGTTTGTATGAAGACCCTACAATACCTGATAAAGCAAGACATAGTTTGCATGCATACAATTTAAATAGTAAGTCGTATGCTTGGGAAGTCGATTCAATTGGAATTCCATCCAATAATCTAAAACGCGTTGAAGTTTATGACAATAAGGTCTATATGGTAACCGATTACAGAGTGCATTGTTTTGACGCCTTTATTGGGAAAAAGATCTGGTCAACAACAATCCCATGTTGTACTCAATATGTATCTAATTTCCTGAACAGCCGACTATTAGTAGTGAATAATAAGGTTATTGCTAACCCTAGCACTGACAATATGTATTGTCTTGATGCAAACACCGGAGAAATACTTTGGGAAGTTCCCGAGTACACTGCTACTGCAAACCAGGATCTTCTGGAATATAACGGTGTCATTTATCTGTCTTCCTTTGGCTATGGCCTATTGGTTGGGATCGACCTGGAGACCGGGGAAGTTCTAATGAAAGAATCCAGTCCAAATGTCAATCCGAGCTTTTCAGGCCAAAACGTCATCGTCAATCCGGACAAGAACCTGCTCTTTGTCAACGACTCCAAGTCCGCATTCGCCTACCGGCCCGTCCGGTAAGCACGCTCATCCGACCTAGTAAACACTGACAAGTCGTCTCATACAGAACGAACCCACACAAGTGGTTCCTGCCGGAGGCTTGTCTGCACACCACGTATAGCGTCCTTTCGGGGGAGTTGGTTCGCCAGCTCCCCTGATCTGACCCCTTGTGAAAATGGAATCCATTTCAAGTCGTATTGAGTGCCTAACAGGCTCATTGGTCGACTCTTCACCCGAATAACGAAACAATCATGTATACCCGCATTATCCTCATTATCACTTTGTTGAGTGCATTTACCTGGCATCTACAGGCTCAGACCCGGCCTTATGTCTGCGTTGGCTTGGGGTGGCAGGAATCATCTTACATCGGACTGAAAGTGCCTACTGGTCCTTGCATGATCGGTCTGGCTGTTGCAGGAGGATCCTCCTATGCTGCATTGACTACAGATCTCTCTTATCATTTTGGCGGTCGCATTCGCCAGGACATACCCAGGCCCTGGTTCTTCCGAATGCCTGTGACACTCAGCAGGACTGCTGCTGAAGATATCGGTGAAAATGGCCTATACGGATTGAAGGCTGCCTTTCGAATCGGATACGCCTGGTTTCCCAGTCCCCGCATTGGGTTGTTGTTGGATATAGGTCCTACCTGGAGACTGTTTGAGGATGGTCCATGGCTCAATCAACCGCAACGGGATCCAGGAATCGAACCCGGTTTCAATCTCGCCATCTACCTGCGTATCTAACTTAGAGATCAGGCCGTAAGCAGAAACCAAGAGGGAAGGCCTCAGTCATTATTTACTTTGTGTGCTCTAGGGGGGCATTAGTACCCTTGGGACTTTGAGACTGTGTGACTTTGAGACGACGAGACTCTGTGGTGAATTATTGACGAAGAGACGAAGAGACGAAGAGACTGAGGGAATTTGACTTCTTCAGGATCTCTATATCATCAATATAATGGCCTCGGTTCCTAAGTAGTCAACCCTCCTTCCAGTAGCCAGAACGCATCGTCTAAACGAATAATCCCATAACCGAATACTTGTCCGCCGTGGTGGAAACCCACTAATTCCTCTTTGAAATTCTGTGGTAAATTGGTGACCTTGGGACTTTGAGACTGGGTGACAGAGAGACGAAGTGACGGAGAGACTAAGGGAATTTGATTTTTCAGGATCTCTTAGTGCTCTCTTTCCGCTTCAGAACACCCACAAGCTCTCTAGCAGAATCTCTATTTCACCGATACAATCCACTTTGTGACTTAGTGGTGAATTATTGACTGTGTGAATTTGGGACCATGTGCCACTCTGTGGTGAAATGAAGACGAAGAGACAGAGGGACGAAGAGACTGAGAGACAAAGTGACGAATGGACCAGAATCTCTTCGCGCCATAAATCTTTCGCGCCCTTGCGCCTTTGCGCGAAATGGTTCACGCAGAGGCGCTATGCCGCAAAGGAGAGTCTTCCATTAGCTCGTTATTCTGCTTCAACGCATGATATTTTACTACTTGTCAGCCGAGTGAGAGCTCGCAGAGAAACCTTGGATTTCTTAGTGGACTCTCTCCACTTCAGAATACCATCCAGCGCTCTAGTAAGATTTCTATTTCACCGCCATAATCCTCTAAGTGACTAAGTGGTAAATCATACTACTATCAGCTGTCACGCAAAACATTTAAACGAATAAACCCATAACCGAATAAACGCCTTAATGGAGAATTCTAATTTTCCGATTTCCACCTATAAATCATTCCACCAACACAAACCCGGCCCAGTTATACGCATCAAAAAACCGATCCCGCATTTCCAATTGCGTCTTCCGGAAGGCCTCCGGAATCGTCAACTTATTCTCCAGCCAATGCTGATAGAAGGTGACCATAAAGTCTTTTGTCGGCTGGTCAGGCACCTGCCAGAGGGACATGATCAGGTATCGGACTCCAGCCATTTTAAAAGCCCGCTGTAACCCATAAACACCTTCTTCACCCCGAATGTCTCCCAAGCCAGTTTCACACGCTGAAAGGACCACCAGTTCTGTATGGGTCAAATTCAACTGGCTGATTTCAAAAGCAGTCAACACCCCATCTTCCTTTCCTTTTATCTGTGGGGCCCCCATCCACACACGGTTAGCGCCTGAGAGGATCAAACCGGAACGAACCATAGGATGATCGGCCATCGAAAATTGATGCTGATTTGGCATCCGGAGATTTACTGGATCAGGAAAAAAATATCCGTGTGATGCCACATGTAAAACACGACCAGCTTTTCCCGTTTTACCTTCAGATTTTATACGTTCTTCTGTCGCTTGCTTTCCCGACAATAAAGTACAGTCGAACTCAGCCGACTGAAGGATCAGACTGATTTGTTCGGATTCCTGGAGTGTTCCTTTCAGAAAAGACCACCCCGAAATACCCACTTTCCCTCTGTTGACAGCAGCCAGTAATGGATCTTGATGCTCTTCCCTTTCTAAATCCATTGTTGCAGTGTCTGAATCCTCCACTATTTCCATATCATAGTCAATACCACCAAGCACCATTGCCTTTTTCTCTTTCAACGTATTCTTGTCTTCATCTCCTCGGACAAGTATACTGGTACTGGACAAACGATTGAATTGATACTTCTCCATTGCATAAGTCTGAGAATCCAGTGGAATAGCTCCCAGATTTATCCGATGTATAAGCCCCACTGGTGAATAGTAGATTGTTTGGATGGAAGACAGCGCCTGTTGCAAAGGCTGGAAAATCACTGAATACAGCGCCCTGGAAGGGGCATTATTCTTTACCGGTTTGAGGCCCCTGGAGACATACATACTGGCAAGGTGATGATTGCTATCATCGGATCCAGATGAAAGGATAGCCTCCAGATCACGTTCGGCACAGAGATCGACAAACGTGTTTCCTGGATCATCTCCCCTCAAGACCAAAGCCCCATACCGATAGACCGTGCTTGCTCTATCCGCCTCCTCCGGATAGAGAATAAATTCAACAGCAGCTTCACCTGCCTGGAGTTGTTCCTGGACTTCCTGACAGGTGAGTCCTTTATTGTCTGCATGAAGCCTGTACTCTGCGGAGCGGCGTGCTAGTTCCTTCTCTAATTCAGCCTGACGATCTTCCAACTTGCGCAACCGAACTGGATCAAACTCTGGATCAACATATGCATTGGACAGTTCCCTTCGAACACTCATAAGCTTTGCATAATATACATAGGAGTCCTCATCTTCCTGGTGAAGAATATACAGCAATGTGTTTTTTGAAGTACGAAGTTGTGCACCCTTCATCACCAGGGTCATATCATACAAGATTGTATTCATTTCATCCGATTTGACCTGAGCAGCGAGCGAAGCTATCATACCCGCAAATGGCCCTAATTGATACTGGATAAAATTCTCTCTCTCGGCATCAGACAAATGGCTGAATCGTTTATTTAACCGTTCGACCTGCGTATGATATAACTCCTTTGCATAATGATGCACTGATGAAAAGTCCTTTGTTATTTGGAAGTGTGCTAATAATACCGAAATCAGATAATCCCTGGTTTCAATATCAACATCATTTTTCTGCTCTAAGTAAGTTTTTATTGAAGTTACCAGGGAATCGACCTCTGAGAGATCACCAGACCGATGATACATCTTGAGTAAATCCGCTTTTTTAGTTAACGTAACAGGTGCCCATTGTCCAAAATGTTTACTGCTCAAACGGATGGCGTTTTCATGCCAGGTTTTTGCTTCTGAATACTTTTCCAATCGAGTATTCGCAATGGCCAGATGGTCCATGGATTGCATCAGATTATAGATTTCTCCATCTTCATGTTGCACAAATATGTCTACAGCCAACCTGCAAAATGAATCGGCACGGGCAAATTGCAAATTATTGAGTAAATGGAGGCCCAACCTGTCATAATATCCAGCTAACACCAAAGGTGAGGTACCCTCAATTGTCTTATAAGTAGAAATAACTTCCTCATCTATGTCTACAGCACTCTGAAAGTCACCAATCCCGGAAAGCAAACTGGATTGAAGTATTCTGGCTTCCAGGGTTTGGGGATGACGCTCACCTAAATTCCTTATTCGAGTCGAGATAAGTTGGTCAATATATTGTTCGCATTTGTCCAATTCTCCCAGCTGCATTTGAATATTGATCAGATTTGACAAACTGTTCAAATATTCAGAGTGATCTTCACCCAAAGTCTGTCTCCTGAGTTCAAGGATCTCAAGTGTTTTATCCCTGTACAATTCCAGGTAACCCTTGTGTTGATAGGACGCTATCTGTCCTTCTTTACAACGAAGCAGATCTGGATGATCTGCTGGCAAATGCCGTTGAAATATTTTTTCTGCCTTTCGGAAGTTATCGGCTGACAAGTCGAACTCTGCCAGGCTGTTTTGCACATTACCAAGATTTGAAAGGCAAATAGCATATTTAATATGGTCGTTCCCCAGAATAGTTCTGTAAGTAGAACATGCCTGATGAATATAGTCTTCTGCTTTCTTGACTCTATTCTGGTACAGATAAAGGGAAGCAAGATTCATCAGGGTTCCTGCATACTGTTCCGTATCGGGTCCAGTAGAGTGCATTCGTATTTCATTGGCCTTGAGATAGTATTTCTCTGCCTGAGTAAAATCACCTTGATATAGAAATGTGTTGGCCACATTATTCAAGCTGCGTGCATAATCCGGATGATCGGCCCCCAGAATTTTTTTACGAATATCTCCTGCCTTCTGATAGCTCTCCCGAGCTTCTCCAAATCGTTCCTGGAACATGAGTGATATTCCCAAATTATTAATCGATTCAGCATAGTCTAAATGCTCTTCTCCAAGGATAGACTGTTGAATATCCAAAGCTTTCCGATATTCCACTTCTGCTTTTGAATATGCAGCGTTCTTTTCATATATTTTTCCTCTTGAATTGGCTAACCGGGCATGGACTAACCCCTCTTCCCTTACCTGGCTTCTAAGGATTTTGGAAATACTATCAAGGAGCGACATGGCTTCAGAAAACTTCTGCTCAGCCATCAATTCTTCCTGAAAATGAAAGAGAGAATCTATCTCTTTTAATACTTCTTTTTGGCAGAATGCTGTTGAAATGGCCATCAAAAGTATTCCTGCCAAACAGACGTATCGTAAAATGAGTGAGGCTCGAGTGCACATATTTTCCGATTTTGTTTGGAAAATACTACAATTTCTCCGTAAAAAAGAAACTTGAATTAGAAGCCTTTGTCGGATTATAGTATTATGTATCTATTCAAGTTTAATATATCCCGCGCCTTGCCTGCAGTTCGGAAGGGCCGATCAAATTGTTGAACCAGGTTTCAGATCACTCCACCAACACAAACCCCGCCCAGTTGTACGGATCATAAAAACGTTCTTTAGCCTTCGGGTATTTCCCAGTCCGGTAACGCTTTGGGTAGTATTCCCGTATCTGCCCATACAGCCAGGGCTACACTGATACCAAATACCAGAATATCCAGTGGATCAAAAGTGGTCCCTACGATAAATACACCAAAGAATTGCAGCAATTCGATAGCGGTCATTAACCCGAACACTGTCCAGGCCTTTACCGTCCAGGGGCGCAGGATGGGGTACTGCATCTCATTCATCACCAGGAAAAAATAGGCCCCGAATGGCAGGAGGAGATCGGAGGCATAGCTGTAATAAAACAGGTAGTTATTCCCATTCAGATAACTCCCCACCCGGAAGTAATGGATGGCTCCAATCAGGACCAGGATGGCTCCACCGACAAACATCCGGATGCGGTATTGCGGGTCCTTGACAAGGTCTCGTCTGTCTACTTTTTTCGCTGCGTTATCTGTCATCCTGGGTGTGTATTGAGGGAGAATCTATCGAGGGTTCTCCTTCTCAAGATACAGGTATTCCGGATGCTGGAAGGCAGCCTGAGCGCGGGGACGTAAGCCTTGGTCCGCTGACCCTTTTATGCGCGAGTCATCAGCGGTTTATACTTAGTCGGCCGGTGCGCACTTTGTCTCTGGACCGATAGAGGATGACATACAGACCCGGTGCCATGTCATGGACATCGATACGGGTCTGCTCTTCCGGCGTGTGCTGGTACCAGACCCGTTGGCCCATCATGGACCAGATCTCCAGTTCTGCGTCATTCCCAACGTCCATGACTTCCACGATCACCTGATCATGGGCCGGGTTGGGAAAGATCCAGATGGCCTGTCCATCGGGTAGGGCCACATCCCCCACACTGGTCACCACCGAATCGCAGGAGCTCTCCGGATAGGGCGGTTGACAATATGCATATGAAGGGGAAGGGTTTCCATAGCTTAGATGACCATCCTGATAGAAACAGGTAAGATCATAGGAATTGTCGGTGATGCTCCACACCGTTGCAAAAGGTAATCCCCAGGTGCTGCCGATCCCTTCGATCCACTCTTCTGTCTCGTATATCTTCTCGGGATGCTGCAACAGGAGTTGCTTGTGATATTGACCGCCCACCAGGACGGAATCCACAGCTTTGACAATATGTCCGTACATCGTGGATGCCGGGCCAAACAGGGCACTGGTGTAAATGGTATCCCCTACATTCGTAGCATTAAAATCATAGATCAGGTGCGCTGTTGTATCTACAGAGGCCCAGGTTTGAAACATGAAGATGCGCTTGCCCTCTTCGCGAAGTCCCCCAAAGAACTGGGGCGGATAAATCGTGTCATACATCGGGCCATGCACCAGATGCTGGGTCATCCATATCTGCTTGTACACCTCCCCCTGATAGAGGGTATCTGAACCATCCATGGTCAGGGCATAGGTGTCGTGCCAGCCTGGTTGAAAGAAATACCAGCACCGGGACACATTCCAGGTGGCGTTTTCGGTGGGGAAGGGCTGATAGGTTTGAGCGGAAAGTGAAGGAAGGATCATCCACACAACCCATACAAATGAGATGATCCGCTTCTGTCTTTGGAGGTTGGGCAGGGACATGATCGATGATTCGTGAATGGAATGATCCTGAAAATATACTGTTCACGCATGATAAACGGAAAGCATCATAAAAATGTGAGGTCCGTGGGTTGAGGACCGAGGGTCGAAGTGATGTCGACGCTGTTGTAATTAGGGTTTGCTGAAAAACTATTCAATCAACTTCCAGTCAGAGTGCCGTATCTGACTCTATGGCCCATACTATCTAGGAATAATGCTCTAGCAAAGCCTTGATACGGTGTGAAGACTCTTTGGGCTATTCCTTCCA
>JAIPBE010000090.1 GCA_021738725.1 Saprospiraceae bacterium | reverse complement strand
ATCAAGAATGAACGTTGAAGGTTTGTGTTTGCAAAAGCCTAATACCGTTTTGGAGGCCCCTCGTTTGGCGACGGTAAAAAATAAACGAATAAACCCCTCATAACCTCCCAACTCATAACCTCCCTACCTGGTCAACGTAACATCTCCTTTGTACAATCGGACAGTTCCATCAATCAATTCCACTTCAACAACATAGATGTACACGCCCGGATCCATGACCTCATCCCGGAACGTGCCATCCCACCCAGCGGAAGGATCGTTAATTGGAAGGTCTGTTCGGGCATAAAGGGCATTGCCCCAACGGTCGAAAATAGCCAGATTTTTTATTCGATTTATTTGGTCATTTCCGTAAATGGAAAAGACATCGTTGATGCCATCATTGTTGGGTGTAAAACTGTTGGGAATGAAGATATTTCCTCTTGTTTTGATGATCACATCCAGGGCATCTGAATCAGAACAGCCTTCCAAGGTCCAGCCAGTCACCACGACGGTCTGGTTGGTGGTCAGGGGGCCTAGTGCGGTCTGGAGGCAGGTGGGACAGGAAAGTGGATCCGAGGCGGTCCATTGGACCTGCGACAGGCTCTGGGTGGTTTGGGCAGAGAGGTCGATGACTTCGCCCGGTGCGGCGATGCGGTCCGGTCCGGCATCAATGGCTATGGTTGCACCTGGCGTGATGACGAGGCCGGTGAGGGTGTCCAGGCATCCGGCAGCATCGCGGATCAGGATCGTGTATTGTCTGGGAGATAAATTATCGAAGTCAGTCGCGGACTGCCAGCCACTCCCATTTAATTGCAACTCAAACGGGGATTGTCCTCCAGAAATATTTATGATTTCAATGCGGCCGTCCTGGTCGCCGGCACAGGTTTCGCCCTGGATCTGGAACTGGGAAATCAGACTCACATATTCATAAAACCGGATGGCCAGACTGTCGCAGCCGGCTGAGTTTTGCAGGTAGGTGGTATCGGATAAAATACCGGTTTGACCACACAAAATGATAGTCTCTTCACTTTGTGTGAACGGCACATATGTGGTTTCGGTGACCAGCACCGTATCGCAATCCGCACCGGGCAAAATACTCACAATCGTACCGACCTGGGATGGCTCACACGTCGTTTTTGCAACGTATAGCGTGTCGATTTCGACATACTTTATTTCTGTTGTCACGACACTATCGCAGCCGTATTGATTAGGCAAGACGGTGACGGTGTGCATGACTCCTGCCGGATCGCAGGTCACCCCGGAAAGGAGGGTCGAATCGGAAGGTAGAAGGCTGGTTGTGGTGACAATGGTACTATCGCATCCCAGGGCTGAGGGTTGAATCGCAACTGAGATTCCTGCCAGTGCCGGATCGCAGGTCTTGCTTGAGAACCAGGTTGTATCCAGAGGAGCATACGTGTATTCGGTGATAAACAGGCTGTCGCAAGGGCCTGTGGTGACCAATAGCGTATCGGCATAATTGGCACCGGCACCGCAGATCAGGGTCAGGTTGGTTTCCTGATAATTGCCAGAGTAAATGCGCTCGATGTATAGAGTGCTATCGCAGCCATATTGATTTGTTAGAAACAGGGTATCCAATCCGGCTTGTGCGGGATCGCAAGTGTAAACTGTCTGATTGATGTTGTGGGAGGGCAAGAGACTTGTCGTGGTGATCACCAGGCTATCACAACCGTATTGATTTTGTAGCCAAAGGGTGTCTGTGCCCGCCTGGGCGGGATCGCAGGTAGTGTGTTGAAAAATCGATGTTTCGGGTAAGCCGATTGTAAGTTGTAAACAGACTGTATCCGAAGTTCCACAGTCATTATAAGTTCGTGCACAAAATTCAGTTGATCCTGGCTCATTTAATGGATACAACATTGTTGAGTCATCCAAAAATTGTACTTGAATTCCTGATGGAACCATCCACTCATAACCAGTTATTGACGTTTTGCCCAAATGAATAATGCCAAAGGTCAACGTGTCTCCATAACATCCGGATGTACTTCCATAAATCATAGGAAGATCTGGAAGAGCCTCGGATGATGTAACAATAACACAAGTGGAATCCCTGCAAATGACTCCATTAAATTCAAATGTGATCGAAAGACAATATTTGCCAGGTATTAATGCCGTAGCTAACGGGCCATCAATATCGCCTTCAATTCCATTGATTGGCCCTGTCCATGAGTAGGACGTCAAACCTCCCGAAATGGGATTTTGCTCTGAGTTCGCGCCATTCAGGAGGACAGATTGCAAAGAATCACAGGTAAGCTTAGGGGGTGGAGCAACCAAAGCCTCTGGTTCCATTATCCGCAAATCGAGAACGATCATACTGTCACAACCTCGCCAATCTGTACAGGTAATGTTATACAATCCGGTTTCAGAAAATGAATTGCCGCAAACTTCGATACTGACCGGACCACATGTGTCTATGGAAATTACGGTGGCCGGGGACAATAAATACTCCTCTACATGACAAACAACAATACTGTCGCAGCCCAAAGCAGATTGGAGGACAACTTCGTGTGAACCGCTTGTATAGAAAGTTTCGCCTGCACATTCAACACTACCTCCAGGACAAAAGAAAGTAAGTACTTCCGTAATTTCATTTGAAGGTAATTCCACAGTAATGCTATCCTGTACACATCCCTCAGGCGTAGAATAGGTGACCTGGTAGGTACCGGATTGGAATGCATTTTCTGAAACATAAAAATCTTGGTTGGTTTGATCAGGAAGGGCGATGCCTTCAAAATACCATTGCCATTGTCCATTGCCATTGTACTCAACGGATGCAAAGAGACTGAAATCTGTTGAGCAGGGATCTCCTGAAGTAAAGAGATCCAATTCTGTAATATGTCCGCTGCCCTCCAAACTGAAATTGTCCCATAAAAAAACAGCTTCGCACCATGCATTCCATCCGGGTGGAGTATTGCACGGACCACCAAACATAATGGCCTCTATTTCAAAATCCGGTGAAAAGGTCCAGGTAAATTGATGCCATGCCATGACAGGATCAACAAGTACCTCTGCCAAAACAACCCAACTGCTACCTTGATATATCGGACATGTTTTCACTCCAACTGGCAGGTCGCTACAAGCCGGTGTGCCATAGAGTGTCAATTTAATTGGTTGATAGGTCCCTGGGGGGGCGATGCATGTATTCCCCAAATTGCTTGTTGTAAGGAAAGCTGTTTCAAAACTCATTGTATAGTTGATTCCCGGTAAAAAAGGATCATTGAGACACACTCCGATCATATTTGTAGCTCCATTACTTACATGTGTGCTAACAATACCTTCACCGTCCGGAAATGGGATCAAGCCAGCATCATAAATCGCTGGAATGACAAAACCACAGGTATTATAATAATCTGGACCTTGATCGTTGCCGGGTATCCAGTCGTCAAGACCATTTAACCCCCAGGTATATGGGCAATATTGGTAATTTTCAAAAGAGGGGTTAGGTATTAAGCTTGTCATGTCTCCTCCAATGAATATTCCATTACAAATACATTCATCATCCTGGAGATCAATCAACCCATCTCCATCGTCGTCAATGCCATTGTCGCAGATTTCCTGACTAAATAATACAGCCGAATACATGGTTAAAACAAGTATCCAAATTGCTTTGATCTTCATTGCTGACCCTATTGAGAGATGTGTTAGAGCATGCTAGATTGACATTCTTAAAACTACGATTTTTATTCAAATAACCGCCTATCTCATCACCGTCACATCCTCTTTATACAATCTGACCGACCCATCAATTAATTCCACCTCCACGACATAGATGTACACCCCCGGATCCATGACCTCGTCCCAGAAGGTACCATCCCACCCGGCAGAAGGATCGTTAATTGGAAGGTCTGCACGGGCATAAAGTGCATTGCCCCAGCGGTCGAAAATGGCCAGGTTGCGAATGCGACTGACCTGGTCATTTCCGTAAATGGAGAAGATATCATTGATGCCATCGCCATTGGGTGTAAAACTGTTGGGGATAAATATATTTCCTCTGGTTTTGATGATAACTTCCAGGGCATCCGAATCCGAACAGCCTTCCTGTGTCCAGCCGGTTACGACCACAGTCTGATTTGTTGTAAGAGGCCCGAGTGTTGATTGGAGGCAAGTAGGGCAACTGAGTGGATCGGTGGCTGTCCATTGCACTTGCGACAGGCTCTGAGTGGTTTGGACGGACAGGTCGATGACTTCTCCCGGAGCGGCGATGCGGTCCGGTCCGGCATCAATGGTCAGGGATGCGCCCGGGGTGATGACGAGGCCGGTGAGGGTGTCCCGACATCCGGCTGCATCGCGGATCAGGATGGTGTATTGGCCGGGAGGAAGATCGTTAAAGACTGTCGCTGACTGCCAGTTGCCCGAATTCATTTGCAACTCAAATGGGGCCTGTCCTCCTGAAATATTTATGATTTCGATGTGGCCATCCTGATCGCCGGCACAGGTTTCGCCCTGGATCTGGAACTGGGAAGTCAGACTCACATATTCGTAATACCGAATGGCCAGACTATCGCAGCCGGCCGAGTTTTGCAAGTAAGTTGTGTCGGATAAAATACCGGTTTGACCACACAGGATGATGGTCTCTTCACTTTGCGTATAAGGCACCCAGACGGTTTCCGTCACCTGTACTGTATCGCAATCCACTCCGGGTAAAACACTCACCATCGTACCGACCTGGGATGGCTCACACGTCGTTTTTGCAACGTATAGCGTGTCGATGCCGACGTACTGGATGTCCGTGGTCACCACGCTGTCGCAACCGTATTGATTAATCAAAAATACCGTATTACTTGTAACTTGTTGTGGATCACATGTCGTCAATTCAAACTGAATCAAGTGGGTAGGCGAAAGAGAAATCTCATGGATTACCGTACTGTCACATCCATGTACATTCGTTAAACTTTCAATTAAAACGCCAGCCTCAGTGGAGTCACATGTATTTCCTTGTATCGTAATCAGGTCATGTTTAAAGACATGTATATCCAAGCAGCTCGAATCGGAAGGTCCACATTCACTGAGTAACCGTGCGCAAATACTAATATTACCTGCTTCTGTTGGGCTTACAGCCAATGTACTATCATCTAGATAAACGTAATTGAGATCAGGTGACAATAACCATTCCCAGCTATAAGTTTCCACAAGTCCATGATAGCTTCCTTGAAAAATAAGGGTGTCTCCAATACATGCAGTTTGGAGCCCGACAATGGTGGGAGGTGATGGATTCAAAGGACCACTTTCCACAATAACACAGGCTGTGTCAGTGCAGCTCACCCCATTACTCTCAAATGTTAGAATCAGACAGTATTCTCCTGGCATGCTTATTATAGCTACGGAATCGAATTGCCCTCCGACAAATCCATTTGGATCCCCAGTCCATTCGTAGGTAGTAGTTCCTGACGGTAGTTCATTGAATGAGGATGATGTACCATCAAGTGTGACCCAAGAATTTAGTTCACAATCCAACACACCGGGTGGCTCAATAGCTGCTTGCGGAGGATTCATAATGCGCAAGTCCAACACCACCACGCTGTCACAACCGTTTTCATTCTTACATGTCACGGAATAATTTCCCGTGGCATTAAAAACATTTCCGCATATAGTTGTCGAAAAATTTGCGCACGCATCTATTTCAAGCAACGTGTTTGGAATTGAATCATAACTTCTGACCTGACAAATAATAATTGAATCACATCCATCAACGGCAGGCAGTATAACCATGTATTCACCTTCCTCATTGTAAGTCATACCACCACATTCAGCCTCAGCATCCGGACAAAAATACACCTCGCTTTCAGTAATATTGAATGGCGGTATGGTTATCTGGATACTATCCACCGAACACCCATCAGCGGTTGTGTAAGTGACTTGATATGTACCTGATTGATACTGGTTGTCTTCAAGTGAAAAGAACGCTTCCGTGGCACCACTCATAGCGACCCTATTAAAATACCATTGCCACTGTCCACCTTGATGATTAATGAATCCAGTCAACCCATAATCTAATTGACACGGCAACCCAACGGGGGCAACCTCTACTTGTATAAGTTCAATTCCTTCCAATTCCAGTCTAAGGTCATCGAACACAAAATAAACGTAACAATAAGGTTGGTATTCAGGAGGTAAAACACAAGGCGAACCGAACATAATGCCATTCACTTCAAAAGTAGGCTCTATCACAATGCTGATCTCCTGCCATTCATTAACAGGTTGATAGTTTACTGTACCGATCACTTGCCAGTTCGAATCGACCGATGATGGACAACCATTGGTATTCATAGGATAGTCACAAGATGTATTTCCATACAAAGTCAGATCTACCGGGGACATTTCCGAAATTTTTTTTGGTTGGCAATCTTGTGCAAACAATGCTGCACCCATTTGGAGGGTAAACGTATAAACTTTTCCGGGCTCGAAAGGCTCATTCAGGCATACAAAGGGATACTCTTTATAATTGCTGCGCCATATAGCTCCCAACACCCCTGATCCGGAAGGAAAGGGGACAAGTCCCTGGATCGTCGGGATGTACCCACACTCATGTATGTAATCAACTGTACCCCAGTTCCCGTTTGCCCAACTGTCTACACAGTGCATCCCACCAGCCTGTTTTGGACAGCAGCTCATATCCTCAAAATCCGGATTTGGGATCATGTCTGTCACATCAAGTTGTACGGGAATGCCTAAACACAGGCAATCAGGATCATTAAGGTCAACCAGGCCATCCTGATCGTCATCTATACCGTTGGAACATATCTCCTGACCCACGAGTGTCAACCCGCACCAACAAATCAGGAAACTTGTCATAAACTGGCGCATTCCAATTCCCCTTTTACACTTATCTAAAGTTAATCAATTGGCTGGACATATTCATTGCAGACTCCATTTGTTATAGCGATTGTACCTACTTGTTCCATGCCATTCTGAATGTAGGAATTGGCCCAACGGCTTATCCCGTCGCTGCTCCGTTCTCAGATTTGGACTGCCAAGATCTATTCACTTCTTCATCTGCTCAGCTTTGTCCTCCTACCGCACCACCGTCACATCCCCCTTGTACAGGCGGACTTCTCCGTTCACCAACTCCACCTCAACAACATAGATATACACCCCCGGATCCATCACATCATCCCGGAAGGTACCATTCCATCCTGCAGAAGGATCGTTGATCGGGAGGTCTGTGCGAGCATAAAGCGCATTGCCCCAGCGGTCGAAAATGGCCATGTTTTTTATTCGATTTATTTGGTCATTTCCATAGATGGAAAAGACATCGTTGATGCCATCGCCATTCGGCGTAAAACTGTTGGGAATGAAGATGTTTCCTCTCGTTTTGATGATCACTTCCAGGGCATCGGAATCGGAACAGCCGTCCTGCGTCCAACCAGTCACTACGACCGTCTGATTGGTGGTCAGGGGACCGAGGGTGGTCTGGAGGCAGGTGGGACAAGTGAGAGGGTCGGAGGCCGTCCATTGCACCTGCGACAGACTTTGGGTGGTTTGGACGGACAGGTCGATGACCTCTCCCGGTGCGGCGATGCGGTCCGGTCCAGCATCGATGGCCAGCGACGCGCCCGGAGTGATGACGAGGCCGGTGAGGGTGTCCAGACATCCGGCAGCATCCCGGATATAAATCGTGTATTGTCCGGGAGATAAATCATCGAAGACGGTCGCTGACTGCCAATCACCCGTATTTAATTGCAATTCAAATGGAGCTTGGCCTCCAGAAATATTTATAATTTCGATGTGGCCATCCTGATCGCCGGCGCAGGTTTCGCCCTGGATTTGATACTGGGACGACAGACTAACATATTCGTAATTCCGGATGACCAGGCTGTCACAACCGGCCGAGTTTTGCAGGTAAGTTGTGTCGGATAACACGCCGGTTTGACCGCATAAAATGACAATCTCCTCGCTTTGCGTGAAGGGAACGTACGTGGTTTCGGTGACGAGCACTGTATCGCAATCCACTCCGGGTAAAACACTCACGATCGTACCGACATGTGATGGCTCACACGTCGTTTTTTCAACGTATAGCGTGTCAATTCCAACATATTGTATGTCCGTCGTAACGACGCTGTCGCAGCCGTATTGATTGGGCAAAACAATGACGTTATACATCGCTCCTGCAGGGTCGCAAGTCACCCCGGAAACGAGGGTTGAATCGGTCGGCAACAGGCTGGTCGTGGTGACAATCGTGCTGTCACAACCCAAGTTTGATGGCTGTACTGCGATGGTGATGCCCGCTTGTGTCGGATCGCAGGTTGTGCCTGACAACCAGGTTGTATCCAGAGGAGCATGCGTGTATTCTGTAATGAACAAACTGTCGCAAGGACCTGAGCTGACCAATAGCGTATCGGCATAGTTGACACCGACGCCGCAGATCAATGTCTGGTTGGTCTCCTGATAATTGCCGGAGTAGATCCGCTCGATGTACAGGGTACTGTCGCAGCCGTATTGATTGGTCAGGAACAGGGTATCCAATCCGGCTTGTGCGGGATCGCAGGTGTAAAATGTCTGATTGATGTTGTAGGAGGGCAGCAGGGTTGTTGTGGTGACGACGAGGCTGTCACAACCGTGTTGGTTTTGAAGCCACAGGGTGTCTGAGCCGGCCAGAGCAGGATCGCAGGTCTGGAGCGACAGATCGGTCTGATCGGTGGATAGCAGACTAATCAGGCGGACCACAATGCTGTCACAGCCTTGCTGGCTGCTCAATGTGTCAATGAACACACCTGCCTGTGCGGGATCGCAGGTCTGGCTCAGCAGCGTGTCCAGCAGCTCTGGCATCAGGATGATGGTGCGGATCACGATGCTGTCACATCCGGCCTGATTGCTTAGCGTATCGTTAAATATCCCCGCTTGGGCGGGATCGCAGGTGTTGCTTTGGAATAGCAGGGTTTCGGTGTTACCAATCAGGATCTGGATACAAGCATCATTGGAGCTGCCACATTCATTGGTGCTAATAAATCCACACAGCGTCAACGTTTCAGCCGATTGTGGGATAAACAGCAGCGTGGAATCGTCAGGTTGCTGGGTGTTCAATCCGGGCGGTATGATCCAGGTATAACCCGAAGGTGGTAATCCCAAACTTTGAAGTGTATACACGAGAGCATCTCCTATACAGCCGGTAACAGGGCCATTGATCTGAGGTGTAGGCGGTATATCATTGCTTTGGGTTACAGTCACACAGGCCGAATCCTGACACATCGTGCTCCCATCAGGAGCGGTAATGGTGATGTTGAGGCAATACTCTCCCGGGGTGTTCACCAGCATCGTGGGTGCATTTGATGGATCGCCCAGAGTCCCGCCGTCAAAAGCTAGCCATTCATAGGTCACTGTTATGCCTGGAGGGCCTACAATGGATGATCCGGAGCCATCTAAGTACACCTCTGTGGTATCACAATCAAGTTCCGGAGGAGGCAATATCTGGGCTTGAACGTTCATCTGGACGATGCTGAACAAGATGGTGCTGTCGCAGAAGGGTGGCAGAGCCTGCTGCGTAAGGATAGTATGATCTCCCGGCTGGGCAAAGGAGAACGTCTGTCCATGAACCGTGATCGAAGTAGCCTCACATAAATAGAATGCACCAAGATCTTCCTCTTCAGGATCCACACCAAGCACTGTAAGGGTGACGGTAGAATCACAACCGATTGGATTGGTAAACGCTACCATATGAATACCTGGAGGGTAGGCCACACCAGCATAGAGATAGGTCTCATTGTAGCAGATGGTAACTGGATCCGGATCGACGGGGAACACATCTTCAATCAATATGGTTATGCAGGTCGAATCTGGATCTTCGGATTCTTCGATCCCAATACATTCGCTGGAGACATCCACACATAACTCGTATGAGCCAGGGTTGGTCCAGTCAATGGAAACGAAGTCGTCACTGCCTTCTTGAATGAGGGTGCCATCCAGATACCAGTGCAGGGTCGCTCCTCCTTCTGGCCGTTGAATAGAATACATCGATGTCAAGCCCACGCAACTTACCACTGGACCTTGAATGTCGTCTGGCCAATCGCCAATTTCACTGACTCCGCATGGAGGTGTTATCACTTCGAAATTGATTTCACAACCAAGATCCGTGCAACCACTAACCAAGATATAGTATATATCACCCACGGTCAGCCCGGATAGATCAATGTCAAATTCCTGCCCTCCCCAATCTATTGGATCTACACAATATGGAGTACAAAAAAGATACTCGTCCGGATATTGGCCACCATCAGTGCAAGCTCCATTGAAGCTAAATACACCTATATATATGCTCATTTCTAATACGCAATTTGAAGTGCTAATTATCAGATGCAAATCCGTACATTCTGCATAAAAGGCAAGCCAGTTTGTATAATTCCCATTTGGTCCATCCATTGGAGGACAAGATATAACTGGCTTATTATATTGGCCTGAAGTACCTGGCATTATGAAACAATAACCATTCATCTCTAAACAACTCAAGACTGGTGCATTCTCACATTCAAGTGTAGGAGGTGGATTGCCATTGCATTGTGCGCATAGAGAATAACTCAGGAAAATTCCGATAATTAAACTGAGAATATGGCGATAAAATACTCGCATTTTGAAATGATGAGTGAAGCATGCATTTCGGATCCCCCCTATTATGCATGCTTCGTATCTTTAAAATTTAATTAATATTCAAGTACACACATAAGGCCATCCAGATCATGGAGTGCATACTTTATTTTTCCGATAACTCCGATAATCCAATTATAAATAGTGATATCGCAATCAAATTCCAATACTATACCCATTACTAGTCACATGATCATCTTCTGCATTCCAACTGACATGGAGGGGTCAACAGTTTGTCGAGTTATGAGAATCTGAATCAGTAGGTGGTACCGAAAGTGTAAAAACACCTCCACCGGCATCACAGACAAACACAAACTGCATGTCACCTACACTTGATGCTACACTTTGGGCTTCCAAATAATAAGCGCAGCAATGGTCGGGGTTCTGATTTATACAATCGCCACTGGATACCAGATACATGGTGTAATAGAATTTATCCATTGCATCCCACAAAATGGTCTCGGGTGTTGTATTCGTTGTACCCGATACATTATTTAGCCTCACTTCAAATTCTATGTCCTCATCAAAATCGAATGGCTGAATAAAAGCCAGATCATCATCTTCATCGAAGCAGATCTCGTTATTATCCTCATCATAAAGGAGTACGGTTACCCAAATGCTATTCGAAATGGCATTCAGGTTCATTGCATTGATCACCGCAGAATTGCCTTCGTCGTCAGCATCTTTTGTAAATACACGGAGTGCAATGGGTCCAGTGTGGGATGAAATCCGTCTGATTTGCAAAACATAATCTTTGTCACAAGTACCACGCAGTGTTGCCCCTCCAGGCTTCGGGTTGGATTCTTCTGGACTGAGAATGATCGCCTGGTTATCCGGTATTCCACTGGGGCGCCGGGCAGGTTCAGTCATTGGGTCGTGATTGAATTGGGTGGTCAGGGAATCAGCTTTGTACCTCCAGAGTATGGATTCCATTTCCTTGAATGCTAACTTTTCCATATCACATAGGGATTGTCAGTAAAAGTTTGGCATAAGGTACCTTTAATTTTTCATGCCTGCAATACGCAGGTCCAATATTCCCAAGCCTAAATTGCTGGGCATGAGGTAGAAAGCGTTGATATGCATAGCTGGATACTAGGAGGCGCGAGGTATCACGGGCACCATTCAGGGTATTTACCCAAAATTGGTTGCCCAACTTAGGAAGGGTTCGGATTTCTACTCTGTGGTTCTGTGCTCAACTTTTAGGTTGTGGTTTTTTATGCTTGGCCCGCCTTCCGCCAAGGGTCGGACAGGCTTGCCGGCGGGGCTCGGTACTTTTGAGGCACCAAAAGCCCGCCTGCCGGCGAGGCAGGTACCCATCCCGACAATCATCCCCCGGATGATCTCGGGACTAGAAAATGCGGGGCATTTTCCAGAAAGCTTGTCGCCAAAATGGGCCTTTTCTTCAAGTGGTGCTTCTCGTTTATATCGTCGCTGTACTTGAGGGGCGGTTATATCATGGCCCAGCCGTTCCTGTATTTATTCATACACAATCGGCAATCCCGCTCATCATCCCCCGGATGATGTCCGGGACGACATCCACGAGTTCTCGGGGCTGCCGAACAATACGGCATACTGTTCTTTGTGAACATCAATGGAATTGTGGTTAATGATTAAACAGTAAGGTCGGCCATGTTATTTCTGGGAGGCCCCTCGTTTGGCGACGGTAATAATTTCTCTCCTCGACTCCTCCCCTCCAAACTCCTCAACTTTTTTGGACCCTCCTTTGGCGACGGTCATTAAATTTAAGTGTCTCTATTCTAACTGGCCGAACGCCGAATTCCGAATA
>JAIPBE010000089.1 GCA_021738725.1 Saprospiraceae bacterium | reverse complement strand
GAATTAGAAGTAGCTCCGATGTGATATCGGAGCTACACGGGATAGATGGCTCAAAAGAGCACCTTCCTTGTAAGTGTTAAAGTTATGAGATAACCCTGAATATGCTAGGTTTTAAACACAGTACCTCAACTCCTCAACTCCACGCAATCCGTACAATTTCCATACGCCAGAAAATGCGGATTGAGCAGGTCCGGTTTGTTGTACTGCATTTGTTTGCCTGTCTCGGCATTGACCATGATCCCTCCGGCTTCCTCCAGGATAATATCGGCTGCTGCGGTATCCCACTCCATGGTGGGGGCAAATCTCGGATAGATATCGGCATCTCCGGCGGCGAGGAGGATGATCTTCAGCGAAGAACCAGATGGTCGGATCTCCGGTTGATGAAAGCGGGACATAAATGCCTCCGTTTCCGCGTCACGATGGGAGCGGGAAGCGACCAGTCGCAACCCCGAATCCTTCCGTGAAAACGTCCGTGCGGTCAGCCGTGTGGCCTGACCTTCGGTCTCGGTCCAGGCACCCATCCCGATCCCCGCCCAGTAGAGGGCACCAGACACAGGTACGGCGACCACACCCAGGACCGGCCGACCACCGGAGAGCAGGGCGATATTGACGGTAAACTCCCCGTTCTTTTTGACAAACTCCTTGGTCCCATCCAGCGGATCAACCATCCAGCACAGTGGAAAATCCTTCCGCTGCGCATAAGGCACCTGCTTGTTCTCCTCCGAGAGAAATGGAATATTCGGAAATACTTCCTGGAGTGTTTTCTGAATGATCTCGTTCGCACGAAGGTCTGCGTGGGTCAGGGGCGAGTCATCAGACTTGGTCATCACATCTTCGGTATTGAAGGTGTCATACACCTCAAGAATTTCTGTGCAGGCCATCCGGGCAGCCCGACGACTGGCTTTCAGATATTGTTGGACATCAACCATATGACAAAGGTAGATTGAAAAAAGTAAGGCTCCTCAACGATGGCGTTGAAGAGCCTTACCTCTTGACAGAAGTGTCAAGCTATGAATTTACGCCCTGGAGGGTGACAATAGGGGCCGCCTCCAGAATTTCCTGGCTGGCCTGATCGGCAAAAGTTGCAAAATTTCGCGTGAACTCCCCTGCAAGTTTATGGGCGACACGATCATACTCGCTTTTATCCTCCCAGGTATTTCGCGGGTTCAGGACCTCAGTTGGAACTCCTTTCACCTCTTCCGGATAGCGCAGACCAAAGACTGGATCGACCTGCAATTTGGCATTATCCAGATCACCCTGCATGGCGGACCGGATCATGGCCCGGGTGTATTTGAGACTCATCCGGTTTCCGACCCCGTACGAACCGCCATTCCAGCCAGTATTGACCAGCCAGACACTGACCTGGTGTTGTTGCATTCGCTCGCCAAGCATCTCCGCATATTTGGTGGGATGCAAGGGCAGGAAGGGTGCACCGAAACAGGCCGAAAATGTGGTCTGAGGTTCAATGACTCCTTCTTCTGTACCTGCCACCTTGGCGGTGTATCCCGATATAAAGTGATACATGGCCTGGCCGGGAGTCAATTTTGACAAGGGCGGCAGGACACCATAGGCATCACAGGTCAGGAAGAAGATATGTTTCGGATGGGTACCACGGGAAGGGTGGCACGCATTGTCTATGTGATCGATGGGATAGGATACCCGGGTGTTCTCCGTAATGGACTTGTCCTCATAATCGGGCTCTTGTGTGCCGGGTTTGAAGATGATATTTTCCAGGATAGCGCGATGCTTGATCGCCCGATAGATATCCGGCTCTTTCTCTTCGGTGAGGCCAATGCATTTGGCATAACAGCCCCCTTCAAAATTGAATACGCCGTCCTCACACCAGGCGTGTTCGTCATCCCCGATCAGTTCGCGTTCAGGATCCGCAGAAAGAGTGGTCTTGCCCGTACCGGACAATCCGAAGAAGACAGCGGTATCTCCGTCTGCACCGATGTTGGCAGAGCAATGCATACTGAGGACATCACGCTCCTGGGGTAGAATATAGTTGAGGACAGAGAAAATGCCCTTTTTGATCTCACCGGTGTATCCGGTGCCTCCGACCAGGATGGTCTTTTTAGCAAAATGGATGATGGCAAAATTCGGGGAAGGAACCCCATCCGTTGCCGGATCTGCATGGAAGCCAGGTACATTGAGAACCAACCATTCGGGCTCAAAATTCGAAAGCTCCACCCATGTGGGACGAAGGAACATATTGTAGGCAAACTGGTTGCTCCACGGATATTCGGTCACCACACGGAGGTTCATTTTGTATTCCGGGTGATCGCAGGCACTGGCATCACGGACAAAGATGTCCTTGCCTTGCAGGTATTGACAGGCTTTGGCATACAAATGATCAAACACGCGGGCTTCAATCGGGTGGTTGAACTTACCCGCCCAGTTGACCGTATCTTCTGTGTAAGCATCCTTGACGATGAAGCGATCCTTTGGTGCACGTCCGGTAAAGCGGCCCGTGGATACGACGATGGCGCCCTTGTCGCTCAATTCGCCCATTCCTCGTTTGAGGGTCTCTTCGACCAGCTCTTCTGGAGTGAGATTCCAGTAGGCCGTCTGATAGCCTTTCAGTCCGATTGCTTCCAGCGTTGCGGTATGGGGGCGACGGCCAACGACGTTCTCGATCATGTTGATTTAGTTTAAATCAGCTCCAGTGTAAACGCGGAAGCCAATGGAGAATTTTGTTGAATAGGGGTACAAATTTACGGTAGGCAGACGTAAAATCGAGGATATCTGGTGAATGGAGTGTTAATGTCCTCAAAAAACCAGATGGGCATTCTGCCTCACTATGGCCTGAAGAGCCCTCAAACAAAGGCGTCCCGACTCCGCACAAGGAATGACATGATAATAAACAATATGTCAGATCAACATCGCGATCTGTCCGACGCACCAATCCGGCCACTTGAAGTGCGAAGGGAATGAGAAGAGTTGTAGGATCCAGGCGTCCCATCCACCGGAAATGCCCTACCTTTGTACGTTCAAAGGACAGAAAACAGAGATTATGGCACAGGTCGATCTGATCATGCCCAAAATGGGCGAAAGTATCATAGAAGCTACCATCCTGCGCTGGTTGAAAAAGCCGGGTGACAAGGTTGAGGTGGATGAAACCATTCTGGAGATCGCTACAGATAAGGTCGACTCAGAGGTGCCCTCTCCTATTGCCGGTACACTTGGTGAATGGCTCTTCCAGGAAAATGATGTCGTCCCTGTAGGGCAGGTCATAGCGACCATTCTCACAGGTGATTCCGTCGCAGAGGCCAAGCCCAGTCCAGCTGTAGCCTCTGCCAATGGCAATGGACAGGCCAACCAGGCTGCACCTTCTGCTCCCAGCCCTGCATCGGAACCGGAACCTGCGACCGTTGCAGCATCTGTTTCGACGCCGGCTCCGGCCGCCACGGTGGCGGAGATCCCGCGCACCTCGACAGGCGGACGGTTTTACTCCCCGCTAGTGCGCACCATAGCCCAAAAAGAACAGATCGGCACTGCCGAACTCGACCACATTCAGGGTAGTGGTCTGGGAGGTCGGGTGACCAAAACAGATATTCTCCAATACCTGGAGAACCGCAGTGCCCCTGCTGCTGCACCGGCCGCACCTCAAACGACCGCGTCAGCCCCGGCTGCCCCGGCTGCCAAACAGGAGCAGGCTGCACCAACCCCCGGCGATAATGTGGAGATCATCGAGATGGACCGCATGCGCAAGCTGATCGCGGATCATATGGTGATGTCCAAGCAAACCTCTCCACACGTGACCTCCTATGTGGAAGTCGATGTCACCAACATCGTCAACTGGCGGAATAAAGTAAAGAAGACATTCGAAGAAAAATACGGGGAAAAGATCACCTTCACACCCATCTTTATCGAAGCAGTGGCCAAGGCAATTCGGGATTACCCGATGATCAATATCTCGGTCCAGGGCACCACCATTATCCGGAAAAAGGATGTCAACATTGGAATGGCGGCCGCACTGCCATCAGGCAATCTGATTGTACCTGTAATTAAGCAAGCAGACTATCTGAATCTGACCGGACTGACCAAGACAGTAAACGATCTCGCTAATCGGGCTCGCCAAAACAAGTTGAAGCCTGAAGAAATCCAGGATGGCACATTTACGCTGACCAACGTGGGCACCTTTGGCAATGTGATGGGTACGCCGATCATCAACCAGCCGCAAGTCGCCATCTTGGCTGTAGGCGCCATCCGCAAAAAGCCAGCCGTAGTCGAAACAGCCTATGGGGATATGATCGCTGTGCGGCAATTGATGTTCCTCTCTCTGGCGTATGACCACCGGGTGGTCGATGGCTCCCTGGGTGGATCTTTCCTCCGCAAGGTGGGTGATTACCTCGAGGCGTTTGATGCGAATCGGGAGATTTGAAGGTACTACTGGATATCAAAGACGATATTGCAGCTTTCATTTTGAAACTTCTTCAAAAGTTCAAGTTTGTGAAGGCCAAACCTCTCACTCCCCAAAGTACCGAAGTGCTTGAAGGAATAAAGGAAGCTGTTGACGAAGTCAACCAGGTCAAAGCCGGCAAGAAAAAGGCTCAGCCGTTAAGTGAGTTTCTCGATGAGGTATCGGTTCAGCACCATAATCCTCTTCCCGAAAGAAGTCTAAAATCTTTTAAAATACCTTTTCTTTAAAAGTGAACTGGCCTTACTTGGCAGCCAACTTTCCAATGATCCTTCGATCGGCATAGCCCTCGGAAATGACAGCTACAAAATACGACTGGCCATTGCTTCAAAAGGAAAAGCTGGTGGTGCCTAAAGAATGAACATTGTTTACTACATGCTCGATATTACCGCTCAAATCATATTAATAGAAAAAACTAATTCCTTAGAGAATGAGTCAATTTTGACATTATTATTCCCCCGGAATTTTCAATTTGAAATTTATAAAATGGCCGATAATAGTCTCTCCCTAGAGGCTCACCAAATGATAGGGTATCGAATAAAGTTAGATAGACAACTTTGTGATTATTAAAATTTTCTTCTATTTCACTAAAAACACTCAAATACAAATTTTTTTCACATGAGTCTAATCTGATTATATCGTTATTGATATCATTATTTCTATCAATTAGGAATTTTTTAAATATATCATTTGTCAACTTCCACAATACAGAATCCCTATTTGTAATCCATTGTCCATACGAATAAACAGAACTCCACTTTTTAATTGCTTCAAACTCATCACCCAAACCATATTTTTCTTCTTTTACCAAAGCACTAAAACACTTTTGTTCAAATTTATCCAAAATAGACCATTGGCGTTGCAATGCTTTGCTAGATAAAAGTCGACAACTCCAATTTTTATGATATCTATTAATTCCACTAACAATGCTATCTTGAATAGATATCGGATTTGTCAAAATTAACGTATTCAAGGTATCCTTACCGTTCTGTATGAAAACAAACTCAGCATTTTTTGACTCATAATCAAAATTATTTAAACTGAGTTCATAAAAATTATCCGTTTTCAATTTTTTACATTGAAGGCACATCAATGCCAACAAAAATATATATTTTAATCGCATCATATTTTTTTTAAATTTATTTTCTTGACTGGCTTCCTGTGGTTGACCACTATATTCATTATTAAGTGTGAGAGGCCTTCTTTTAAATTTTCATCAAAAGTCATCAAGTAGCTACATGTTGATGACAAGCTAAACATTCTCGGTCATTTGGATAATGATCTTAGGCAGAGTAAATTTTAGGCTCTGAGGTAAATCGAATGTTGCTTGTGCGTTAACTGTCTGCATCAGGATTCACAGGATTAGAGGATGAACAGGATGAAGGAAATTGAAAAAGTCAGGCCATAAACATACGACTGGCCTTTATCCTATTGGTATTTGGAGTTATAGATTTTCTTGAATTGCAGGCTCTTCGAACCAAAATTGATCAGTAGCCCAATGGATTTGTCATAAGCCACTACATAGTTTTTGGCCTGAGCCAAATGAACATCTTCCAGATCGATCACTGCCTTTATTTCGACGATGATCTCGTCTTCCACCACAAAATCCGCACGTCGTGTACCCACAGGCTGACCTTTGTAGTAGATATCGTGCTCCACTTCGCGTATAAAATGTATTCCCGCCGATGTCAACTCAATAGCCAGACACCGTTGATAAATGACTTCCTGGAATCCATTGCCTAAAGTGTTATGTACCTTCATAGCACATCCATTCACCCTGTAGGTTAGTACATCCAAATCTGCCCGATCCATTATTCCTGGCAATATCTAATTTAATAAATTCCTGATTCAGACAAGTAAAATAATCATTTTATAAATATTCAGCCCAACAGTGCGTCAAGATTCACAAGATGATAGGATGAACAGGATGAGAACGTGTATCTGATTTGGGCCGCTTTCTATAGCCAATTGGCTACAATCCATTTACCCTGGCCATACCAGATCACTCTTTCAAGCTTAGTTGATTCAGAACCGTGTAGAAATCCTGAAAATCCCAAAATCCTGAAAATTCTGATTCAGACAATTGACGGATCGCCCAGCTGACACATGACATCTTATCCAGGAGGATTTTTGAAAGTGCCCTGCATTAAAATTACGTTGCAACATTACTTGACCCCTCATTGCAGGAAGCAGCATTCAATTCACTTGGACTTCAAATCCAACAGCGCCTGATCCAAATCCGAATACCGAAACCCAAACCCAGCCTTCACCACCTTCTCGGCACTGACACGTGCCCCGGTCAGCACTGTGTCACTCATCTCGCCCAGGAGCAGGCGGAGGACTGCCGCAGGTACCGGGGCCACCAACCAACCACCAAATGCCTTTTTTAAGGCCGTGGCCATCTGTTTGCTGGTCACCGGCTCTGGGGCCACACCATTCCACACCCCGTCATTCTTGCCCTGGAGGATCCAGGTCATCAGGCTCGTGATATCATCAATATGGATCCAGGGCATGTATTGCTGGCCATCACCAAAATAATTGGCCATACCCACTTTGAGCGGCATCTTCAGTTTGGGCAATGCGCCACCTTCGTTACTCAGTACGATCCCGATGCGCAAAACGGCAAGCGGATGACCAGCGGCTTTAAACGTCATACTCGCCGCCTCCCAGGCCTGGGTGGTCGTACTTAGAAATCCATGCCCGGGTTCTGCATTTTCATCGACCCATTCTGCCCCCCGGTCACCATAATACCCGGTGGCAGAGGCCGAAAGGATCATGGCCGGTTTGGCGCCGGTTTCCTGAAGGGCCTTGAGCAGGGTCCGCGCGCTGTCTTCCCGACTGGAGACGATCAGCCGCTTGCGATCCTCCGTCCAGCGTTCATCCGCAATACCTGCACCGGCCAGGTTGATGATATAGTCCACACTACGGAAGGCCTCCGGATCATACGTACCGGCTGCTGGGTCCCAGGCATACTTGATCACCGTACCTTGCCGGCCCGGGGACCGACTTAGCAACCGGACCTCATCGAACAGATATCCCTGCGTTGCTATCCAATGTCTGCCGATCATCCCTGTGCCACCTGCTACCAATACCGTTGCCATCTGAAAGTTATTTGATGACCAAACCATGGGGCCCTCAGAAAGTTCGCTAACCCTGGTCCATTCAACAACGTTGAATTTCTGCTATTTTTATGATCATATCTCCCTCCCATGACAAATCGATCCCCACTTCTCCTCTTACTGGTCCTGCTCTTTCTGGTATCCGCCTGCCGGGATGAGCCTGTCGCCACGAAGACCTTCGTCGAGATCCGCGCCCGCCTGGCTGCCGATCCCGATCGGATCAACCCGATGATCTCTTCCAGTGGCTATGCTACCGAAGTGTACAAGCTGATTCATTTCCCCTTGCTCGAGTACCACCCCATCACCCTGGAACTCGAACCGATCATTGCCCAGAGTCTGCCGATCGAGACTCCCATTGATACAGGCATCCTGGCTGGAGGTATGGCCTACACCTACGAGATCCGCCCCGAAGCGACCTGGGATGATGGCACTCCCATCACCGGCAAGGACTACATCTTCACTCTGAAAGCCGCTTTGAATCCCCTGGTCAAAGCCAATACCTGGAGGGGATTCCTCTCCTTCATCCATGACGTGGTCATCGACCCAGCCAATCCCCGCCGATTCACCGTCATGACGACGGAGCGATATTTCCTGGGCATGCCAGCCACTGGCAATATCAATCTCTACCCGGCACATATCTATGATCCTCATGGACTGTTGGCAGATATCCCGCTCCGGGATTTCACCCACACTGAAACCGCAGAAACGTTGGCGAACACAGATCCTCGTCTGGCTGAATTCGCAGCGATGTTCACCAGTGATGCCTATTCACGTGACACGTCTTTTGTTCAGGGTGCCGGACCCTACCGGCTGGCCAGCTGGGAGGCCGGACAGGAGATCGTCCTCGAACGGAAATCACCCTGGTGGGGTGATGGCTTGACTGGACAGGGAGAACAGTTCACCGCCAAACCGGACCGTATCCGCTACAAGATCATCGCCGATGAACAAGCCGCCCTGACCCTCCTCCAGGATGGCGGCCTGGATGTGGTTGGCGAATTGACACCCGCAGCTTTCAAGGCCATGCAAGCAGACACGATAGATAAAAGTGACTTTGACACCCACCTCCCCGTGTATATGCAGTATTATTTCATTGTCCTGAACAATCACAATCCCAAATTGGCAGACCCTCTGGTCCGTCGGGCATTGGCCCATTGCCTGGATCTCGATCTTGGGATACAGAGTATTCTGGAAGGATTGGGTGAGCGCATTATCGGCCCCTTTCACCCCAGCAAATCCTATTACAATCGCGATATCCAACCGGTGACCTATGATCCGGCAGAAGCCCGTCAACTCCTGGCCCAGGCGGGGTGGTCCGATACCAATGGGAACGGGATCGTCGACAAGATGATCAACGGGAAACGGGTCGAAATGAAACTCACCATTCTCCTGGCTGCCGGTAGTGAAGTGGGGCGCAATCTCGGACTTCTCCTCCAGCAAGGAGCCCAACAGGCGGGTATTGAGATCATTCTCGAAAACAAAGATTTCAAACTGATCCTCGGGGATATGAGTCGGGGTGACTACGACCTCACAGCTATGCGAAATCGTAAACCACCCACCGATGATGACCCATATCAGGGCTGGCATTCCGATTCGGACACACCCGGCGGGAGCAACCGTGCGGGTTACCACAGTGCCGTGGCCGACAGTCTGATCATGGCCATCCGGGATGCGCCGGATCAAAAGACGCGATATCAGCTATATCGTACCTTCCAGGAAGTGCTCGCAGCGGATCAACCGGTGATCTTCCTCTACGCCCCGAAGGAACCTGTCATCAGTCGAAAAGCGGTGAAAGGATTGGTTCCCTCCCCGTTACGTCCCGGCTATTACCTGCCATTCCTGTATTTATAAAAGAAGAAGATTTATCCCGGCAACCACATGAATCCCTACTTCCGAAAACGACTCCTGCTCCTGCTGCCCACCATGGTTCTGGTGTCTTTTTTGGCGTTTTGGTTGCAGGAATCCGCCCCGGGTGACCCTGTGGCTCAGATGCTACAGGATGAGGACCCCGACGCAGCAAGGCCCTTGCGCGATCTGCGGATTCATCAAGCCAATTACCAACGCACCGCCAAGGAGCTGGGTATGGACCGCCCCGCCTTCTACTGTAGCCTGACACCGCTCTCCCTTCCCGACACCCTGTACCGTATCCTTCCGCTATCCAGGCGTGAAACGTTTGCGGCATGGTGCCGCCTGACGGGCTCTCCGGTCCTCGTCCAGCGTTGGTACGACCAATTTACTGCCTACCAGGATGCGGTCCTGGCTCTGGATCCCGCCGGAAAAGATCAGCAGTTTGCCTCCTGGCGGACACAGCTCGCCCACATTCCCCTGATGTCCGACCCCGACCGGATCGAAGCCGCATTATTGGCCATGCCGGATTCTTTGGATAGCCAACGAAAAGAAGCTGCCTTGCTGGCCATTCCTGCCATCCCTTCCGGATTTGTCTACCAGAACTGGTGGCCTCGCTTTCAATGGCATGGATCGGACAATCGGTATCATCATTGGATGGTCTCCCTTTTGGGTGGGACCGCGCACCGATCCCGCGTGGACGGACAGCCGGTCTGGCGAAAGATCGGTCAGGCTGCCAGGTGGACGTTATGGATGAATGGCGTCGCCATCCTCTTCGCATATGGCCTCAGCATACCACTGGGTGTCTGGATGGCCCGGCATGCCGGATCCGGAAAGGATCAATGGGCCACCTTTCTCCTCTATGCCATGTATTCCATTCCCGGCTTCTGGCTAGGCACTTTATTACTGGTCTTTTTTACCACCCCGGTTTATGGCATGGACCTCTTTCCGTCTATCGGGTTAGGTGATCTGCCCCCTGAGGCCGGATGGTGGGAGACCCTCACCATTCGCACCAGTCACCTGTTCTTGCCTGTATTCTGTCTGACCTACGGCTCATTGGCTTATCTGACCCGACAGGTTCGGAACGCCATGGTCCATGAACTCAAACAGGATTATATCCGGGCCGCTTGGGCCAGGGGGCTGCAACAGCGGCAGGTGATCTGGAAACACGCCTTCCGCAATGCACTTTTTCCGCTGATCACCTTGTTCGGAGCGGTGCTCCCTGCTGCTATCGCCGGATCAGTGGCTATCGAAGTGATCTTCAATATCCCCGGCATGGGTCGGCTGACCTATCTCTCTATTCTTGCCCAGGACTGGCCCGTCGTCTATGGCATCCTCTTCCTCGCGGCGATGTTGACTCTGGCGGGCTCGTTGATCGCCGATCTTCTGTATGGCTGGGCCGATCCACGGGTCAGATGGCAACGCTGAAGAATTTGCCTCTGCAGGTATCTGATCCGCACCTCAAGATATGGGAGGTGTGTCCTACCTTTATGCCATGCGTGTAACAGTAGCTATGATTGCCCAATTGGTCCAAGGAGATATCGAAGGTGATCCCCACGTCGAGATCCAGGGCCCTGCACCCATTGAAGACGGAACGCCCGGAACCATTTCATTTCTGGCGGATGCAAAATATGAATCCTTTGCCTACAGCACCGGTTCTTCAGCTCTTTTGGTTGACCGAAAGTTCGTTCCACAAGAACCTATCCAGGCCACGCTGATCCGGGTTGATAATGTACGCATGGCTGTCACATCATTGCTCAAACAATTCGATCAAAGTAAGCAAGGTTCCGGAACCATTGCCGAACAGGCCTTCGTCGATCCCACTGCAACTATTGGCTCGAACGTGAGTGTCGGGCGTTTCACTGTCGTGGACGCCCAGGCGGAGATCGGTGAAGGGTCGATCATCCACGATCAGGTCTCCATCGGACAGGGCGTGCGCATTGGCAAAAACTGTGTCCTTTTCCCCGGCGTGCGCATCTATAAAGGGTGCCAGATCGGCGACGATTGTATGATCCATAGCAATGCGGTCATCGGTTCGGATGGCTTCGGTTTTGCCCCCAAAGAAGATGGCAGCTACGACAAGGTGCCCCAGTTGGGGAATGTGATTCTTGAAAACCATGTAGAGATTGGAGCCAATTGTGTGATCGACCGGGCAACCATGGGATCCACCGTGATCGAAACGGGCGCTAAGCTGGACAATCTGATCCAGATCGCCCACAATGTCCGGATCGGAGCGCACACAGTCATTGCCGCCCAGGCCGGTATCGCCGGCAGCACCCACATTGGCGCCCACAGCCAGATCGGCGGACAGGTGGGCATTGTCGGACACATTCAGATCGCAGAGGGAACGAAGATCCAGGCCCAAAGTGGTGTGGCCGGAGCGATCAAAGAAAAAGGGCAAGCCGTATATGGCTCCCCTGCCATCCCCTATGGCAATTATGTCCGTTCCTACGCTGTGTTCAAGACTCTTCCCGATCTGGAAAAGCGCCTTCGCAGTGTGGAGAAGAAAGTGGAGGAGTGACGGAGTGGAGGAGGTTATGCTTTGCCCGCCGAAGCCTTGGCGTAGGAGGGAGGTTTTGAGTTAAGGCGTTATTGAGTTATTGAGTTATTTCGAAAATGAAATAGTCTATCTATATCACAATTAAAGATGCCTTCGAAGGCGGACCCCAAGCGTTCAACGCTGGAGCTAAACCCAAAATCAACAAGGAACCAGGAACGCAGGAACCAGGAATCATAAAGCGCGATAGCAAGCTACCTTAGCAACGATGGCATAGGCTGGTGGCCCCTTTACCTTTTACCCTTTACCTGCCTGATCGGAATACGGAGTTGACTTCCACACGAATCAAATGAGTTATTGGGTTACTGCCTACGGCAGTCAGGATTTCGTTATTGAGTCATTTCGAAAATGAAATAGCCTATCTATATCACAATTAAAGATGCCTTCGAAGGCGGACCCCAAGCGTTCAACGCTGGAGCTAAACCCGAAATCAACAAGGAACCAGGAACGCAGGAACCAGGAATCATAAAGCGCGATAGCAAGCTACCTTAGCAACG
>JAIPBE010000088.1 GCA_021738725.1 Saprospiraceae bacterium | reverse complement strand
AAGACTTGTGATCTGCGAGAATAGGGATAAATTTGATGTGGACATGGCTGATTAGGACTATGGTAATCCTAAGGTAGCGATACCTGGCCATGTCCAACTTTTACACCCTCAGGCTAGAAAAACGTTTTGGACAGGTCTGCTTTTCCACAGTATAAAATCAGTCGACCTGAAGCTCGCAGAGAACAATTAATGTCATTATTGATCGATCAAAACCAGAGGAAAGGAGATCACCCCAACTCCCGCCAGCGGGCCAGATATTTGGCAACCAGGTCGAATTCGACATTGCAAAGGTCACCGGGCAAGAGGGTGCCAAAGGTGGTGTGATCGATCGTGTATGGAATGATCGTCACAGAAAAAGATTCCCGGTTGGGCTTGATCACGGTGAGGCTGACCCCGTTAATACAGACCGAACCCTTGTCGATCAACAAATGCGCAGAAGCCGGATCAAACTGAAAGGTAAACCACCAACTGCCGTCCCGGTCTTCGCGGTGGGTGCACGTCATCACGCCATCTACATGGCCCTGGACCAGATGCCCATCCAATCGATGTTGCAGGGAAACGGCCCTTTCCAGATTGACAGGTTTCCCTACTGCAATATTTCGAAAATGACTGCGCTCCAGACTTTCGGCAACCAGGGTGACGGCATGCTGTCCAGGTCTGATCTTTGTCACCGTCAGACAAACCCCGTCATGGGCAATACTCTGATCGATCTTCAGTTCATCCGAAATCACCGAGCTCACCCACAAATGAACGTTCGTTCCTTCTTTTTCGACAGCCTCAACCCGACCGATACATTCAATAATTCCAGTGAACATGATTTTTCTGATTTATCCTGCAGCAGGCAAATTCCTTCTATGACGTTCGATAGAGATCGTCCGATTAAGGTCGGAGGATCTGGATATATCCCTCCAATAAATTCTGCGCAGGCACGATACCCTGCACACGTTGTTCAAAAACCTTGCACACATAAAAATAGGTGCCGTCTACACAGTCCTTACCCGACTGATCTCGTCCATCCCAGAGAATATCCGGATCGGTGGTTTCATATACCAGGCTACCCCATCGATTAAATATCTTCAGGTCGATCTGCTCAATAAATCGATACGGATATGGCTTGAACAGATCATTCTGATTATCCCCATTCGGCGTAAACGTGTTGGGCAGTTGATAATCCGGACAATTGTCGACACAGACGATATTACTGGGTGCGGAAACATTGCCCAAAGAGTCATATGCTACCACAAAATAACATCCGGCCAGTCCGATATCAGGTTGATGGATCTCGGTGGTATCCTCCGCTGAAAAGAGCTCGTCGATCAGGGTGCTTTGATCTGCACCCGGCGGTCGAAAATAGATCTGGTAACCCGCGACATCCGATAGCCCGGGACAAATCGATAACGGACTGATCCAGGTCAACTCATTCTCGAGAATATCAGGAAACGGCCCTTCAAAGATGCTGTCACAAACATTGCTGACAGACAGGAAGGGCGGACAAGGCGGAACTGTATCCAGGGGAATCCCACAGGCCTCCTGGGAGAGATTGATCAGTGTGTCGGGCAAATTGTCGATCCCGTAATCGCCGAATGATCGGATTCGATAACAATATTCTTCTCCATTGATCAAGCCGAGGTCCATATACTCTGGAGTAGTGGTGACGGCCAGTGGCTCCCATATAGCGGATACGGTGTTCAGCCTTTCCACCTGGTATTGATAGTTGATCCAGGGCACTTCTTCTTCCCAGGTAAGCACATTGCGTTGATCAGTGGAAGCCACGGTCAAAAAAATGGAAGATGCCGCTGCGGACGCACCCAGCAATTCAACTACTGGGCCTGTGTAAAATTCAATTTGATAAGTATAAGGTGATGTTCGTGTATCGAGTGGGGTATCAAATCGCACTGCTGTATCATTGGCTGTGGAATAGGTTGGTGCACTGAAGTCACCACCGGGTACAGGCGTCCAATTTGTTTTACCTATTCCCGGAGATCGTAGCAAACGATACCGATAGGGGCCTGGATAGAGCAATGTGTCCAGATCCGGAATACGCGGCTTGCTCCACACAATTTCCATCTCACCTGTGGCGAGGTCTGTCGACTCTACACTGACTGTGGTCAGCAAGGGAAGATTTCTACTCAATTGCACACACACCTCCTGAGAGGGGAGACTTTCAACCTGGTTGAATGGATTGCCTGCAGAGGAGAGGCGAGCAAAATCGGCGACGATCCGATAGCAATACGTTCGTCCTGCCTCTACATCTGTATCTACATACGCATAGCGGCCATTGACCAGCGTCTTTTGTTTGAAGGCGATGCGTGTATATCCTTTTCCGGACAGTCCAGGCGTACAGGTATCGATGGCAAACGGGTTGCTGCCGATCTTCCGCCACACTGAAAATCCCCTGAAAAACTCATTTGCCGCATCCTGACATTTGTAGGGACTCTCCCAGGTCACACTGACTGTATCCTTACCCGGACTGGCCTTTACATCCAGGGGAGGGGGCCCTACCACTTTGATCAACAGCGTGTGCAGGTCTGCCAGAGGCGAAGTCATATCATTATCTACCGCCTTAAATACCACCGAATAAGGTTGCTTGGAGATCTGTTCGCATACGGTCGGCCAGAAAAAAGTACCTGAAACCGGCGGGGTAACGGGAGTGGGTGGTGCAAAGAATTGTGCGGGCGAGAACGGATCGATAAAGGGTCCACCTAATGCCGACAACAACACCAGCTGCCCCGCGTCGATATCGGTTGCCAGCACATCCAGATCGAGGGTGTCACCGGCGATCACACAGATCTCTTCCAGCGTCTGGATGACGGGGGGATTGTTGTTACAGTCTTTGACCAGGACCTGCATATCCCGGATAATGGTATCCAGAGCGACGCCGTTTCGATATTCGACAATGATCATGGCGATATTATACTCGCCGGCCACCAGGGGGGTCTCCCATCGCAATTCGCCCGTCACGGGATTCAGGGTGAGCGTATTGGGCCCGCCCGATCCGATCTGGTTGGGGTATTGATATTTTGGCACCACCGTTCCCTGCTTCTGAAGTGGTACGATCAGATGATAGGAGAGACTGTCCTTATCCGGATCTGAAGCGTTCGGATTGTGGACAAATGTGCGACCGACACAACCGAAATCGATCGGAGGTTGCAGTAGGACCGGCGTGCTATTACATCCCTGAAACTGAGGATTCAGAAAGGTGTAGATCGTCTCGATATAGAACGGAATGCTAACTGAATTCGGGTAATTGACGTTGAGGATATCATCGATCCTGTTGGGATCGTTCATGCTGATCCGGTAGGTTGCCCGGGCCGGATATACATGGATGCCGACATACAGGTTCTTCTTGATATCATTGGCCAGCACTTCACCAAATGGGATCCCGCCCGGGCCGTTCGGGCCATTGGTCCGATAGAGCCATTGCTTGGTGCCATCCCCCCAGGAGACCTCTACGCTGTCCCGGTCGGCGGCGACACTGGACGCCTTGGTATAGGTCGTGACGGTCACACGCAGGGTGAGCTCGCTGCAATTCCCGATCTGTTCGACGGTGATCTCGCCTGCCCGGTTGTGGGTGGCCCAGAGGCTGAATGGAAGTACCACAAGAAAGAAAAGGATCAGACGATTTGCCACCATAGACCGAAAATAGAGATTGCTGCCGATATAACGGTCAAGGCAGCCGTATGTTGGCACCCGAGGCCCCGCTTTTGTCGGACAAGTGGCAAATTTCACTATTATACTCATCTATCTAATGGGCCTGATCCATTTCCAGATTGAGGCCTTAAGAGTTAAAATATGGGGAACGAAACCACCATTCTGAAAAAAGGCACCCTGCTTTCAGGAATGCCCTTTTCGAAATGACTATAAGAAAACTTTTGAATTCCACGGTCAGAGCGGACTGAACCGTGCTGTAAAATGCCGTAAGAATGGCGGTTCCCAATCGATGCGATACCCGCTCACCTGGTCGGCTTGCTCCAGGATCTCGCCAAAGGTTTCGATCACGTAATCGAGATGGCTCTGGGTGTACACCCTCCGAGGGATGGCCAATCGGACCAACTCCATCTGTGCCGAAACAAGGCTGCCATCCTCCGCATACTTGCCAAACATAACAGACCCGATCTCACAGGAACGGATTCCGCCCAGGCGGTATAATTCGCATACCAGTGCCTGTCCGGGATATTGCTCGACCGGAATATGCGGGTACAATAATTTGGCATCGATATACACGGCATGCCCACCCGGGGGCTGCAGAAGAGGAATGCCCAGGGCGGTCAACTTCTCGCCCAGGTAGCCCGTACTGCTGATCCGATAGTGCAGATAATCGGGATCAAAGACTTCCTCCAGTCCAGTGGCGATGGCTTCCATATCCCGACCGGACAAACCACCATAGGTGGAATACCCTTCGGTGATGATCAACACAGTCCGACAGGCCCGGGCCAATTCCAGATCGCGCAGAGCCAGAAATCCTCCCATGTTCACGAGACCATCCTTTTTGGCACTCATGATCGCACCGTCGGACAGAGCAAACATTTCCCGGGCGATATCCCGATAGGATTTTTCCTCATTCCCCGGTTCGCGATGTTGAATGAAGTAGGCATTCTCCGCCACCCGGCAGGCATCCAGCAAGAACATGATCCCATGTTGCTTGCAGACATCAGCAACTGCCTTGGCATTGGTCAGGCTGACAGGTTGACCTCCTCCACTGTTGTTGGTTACGGTCAAGACCACCGCAGCCACATGGTCTGCTCCATATTCGGCAATGCCGGCTTTCAGCCGCTCGACATCCATATTCCCCTTGAACGGAAAATAGCTCTGGGTATCCTTGTTTTCCGGAACGGGCAGATCTATTCCTGTGGCTCCGGAAAATTCAATGTTGGCCCGGGTGGTATCAAACAGGGTGTTAGAAAAAAAGACTTTTCCCTCTCCACCCAAACGGGTGTACAGGAGATGTTCTGCTGCTCGCCCTTGGTGGGTGGGCAGGATATATTCACAACCGGTCAGATCCTGAATCACTTTCTCCAGCCGAAACCAGCTACTCGCACCAGCATAACTTTCATCCCCACGCATGATGCCCGCCCATTGCTCGGCACTCATCGCCGATGTACCACTATCGGTCAGCAGATCGATGATCACATCGGAGGAATGCAGGAGAAACGGATTGCAAAATGCATTTTTTAAATGCTCTTGCCGCTCGTGCTCCGTACTCATGCGGATCGGTTCGACCACCTTGATCCGAAAGGGTTCAATTATTGTTTGATGCTTCATATCAGAGGGTGCCGCGTCGGCGTTGTTCGTCTTCGATGGATTCAAATAAAGCCTTGAAATTTCCCTTGCCAAAACTCATCGCACCCTTTCTTTGGATGATCTCAAAAAACATGGTTGGCCGGTCCTCCACCGGCTTGGTGAATATCTGTAGTAGATACCCTTCTTCATCGCGGTCGACCATAATGCCCAATTCCTTCAAGGCCTTGATATCTTCATCGATCTGCCCGACCCTGTCCATGACCGTGTCATAATACGTTCCCGGAACATGCAGAAATTCGACACCCCTCTTCCTCATTTCACCGACCGTGTGCACGATATCTTTGGTGGCGACAGCGATATGCTGACATCCCGCTCCTTCATAGAAATCGATGTACTCTTCGATCTGGGATTTTTTCTTGCCATTTGCAGGTTCATTAATCGGAAATTTAATTCGTCCATTTCCATTGGTCATCACCTTGGACATCAAGGCAGAGTATTCCGTCGAAATATCCTTGTCATCAAAGGAAATTAAATTGGCGAAGCCCATCACCTCCTGATAGAATTTTGCCCAAACGTTCATCTCATTCCAGTCGACATTGCCGACCATATGATCGATATATTCCAGACCAATGGCGGTTGGATTGTAATCCGATTTCCACGCGACAAAACCAGGTAGAAAAACGCCCTGATATTTTTTTCGTTCCACAAAGACATGGACCGTATCTCCATAGGTATGAATCCCCGAGCGGACGACCTCCCCCTGCGCATCTTTTTCGACCGTTGGCTCCATAAATGGCTGGGCACCTCGATTGGTGGTCTCCTCAAAAGCAGCCCGGGAATCGTCTACCCACAAGGCGATCACTTTCACTCCATCGCCGTGTTTTTTTATGTGATCGGAAATGGAGGAGTCCGAACGCAACGGCGTAGTGAGAACCAGTTTGATCTTCCCCTGTTGCACAACGTAGGATACCCGATCGCGGACACCTGTTTCCAGACCGGCATATGCCAGAGACTGGAACCCAAAAGCAGTCTTGTAATAATGCGCGGCCTGCTTGGCATTTCCTACATACAATTCAACATAATCCGTACCCAGGAGAGGGAGGAAGTCATCTGCCTGTGGGAAAATCTTTTCCAGACCGTATTGGTAGTCTTTGATTCCAGTTAAAGTGGCCATTATTATAAGGTTATGAGGTGAGGAGGTTGTGAGGTTATGAGCTGAGGAAGTTAAGAGGTGGGTTGAAGGTGATCGATCCACGACTTGTAGTAGTCTTCTACATCCAGTTGCATGGCCGCTTTGGTGATCTGCATCGGCCGGAAGGGATCGATCATAACCGCCAGTTCTTCGGTAGATTTCTGTCCGATACTGCGTTCGATCGCACCGGGATGTGGGCCGTGGGGCAGACCGGCAGGATGCAGGGTCAATTGGCCTTTGGAAATATTGTTCCGGCTCATAAAATCACCATCGACATAATAGAGGATCTCATCCGAGTCAATATTACTGTGGTGGTAAGGTGCCGGAATCGCTTGTGGATGATAATCATACAATCGAGGAACAAAGGAGCACACCACAAACTGATCGGCTTCGAATTGCTGATGGATGGGAGGGGGCATATGGATCCGCCCGGTCAGGGGTTCGAAATCAAAAATGGACATGGCATAGGGATAGTGGAATCCATCCCATCCCACTACATCAAATGGATGTGTACCATAGATGTATGGATAGATCCGATTCTGTTTTTTGATCAACACTTTAAAATCGCCTCGTTCCGCATGTGTTTCCAAATTCTGAGGCAGGCGGACATCACGTTCACAGAATGGAGAGTGCTCCAGCAGCTGTCCGGACTGGTTGCGATACCGAGCCGGGAAACGGATCGGACTATAGGACTCGATGTAGAGCAGTCGGTTTTCCGGACTATCGAACCGGATCTGGTAGATGGTCCCCCGGGGGATGACCAGGTAATCGCCATAGGTAAAATTCAGACGGCCATACATGGTGGACAGGGTCCCGGAGCCTTGATGAATGAAGATCATCTCATCGGCATCTGCATTCTTGAAAAAATCGTTGGTCATGGATGCTTTTGGCGCCGCCAGACCCACGGTCAGGTCGTTGTTGACAAAGAGGGCGGTACGGCTTTCCAGATAATGATCGGTCGGAGGTAATTCGAAACCCTTGAAACTGAGGGCTTGCAAATTCTCGCTGATGGCTATTTCAGGAGCGATGCTGTAAGGCGCTCTTTTCTCTTTGACAATGGTCGGTGGATGCAGATGATAGACCAGGGCGGACACGCCACTGAATCCCTGGGTTCCTACCAGCTCTTCGTGGTAGAGACCACCGTTGGACTGACGAAACTGAATATGGCGCTTGTGCGGGATCTGTCCCTGGCGATGATAGACCGGCATAAAGTATGGGGTTTGGTTTAACCGAATAAAATTCGGTCAGATGTCCCTTCTGGCTGGTGACCAGGATCAACTATACGAGTGATGTCTGTTCGAAAGTAGAAAGTGGTAGGCTATTGGCACCTGTTTGAACAGTTGATTTTAAGTGCTTGGCTGTTCAATGTTCAAGGAGGGCCGACAAGTCGACCCTCGGTTCAAGGTTCAACGTAATAGACGTTGAATCAGCCAGTAGGCGGACAGGCTTTAAACTGGGTGGCGTCAGCTACCCTTTGAACGTTGAACGATCACGCGTTTACGCATCTTTCCCAAGTGTTTGAGTTCGATCTTAGCAGTCATGTTGTATGAGATGACCGGCAGGCGAGTAAGTCGATTTTTCGGTAGTGCTGTGTAATAAAAAAATGGGTTGGTTTGGGTGTCTCACCCGAACCTTTTATGTCTGCGGTGTCTCACCGCATTCTCGATGGCGAATCTGGTTCCTGCGTTCCTGCGATCTTCCCTGGCGGGAAGATCTGTTCCAAGTTCCTGGTTGCTTCGCGCTTGGTCATATATCTTTTTGGGTCTGGCTGTTCAACGTTCAAGGAGCGCCGACAAGTCGGCCCTCGGTTCAATGTTTAATGGACTAGACGTTAAATCAGCCAGTAGGCGGACAGGCCTTGAACTGGGGTAGCGTCAGCTACCCTTTGAACGTTAAACAATGCAACGTTTAGATGGGAGTTCACATTTGGACAAAATGTACCCAGAAGATATGGCGATCACTTCCGTCGGCCAAGCACGAGGGTCTCCACCCGACCGCCCCGATTCATTTTCAGGGTGAGCGTATCCTGCTGGGGGCGTTCAAAGCGCACCATCATCGGGGCTGCCCCTTCGGCGTCCGACTGGGTGTACAACCGTCCGTCATTGACCCTGAAGGTGCCTTTTTCGTCCTGGGAGCCAAAAATGGCCGCATATTGATCGGGCAAATGGAAGATGAAAATCACCTTGGAAGGGTCATCTGTAACGGGTTGACCTTCGGTGACCCAGCGCACACCCTGCCACTCTCCGGCGATCTGTTCTGCTCGCTCCAGATCGGACGTGCAAGAGACGACTGATAATACAAGCAAGAGGAGAAAAACATGGAGGGTACGCATCCGACTGTGATTTGTCCCAAGATAAGAACTACCGATCGGATCACTTTGCTGGAACAAGCACTCGGGCCGCCCGGCCATCTGTAGTGGTCAACTGATATATGCCGGGAGGAAATTCCCTCAATTCCAATCGATCCACTCCATCCTGGCGAAGCCAGACCCGCCCGGCAATGTCGGTCAGTGTGATCGATAATGCTTCGGGGAGGTAGAGTATCCCAGATCGATCCAACGGATTTGGATAGACTGCCAGTGAGCTCCATTGCGGTGCTTGTGGATCAGCCGTATGGGTCCAGGGTGAATCATTGGTATAAATATCAAAATGCGCTTCCAGATCGCCATTGGGCAGGGTATCCAGCTCGACCACCCGATTGGGTTCGGCTTTGGAGGCCCAGGGATCCTGTGCATTCAGCGAATCACCGGCAAAATACATTTGCGAGGTCAGCTTCAAGGTATCATTAACCCAAACCTTAAAGTGGGTATGTTTTGGCCTGCCTGGATATAAACCGGGCAAAATACTGTAGTAGCTGTACTCTCCATCTGCATTCCCCTGCACGCGGGCCCGATAGGCGAAGTCGTCCGGATTGCCCTCTACATTGGAATAGTCGCCATTTTCATCGGGGTGCCAGATGTCCAGCACGGGATTGGGAACCGGGACCTCACAACCGTAAAAATAGACCGTCCCTCTCACCCAGATCTTCTGGGCATTGGACTGGAGGACCGGGGCAATGATGGAATCTGTCTCCGGTACTCCCGTAACATAATAAGGGCCTTCGATATCGCTTCCGGTGGGCAGGCATTGAGCGCTCAGAAACAGCGGCATCAAGAGAAAACTGGAAATAACAGTCAGAATGGAAAGGATCTTCATAGGGAGGGGATTGGTCAGATGAATCAGTGAAGTTATGGCAATCCTGCAGGAAAGTCAATGGTCTACGGTGGGATGACGCTCCTGGATCAACCCCTCTTTCGCAAAACCGGACACCGCTTACAGGCCTTTCCATCCTTGTATTTCTTGCAACACTTCTTCTTGAAACTGCATACCTCTACGCGCTGATGCGACACGGGTCGTGGTTTGTTCAGAATGGTCAAAGCAAGCAAATACATCGTTGGAGGATTGCGTAGGCAAACTTACATCTCGCGTTGCGAGAACCGAAATTCAGTGCCATTTATTTAGAATGATTTTACACAAGCTGTATAAAAAGCCGTTCTCGCTACCCGGAACAGACCCTTGAGACGCAAGATTTCACCCGGACAGCCCATGCTTTCTCCCTACCTTTGCAACCAATTTTCTGCGTTTTGCCTATTACCACCACACCCCACCTCCTCGAATTGGACCGATTGCGCGAGCTCCTGCCCGGACTGGCAGATGCCTATCAATCCGCCCGCCCCTATCCGCATACGGAGATCAACGACTTCCTGTCTCAGGAGATTGCCCGCCAGTCTATGGAGGCCTTTCCTGCGATACAGGATGCCGGTTGGATCCACTATGTCCATGTGAATGAACGCAAACACGGCCTCAACAAGATGGACCTGTTACCAGCTCCACTGCGAGATCTGATCCTGAATCTGAACACCACGGAATTTGTCGCCCTGATCAGCCAAATGACCGGCATTCCCGGATTGCTGGCTGACCCGAGCCTGGAAGGAGGTGGCCTGCACCAGAGCCGGCGGGGAGGCCATTTGAATGTGCATGCCGACTTTACGGTTCATCCGCACAAACGATTGTGGCGCCGCCGGGTCAATCTACTCCTCTACCTGAATGAGGGATGGGAGGCATCCTGGGGAGGTGCCCTGGAATTGTGGGAGCGGGATATGAGTCAATGTGGCAAGAAGATCCTCCCTCTGTTCAACCGGGTGGTCGTCTTCAACACGGATGAGGATTCCTATCACGGATTTCCGGATCCCATCCAGTGTCCGGAGGATGTGACTCGAAAATCGATCGCTCTCTACTACTTTACAGAAGAAACCTCTGCTCCCTCCAAGCGGGCGACGAATTACCGGGCCCGTCCCGGGGATGGACTCAAAGGTCTGTTCATCTGGGCAGACAAACAAGCCGTGGCCGTGTATAATGGCCTGAAAGGGATCCTGGGTATCAATGATGACTTTGTCAGCAAGGTGCTCGGTATGTTTTCCAGGAATAAAAACGAAAAGTAATCCATGTCGGCAAAACGAAATCATATTCTTCTCCTGATCCTGGCCGGGGGACTTTTTTACATCCCCTTTCTCGGAGGAGTACACCTGTTCGACTGGGACGAGATCAACTTTGCGGAGATCAGCAGGGAGATGTTGCTACTGAAGGATTATCTGCGGGTCTATGTCAATTTTCAACCATTCTGGGAAAAACCGCCCTTGTTTTTCTGGTTGCAGTCCACCTGTATGACGCTCCTCGGTATCGGTGAATTTGCAGCCCGCCTTCCGAATACCATCAATGGCATCCTCAGCCTCATCCTGGTTTATCTCATCGGGTCTCGTCTCTATCATCCCCGATTCGGTTTGCTCTGGGCGGCCGCATGGTTTGGAAGTGTCCTTCCTCTCTTGTATGCCAAATCAGGCATCATCGATCCGTGGTTCAACTTCTTCATTTTTCTCGGGTTGTATGGCTTCATCCTCTTTTACTGGAAGCGGGATGGCAAAGCCGGGATCACCCTCTCCCGATCGGCATGGACTTATCTCATACTCGGCGGCCTGGCCATTGGCCTGGGGATCCTGACCAAGGGGCCGGTCGCCTTTCTCATCGCCGCTCTGTGTATCGGCGTGTACTGGGTGATCAAGCGATTTCGCTGGTATACGCATCCAGGGCATTGGTTGCTGTACACCCTGTGTGCTGTGGCAGTCATGTTGATCTGGTACGGGCTGGAGACCCTGAAGAACGGTCCGTGGTTCATTGTCGAATTCAATAAATATCAGTACCGACTCTTCAGCACCCCGGACGCTGGTCACAGTGGATTCCCGGGCTATCATTTTGCGGTGTTGCTGGTGGGGGTCTTCCCGGCATCGATCTTCGCAATACGGGCTTTCTTCAGGATGCCCGAGGAAGAAAACGACATTCGGAAGGATTTCAAGTTGTGGATGAAGATCCTGTTCTGGGTGGTCCTGATCCTCTTTTCTATTGTCCAGTCCAAGATCGTCCACTACTCATCCATGTGTTATTTCCCCATGACCTATCTGGCGGCCGTGGTCATGAATCAGCTCTATGAGGAACGCCTGGCCTGGAGAGGCTGGTTGCCCGCCGGATTGATCGGCGTGGGTGGCCTCTATGTGTTGGTGACATTAGCGCTCCCGTGGCTAGGTATGCACCCGGAGGTGCTTCGTCCCCTCCTGGCAAGTGATCCATTCGGTGTGGCCAATCTGGATGCGGATGTCACCTGGTCGGGTTGGGAAGCGCTGGTGGGCGTTTGGCTCCTGGCGATCCTGGTATCCAGTATCCGTGCCTTTCGCAGAAAGGATGCCCGGATAGGTGTGATCATCCTCTTTGTCGGAACAGCCATATTTGTGATGATGACGCTGGTTACCTCGGTACGCAATATTGAAGGCTACTCACAGCGCGCCGCCATCGAATTCTACGAAGCACGTCAAGGCGAGGATTGCTATGTACAGCCTGTCGGATACAAGAGTTATGCGCATCTGTTCTACACCCGGAAAGTACCGGTCACCAATGCTTCTTCCTATGACCAGGAATGGCTGCTCTCTGGCCCCATCGACAAGCCGACCTATTTTGTGACCCGTCTCGGGAAGGAAGATCGGTTTGTCCAGTATCCGGATATCCGGGAGATCGGACGAAAGAACGGCTTTATCTTCCTGAAGAGGGAGATCCCGAAATATTCAGATAGTCAGGAAGACCATTCGTCCGAATGACCGGTCTGGACCTGGCATATTAAAAGGGGGCTGTCGATGAGACAGCCCCCTTTTCCTGACTTCCGCATTGGGACACCCAAAAGTTGCCTTTTAATAATATATGGGTTCCTATGAAACAAACGATGTAGTTAACTCAGTTTTTTATGCATGGTTTCCTGCTAAAATCTTGATGTCAGGATTTCATTTCTGGCT
>JAIPBE010000087.1 GCA_021738725.1 Saprospiraceae bacterium | reverse complement strand
ATCCAATAAGCCGCCACCCGAACTTTTAACCCTGTTCTAAATGGGTAGGGTTGTTTTGAAAATGGTACTGTTTTAGGCTATAACCAATTGGTTATCAATGCCTATATTTGGGAAGTTAAAACGTTTTGGACAGCTGTGGCCTAATATATCATTCTGTCCTTTCATTACCAACTTGTATACCTCTTCTGTCCTTTCTTCTTTCCAGTTAAAAAAATACCTGGTTTTTGACAATGAATTGTAATCTGTATCCTCAACTGGCAAAACCTCTACCAGGTAAATTTCCCCTGTTAAAACTTCAACAACAGTCATAACGCAAATATATGCAATAAGTTGCCAAATATTGGAATATTTTAAATCAATGTTTCCAGTTTACGGGAAGTGTCGGTATGGTATTAATTGCAGCTATCTAACTTATATTCCCAACTCTAAGTCTGATATCTCGATTTACAAACACTTATAACCGCTTGTAGTCAGTGACACTCGATGTATGTTGTCTTAAAAAGCTGTTTCATCTATATCTCCTCCAATTTATTACCTTTTTATCAATAGAACCACCCCACACCTCAAAAAAAGAGAGGCGCCAGCCTCTCAGCTCTTTGGCGCCTCTCTGCTCCCAGCTCGCTACCAGGAGGATAGGACGAGTAGTCCATTGATGTACTGCACTTCAGAGAAGACAGTTGGTAGGAATGCCTGCCCACCGTGACGGGAGGGATGAATGGTCTTCTATCGCTTATCCTTGCGCTTGGAAGACACGATCCGCTTCCCCAACGCCAGTCCCAGATAACTGGCAAACGCCCCCACAAAGCCAGTCAAGGCCGTATTCACCAGGTCGCCCGTCAGCCACAAGGTGAACTGGGCCAGCAGGCTGCCACTGAGGAAGGCCGTCCAACTGGGGGAGAGGACCGACATCACTCTCCGGCGACTGTCACCTGACTGACCGTGGTGGCTACGGTGCCAGCCAAAGCCAGATAACCCGCGATATTCACCACGATCGCCGGAAGGGCAACGGGGGCAGCCAGGATCGCACCGCCCACCGCCGCTATCGTGATCCCGATGCTGCGCAGCACCCGGAAGAACTTCGGCGTCGGAGCTTTCACCCGCTCCACCAGATTCAACTTGTCGCTGCCCTTGAGCGGTGGCAACGTTCCATTTTGCATATGATTCATACATCATTAGATTTTTGGGCACCTCCATTAACCTCCGAAATAGGCCAAATCCAAGGAAGATCAAGCGAGACAAGGCGTTTCGAAGGAGAATAGCCAAAGCTATGTGACTGAGAAACAACGATGAATCGCGCAGGTCTTATTTGGATAGATGATTAAAAATCATTGCTTGGCCATTGAGTGGGGTTGATAGATGTGCCCTAAGAGTGAACAATCAATTCAATCGCCGTTCCGGAGCGCAACACCGCACCCATAGTCTCCTGCAAGACACCCATCGCTTCTCTGGAGCGCAAGCCCTGGCCCGGTCCCGTGAGGACCATGACCGGAGCGATGCAGCCCCGCAGTTCGCGAAGGGCATCATTGGCAGGATGGATGAGGATGGCGTCCCGTGCGGGCACATGGGGGATCTGGAAGTGCCAACCCCACCGGCGGTTCCAGCGCAAGGCTGGCATGTAACGGCCTTCCGGAATGCAGGACACATTCCGCTGATTGTCTCGCCATGGAAGCTCGATCGTATGACAGAGCAGCTTCCCGTCGAGGGTCAGTAGGCCATTTGTGCCGGTGGGGTGGTACATCCGCCAGAGAGAAAAAGCTCTCACTGGCTACTCAGCTTCGCCTCAGGCGACGCCGATGATGGCACTGGACGTTGCAGTGCCCACGGTAAGATCATACATCTTACCGTTCATGTACTGGTAAAACACCACCTTCAACGCGAAGAGATCCCGGCCTTCGCCTGCAGGTGTAGAGGAGGGGGTCAGCACGATGTCCTGCTCGGGCTGATCCAACGGTGCCAGGGGCAGTTCGGTCACCACCGTGTCAAACTTGCCCGTGTGGAAATCCACCTTGGCCCATGCCATTCCCACCAGGAAGTGTGTTGCCCCCGCAGGAATGAACAGATCCTCAGCAGGGTTCAGCTTCGGGAGTGTCACCACGCCAGTGGCCAGGTCCACCACAGGTACCACCGCCAATACGACATCCAACGGAGCCTGGTCATTGAACGAGAAACCGCTCAGGGCCTCCCGCCCGTCTTCACTCTCCAGACCGATCGCCACCGTACGCTGGCCACGGTCAGAGGTCAGATCCAACCGCTTCACCTGGTGCAGCACCCTCGACAACCGGTTGTTCATACCACCGTCACGGATCCCCTTGATCACTGATCGCAACGCTAGACGCAACAACTTCTTACTGGCAGCTACCGCAGCAAACTCCGCCGCATTCTCCCGGGTCCGCTTGAACGCCGGATCGGTGGCGATACGATCGCTTTCCACCCCGCCTTTCAACCGGGCCTGGTGCCCGTTGCGGGTTTTGTAAAAACTGACATCGTCAAGGCTTCCTTTCACCTTGAACAAACTTTTGAACTTTGCCATAATGCAAATTTTTTAATAGTGAAGAAATAAGGATTCCAGATTTGCGCGCTTTTGGATATCCATGCCCAAATATAACGGCAGACTTTCTTCACATCCTATTGATTACCAACGCAGTAGTCGCTTTTGACACATATTGACCGATCATGACACATACCCGCATATCAGGGGTATAAACGGTCGTTTTTGACACAAATTGACGGTACAGGAAGAAGGAATTTTCCGTTTTTATGGTGATTTTATACACTATTCCATCTTGTACAGTCGTTTTGCATTGGTCTGGAATCAGAAAACCTTCATCTCAAAAGAGAATTGATCACCAGACATCTGCTCCTTAAGGCCATCTGCACGAATTTATCCTATAACAGCTGGCTTTGATTTGGAAAACACAACGTTGAAATGTTGACAGAAGGTCACACTCTCGGGTGTGACCTTGTATTTCCTCATCAAAGCTTATGCTATGAAAAATGGCCGTATTACCATCACCGTAAAGGACGTCATGCGTATTACTGGAAAATCCACGCGTCCTGCTCAGCGAATCATTACCAATATTAAACGCGAGCATAAAAAGGCCCGTTTCCAGCCCGTCACCATCGGTGAATTCTGTGCCTACCTCAAGATCGATCGTCAGGAAGTCGGCCCCCTCGACTAGTCCCTGCCCGTCCCCTTACAACCAATATTTCGACTTCATTTCTTCTGTCAAACCGAGGAGAGTACACCCGCTTTTAGAGTACGATTAATGTACGATGAGTGTACAATGAGTGTACGTTTAGAGTACTATAGGAGTACGTCAGGAGTACAATAGGAGTACGATGGAAGTACAACAGCAGTACAACAGAAGTACTCGGGAAGTACAAGGGGTATATAGGAGGTGCAGTACTGAAGTACAGATACGGCACAGATACAGTACGGAAGGAGTTACTGACTAGTAATGGTTCCGCTCTCTGTAGAAAACGGATCAGAGACCTGCTGGAGACCCACCTGCCCTGGAACCCAACGATTGCAGCATCCAATGGAAGGGACCAGAGCCATTTGAATACAGATATTCAGTTTTCAGTGGTCAGAAGAATCAGAGAATAAGGGTATCAAAAAAAACGCATTGAGCGATCAGGCATTCAAACCAAACACGCTTTGGTTACCTGACCGCTCAACGCGATATCCTGATATCAGGAGAAATGAAGACTGCAATCCGCGCCACTCAATATTCTTGAGCGGAAGATCCAATGCGTCCCTTTGCTAAATTTTAAGTCCAACGGTCACCTGAAACCATCGGTTCTTGTAGCGAGGTGTATTGGAAGTTCCATCGCCATTATTCGTTTGAAAATCCCAACCGAATCTGCCTGAAACTACCACATGTGAATAAATAACGTCTGCCCCGGCAACAAAACCCAGGATATTTTTGCGAACGTTATCGTTCTTGAATTCTTCCTCCTGCTCAAAGCTGTTTGATCCGAGTGTATACACATCCTTCATATGGAGAAGATAGGAGTATTGAGGTCCGGCGAGGACGGTTAGAAAATCAGATGGTTTCACTTGCAATTGCAGGGGAATATCCAGGTAGGTTGTCGTTCTCTTTAACGAATAAGCGGTTCCCAATAAAACGCCAGATCCTTTCCAACCTTTTTGGGAAAGTAAAACTTCAGGCTGGATCCCTAGAAATTTTCCGATCGGTACACCCAGGAAGACTCCTCCAGCGAATCCGAATTTGGGGTCCGCATTAAATTCCTGTCCACGCTCATCCCAGACATTCGAATAATTCATTCCGACTTTCGCCCCGATCTGAATAACTTCACGCGGGTATGAGCTGGAACTTTGAGCATGAAGGAATGTTCCACAGAACAAACACATCGAGCTGATAATAACAAATGATTTTATCATGGTGTATTACTTCAAATTAATTGAAAAAAGAGTGTAAACGGGCACTTGATTTTGCCAAAGCCCATGGACACTTTTAATTGAACTGCATGGCCAATCATAACTTTTTAGAGTATGGCAAATGCACCCAGCCAATCATATTTTCAGAAAACTGATCTGAATGATCCAGTCTCTGATGAGAAAATATTAATGGCTTTCATGTAGAATCTTGGCGGATCATTCGCGTCGTCATACAGCCATTAAGGCTACATGCACAGTCATCTCTGCAAAAGAATATGCTTAAGGGCACCTCTATCAACCCCACTCAATGACCAAGCAAATCCTTTCAGGATTTTTGGTTAATAAAACCTTCGCAATACTTCGTTATTTCTCAATCACTTAGCTATGGCTAGGTTCATTCGAAATGCCTCGTCTTGCTTGGTTTTATTGACCCTTGGTCTATTTCGGAGGTTAATAGAAGTGCCCTTAAAATGATGCGCATCCTACGAAACGAATAAAACCACACATCACAGGAGTATGATCAGGAGCACAATGATTAAAATAGCAGCTCCAACAGAAACATAAACGCCTCCATAATTTTGATTCAGATTCTTTTCAATGGCCCGTGTCTCCTTGCGCAACGCTTTCTTTTCAGATCGGGTCAACGTGGACGTATCCATTTCTTTGATCTCATTCAGTCTTTTCACCAGAGCATCTGCTTCCGGATTGCCTATGGGCTCTGCAACAACCATTGCACTTGGAGATGCATGGGTAATGGCATTTGACTGAAGCGGTAAAAACGACAATGTCAGACATATTGCCATCAATCCTAGTGTATTCTTTTTCATGTACTCTTATTTTAGGTTGTTATTAAATAAAATGATTACCCTTTTATCACTCTCAGTACGATTGCGATAATCGCAATAACCAGAAGTATATGAATAACTCCTCCGGCATTGTACGCCAAGAATCCAACGGCCCAAAGTATAATCAGAACGACTGCGATCAGATAAAGTAAATTTCCCACAACGTTTTATTGTTAGTTACTTCAGTTAATAAGCTGTGTCTGGTGAGACACGGAACTTATTTATTGAAAAAATTACCAAATGCTGTTCCCAATTCATCCATATCTCGGCTGAATTCCACCTTGAAAGATTCCCAATTTTCTTTTCCTTCAGCTTTGTACCCATCTAACTTCGTCTTCATGTCGCTGTTTTTTGCTTCTAATTCAGCGATCTTCTGTTGATAATCCGCCTTTACTTCCTTTTTCTCTTTTGAAATCCGTTCGTTGAAGTCTTCAATGCTTCTTTGATTGGCCTCAATCCTGGCAGCCGTTTCACTTCGAAAATTCTCAATATCCTGCAGATATGCCTCGTTTGCTTCATCCAAAGCTTTATTGGCTTCCGTGACTTCCTGTTCTGCATTCGCGACCTTCTCGGAAGAGTTCGAACAACTGGTTATGAAGGCGACTGTCACCAATGCAAGCAGGGCAATTTTTAATCCTGATGTATTCATTTTTATCTTTCATTAAATGATTAGAGAGTTCTAACTGTACCAAAGGTGGGTAACAATTGCCCCTTGGATGTTACATCGCTTTCCCAAAATGTTGTATGATTCACAGATTCCACTTTTGGTCGGAATATTGCGATTAGAAAAGGCTTGATCAGGAGCGATGATCTGGTCTCATGCGGACGCTTTGTGTTGTTCGGTGTTCGGTAATGGGCAATGGCAAAAAATGGGGCCAATGATTATGAGGTTATGAGAAAAAATAATTCTGGGGTGGAGTGCTGCGTTATGGAGGGAAGGCTTGCCCGCTGTAGCCCCTACCCCGAGCACTCGGAGGGGTGTAGGAGGGAGTCGAGGAGAATGTGAGAAAGGGGCAATGGGTATTGGGTATTGGGTATTGGGTATTGGGTATTGGGTATTGGGTATTGGGTATTGGGTATTGGGTATTGGGTATTGGGTATTGGGTATTGGGTAAAAATTACAAGGGGTTTGGGAAGGTTGCAAATTTTAAAGCACACATACTGAAAATGGATCAGAGCCCTGTTGGAGACTCTCCTGCCCTGGAACCCAACGATTGCTGCATCCAAAGGTGTTGACCAGAGCCATTTGAAAACCGTAATTCCTTTTTCAGAGGCCAAACGAAGCAGGCAGGATGGCTTCAAGTAAAAACGCGTTGAGCGATCAGGCATTCAAACCAAACACGCTTTGGCTACCTGACCGCTCAACGCGATATCCTGATATCATGAGAAATGAAGACGGCAATGCTCTCCCCTCCATATTCGCGAGTGGAAGATCCGATGCGTCCCTCTGTTAAATTTTAAGCCCAAAAGTCAACTGGAACCACTGGTTTTTGTACCGAGGCGTATTGGATGTTCCATCGCCATTATTCGTTTGAAAATCCCAACCGAATCGGCCTGATACCACTACATGGGAATAGATAAAGTCTCCACCGACGACAAATCCCAGGATATTTTTGCGGATGTTATCATTCTTGAATTCTTCCTCCTGCTCAAAGCTGTTTGCCCCGAGTGTATAGACATCTTTCATATGGAGGAGATACGAATATTGAGGACCGGCGACGATGGTTAGATAATCAGATGGTTTCACTTGCAATTGCAGTGGAATGTCCAGATAGGTTGTCGTTCTCGTTAACGAATAATCATTTCCCAATAAAATGCCAGAACCTTTCCAACCTTTTTGGGAAAGTAATATTTCAGGCTGGACACCCAGGAACTTTCCGATCGGTATCCCCAGGAAAACGCCACCCGCAAATCCGAATTTAGGGTCCGCACTAAATTCCTGGCCACGTTCATCCCAGACATTCGAATAATTCAATCCCGCTTTAACCCCGATCTGCATTGTTTCGCGCGGGGTTGTACTCGAGCTCTGAGCATTTAAATAAGCGACAGAGAATAAACATAGTGAGCCAATAATGATCATTGACTTTATCATGATGTATTGTATTTTAATTAGATAATGAAGTAGAATATGCGTGAGCCACCGGTGATTGATTCACCGAATGCGCACATATATTCGAGTACGATCCTTGTTGCTTACGAGAGTCGATAATAAAGTACATCCACTCTTTACGGATACCATGCAACTATTCAATGCATGCTACCACCTGTAATGGAAGCCTCCCTTATAAATGGTTCAACCCAATTTACTCACGCTTGATCACAGAAATGACATCTGTGAAATTCTCATGAATGGATACGCAGAACTCCATTTCAAAGGAAGAGGATCAGGAGAACAATGATCAAAATGGCACTCCCCATAGAAATATAAACGCCACCATTATTATGTTTGAGGGCCTTCTCTATAGAACGTGCCTCTTCGCGTAATGCCCTTTTCTCTGAGCGGCTCAACGTGGACGTATCCATTTCCTTTATTTCAAGCAGACGTTTCACCAGCGCATCCGCCTCCGGATCGCCAACCGGTCCTGAAAGAGTCCTTTCAACTGGCGAGGCATGGGTGATCGCATGTGATTGGATCGGTAAAAAGGCCATCCATCCACATAGTATCAAACTAATGGTGATCTTTTTCATAATCGTTTCGAGTAAGCTGGTTTCAAAGGATTCTTCGCCCCTGGATGATTCTGAGGATGATGGCAATAACTGCAATAACCAGCAGTATATGAATGAGCCCTCCAGCATTGTAGCTCAAGTACCCGATTGCCCAAAGGATGATCAGCACAACTGCGATCAAATAAAGTAAGTTTCCCATGACGTTGTTCTTTTAATGAATTACGATCAAATCCTTCTCTTTCGAGATCAGGTTCCTATTGTTTCTTGAAAAAATTTCCCAATGCCGTTCCCAATTCATCCATGTCCTGGTTGAATTCCGTCTTGAATGACTCCCACTGGTCTTTTCCCTCAGCTTGATATTCGTCCAACTTCCTCTGCATTTCACTGTTCTTCGCTTCCAATTCTGCTATCCGCTTTTGATACTCTTCTCTGAGCTCCTTCTTCTCTTTGGAGATCCTTTCTTTAAATTCATCGATGCTTTTCTGATTGGCTTCAATCGTGGCTGCTGTTTCACGCTTAAAGTCCTCGATGTCCTTCAAAAATGCATCTTTCGCTTCCTCCAATGCATCATTGGTTTCCGTCTCTTTGTTTTCTGCGTTCGCCTCCTTTTCAGAGGCGTTCGAACAGCTGGTATGGAATGCTACTGGGGAGAATGCAAGTAGCGCGATGATGATTGCTGATGTCTTCATTAGTATATATATTTAAAGGGTTAGGGAATCATGACTTTAACAAAAGGAAAACAACTTTTAACACAAAAATATTGTACAATATACGTAAAAAATTACATGGTTCACCCGTGAAATAATTGGTCGTCCTGACGCGATTTCACAAGCCCTGGAAGGGCACGATGTGAGGGATGCCTGCCGGCAGGGCGGGGAGGAAGTTGGGACCTTGAGACTTTGAGACTGTGGGACTCTGAGACGGTAAATCGGAAGGCGGAAATCAGGAATCAGGAATGAGGAATGCTTGGCCTAAGGAGGGAGCAATTTGGAAGTTGGAAATGGGAAGAAAAATTGAGACGGTGAGGCCTTGATCATCAGTGACATGGTACTGTGCAGCCTGCTCCTGGTTTAGGTCATTCTGATTTGGAAATTGGAATTTATATGGGATTTGTTGCTTGTCATTTGGGATTTAAGCAGCCAGGGAGGAATGAGGAATCAGGAATGAGGAATCAGGAATCAGGAGGGAACAATTTGGAAGTTGGAAATGGGAAGAAAAATTGAGACGGTGAAGCCTTGATCATCAGTGACATGATACTGTGCAGCCTGCTCCTGGTTTAGGTCATTCTGATTTGGAAATTGGAATTTATTTGGGATTTGTTGCTTGTCATTTGGGATTTAAGCAGCCAGGGAGGAATGAGGAATGCCCGCCAGCCAGGCAAGAAACGCAGGAACAAGAAACTCCCTATCTTTCCGCCTATGGCAACAACCATCCTTACCTACAATCTGAACGGCATCCGAGCCGCCCTGAACAAAGGGTTGATCGACTGGATCGACCAGCATGATTTCGACGTGATCTGTATTCAAGAAACCAAGGCTCAACCCGACCAGGTGGACTTGGCTGCATTCGAAGAACATGGCTATCACGCCCATTGGCATTCTGCCGAGAAGAAGGGCTATAGCGGCGTCCTCACATTATCTAGACAGAAACCGGATCATGTCAGTATCGGTATGGGTGTCGAAGAGTATGACCGGGAGGGACGAGTCCTTCGGACGGACCTGGGAGATCTGACCATCCTCAATTGCTACTTCCCCAGTGGCACTACCGGTGATGTGCGCCAGGCCGTCAAAATGCGCTTTCTGGAGGATATGCTGGTCTGGGCCAACGCCTTGAAAAAGGAGCGACCCAACCTGCTCATCGTCGGCGATTACAACATCGCCCACACCGAAATGGATATCCATGATCCGAAGGGCAATAAAAACTCATCCGGCTTCCTTCCAGAAGAACGGGAGTGGATGACCCGCTGGTTCGACTCCGGTTTTGTGGACACGTATCGGCATGCTCACCCCGAGGAGGTCGCCTACAGCTGGTGGACCTATCGGGCCAATGCACGGGCCAACAACAAGGGCTGGAGGATCGACTATCAATCCGTATCCCCCCCCTTGGCGGACAAGATCATCGATGCCGGTCACTTTCCCGAAGCCGTGCATTCCGACCATTGCGGTGTCTGGCTGAAGCTGGATATCTAGCGATTTGTTAAACACTTGAAACCATGCACCCCTTTTACATTGTTACCGTTTAATCCTGTGTCCTTTCGAATACAAACCCCCATGCAACGACTCTTTCTCCTTTTCTTCTTCCTCTATTCCTCCTCAGCCATCTCCGCCCAGGGCATTGACTTTTTCCACGGCACCTGGGATGAAGCTCAGGAACTGGCCAAAAAGGAGGACAAGCTGATCTTCATTGACGCCTTTGCGACCTGGTGCGGTCCGTGCAAACGCATGGCCCGCGACGCCTTTCCAAAGAAGGAAGTAGGCGATGTCTTCAACCGGTATTTTATCAATGTCAAACTGGATATGGAAAAAGGGGATGGACTGGTCTTCAGAACCACCTATCCCGTCTCCGCTTTCCCCACATTGTACTTCATCGGCCCGGATGGAAAGGTCGTACATCGGCAGGTCGGTGCCCAGGGCCCCGAACAATTGATCCGTCTGGCGCAATTCGCCCTCGCCAAAGTGGATCATTCGGACGATTATGCTGCTCAGTTCGAGTCCGGAGATCACAATGCCGAACTGACCCTCAACTATGTCACAGCTCTCAACAAGGCCGGCAAGTCCAGCCTCAAAGTGGTGAATACCTATCTGGATGAGCAAACAGACATGACGACCCCGGAAAACCTCAAGATCATCTACGAAGGGACCACAGAAGCGGATTCCAGAGTCTTTGACCTGTTGATCAAACACCGATCCGCCATCGAACAAATGGTCGGCAAATCCCAGGTAGAAAGCAAGATCGAACTGGCCAGCTCTGCCACCCTGATGAAAGCTGTCGAATTCAACGTCGTCTATCTGTTCGAACTGGCCAAGACATCCATGGAGAGCCACTATCCAGCACATGCCACTGATTTTGCCCTGGATGCCGATATGCAATTCTATAGCGGAGCCGCCAATATTCCGGCCTACCTGAAAGCCTGTAAGGCATACGGAAAGGCCAAGATATCAGACGACCCCATGGGCGTCAATGGCCTGGCGAACCGACTCCTTCAGCAATATCCAAGCAACCCCGATGCACTCAAAATCGCTGCCGACATGGCCAGCAAAGCCGCCAAACAAGTGACGACCTACGAACCCTGGCTGACACTGGCCCAGATCCTCCAAAAACAGGGCAAGATCAAAAAAGCAAAAAAGGCCGCCATGACCGCCCGCGATCGGGCCGCGGGTGATGACCGTATCATCACCTATATCGATGCCCTTCTTCAGGACTTGTAACATTCATCTATGACCCCTCTTTCGACCTTCCGCAGCTTCATCGTCAGTGGCTTCGCCTTCCTGTTTTCCCTCACGGCTCTGACAGGCCAGGGGGTGGTCTTTCACGAAGGCGACTGGCTGTCTGCGCTCGAACAGGCAGGACGTGAGAACAAACTCATTTTCATGGATGCCTACACCACCTGGTGCGGCCCATGCAAAATGATGGACAAACAAACATTCGCCGATAGCACAGTAGGGGCCCTGTACAACCAACAGTTTGTCAATGTCAAAATGGACATGGAAAAAGGAGAAGGACTCGATCTGGCCAGAGCTTATAATGTGCAGGCATACCCCACCTTGTTGTTTCTGGACCCTGCCGGTCAGATCGTTCATCGGGTAGCAGGCTTCCATCGACCACCACAATTCATCGCCCTGGCCATGACTGCCCTCGACCCCAATCGGAAGATGCAGGCGCTGGACGAACAGTATGCACATGGTGACCGCGATGCCGGTTTCCTGTACACCTATGCCTATGTACGGTTGAATGCCATGGATGGAACACACTATCCCGTGGCCGTAGAATATTTGAATACCCAGGAGGATTGGTCGACCAATAAAAACATGGAGTTCATCTTCACCTTTGCCGAATATATCGACGGGCAGCCCTTTCGCTATCTACTCGATCACCGATCCGCCTTCCAGGCGCATTATGGCCCCACTGCGGTCCTCCGGAAGATCGATGAAGTGATCGATATGGCCAATTTTCTAGAAGAACCAAATTGGTCTGCGGTCAAGGCTATTCTGGATGAATTATATCCTCAAGATACCGATCGCCAACTGGCCTATTTCAAAATGAACTACTTCCGTCAGGCGGGTAGGATCCAGGATTATACCCATGCGGCGCTCACCTTTTACGACACCTATCCGGCTGACGATGCCGATGCACTCAATGATGCGGCCTGGTCTTTTTATGAGCATGTGGATGACCCCAAATCCTTGAAAATTGCAGTGAAATGGGCCAAGCAAGCCGTCAAATGGGCCGATAACTATTACAATAATGATACCCTCGCCTCTCTCTATGCCAAACTGGGTAAAAAAAGCAAGGCCAAAAAAACAGCACTGCATGCAATCGAACTGGCAAAATCAAGCGGTCTGGATTATAGTTTGACCGAGGAGCTGCTGAAGCAGTTGTAGGAGTTATGGAGTGGAGGAGTGAAGGAGTGGAGGAGTGGAGGAGTGAAGGAGTGGAGGAGTGAAAAATAATACCCTCCTCAACCCATGATATCCCGGGCACATTGGTGATGGTTTTCCTACAATCAAAAAAGGATGTTGGTACGAGTGTCTCACTCGTACCGGCTATTTGTGCGGTGTCCCACCGCAACAGCGAAGAAGGTTTGATGAAGGAGTAGAAACTGTTCTGGCATACGAGTCATACAAATCGGGTAGATGTCAGGTGCGTATTCTCCTATTCGTTCTGACCAGAAACACTGCTGCAAAACCAGCGCGGAGGAGGGAAGAAACATTATGACTTGATCCGTATTTCAAACGCCCTGAAGGGGCGCCATAAAATAGCCCCGGGCA
>JAIPBE010000086.1 GCA_021738725.1 Saprospiraceae bacterium | reverse complement strand
ATCACAATTAAAGATGCCTTCGAAGGCGGACCCCAAGCGTTCAACGCTGGAGCTAAACCCGAAATCAACAAGGAACCAGGAACGCAGGAACCAGGAATCATAAAGCGCGATAGCAAGCTACCTTAGCAACGATGGCATAGGCTGGTGGCCCCTTTACCTTTTACCCTTTACCTGCCTGATCGGAATACAGATTTAACATCTACACGCACCTGGAGAATGGTGAAAAGCGAATGGCGAATAGCGTTTCACCAATTATCCTCCGAGTCAAGAAAAAGAAAAAAATCGGCCCCGAAATACATATTCCGAGGCCGATCTATTTGAAGCGTATAAAGCGCTCAGGGTCTAACTTTCATCTTCCGCATGCTCTTCATAAGCAGCGATCAAATCACGTTGGACATCCTGAGGAACGGGTGCATACTCATAGAACTCCCGGGAATGTTTTGCTCGACCATGCGTCAATGAACGCAGGGTGGAAGAATATTGATAGAGCTCTGCCAGGGGAACGTGGGCTTTGATCTTCTGGTAGTGACCATCCGAATCCATACCCATGATCATCGCACGCCGGGTCTGCAGATCACCCATGATCTCTCCCATTGATTCCTCGGGGCATAACACCTCAATATCATAGATAGGCTCCATCAGCTGAGGGGCAGCAGCTTTGAAGGCCGTTTTGAAGGCCATGGTCGCTGCCGTCTGGAAGGCCATATCATTAGAGTCCACTGGGTGCATCTTGCCATCGTAAATACTGACACGAATATCCCGGCAGGCCGATCCGGTCAACGGACCTTCCGCCATCTTATTCATGACGCCTTTTTTGATTGCATTGGAAAAACGCGAATCGATCGAGCCTCCGACGATGCACCACAGGAAGACCAGTTTGCCACCCCATGGAAGATTATCTTCATCCCGATTCCGCACGGACAGGTCTGACGGATCAGCCATCCCTTCGTGCCAGGCTTCAATGCGCATGTGCACCTCAGCAAACTGACCGGCACCACCAGTCTGTTTTTTATGTCTGTAGACCTCGTTGGCCACCTTCGTGATGGTTTCTCGATACGGGATACGCGGCCGGATATATTCCAGATCCAGGTCGTACACTTTCTTGATCCGATACCGAACCAGGTCCAGGTGCAACTGACCCTGACCATGCAGGATCAACTGCTTCAACTCCATACTGTGATCCACGATCAGTGTAGGATCCTCTTCCTGGATCTGATGAAGCGCCTTGGATACTTTCTCCGTGTCGCTCTTATTCGGCGGCTTGACCGCTGTCCGGATCCGTGGCTCCGGATAATGAATTCGTTCAATGGACAGATCTACGCCCTTGGTATTCAAGGTGTCATTGGTGTGCGTATCCTTCAGTTTGACGGTCACGCCCAGGTCGCCCGCGTAGAGCTCGTTGACCTGGTCCCGGTTCTTTCCTTCTGCGACATATATATTCCCAAACCGCTCATGACTGCTGTTGCGACTGTTGATCAATTCGTCGCTGCTGCGCACCACGCCGGAATAGACCTTGAAATAGGAAACGATACCAACCCGTTGCTCAGACATCGTTTTATAAATGAACAGACTGGTTGGCCCTTTGGCATCGCATACCAGGGTCTTTCCATTCTCCAATTTTTTCGGAGGTCGATCTGCAGGCGAGGGGCAGATATCATTGATAAAGCCCATGATCCGGCCACTCCCCATATTGCGTGTGGCGGAGGCACAGAATACCGGGAAGATCTGCTGGTGGGCAATCGCGATATTCAACCCCTTGGTCAGTTCTTCTTCTGACAGATTGCCATTCTCGAAGAATTGCTCCATCAGCGTTTCGTCATTCTCGGCAGCCGCTTCCACCAGCGCCTGGTGCATCGCCTGTGCGCGAGCTTTCTCATTGTCGGGAATATCCTTCTTTTCGGGCTTTCCACCGTCGGCGGGGAAGACATACATCACCATGCGCAGCGCATCAATGATACTGTTGAACGAGGGTCCAGAATTGTACGGAAACTGGACCGGAATCACCTTGGGTCCAAACCGCTGAACCGCCTGATCCAGGGTGACATCGAAATCTGCCTTGTCGTGATCCATCTGGTTGATCACAAAGATCGAAGGAGAGTCAAATTTCTCCACATACTCCCAGATCAGCTCGGTACCGACTTCTACCCCACTGCGCGCATTGAGCATCATCACAGCCGTATCGGCTACTTTCAACGCACTGACAACTTCTCCCACAAAATCATCAAAACCGGGGGTGTCCAGGATGTTGATCTTGGAGTCCTTCCAGCTGACATGCATGAGTGTCGTGAAGAGTGAATTCCCCCTTTCCTGCTCAATATCTGAGAAGTCGGAGACCGTGTTCTGGTCTTCGATGGTGCCGCGGCGGTTGATCGCGCCAGCCTCAAATAACATGCACTCATTGAAGAGTGTCTTGCCTGATCCGGAATGTCCGAGCAGGACGACATTCCGGATGTCTTTTGTTTCATAGCTCATAATCCGTTCTCCCTTTTAGCATCAACAATCATTTTTCGGTTGCTGTAAAGCGGGTATCAAAGTAATGAGAATTTATCGAAGAGCCAAAGGCATATGAAGAGGATCACTCCTCAATATGATCCTCATCGAAGAAGATTCCCGCCTTCCGGATGTTCCACTTGATCTGCTGCAACCGCCATATGTATGGGTGGCAACTACCAGCCGGTGGGACTGATCATGGCGAATGAAATTCTTGACACTTCGGAGTTTCAGGCAACCGTCACAAAAAGGTGCTGACGATCATTCAGAACAGCAGCAAAGCTGTCCCAGCAACATGGCTGTTTCCTCCAGGGGAGTGAAGGTGAGACCATAGCTCTCAGTTGCTCGGGTCGCATTGAACGCCAGGGTTTCGTAGGCCATATCGACCTCTATATCAGACAGTCCTCCCGCTCCCGACCATCGACCAATCCTGTTCACCCAGCGGGCTCGGGTTTTCGACAGGGCAACCGCAGGTTCTGATTTTTCCAAACTCCGGGCAATGGCTGACTGCACATCACGATAGGCATAGTTTCCTCCATTCAGCAAAATACGCTCGTTGGATGGCCCACGCTGGATCAACAGGAGCACAGCCTGGACGATATCGCGCACATCCACAAATCCATGTCCTCCGGACGGGTAGCCCAGGTTACTGCGAGAAGCCTGCTGCAGAAAGACCTGCGTGGAGCGTCCTCGCCCTTTGGGATCCAGGACAATGGTTGGTTGCAAAACGGATAAACCCATGCCTTCTTCCATGCCCCGCCACATCTCCAGCTCTCCTTCATACTTGCTGTCTGCATAGTATCGGGGTGGTTCGGCCGGAATACGCGGATTCGTTTCGACTATGGGTCCGGCAGACATGTCTTTTCCCAATACCGCACTGGAACTGATATGAATACAGTGCTCAACTCCTGTCAATAAGGCCAGATTGACAACATGCCCGGTGCCGTGGACATTTACGTCCTCCAGTGCTCGTCTATCCTTGTTTCGGTAGGAGATCAGACCAGCTGCATGGATCAGAACCTGGACAGATTCCATAAAGGGTTCCAATGTGAATGGATCAGTCACATCCCCTTGGTACCAGATGACCTCTGGACGTGTCTCGGTGGCAGCCAGGTCCTTTCTGGACAGGCAATGAATATTGGTAAATCCGGCAGCGACCAGACCATCCAGTATCCAGGAACCGATCTGGCCGGTGGCACCAGTCAACCCAATGACAGGGAGTGTATTCATCAGGGCCGAAGGTAGCTGTTCCCTGGAAGATACACGGCACCACCGCATGCAGCTGCCTCCGCACCGGTGACCGTCGGAATGAAATTGGGACGCCCCAGCCAGCGCCAGAGTCCTGCCAGGGCGATCAGTGCGGATTCTTTATACTCGATGATCTCCTTGTTCGGAAGGACCACCTGCCAATGTACTTTTTGAAGGCCGTCCATCAGTCGTTTCATCAGCCAGGTATTCTGTGCACCTCCACCAGTGACCAGGATCCGGCCGGGATTGTTTTCTTCTCCGGGAGGCAGGGCATGTGCGATACTTGTCCGAATGGCTTCGACAGCACTGGCCATCCTGTCTGCTACAGTTCCGGTGGCGGTCAGAAAAGGTGCCACTATTGACAGTTGTACCTGCGTGTTATCCAGAGATTTTGGCGGAGAGGTCTTAAGCCAAGGATCCTGCAGTGCTTGTTGGACCAACGCTGGTATGATCGCACCGTTTCTGGCCAGCTGACCGTCTCGATCCATAGTCAGACCTTCCAGTCCAGCCAATGCATTCAACAGCTGGTTGCAGGCCCATACATCCCATCCCGTCCAGATGTCGTCCTGAAACAGGGTGAGATTGGCGATGCCTCCCAGGTTGAGATAGGCCTTATAGCCCGGGAACAAGAACAGATCTGCCAGTGGAGCCATCGGAGCACCCTGGCCGCCCAGTGCTATATCCCCGTTTCGAAAATCACAAACCGTCGGTATCCCCGTTTGGACTGTGATCAGGGACCCATCGCCGATCTGGGTGGAAAATCCCGGATGTTCTTCCGGATGATGAAATACGGTATGTCCGTGCAGGGCGACCACATCAGGGGTGACCAGATGTCGTTGATGAAATCGCAGGAGCATATCCGCATACAGCTCGCCCAATCCGGCATGTGCCCTGGCCAGATCAAGTGCCGATCCACCTGGAAGCTCCCGGAGTCTTTTCTGCCATTCCTGTGGATAATCCATGGTTTCCATCGCCAGAAAAGCCCAGGATGGGGGAATCCCGGGATCGGGGGAATGGGAGATCCGGAGGGTGGCCATATCCACTCCATCCAGGGACGATCCAGACATCAATCCGGTGACAATATGATCCGTCATGGAGCGGTCAGGGTCAGGGTAAATCGTGCCACGGCATCGATCTCCTCCGGGGTCAGGATATTTTTGTACGGCGTCATCAATCCCTTTCCATTGGTGATCTGCTCCTTTCGCAATTCAAGAGGCAAGGTGGAAGCCGTCAGATCTCCGGCACCGTTCAATCCACGGCGCCCATCTGCCCCATGACAGAACACGCAATTTTGGGTATAAATGGCCTGGCCATCTGGCCCGGAAACCTCCGGTGATGATTCACCACATCCCCACAGGACCAGCAATCCGCAGAACACCAGAAATAAAAGTCGAATCCACATAAGGACGAAGATACAGGGCAGGAACAGCTGAGACAAGTGTCTTTTCAGCGCTCAGTTATCAAATCATCGCCAATCCTGTATCTGGAATGGTAAGGAGTTATGGAGTTATGGGGTTATGGAGAGGGGTTTATTCGTTTATTCGCTTATATAGAATCGTCGCCAAAGGAGGGCCTTTTTAGTGGAGGAGTTTGGAGTCGAGGAGAAAAATCAGGAAATCGTCGCCAAAGGTGGAAAATAAAACGGAATTCGGCGTTCGGAATGAAACGCAAAGAAGCGAAGGCGTGAGTTAATTTGTAATTGAGTTAAGGAGTTATGGAGGGCGTTTATTCGTTTATGCTTTGCCCGTCGAAGCTTTAGCGTAGGAGGGAGTTCATTCGTTTGTTAGAATCCGTCGCCAAACGAGGGGCCTCCCAGAAATATCATGGCCGACCTGACAGTTTAAGCGTTTATCATTATTCCATTGATGCTCACAAATAACGGAATGCCGTATTGTTTTGTCGATTAGTTGTAGTGGATGACACTTAGCGAAGAGCATCATACCGTATTCATTTACGTGGCTACCCTAACGGCAAAACAGGAACGGCTGGGCCATGATATAAACGCCCCTCAAGTACAGAGACGATATAAACGAGAAGCCAAACAAGATGAAAAGGCCCATTTTGGCGACAAGCGCTTTTGCCTTCTTTTGGCGCGTCAAAAGAAGGAGCCCCGCCGGCAAGCCTGTCCGACCCTTGGCGGAAGGCGGGCCAGGCAATAGTCCTTGCAGAACTAAATTCTCGATGACACCCAAGAGCGGAATACTGCACCTGCGTTAAAGGCAATGCTCAATAGGATTATTTTGAACACATCTGTATCAATGAATAAAAAGGCTCATTTGAGCAGATCAAAAGGAGAATCCCAATGCCTTGGGACGACTAGAGGCGGTCCAGACATAAAAAACCACAACCAAAAAGTTGAGCACAGAACCATTGAAAAGAATTCAGAACCTTATCTTTGACGACAAACATTTTTCAAAATATGCACATTTGATTTCGTCTCGGGAAATATTCAAAAGATGATATATAGAAACACCCTCCTACCTATCAAATACGAGCGGCAGGGCATGGATGTATTTGCCACAAAATCACAAAGCGCACAAAGTGCCTCAAGCAAGACTACTGCCCTAAGTTTTGGCACCATGCCCCCCCGATGGCTAGAGGTCACCTTGAACTTTGAACTGGATGACCGGAAGGTCATCCTTGAACCTTGAACGGCCAGGCTTTTAAATCAGCCACTTGTCGGAAGGCGGGGCCGGGCATAAAGTCTCAACTCTAAGAATCGGGTACAGAACCATTGAGCAGTTCCCTGCACCATTGCTAAAAGCTACACTACCAAAAATTATTTTAAATGCTTGGGCATTGGACCGAAGGTCCATCAAAAAAACAATCGACTCAATCTGATCTCGTTCATCCACAAATTGTCCTGACTATCCGGCACCCAGATCACTGCAATGATCGAATCTCCCGCTTTGAGGTTCTCAGGCAATTGAACTTCATATTCCACCGGCCACCATCTGTCGATCTCTACCAGTCGGGCGATCTGCATCCCATGCCATATCCCCGGGCCGTCCTTTTGTTGCAGTTGAAACACCAATATAGCGCCGCTGTAACCGGGAGAGGTATCCTCACCGACCAGCACTGAGGACTGAAGTTTCAGCCATTGCCCCGACCATTCTCGCGCCAGCGAGTCGGTGATGTCGATACGGATCGTCGGACTGTACTTGTCTGTCCCTTTGACCAACCATCCGGGCTTATTCTGGACCCATTCCGTTGTTCCCGTGGTATCTTTTTCTGCTGATTGCATAGCGATCAGATCGGCATACAGCGCCGGTTTGTCCGGGCGATCCGGAACATCTAACAAGCGCAACATGGATCGGTCCGGATCGAGGCGGCCAAATGCCTCCCAGTAGTAGGCGTTGTTCATCTCGTCGGCTTTGAGGATGCCTCTGTGCATCTGCCAGGTTTGGAATAGATTCAGCAAACCACAGAGCACCACAAACGCAGGGATGAGCGATCGACGCCAGGTGGTGCCACTCCAGGCCTCCCAGGCCAGGCCCAGGGGCAAAGCCAGCACCGCATAGGACTGGACCAATGCCCGCATCCCGAATGATCCGGCATACCACCAGATATGCCAGCTCAACACGATATAGATATTGGCCACGACAAACAGCAGGATTCCCGGTTCCCAACGAGGGGTTCGTTTCCGAAGCAGGAACAAGCCGGCTATCGCGAGCAACATCACCGGGGTATAGATCAACCATCCCTTCCGATAGCTGAACAAGCCATCGATCAGGTGAGGGGCCAGCAGGTCAAACTTGTGTCCGTATTCCGCATATGTATTGTAGATCCATTGTCCGGTGGTCCACTTCCACACCAGTATCTGCGGGGCAATGACGATCAGGCCGGTCAGGATGGCCAGGGCATAAACCTGAACATTTGACCGGAGGTGCCGGAGTAACCCTGTCCACCCCCCTTCGTTCATCCACAACCAGCAGACCACCAATATTGTAGCCAGCGCTTCTGAAGGACGGCACAGGGCCATCACCGCCAGGCAGGCGCCCAGCAGGACGCCCTGCGGACGGGTAGGATCAGAACCCATGCGTTGCAAAAGCAGGAGTAATCCACTGTACAAGGCAAAGAGATACACGTGTGGCATGCCGGGATCAGACACAACGTAGTGGAAGAGGTTGGTGCAGAGCACGAGTATAGACAGGACGATCCAGGTGGTCGACTCTTGGAGATAATGCGAAAGAAATCTGGACAGCCAGATCAATCCCAATGTCAGCCAGAATAATGCCGCCAGGATGACCATCCATTCGTAGGGTTGGGAGAGGCCATCCGCCGGAAAACGAGGATCCAACTGGGCCCACACCTCCGCAATCAGGTAAAAAGGAAGCCATAGAATGGCCAACCCCATGGTATAATTCGGTGTTTTGACGCCGTCCTTTTCAAAGATCTGATAGGATGAATCAGAAGGCCGGTACTTCTGAAGATGTTCCTGGACAAAGGTGAATTCTGAAAAGTCCTGATACTTCAATGCCGCCGGGAGATAGAGGTAGTATCCATAGGCATCCCAGGTGATGATATGGCTCTTTCCGGAGAATACCCGATTGGAGATCAGGCTCCATATCCCGGTGATGGCCAAAAGAATAATCAACACCCGTCGCAAAGAAAGTCGCATTGTACTGGAGGATTCAGGATCAAGATTTGGGTATTCCGGCCGTTGGGGCTAATTTTCCGCAAATTACAATGCATGCCTGAGATCGTCGATGCTCGTTTGGAAGACTATTGTGCCCGATGGAGCACCCCTGTGAGCCCTGTTTTGGAAGAACTGGACCGGGAAACCCACCTCAAGACCTTATATCCGCAGATGCTGACCGGCGCCTGGCAGGGTCGATTCCTGACTATGATCAGCCAGCTGGTTACTCCAAAACGGATTCTCGAAGTAGGGACATTCACCGGTTATAGCGCCATCTGTATGGCCGTCGGCCTCGCTCCAGGAGGTATCCTGGATACTATCGAAGTGGATGAAGAACGGGAACCCATGATCCGACGGTATATCCAAAAGGCGCAGATGGAGGACCGCATCCACTTGCACATGGGCAGTGCCCTGGATATCATCCCCCAACTGGCGGGCCCGTTTGATCTCATCTTCCTCGACGCACACAAGCCTGACTACCACCGCTATTTTGACCTGGCATTTGACAAGATCTCACCCGGCGGATTGATCCTCTCGGATAATGTGCTGTGGAGTGGCAAGGTCCTGGAGGCGGATCAGGATGAAGATACCCGGGCGCTGGATGCCTACAATCAGAAGCTCGCCCGGGATCCCCGGGTGGAGCAGGTGATCCTGCCATTGCGAGACGGGTTGTCCGTGGCGCGTAAATTACCGTAATGGATCCTCGCGACAGGTATGCCAAATTCTGTCAGGAGGTCCCTGATCTGCCGGTGTTCATGGAGCCCTGGTATCTCGATGCTCTGGCTCCGGATTGGCAGGTAGTCCTGGCAGAACGCGGTGGCGAAGTCGTGGCAGCCTGGCCGTATTATCCCAAGCGGAAGGGTCCAATTCAGTATGTGACCATGCCCCTGCTGGTACGGATGATGGGACCCGTTTTTCGTCCGGATGCCGATGCTGACAAGCACCGCTACAAGCTGATTCCCCAGCTCTGGGAAAAGATGCCCCGGCACCTGATCTTTCGTCAGGATGCACCTTATTCTCTGACCAATTGGTTGCCACTCTATTGGCTGGGATTTCGACAATACACCCGGTACTCTTACCGCATCGATCTGTCGCAGGGAGAACAGTCTATCTGGGAGGCGATGGCTGCGGATTATCGTCAGCACAAGATCCCTAAGGCAAAGGCCCAGGTCAATGTTGAACGATCCGATGATCTATTGGCTTTTCACACCGTACATGAGGCAACGTTCAAACGGCAGGGGAAACCCTGTCCCGTCCCTCTCGCCACCTTGCAACGACTGGATGAAGTGGCAAAAAAAGTAGGCCGCCGTGAGATCTTTCTGGCCCGGGATCAGGAGACCGGGCAGGTTCATGCGGGACTCTATCTCATCCGAGATCACCACTCGGTCTATCTGTTGATGGCTGGATCGGATCCCGAACTACGCGCCTCTGGGGCTGTCATCCTCCTTACCTGGGAGGCCATCCTCTGGTCCCTCCAGCAACCGGGCGTGAAGTACTTCGATTTTATGGGCAGTATGATCGAACCAATCGAACGCGTGCGCCGTCAATTTGGTGCGGAACAAATTCCTTTCTTCCGAATCGGGCATCTGAAGTGGGCGTGGTTGGGTTTGTTGATGGGGGGGAGGGTTTAGTATTTGGATCCTGAAAAGCCACCTCCTTGAGTTTCATTAAGATCCTTGATAATGTTTTGAGCATTTGCAGTCAGCCAGACACACCTCTTGGAAACCATCCGCTAGTTAGATTTGGAAGTCGCCTAAATTCAATTGTCATGATGCTACCAATTATCCGGTCATGTGCAACAACGAAGAATGGGACTATCAATCCGTAATTACTAATTTGTCTACTGCGATAATTTTGTTTTCTTCTGTTAGTCGGACAAAATACTGTCCGCTTGGAAGATTGTCTCGATTGAAAATGATTGTCTGATTGCTGATGTACTTCATTTGCAAAACTGTCTCCCCGAAACAGTTGCCCACTGTGAGCGTTGCGTTATGCAACGGTTTGTCAGTCTGCAAAGTTGTCTGTGTAGAAAAGGGGTTAGGAAAAATAATTAATGAGTTCAAACTTGATAACTGATTTACTCCACTTGGAGTGCTTACATCCCAATGCTGGCCATATAATTTGTTCTTTACATTATCATATTCAACGGAATTAATATTACCACCTTTAGCAAAAAGTATTGGATTGTTATAAATAAGACTTCCGGTGATGATATCTATAACCGCGACAAAATATGCTCCACTCACCGTATAGCTATAAATGTAATGACGGTTTAGTTCATCAATAGTGGAAGCACCTCCTCCAAATCCATAATTTGTACCATTTCCAATTTTAGTTATCGCTCCAGTGGATGTGTTCATTTGAACAAGAAATGTTTTACTACTATTTTGAAGCAATCCATATAAATTATTGGTCGAATCATCATAACAAAAGTGTACTAAACTCTCTCCCGAATTCAATACTACCGTTGGATTTGAAAGCACATTTCCGGATAATGCATCGATTGAAAATAAACTATTGTCACTCGCATAAACAATATATCGATGATTATTATTGTCAAAAGTACTCATCCCTTGAAATAAGCTATTCATTCCTGAAATTGGGCCTGCTCCAATTTGGGAAAAATCTGCTGTAGCTGGGTTGACAGAACCAAAAACAATTTCTCCAGATGAAAGATTATGCAAACCATAAAGAATTCCAGAAGAATTGTCATATTGGCATTCGTGTATGGAAGCAATAGGAGGATTATAAAATATAGAGTCTTTGAAGTCTACTGTTATCAATCCATTGATAGTGCTTGCTGGAAACGTATATAAACCATTTATCTCATCGTAGGTGCTTACATGACCTAACACATAGGTTACACCATTTATAGGATTATTTGGTTGAATATATGAACCTGTAGCAGGGTCAATTTCTATAATATATTCTCCTTGAGAATATGCAGTTGAAACCATAAGGAAATAAACTGCTGCCAGACCGAGAAATGATTTACTCATTGGTTTAGGTTTATCATTATGTTACAAAGTTGCCGACTTATGATTAATTGTTTTTTGCTGCTTGTATGTTGGAACTAACATCTGTACTAACGAACTCTTTCTTCGTTCAACCTACCTACATAGGACAACATAGTTCGTTTGGCAGCTCTATCGATCCGATAAACGAATGTTTTGAGCCATTCCCAGAAGAGGAGCAGCCACACACAAGCTATAGATCGCCCCCCTGGGTAGAATGTGGTATTCATCGTTTATCATGCCCCCTAAGTTATGGATTATCTACTTGAGAATCGACTCCCTATCCAGAGATTTGTTGGTTCCACCGTAGCCCTGAAAGCCATGGTCGCCTTTCCTATCCTACCACCCATTAAGTTTACACGTTTACAGACACCTCAAACAGGGCGACAAAACAACTCTTCACACCCCCACCACTGCACAGGCTCGACCCTCATTCAGATCGTATGCCTTCGGACCTTCCTGGATATAGAACTGCACCTGGAGCAAGAGTAGATCCTGCCCCGGCCCTTCTGGTGAGCGTTCGGGGTTCAAAGCGATGTCTGTGGGAAGTTGATCCCGCTCGAACAGGTCCGTTTCCGTGCGTACTGCATCGCCTTTCATGGCTGCCGTATCCAGGCGCACCCAGACACTGCGGAAGAGGACATGGGTGGCCGTCGGGGGCCATTGGAGCAGGTTTGGATCGGTCTTGATGCGGATGACACCCGTCACCAGGTCAACCACCGGCTTTGCGTGCAGGATCTGATCCAGAGGGTAGTTCTTATTGAGGTCAAACCCCAGGAGGATCTCCTTCCCCTCTAGCTCAGACATTCCCGGTCCGACCATCCGCTGGCCCCGGGTCGAGGTCTTATCCTCCTTCATCACCTTGTGCAGCGTGCTGATCAACCGGGAGGTCATCCGTGCATCCCCGCAAGACTTGAAACTGTTTCCCATCAGCCGCCGCAACAGCGTCGCCACCTTGGTCACCCGACCAAATTCAGTGGCATTTTCCATGGTCCGCTCGAAATTCGGGCTGTTTTTAACTTTTTCGGCGTCATGGCGATGTGTCCGGCGTACCAGGTAACCCTCTGTACGCGAATGGTAAAACGTGAGGTCGTCCATCGTACCGGTGACCTTGAGGAGACTCTTCAATCTGGGCATATTCAGTTCGTATTGAGTGTACTATAAAGGTTCGTGAAGTGAGCAGTTACGCCTACCATTACCTATATATAACGTATAAATGACACGAATATAATATGTGAAAGACTTGAAAATGACATACCCATCAAGTAGGTATGAAGTATATATGAAGTAACAATGAAGTAAGTATGAAGTATATATGAAGTATATAAACGCCCCGATTACAGCTCCTATTCTCCTCCCCTGGAATAGAAATCAAGAGCCTGGAATGTTGAGGAGGTATGGAGGTGAGGAGTTATGGAGAGGGGGTTTATTCGTTTATGCTTTACCCGCCTTGGTCCCGAGTGCTCGGGGGAGGGAGTTTATTCGTTTATATAGATTCGTCGCTAAAGGAGGACCTTCAAAACGGTTTTCGGCATTCTGCGTTCGGTATTCGGGAACATAAACCTTCAATGTAAATGCTTGATGTAGCAACTCCCTACCATCCTGTTCATCCTCAAATCCTGTGAATCCTGATGCTCACAATTTTCGGCATTCGGTATTCGGAATGAAATGCCAAGAAACAAAGACCCTGATGCTTGCGATCCGGATCCAGACATCCGCCTATATGCGGATCGTCTGGGCGCGAAGAATGTTGAGGAGTTATGGAGAGGGGGTTTATTCGCTACTGCCTCGGCTGTCCGGATTTCTGAAGAGCTGCCGTCCATGCGAGTATCTTTCTGGGAGCATGTACCCAATTCCAGGGTGACCGGCCACCGTATATTCCCATTGGGAAGATCGATCAGAGGTTATTGCCAGCAGTTCGACCCCTACAGGGCCGCTTTATTGCTCTACTGGATTTGCTATAAATGTTTGACCCCGACGGGGCCAGCTTGTGGAGGAGTTATGGAGAGGCGGTT
>JAIPBE010000085.1 GCA_021738725.1 Saprospiraceae bacterium | reverse complement strand
GGGTAATGGGTAATGGGTAATGGGTAATGGGTAATGGGTAATGGGTAATGGGTAATGGGTAATGGGTAATGGGTAATGGGTAATGGGTAATGGGTAATGGGTAATGGGTAATGGGTAATGGGTAATGGGTAATGGGTAAATTTATTATTATCAATACTAAAATTAAAGAGTTAAACGAATAAACTCATAATCGAATAACATGATTCGGTATTTGGTATTTGGTATTTGGTAAATAAATTAAATCAACATTTAACCGTACAAACTCAACTCCTTAACTCCTTAACTTGAAAAAAGAAATCACTTCCCGAGAAGATATTTCCACTTTGGTGGAAGCCTTTTACACCCGTGTAAAAGAGGATGATGTCATTGGATTTATTTTCAGAGATCTGGATCATTTTTCCTGGGACACACACATTCCAATTATGGTCGATTTCTGGAGTACCCTTCTGTTGGATGAAGCCTCCTACAAAGGCAATCCAATGCTCAAACATATTGACCTGCATCGTAAGACACCGCTACATCAGGTCCATTTTACCCGATGGAAGGAACTGTTTTTTGAGACCCTGGATACCCATTTTACAGGGGATCGGGTGGAGGAGGCCAAAAAACGGGTCCATGCCATGGAGATCCTGATGCTGATGAAGATCCGGGATAGTGAACAGGGGCATTTTATCCAGTAATGATTCCAGCGAATTCTGATTGTTCAGCGCCGGAATAAACCAAGTTGACCAGAAATCAATTTCCGCAAGATTACCTATCTTTCAGCAAACATACCTTGATATGATCCGAGAAGCGACAATTCTTATTAACCTTCTTATCCTGGCCCATTTTTCGACTGCGCAAGTGAGTCAGGGAGGTGGAGATATTCCCATCCCCGTTCCAGAACACCCGTGTCTGTCGCCAGAAGCATATATAGATATTGACCAAGAAATAAAAGCAAATCGCGCTTTATTAATTGAACAGGGGATTCTCCCTGCTCAGCCAGATGGTCGGGCAGCTGTCAAATTGGAGTGGCCTCTGAAACAGGCGAACGGGTTCGATCAACCCTCCTATTACACCACAGTCAATTTTGTAGATCTGGACCCTTCAACAGGTATTCAAGATTTCCAATGCAATAGCCGATCCTATAATGGCCATAACGGACTAGATATCAGCTTATGGCCCTTCTGGTGGCAAATGATGGAGGATAATCAAGTCGAGATCATCGCTGGAGCTCCCGGGATGATCATCAATAAAAGCGATAATTATTTCGATCACAATTGTTCCTGTGTCGGCACCTGGAATGCTGTATATATTCAACACAGTGATGGATCTGTGGCCTGGTATGGCCACATGAAAAAGAATTCACAAACGGCAAAACCGATCGGTGCATCCGTCGTCACGGGTGAGTTTCTCGGCATCGTGGGCAGTTCAGGTTGCTCCACCAATCCTCACCTCCATCTGGAGATCCATGATGCATCAAATAATGTCATCGAAACCTATGAAGGTCCCTGTAATGCCACCACCCCAAGTTCCTGGTGGGCCAATCAGAAACCCTATTACGATCCTTCGATCAACCGCCTGACCACCCATGGGATCCCGGCTGAGATGAATGGGTTCTGTCCGGATGACGAATTCCCCAATTTGCAGGACCAGTTTGATCCGGGCGATCTGGTGTATTTCACGGTCTGGTATCGGGACCAGCTCCTGGGTGAAAAAGCCTTATTCAAGGTCATTGACCCGACGGGATCTGTCTTCAAATCATGGGAACAAAGCGGCCCTGCCAATTATGCCTGGGCCTGGTGGTGGTGGAGCTACTTCCTGCCTGGAAACGCTGTAGAAGGCATCTGGACATTCGAATCAACATATGGTGGCACGACTCGTTCGCATCCGTTCCAGGTTGGAGAGGTCAGCGCGATCCACATGTTTGGACCAGATGAAATTCGCGTCCTTTCCAATCCTGTCAGAACCGATCTTGCCCTGGAATGGAAAGGACAGCAAGATTTACAGTTTTCCCTGACAGACCTCTACGGCCGATCCACCCGAAGTGGCCTGCTCTCCACAGGCATCCAACAGATCCCTATGACTGGCTTGCCCTCAGGGGCTTACGTTCTCCAGGTGATTGATCCAGGCACGGGCAAAATATGGAGCAGCACTGTCATCAAAGTAGATGATCACTAAAGACAAAACTCTATCATGAGTGCATAGGGAACCTCGCTTGGATTCGTATATTACAGGAACAACCGACAACTATGCATGCAAACAACCAACTGATCCGCACCTTTTTTGAGGCGTTTCAGCAAAAGGATTGCACCACCATGAAATCCCTGTATGCTGATCAGGCCACCTTTTCGGATCCTGTCTTCCATCAACTGGATAACGTTCAACTCAAAGGCATGTGGGAAATGTTCTGTAAGCGGTCGAAAGACTTGCAGATCGAATTTCATCACTCCTCAGCAGACGATCATACAGGGCAAGCTACCTGGCATGCGATGTATACCTTTTCTCCAACTGGCCAGGGGGTGATCAACAAGATCCAATCAGAGTTTACCTTCCAGGATGGAAAGATCATGACCCATCAGGATTCTTTCTCCTTTTACAACTGGGCCCGGCAAGCGCTGGGTTGGAAGGGATTGCTCTTCGGATGGACTCCCATGATCCAGAATAAGGTCAGACGAATGGCCAATGTCTCCCTGGACCGTTTTCTGTCCTGGAAGGAAGGTCAACCGGAATAGTCTTATCCTGATTTTTCCTCCTCTTCATTCACATCAAATCAGGAATTGTCAGATGGTTATGCGCACTGTCTTCTTCCTTCTGATCTGCCCGATCCACCTGCTGTTGGCGCAGGTGTACCCTCAACCTCCGTTGGAGTTTATGGACGCCTGTCTACCGATGTCGAGCAACGAGATCACCGTATGCGAATCCGGCTGTAACTATTCAAATGCCCAGTTGCAAACGGCTATCAACAACGCGCAGCCGGGAACGGCCATCCTGCTCCAGCCGGGAATGACCTATGTCGGACCGTACACCTTGCCAGAGAAAACGGGCGACGACTGGATCGTGATCCGAACCAATATCCCAGACGATCAGTTGCCCCTGACCAACCAACGGATCGATCCGTCATATGCACCTGTGCTGGCCGCATTTCAAGCCAAGCCGAATCTTCACGCCATCAGTACCGGACCAAGAGCACACCACTATTACTTCTTTGGGTTGGAATTTCGAACGGAAGGTTTTTCCTGGAATGTCATCACGATCGGCAATGGAGAAACTAACCTGGACGACCTGCCACATGATCTGGTCTTTGACAGGATCTACCTCCATGGACATCCAACCCTGGGTAGTCGCCGCGGGATTGCCATGAACGGCCGCCGGATCGCTGTGGTCAATTCTTATCTGTCGAATTTTAAGGAACAGGGAGCGGACAGTCAGGCGCTCTGTGCCTGGAACGGAACTACGTTCAAGATCGTCAACAATCGCCTGGAAGGGGCGGGTGAGAACATCATGTTTGGTGGAGCCAAAACCCAGGTGCCGAACATGCTCATGGCAGACATCGAATTCAGAAATAACCATGTCATCAAACCCCTTGCATGGAGGGTCGGACATCCGGACTATGAAGGAATTCATTGGAGTATCAAAAACCTGTTTGAACTGAAAAATGCTACCCGGGTATGGGTCAAAGGCAATGTCTTTGAGCAGAACTGGGCGGATGCCCAGACCGGTTTCGCCATCCTCTTTACACCCCGGACGGAAGGCGGCGCCTGCCCCTGGATCACAGTCAGCGATGTGCACTTTGAGCACAACATCATCCGGCATACTGGCAGTGGATTGAACATCGCTGCTCGGGACAACAGTTTACCGACTATCCCCACCGCCCGCATTTGGATCCATGACAATCTGATCGAGGACATCAATGGCACCACCTGGGGAGGGGATGGCCGAAGCCTTCAGGTGCTCAGTGGGGTGACCGATCTGACTGTTGACCACAACACATGGATCAATCCGTATGGCAATTCATTCGTAGAAGCCGATGGCCCGTCTTACCCGAATAACAATTTCATCTACACCAATAATATCACCAGCCATGGCAAATATGGCTTGCACGGCAGTGGAAAGGGCGTAGGTAATGGCAGTTTGAATGCCTATTTTCCAAACGCCGTTTTCACTGACAATGTGATCGGTGATGGCATCAATACGGTGGTGAATCCGGGACTTTATCCTCCGGGCAACTATTTTCCCGGCCCGATGGCATCACCTGATTTTATACAATACAACAATGGTATTGGTGGAGATTACCGATGGATACAGAATAGCCCTTACAGCCAGGCCGGATCGGATGGACTGGATATCGGTGCAAATATCGATTCACTTGATTTATTGACCGATCCTGCCGTGGTCGGAATCTTTCCGATTTGCTCGAATACAACTGCATTGCAACTCCAGGACATAACGTCTGAAAAAGGGCTGCGGATCTTTCCGAATCCAGGACTGGATCATGTGGAAATTCAAACAACTGAAGGCAATATATTGACAGCAGATCAGATCCAGATCATGGATCAAATGGGCCATCGGATCGCATTCGTAAAAGTGACCTGCGCAGACAATACCTGTCGATTGGACACCGCTTTGTTGCCGCCGGGTGCATACGTTATTCACATCCAGGATGAAAAGAGGGTGACGGCCCAACTGTGGATCAAGATGCTGAACTAGGCATTATTCAACCACCAGTTTTAATACCGTTTGGGCATTTCCCTGGGTGATTTGTACAACGAATAATCCACTTTCTTGAGCAGGCAGGTTGAGGGTTTGTCCTGGAACAACTTGTTCCCAGGATGCTGCCACTCTTCCCTGCAGATCCAACACCTGTACTGAATAAATTGCGTCGTTATTTCCCTGGACTGAAAAACTGCCCTTGCTGACGGTCGGGTGAACAGAGACGTTTTCGAGAACGTGATCGAAAGTACTGACCGTATTTGCCTTCACCTTCCACAATTCAAACCCTTCGGCAGCTGTACGAGCACCGAACAACACCTCATCGCCGACCAGTGTGAAGCGGTTTGGGTCAGAACCGTCTCCAGTGGACGGGTTGATCTCGGGCAAGGCCATAGTCCCTGCTTCGGTCCCATCTGAAGTCCACAGTTCAACATTAAAGGCACTGCCCTTTGCTCCACCAAAATAGATCCGTCCATTGATAGCGGTCAGAAATGACGGCAACCAGAATGACCCCTGGCTCCCGGGAGTGGCATCCTTCACCATCCAGGTGCCTGACTCTGTTCCGTCGGAGCGCCAGAGCTCGATGCCATGCGTTTCATCATCAAACTTATAATACAGGATATCATCCATCACGGTAAACAACTGAGGTGAATACCCGGGGACCTCAGGAGACCCATCCTTCACCATCCAGGTGCCGGCAGTGGTGCCATCGGTTCGCCAGAGTTCACGTCCATTCACGCCATCATTGGCCGCAAAATAAATGACATCTCCAATCCGGTTGAAGCGGATCTCATGGGTGTTGGGTTGGGTGTCATAACTGCCCATATTCGGAGCTGTGTTGATATCCATGACCATTTTGGTGCCGGCCTGGGTCCCGTCTGTGGTCCAGAGTTCCGCGCCCAGATCATTGCCTTCTGCATAGAAGACCAGTTGCCCATTGACATCCAGTTTGTGACGTGGATCCACACCACCTGTCACACCTGGGAAGGTGAAGAACCGTTGCGTTCCATCCGAGGTGCCATCGGTGATCCACAGTTGCTCACCATCATTGCTATTTTCATGAGCAGTGAAATAGAGCTTATCACCCAGTGCACCAAAGTAACGTGGATTGCTACTGCCATTCGCCCCGAAAATGGGCTGGATGTCCTTGATCAACCAGGTGCCCGCTTCAGTCCCATCCGTACGCCAGAGTTCGTTCCCGACCTGACCATCATTGCCTTGGAAGTAGAGGATATCATCCCAGACATAGAAGTAGTCGTTCACAGCGACGGTATTGCTCACGCCATTCCCTGAACCAGGGCGGATGTCCATGATGATATGCGTTCCTGCAGGTGTGCCATCCGTGATCCACAATTCGTCTCCGTTCATTGCCGTTTTCGCCTGGAAAATTACTTTATCGCCCAGGTGATAGAAGTTCTTACACTCTGACCCGGGTGCTCCCGGATTGATATCCATCAACAGGGTTGTGCCTCCTTCGGTACCATCACTGATCCACAGTTCGACTCCATTGGTTCCATCATCTGCTGCAAAGAGAAGGACATCGCCATAGTCGATCATGCCATTCTCATAGTATTGCAAACTGCTGCCGGTACCTGGTTGGATATTCTTGACCAGTTCGGGAATCTGAGCATGAAGAGAGACCAGAGAGGTCAAAGAAAAGAGGATCGTGAAGAACTGATTCATATGAAGGTAATAGGTGAAAAAGGAGGCCGAATATAGGGAGACTAGCCAAATACGTTCATGTGCCACCTAAAGGCAGATTGTTTCATCTCCTATAAAAGCGTAGCATGTAGACCGATTGGGATGTAGAACTGTGGAATCGTAGAACTGTAGAATCGATGGCGGCGCTTTGTCAGTGGGACACCTATCTGTAGATCTCCTTCGGGATCGAAAAGGGAAGTGTGTCCGTCTGTCGGGGTGCCGGTGAGACACTGGCATGAACCTCCTATTTATCTTTATACCCTTTCTAAACCAGGTTGGCGTCCTCTCGTGGTTTTGATTATTTGATTTTGGTCCTTTGGATTTGTTTGTTTTCTGGGATTTGTCATTTGGAATTTCCCCTTTTAGCCGGCAAAGAGGTCACCATTTGTCGGTGAGACCCCGACCTGTAGTTCTGCCTCAGACTGGACAACAGAGACGTCTGTCTTTGGGGATGCCGGTGAGACACCGGCATGAACGTCTTTTATTTTATATCATTTCTGGATTCGACCTGGTTCATCAGATGTTTTGGTCATTCCGTTTTGGTGCCTGGGATTTACCTGCCTCGCCGGCAGGCGGGTTTGTTTTTTGTCATTTGATATTTGCTATTTCCACATGGGGATGTTTTGGGAATTTCGAATTTGAATATTAGTATTTATTTGTCTTTTGGGATTTGGAATTTGTTATTTCCACATGGGGATGTTTTGTTAATTCGAATTTCAGATTTGGGATTTGTTTGTTTTTTGTCATTTGCTATTTGGAATTTCCCCTCAACTCCATCTCAGCGCCTCCACCGGATCGATCCTCGCCGCACGGGCAGCAGGGTACAGACCTGCTATCAGACTAAGCCCGATGGCAAAGCCGATGGAACCCAGGATGAGCCACCAGGGAAAAAAGAACAGGTCTACCGGTGCCTCGCCCATTTCCTTGATCTTCATATTGATGATGGCCCCTGCTGCCAACGTGACCAGCCAGCCCAGGATAATTCCACCGATGGCACCAACCAACCCGATCACGGCTGCTTCACCGAAGAAGACACCTTTGATCTGCCCCTCACTACCTCCGATGGCTTTCATGATACCAATCTCGCGAGTCCGCTCGAGGATACTCATAAGCAGGGTGTTGATGATACCCAGTCCGGCGACGATGAGGGCGATAAAGCCAACCACACCCAACACCGCATTCACTGCGAGGAACGCCCGACGGATATCCTTCATCTGCTCGGCCAGAGCAAAGACATTCAGGCCCATTTTCTCCAACTCCTTTCGCACAGGAGTCAGGTCATTGGGACTGGCAACGGTGACCTGGATGGTGGCGTATTTGTCCGAACCGCCCGAGCCTTTGCGCAGAAATTCGGTGATGCTGTTGAATCCGATACTGGGGATACCCGCTGCATAGCCTTCGGGGATGAGCAGATCGCCGCCACTTCGGCTGGCGGGTCCGTCATGGTCGACCTCTCGCACCCCGACGATCACCAGGGGAGAGGTGCGCTCACTCAAAGGATTGGATTCCTGGTTGCCCATCATGGCACCCATCATCTGCATGGGGTTGAACGAAGCCGTACTCAGCAACAGCGTATCCCCGATCAGATCTTCTGCATGCACGTAGGTATATACATTGGCGGTATCCTTCTTCTTGGCCCGCTCCATGTCTTCCCCGTCGATCCGGATCTTGAGACGGCGCAAGAGGTCGGTAGAGATCACCGCCTGGCCAAGGGTATCATCGGTGAGGAAGGTGCCGGCGAGCAGATCCTGGTAAGCTTTAGTCTTTCCAACCTCGGGATCGATCCCTGTATAGGTCAGGGTGGTCTCATGATCACCCAGGCGAACCTTGGCGGGTTGCTGGATCTCACCAAAAGCATCGGATACACCAGGCATCTTCTTGATCTTGTCCAGCAGGTCATCATCCAGAGCGACACTGATCCCGCTGGTATCTGTCAGGGATTCCAGGGGTCGGTTCATATCCAACTTCATCGGCGTCACCGTAATGCGGGAGAATAATCCACTGTTGGTGAAGGCATCCGTCACATTTTTTTCCATTCCGCTACCGAAAGCGACCATAGAGATAAGCGCACCAATGCCAATGACCACCCCGAGGATGGTGAGACTGGAACGGAGGCGGGTCCGCCATAGATTGCGGAGGGCCATGCGGATAAGGTCGAGAGTGGTCATATTGTATAGATGTTCAATGTTCAAAATGACCTGGCGGTCATCTGGTTCAAAGTTTAGAGTACCTGTGGGATTTATAGTGTGTCCATCAGTTGACCGTCCTGCATGCGGATGGTGCGTTGAGCCACACGAGCCATGTCGGGATCGTGGGTGATCATGATAATGGTGCGTCCCTGACGGTGCAGGTCCTGGAGCACGTTCAGGATGATGTCGCCATTCTGGGTATCCAGGTTGCCGGTTGGCTCATCTGCCAGGATGATATCCGGATCATTAGCCAGGGCGCGGGCGATGGCCACTCGCTGTGCTTCCCCTCCAGACAGTTCTGTGGGATAGTGATCCGCCCGTTCGGCGAGTCCGACCTGGCCGAGAAGTTCCAGTGCCCTGGACTTCCGTTCAGCTCTGGTCACCCCGCCAAAGGCCAGGGCCAGCTCGATATTCTCAGCTGCTGTCTGATTGGGAATTAACTGGAAGGACTGAAAGACCATGCCCACCCGGTGCCGTCGATGTTTGACTAACCCATCCTTGCCTTCGGCAAAGAGATTGGATCCATCAAACCGGATCTCACCGGTAGTGGGGGTGTCCAGTCCGCCGAGCAGGTTCAGAAGGGTAGATTTACCCGATCCGGATTTGCCGACGATGGCCAGGAACTCTCCCTTCTCAATGGCAAAGCTCATATCATTGACCGCAGGTACGGTCACGGTGGCTTTGCGATAGATCTTTCGAATGTGGTCAATCTCGATGAAGGCCATGTGCATACATTGAGTATCTGCACAACATCGGAATTCTTCAGTGGAAGATTGCGGAATTATCGACCATCAAAGGGATACCGCAGATGAACAATCCAATCTAAAGTGGAAAGGTGGAAGTCGGAAAGCGGAAAGCGACGGACGAACCCCAGATATTCAATTCAGCGTAAGGCATAAGGATGATCCCAAAGGGTCAATACCCTGACACTGAATAATAAGGCAGACCACGGATGCGCAGATCAACGAAATGAAAGTTGAAAAATGAAGACTCGTCTATCTATCGCTGGACTCCATCTTGCAGGTCGACCAGCCAAAGGGGGTATACAAGGGGCAAAAACTGACAAAACTGGTTAGCAGAAAGACAGCACCCAGGATCAACAGGATCATGCCCAGTGTTCCGGTGATCACACCGGTATAGTATAGAATGCCAATGATGATGGCAGCAATGATGCGGATCGCCTTGTCGATCGTACCCATGTTCTTTTTCATAGCGTTGTAACTTTTTCGAAAGCTACAGCCATTCCTTATGCTTCCTCGGTGATCCTGGTCACCGGAATGCAAGATGAACTATTCACATTTCACTCTAAATGCCTCTACTATTGGCCCCAATACATTGGGTAGACTATCCTTTAAAGGGGAACTCCTCACAAATTCAAGGTATTCTCGGTACGTGCCGACAAAGGCATATTCCAGAACCACCTTGGTCTCGCCGATCCGGCCTTTTACCCCTTCTCCCGAGTAGACAAAAATGGGTTGTCCCGTACTGTCCCGCCAAACAGGTTTCAGTCGCGTACTGTCTCCATATTCCCGCAGATCCTGCAGGTGGACCCGGTAGCCGGTACGATCCGTATAATAAAACTCCGAAGGCGTGAACACTACACCGGAATTGGCCTCAAACTGACTGAAACAGCGACCCTGATGATCCATGCGATAGACTCGCTTCTCCTGTTCAACCTCCTTCTCAGCACCACACTTTTCATTCAGAAAAACGTACAGTGGACCCGTATATCCTTCCTCGATCAACCAGATCGCCGGTTCCCGAACCCGATCATCTCGTGTAATGGAATAAACTGACATAAAGATGACCGCAGGCAATAGAAAGGCAATCATCTTATTGAATGTCGTTGTACCACTCAACCAGACGAGCACTTGTCCAAACCCATAGATCAATATGCCGCCATAGATCAAATTTCCCTCGAGGAGAAAAACACTGTTACATCCGCCAATGGCCAATAAAAGCCCTAACAGATAGAGTACATTCCATGTAGAAAGTTCAAGTCTCATCATTCAGTTATTTCCGCCTAAATGATTCCAGCCAGGCGATCATTCCGGGAATCAGTGCGGGGTGCAAGGGCCGTCCCGGATCAGTATAACTGGCCATATTATCCGCCTGATCACCCACGGCTTTCAACGTATGATTCATGTCTTCTATTTTCAGAATAGTAGAATGCCGGGATGATCGGAACAGACGATCGGCATCCTCCTGAAAGACCTGCAGATCCTTTCCTCCCTGCACGACCAAAACCGGTATGCCCAATTTAACAATTTCTTCTGCGGGGTTGATCACAATCCAGGATCTCAGATAGGGCTGTACACTTGGCCGGAACAAGGCCATCAAGTAAGGTGGAGACTTTGCTTCCTGACCCTCCCTAATCTGCCGGAAAAGGCTGTCCGTTGCCACTTGTACAAACGGGGGTTGACGTTCCAACTGGATCATGATCAGGCTGTCGGCCGTTCGTCCTGCACCTGCCAGCGTGATCAGACCATCCACCTCTGGATAACGGTTGGCAGCGAGTGTAGTGACCAGGGCACCTTCGCTGTGACCGGCCAGCAGGATGTTTGTAAAACGCCCATCACTGGAGAAGTGTCTGATCCACTGACCCACATCGACGACCAGGGAATCAAACCGCAGGTCCTCCTCCCGGATTGAATCAAAGGTGCTCTGGCCGATATTGCGCTTGTCATACCGGAAGGTCGACACGCCATGAACTTCCAGACTGTCTGCCAGCATTTGCAGAGTGGCCGCTCCCCCCTGGGGTTGATTACCATTCCGATCGGTGGGACCAGAACCAGCTACCAGAATGATCAAAGTCGAATCGAATGGTTGGGCGACACGCAGGCTTCCTTCCAGGGTTCCGCCTGGAACGGTGAGGCGAATGGTTTGATCCTGCGTGGCTCCGGTTTGGCAAAACAAGATCACGATTCCCAGCTGGGAGATCAATCGGATTAGTCTTGGACAGAGTAGAGAAAAAGCCATGATGTCACAAAATCCTCTTAATTTCCGAATTCAATGGTCAAATTTCCCACCTTGTCTTCATTCTTTCGTTGTCTTTCCCTGGCCTTTCTGCCGTTTGGTCTGTTCGCGCAACCCTGCCAGAAGACTGTCAACCTGGGCCCGGACATCACACTTTGCCACCCGGGAGGAGATGTGCAGCTCAATGCAGTCTACTCGGGCGACCCCAACCAGATCATCGGCATCGAATGGGACCCGGAAAGTGGTCTTTCAGACCCGACCATCCTGGACCCGATCGCCTCTGTAAGCTCAACCACAACCTATACCGTAAAAGTGAAAACCTTCAGTGGGAATAATCTGGTGATGAACGGCGATTTTGAAGCCGGGAATACCGGATTCACCTCTGACTACATCTACAATCCTGTCTCGCTGGTCGCTGAAGGGGTGTATGCCGTGACCGACAATCCCAACCTGCTTCACCCTGGATTTGCCCCCTGTGGGGATCACACTTCCGGAAGTGGCCAGATGATGGCTGTCAACGGAGCTGGTACTCCAGGTCAGAATGTGTGGTGTCAAACTATCCCCGTCCTGCCCAATACGTCCTATGTCTTCAGCGCCTGGGTCACGACCCTCGTTGCTGCCAGTCCGGCTATTCTGCAATTCTATGCCAATGGCAGTCCGATTGCCGCAGCATTCAATGCTCCCAATAATACTTGCGACTGGATCCAATTCTATAATATCTGGGATTCAGGAGGTGCCACCTCTGTCACCATTTGTATCGTCAATCAAAACACCGTACTGGGTGGAAATGACTTTGCCCTCGATGACATCTTTCTCAGCGAAGTGTGCGAGGTTACGGATACCATCACCATCACCGTCCTGGATGAGATCACAGAACAACAAGACTTCGAGATCTGCTTCGGAGAATCCATCCAGGTCGTCGGACAGAATTTTAGCAATGAAGGGGATTTTGAAGTTGTCCTCCAATCATTTCAGGGATGTGACTCGACCATCCTGGTTCACCTCGATGTCGCTGAAGTCGAAGCCTCCATCGATGACCCCCTGACCCTGAACTGCTACCAGAACGAGACAGACCTGGATGGCACTCTTTCCAATGGAACAAACGGGATTGACTCCTATTTATGGACGACTTCCGGAGGCATCATCCTGACGGACCCCAGCCTATCTTTTGTCTCCATCGCCAGTGGTGGCACCTATCAGCTTCTGGTCAGCACCCAACTCGGTGCCATTACCTGTTATGATTCTGTTTCTGTCACGATCCCATTGGATACCCTCTCTCCCATGATAAGCATCCAGGATCCACCCTTCCTCTCCTGTCAGGATTCCACCCTCCAACTGGCGGCTCAGGGCATCCCCCTACCAGTCAGTTCTTCCATCCTCTGGTCCACTCCCAACGGCACCATCCTCTCCGGAAAGGACTCTCTCAATCCGCTCATCCTCGGTCCCGGGATGTATATCGTCTCTCTCACCGATCTCGACAATGGTTGCATCGGTCTGGATACCACCATCGTCCTGGCCGATACCAGTAAACCCGTCATCCTCCCCCTGCCTGTGTCAGACCTCACCTGCCTGGATACCTCTGCCCTGATCCAGGTCTCCATCCCCTCACCCGCTGCCGGGGTCACCCTTCTCTGGTCGACGCCCAATGGGCTCATCCTCGGCGGAACTGACTCCCTGGTCATCACGGCTGGCGCCCCCGGTCAATACAAACTCCTGGCTGTAGACACCCTCTCCGGCTGTTCTTCCACCTGGTCGGGCACCATCCTGGAAGATGTGACCATTCCCATCGTTCAGTTGCCCGCTCAGGACACCCTGGGCTGCCAGCAGTTCGAACTCTCGGCCATCGCTACCCTGCCTCCCGGACTGGACTCTCTATCCATCTCCTGGTCCACCTTTAACGGGTCTTTCA
>JAIPBE010000084.1 GCA_021738725.1 Saprospiraceae bacterium | reverse complement strand
TCAATCCAACTTGTTCTTTCCTGAACGACTCGGTAAACCGGCGCCGACGTCTTTCTTCTGTCGTTAGCTTTCTCATATCCTTCTTGTTTGAGAAAGTTATTCACATTTTTCTTGTCAACCTATTTCATGAGACAGCACGAGGACCGAAGGTCGCTGCATCTAGAAACTATCTTGAACATTGAACTGGCTCCCCGAGACTTCGGGGACGCCTTGAACATTAAACCATCAAGCCAGACAAACCAGTTCTAAACGGTCAACACTCTTCAGGCATAGACACATTACCAACCAGGAACTTGGAACCAGGAACAAAGGAATCAGGAATGGCTGTCCGCCGGGGCGGGAGAGTCGAGGGATGAGGGACGAGCCCGGATAATGGCCTCGAGTACTCGGAGCCATCGTCTGGGGACCGACGAAGGCGTTGGGGGTTGGGTATTGGGTGTTGGCTTTACCCCGGGTTCAAAAACGGGGTTATTTCATGAAGGCGTTATTCTGAGGAATAAGGAACCAGGCGCAGGGGCCGAATATCACGTTGAACTTTAAACTGGCTCCCCGAGACTTCGGGGACGCCTTGAACGTTGAACATTCAAGCCTGACAAACCAGTTCAAAACGGTCAACACTCTTTAGGCATAGACACATTACCAACCAGGAACTTGGAACCAGGAACAAAGGAACCAGGAATGGCTGTCCGCCGGGGCGGGAGGGTCGAGGGATGAGGGACGAGCCCGGATAATAACCTCGAGTACTCGGAGCTATCGTCTGGGGACCGACGAAGGCATTGGGCGTTGGGTATTGGGTGTTGGCTTTACCCCGGGTTCAAAAACGGGGTTATTTCATGAAGGCGTTATTCTGAGGAATAAGGAACCAGGCGCAGGGGCCGAATTTCACGTTGAACTTTAAACTTGCTCCCTGAGACTTCGGGGACGCCTTGAACATTAAACCATCAAGCCAGACAAACCAGTTCAAAACGGTCAACACTCATCAGGCATAGACACTCTAACCGGATTTGTAATGAACCACCATTGTGCCCTCAGTGACTGAGTGGTGATTTTTATACGTATAGACCCGGAATCTCTTTGCGCCCAGACGATCCGCAACCGGCAACTAGCGAATGGCGAATGGCGAATGGCGAATGGCGAATGGCGAATTTCCGACTTCCATCTTTAACTGAATCATTTTTACACTTTTTTTGGATTTTTCCTCAAAATCATAATCAATTGATTTTCAATATTATAATCATTTACAAACGTATACAACCGTTTTCAAACGACATTAAACGTCTTGCATACGAATCGACGGAAACAGCGCCCTCACCTTTGGAACATCGAATCGAATTATTCACGTTTCAAAATCAAGTATCATGAAACAGCTCGTAAATCGCGTCCAACTGATCGGTAACCTGGGAAAGGATCCCGAACTGACTCAAACCGCCACTGGCAAGCAATTTCTTCGTGTGAGCCTGGCCACTAACGAATCCTACAAAGACGCGAAAGGTGAATTTGTCACCAACACCACCTGGCACAATCTTGTCGCCTGGGGACCACTGGCCGAACGCATGGCCACACGACTCAGCAAAGGCGAAAAAGTCGCCGTTGCCGGCAAACTGAACCATCGCCAGTATGATGACAAAAATGGCGAACGCAAGTACATGACCGAGATCGTCGTCCAGGACTTTATGGACTTCGTCAGCCGCAAAGACAGCACAGGAAAGAACGAGGATAATCTTCCGTTCTGAGCATCCGAAACCGGCGGGCGACGCCCGCCGGTTTTCATTTTTCTGTCGCAATCTTCCCATTCTCCCTATCAACCCCGGATCATGCAAGAGAACTTCCTGCATTTCGTCTGGCGCACCGGACGATTTGAGCAACAACATCTACGGACCACTGCCGGTCATTCCATCTCCCTCTTCAGGAGGGGTATCTATGACGGGCATGCCGGCCCCGACTTTACCAACGCACACCTGCGCATCGGCGATACCGTTTGGCACGGACACATCGAAATGCATGTCTTTGCCTCCGAATGGTACCAACACAAACACCAGGAGGACCCCAACTATGATGGCACCGTGCTGCATGTGGTTTGGGAGGAGGACCAACCGGTCTTCCGCAGGGACGGCACCCGCCTGCCATGTCTGGAAATGAAACCCCATATTCACCCTTCTTTGCTCGGACAATACCAACGTCTGATCCAGGACGGAAATGGCATTCCCTGCAAATTCCGTTTGCCCGAAATTCCCGAACTGATCAAATCCAGCATGCTGGATCGGGTCCTCATCGAGCGACTCGAACACAAAGCCGATCGCATCCATCATGTACTCCAACAACAAGATGGCGATTGGGAACAAACCACCTATATCACTCTGGCCCACGGTTTGGGTATTCCCGTCAACGCCGAACCGATGGAACAACTCGCCCGCCAGCTGCCCCTGCGGCTCCTTCAACGGTACCGAAACAACCCCCAACAGATCGAGGCCATGATCTTCGGCATGTCCGGCCTGTTAAAGGATCAACCCGGTCAAGGCTACCCGCAGCAGTTGCAACAGGAATTTCAATTCATCCTCCAGAAACACAACCTGACCCCGCTTCCGGCCAGTCGGTGGAAATATCTTCGGATGCGCCCAATCAGTTTTCCCGATCTCCGTCTGGCCAGACTGGCTGGATTGGTGGTCCATCATGAAAACTGGCTGGCCAACATCCTCTATGCAGCCAATGCGCGGGAGTGGATGAACAGCCTGGAAGTGAGCATGCATCCGTATTGGTCGACCCACTATCGATTAGGGAATGCCTCCCCTCCCCGATCCAAAACCCTGGGCAAAGACATGGCGCATACCCTGGTCATCAATGTCATGATTCCCATTCTCTATGCTTATGGCCGCACTCGTGGTGAATCTGCGTGGCAGGAAAAGGCCCTTGAAATCCTGTCGACACTTAAATATGAACGCAACGCCATCACCAAGACCTGGGCCCAATACGGGATGAAACTCAAAAGTGCTGCGGACAGTCAGGCTCTACTCGAGCTCAAGCAGGCGTATTGCTCCAAACGCCGATGCCTCCATTGTGCACTCGGGTGCCATTTGGTCAAAAAGGCCACAGATGCACCAAAAACAAGAAAGAAACAAATGATCCCTCAATAACGGAATTACGCAATACCATTCTGCCGAATTAGGTGGTCTCCGCATTTTTTCTGATTTTTAAGGACGACAAAAGTGAGGCGCATGGCAGGAAAGGAATTGCAGGACCAACTATTTGACATCCTCAACGGACGGTTTGCCAGCAAAAGCGATCTCGTTGAAGATCTGATGAAGGTATTTGGATATAGCAAGGATACTGCCTATCGCCGCATTCGGGGTCAATCCCTGCTCACCCCTACAGAGGTGGCCAAAATGGCCATCCACTATAATCTCTCTCTGGATCAGCTGGTGTTCGAACAGACCAACAAGGTGATGTTCTCCTTCAATGCCTTTAATAAATTCGTCACCGACTTTGACGACTACTTTGATGGTATTCTCTCACACCTCCAACGTGTGCGAAGGATCCCGGATGTGACAGTGTATTATTCCTCTCTGGAAATACCGATCTTCTATTACTGCTTCTTTCCCGAATTGATCAGCTTCAAACTCTATGTATGGGGCAGAGCGATCTGGGATCTACCCTTCTGCCGGGATCTCCCATTTTCCTTTGATCTGATCTCGCCTTCCGCCACCGCGAAATCCAGGGAGATGCTGGAATTCTACCTCCAGCTGCCATCCATCGAACTGTGGAGCTTGAACATCTTTGACAATACCCTCAATCAGATCGAATACCATCTCAACTCGGGCATATTCAAAAACAAATCGGATGCCCTTCTTCTGGTAGAACGGATGGATACCCTTTCACATCATATGCGGGATATGGCGGTGCATGGTCGAAAACGACATCTGGGCTCCAAAGAAGACCTTTCGGCTATGGAACTCCTTCATAATGAGATGATCTATACCAACAACACCATTATGGTCACTTCTCCTTATGCCAATGGTGTTTTCACCACGTTTGGAAATCCTAATTTCCTATTCAGTGATGACGAACGGATCGTGAAGTATACCAAGGACTGGTTTGATCGGGTTATCGAAAAATCACACCCCTTGAGCAAAGGCGGAGAAAAGAGCCGCAACTGGTTTTTTCACCAGCTAGATGAACGGGTCAACCGGAGTAAAACGCGGTTGGAGGCAATGATTTGAACGGGGACTTTGAGACTTTGAGACTTTGGGACTTTGAGAGACAAAGTGTCGCCGAGCCAACTTTGTTGGGGTGACTATAGTCGCCGCAAGAAAGGAAAATTGGATCATCAATTTTCTTTAAGAACGCCGGTAAGGCGTAGCCGGCCCATCGAACAAGTTACAAGCCCTGAAGGGGCGAAATAAATGGACGTTGGAACCAGAGTGGAAGAGACTGAAAGCGGAAAGTGGAATTCGTTATTATGAGATTTCGATATTGCGGTATTTCGAAAGGAAGGACTGAGGATCGATGAAAATGAAGGCGGAGGAAAAACTCTGTGAAACTCCCCTGGCTTCTGTGGTAAAGCTGAAAAGCAAGCGATCAATCCTCTTTCTCCTCGTCCTTATCCTTGTCCTTTTTCACAAATCGTTTGCCGGATTCCAGCTTTCGGGAGACAGCAGAATAAGGACCGCTCACCACTTCTTCCTCGCCTGTCAGACCTGATACGATCTCGATATAGGAATCATCCTGAATTCCTGTCTTGACCTCGACCATAGCGACTGTATCGCCGACAGCGACAAAGACTACCTCTTTGATATCCTTGGACAGTTTCTTCTCCTCCTTCGCCAGTCCGTCTTTATTCTCATCATCCACTATCTTCTTCTTCGCCTCTCGGGTCGTGACCGACTGGATAGGGACACTGAGCACATCCTGTACAGAGTTGGTGAGGATCTCGACCGATGCTGACATGCCGGGACGGAATGGCATCCGACCGGTTGACTTCTGCATCGCCATATAGGAGCTCGGATCGATCAGGATCTTGACAATAAAATTGGTGACCTGGTCAGTAGTCAAGGTTCCCCCCAAACCGGAGGTATTCGCGGCACTATTGGCGATCTGGGTCACAGTTCCGATAAACTTCTTCTCCAGGTAGGCATCGACTTCGATCTCCACCTGATCACCCAGATGCACGCGAAGAATATCGTTCTCAGACACTTCCACCTGTACTTCGATCTCGCTGTAATCAGCAATTCGCAGGATCTCCGTACCAGCCATTTGAATGGTCCCGACCACGCGCTCACCTTTCTCTACATTCAGAAGAGATACGACACCACTCATGGGTGCCACAATGGAGGTCCGGCGCAAATTGGTGCGGATCTCCTTCAGGGATGCTTCAGCACTTTTGACGCTAAATTCTGCACCCTTGGTCGCTTCTTGGGCAGACCGAATACTCGCATCTGCTGCTCTCAGATTGGCCTCCAATCCACGGAGTGTGGCCTGGCTTTGTTCAAACTCAACATCGGAGATCACCTTTTCGCGATGCAGTTCCTCGTTGCGTTTATGGAGGTCACGCTGGTTGGCCAGTTGGGCCTGGATCTGTTCCTTTTGTGCCCGGGCCTGCTCAATGGCTGATCGAGAATTAGCCGTCTGGGCTTTGGCCGTATTCACACTGGCGACACCGCGTTCGACGGCGGAGACATACGCTTCGGGATCGATCTTGGCCAGTAATTGTCCCGCCTTGACCGTGTCGCCTTCTTCCACATACAGTTCCACCACCTCACCGGACACATCCGAACTGACCTTGACTTCCGTCCGCGGATACACCCTGCCACTGGCGGATACCTTTTCCTGGATGGTTCTGCGTTCCACTTTTGTCAGTTCCACTTCTTCTCCTTTCGCCGTCGATTTACCCTTGATCAGGACAGCAGCGATCAGGACCAGCAGGATACCGCCCAGCCACCAATAGATCTTACGATTGCTTTTCATCTTATTCATGCTTGGATGTCAATTCAATGTCAATGATTTACCCAGATAAAAGTCCAGGACTTTCATGCGGAAGAGATATTCATATTTGCCGATGATCACCTGACTCTCCGCGTTATCCAGATTCGCTTTTGCCTGGGCGAATTCGACCGCGTTGGCGGCTCCGAGTTCATAGCGTTTGTTGAGTGCCTGATAGGCGGCTTGCTGCGATCCGAATGCATCTTTCGCAGCTGCATACTGCAGGCGCGCGGCTCGGGCAGCCTGGATGGCCTGTTCCACATCCGACTTCAGCTGCTGCCGGGCCTGCTCAGCGTTGATACGTGCTTGCTGGACCGCAATTTCCGATTGTTGGACAGCGATGCGATTGGAATGATTGTTATAGATCGGCACCGAAAGACTGATGCCCAGGTTTTTACCGAAGTTTTGGCTCAACTGATCCGCAAACGAAACTGTAGGGAAGGTCACACCGGTGAGGGAATACTGGGCAAGATTTGCATCTACCCCATCGATCACGACAGGAATGGCCGTTCCCAGGGTCGCAGTCGCATTGGAATAATCCGGTTGCGCATAGTCCAGGAAATTATTGGAATAGGCACTGTTCAATCCACCGAACAAACTGAGGGTTGGATAAAATCCGGAACGTGCGATCGCCGTACCCTTCTGTGCGCTCTCCTCTCGCAATTCGGCAGCACGGATCACAGGTTGAGTATGCAGGGCAGTCTGATAGATCGATCCGGTTGTAAAAGCACTGGGATCGGCGAGATCCATCGGATCGAAATCTGGCCGTTCAAAGCGCAATTCTTGTGCAGGGTCGACCAGCATCAGCTGTTTCAGACTCAGGATGGCCTGGTCCAGAGCATTCTGGCTGACGACGACCTGATATTCCGATTGGGCCAGTTGGGAAGCAATGGCCAGTCGCTCATTCTCCGGGCGCAGACCGGCCCGAACGAGTTTTTCACTTTGGTTCAACTGGTCATTGGATAATGCCACCTGACGCCGGGAGGTCTGCAGCTGCTCTTCTGCAAATAACACATTGAGGTAGGCCGTAGCCACCATCAGCGAGATCGAATTGCGAGTATCTTCTGCCGAGGCCTTGTTGGCTTGCACATCGATCCGGGCCCGCTTCAGGCTATTGGTGACACGAAATCCGTCGAAGACCAACCAGCCCGCATTGATCTGACCGTTACTGAATTGGGTGGTGGCATCGATAAAGTCATTCGTGGTCGGATCAATGGTCCGGCCAAACTGATACCCCGCCGATAAACTGGCATTGAGGTTGGGTAGTCGTGCGAATTGGTAGCGTTTGATCTCCAACAGAGCAGATTCGACATTCAGATCGGCCGACTGCACACCCAGATTATTCTCCAAAGCAGTGCGCACACAGCGCTCCAGGGGCCAGACTTCCTGACTTCTCAATGGGGAAGAGAAGGTAAACCAACAAAACAGACCGAGGATCAATCCACGCATAACGATTCATTATCTTGCCACAAGTTTAGCAAGATGCCGGGGGATGTCCTAAACTATTGGATGAATGATACAAGTCTGCCGATAAACGTTCGGTCAGCAGCAACATTCAGCGGTACTCCTAGCGTTGAAATGCCTTGAAACTTCTGGCTCCGATGATTCGGTCATATCTTTCGCCCAGGGCCCGGTAGTACACCAGAATGGTGTAATCATTCTCTGTTTCATACCAATTGCCCTCGGTTTCTTCGAAGTCAGGCAGATAAGGCGGGCCACTGACCAGACCATATGCATAGTTGTAGTAACCTTGCTTGAGCAGGACATTCAGATGGTAGGCATGATCTGCTTCGCTGTATTCCATACGATAATCCGTCCAGGGCTGAAAGTCGTTGAATGCCCCCAGGACATAGAGGTCTGACCCTTCGAATGGTATGGGCTTTTCAAATGTAAAGTGCACATTCGCATAGTCGGCATACACGTTGGCATCGTCGCCGATATCAAAATTCTGGATGACAAACTTGCCATTGGCATCCGGATTCAAGAGGTAGGTCGAATAGGTCCGACTGCGATCGGCAAAGAGGTAAATATCTGTCTGGTACGGGGTTTGCCGCATATCCTCGATCCGCTCACTTCTGTTCTGCAAGCTGCGCAGGTCAAAGAATCGAAACTCCTTTCCGCCGGGAAATGCAAGCTTGTCCTGGTAGTCGAAATCCAGGATCCGATCCCGAACAAAAAAGGGTTCTACGCCAATAACGGCTCCCTGCCAGTAACCGTTCTGGAGGATGGTAGTGCGGATCTCCTGGCGTGGGAGCCGAACTTCCAGCTTTTTGAGATCTACTGTGAAGTCGATCTCCTGGTGGGTGCGTGCCTTCTCGACCATAGCCGCCTGTCGGGTGATGGGCAGGATGACCACCTGATTTTCCACGACCATAAATCGGCGGACCATGGCCAGTTCGTTTCCATTCAGGAAGACTTTCAGCAAGTAGTTTCCAGACTTGGTAATCCGGACATCCCGATTGGGGATGGCCAGGCGGTGGTGCATATACTGCGTACGTGGTGCAAAGGAAAAGGACTGTTGTTCGATGCGATTATTGTTAAATCCTTCCAGCCATTCGAATTCGGAGAGTTGCCCTTCTGACCAGTCGGCGTTGCGCTGTTCGATGGTGTACCAGTAGTTGCCATTTTCTCCGGACAGGTCGTCAAAGGCCAGGATCAATGCCCCTCCTTGCCCCAGACGGAGGACTGGCTCGGCCAGTTCATCCGATGAGGGATAGAACTTTACGGACTTGATAAACTCCAGATAGGTCGCATTGTAGGTGTCCTCCTGAGCCATTAAAGCAGGATGGGACCAGCAAACAATTGCGACAAATAAAAACAGGGATCGGAACATAGTTACGCAGGATCAACGAAACGGATGTGCCTCTGACGAGGAGGCCTTCATGGTGTACACGCCAAAGATCGCCATTTGTTGCAGATCGGGCCGCAGGATCACCTCCCTTAACGTGGTGATAACCATTGAAAACGCCAGGGCAGGTGGGCATCCTCGCCGGCATATTCGATCCCGACCCGGGGGCCGACCTGGATGTCCTGCGGTTGTGGCCGGGCATCGCCGGCATGGAGTTGGATCGAACTGGCGGGATCGAACAGGGACGTCCCGGTCAGACGTGTATGCAGGCCCAGTGCCTGTGTAGCTGTACCGGGACCTCCGGTCCATTGTTTTCGTGGTGCGATCAACTTCCGCCGTTCCAGCATGGATTCGATCCCAGTGACAGGCTCCATAGCCCGGATGAGGATGGCATGAGGCATATCCTCTGGACCGGACACGACATTGAACATCTGATGAATGCCGTAGCACAAATAGATGTAGGCATGACCTCCGGGTCCGAACATGATCTCTGTCCGATTCGTGCGCCGGTTATTCCAGGCATGAGAGCCGCGATCTTCCGGGCCACGGTAGGCTTCCGTTTCGGTAATGATGCCGACAGTCGTTACGCCTTCAATATTCGTCACCAGGTGTCTACCAAGCAGGTCACGGGCCAAGGCGACCACATCATCCGTGAGATAATAATCCTGGGGGAGGAGCATGTCGGTTGTCGGTTGTCGGTTGTCGGTTGTCAGTTTTTCGTAGGGAGTGGAAGGTTGAGTGTAGGGAGCATAGCTCGGAATCTAAACGAATGCCTGTCCGCCGCGGCGGAAACTCATAACCGAATAAACGAACTTCCTTGTTCGGGCCGCTAATTCAATTTCTAATGAATTATCCGATTTGGAAAATCGGTTGTCAGTTGTCGGTTGTCAGTTTTTCGTTGGGAGTGGAGGGTTGAGTGTAGGGCGTGGAGCCCGGAATCTAAACGAATACCTGTCCGCCGCGGCGGAAACTCATAACCGAATAAACGAACATGCCAGTTAGTGCCGCTAGCTTAATGAATTATTTGAGATTTGGTATTTGGAATTTATTTGTGTTTTGGAATTTGCGATTTGTGATTTCACTACTACCGTGTATAATTTGGCGACTCCTTAGTGATCGTAATATTATGCGGATGACTTTCCCGCACACCTGCTCCGGTGATCCGAACAAATTTGGCCTCCTTGATCATATCCGTATTGCGAGCACCGCAATATCCCATGCCGGCGCGGAGGCCGCCGATATATTGCACCATGACTTCAGCTACGGAACCTTTGAACGGTACCCGGCCTTCGATGCCTTCCGGCACCAGTTTTTTAATGTCATCTTCCATATCCTGGAAGTAGCGATCCTTGGATCCCTGCTGCATCGCGCCGAGAGAGCCCATACCGCGGTAGACCTTGAACTTCCGGCCATCGAGGATGATGGTTTCACCCGGTGCCTCTTCGACTCCGGCGAATAGGGATCCTGCCATGATCACGTCTGCGCCTGCAGCCAGTGCCTTGGGGATATCACCGGTATAGCGGACACCACCGTCACCAATGATGGGCACGCCGGTACCTCTCAGTCCTTCACGGGCCTTGAAGATGGCGGTCAATTGTGGAACGCCGACACCGGCTACGATCCGGGTGGTGCATATACTGCCTGGGCCTACACCGACTTTTACACCATCTACTCCGGCATCCGCCAGGGCGCGGGCGCCCTCTCCTGTAGCAACATTCCCGCCGACCAACTGGAGGTCCGGGTGTCGCTTTTTGATATTCTTAATGGCCTGGATCACACCCCTGGAGTGGCCGTGTGCGGTGTCAACGCAGATCATATCCACTCCTACATTGACAAGGGCATCTACCCGGTCGATCATATCGCCGGAGACACCAATGGCAGCTCCCACATGGAGACGCCCGAAGGGATCCTTGCTGGCCAACGGATAATCGTGGACCTTCATGATATCCTTGTAGGTAATGAGTCCGGCGAGCGTCCCATCATCGGTGACGACAGGAAGTTTTTCGATCTTATGTTTCTGGAGGATCTCCCGGGCTTGCCCCAGGGTAGTCCCGACAGGTGCCGTGACCAATTGGGCACTGGTCATCAATTCGGTTACCGGACGATTGTTATTGGTTTCGAATCGAAGGTCCCGATTCGTGAGGATGCCGACCAATTTATTAGCCGAATTGATAATGGGAATACCCCCGATGCGAAACTGTTTCATCAGCTCTTGAGCATCACCCACATTCGCCTGCTCACCAAGTGTGACTGGATCGAGGATCATCCCACTTTCGGACCGTTTCACCCGGCGCACCTGGTCGGCCTGGGCCTCGATGGACATATTCTTATGGATCACGCCCAGTCCCCCCTGACGGGCGATAGCGATGGCCAGTTCGGACTCCGTAACGGTATCCATGGCCGAAGAAATGATGGGGACATTGATCCGGATCTCCCGGGTGACGCGTGCAGAGATATCCACCTCGTAAGGCAACACCTCACTATAGGCAGGCACCAGGAGGACATCATCGAAGGTCAGACCTTCCTCAACAAAACGGGATTGGAAAAAATTGCTGCCGGTCTGCTGAATCGCAACCGGCTGTTGGGGTTGACTTTTTACTCGTTCCATGCGCAAAGGTAGGCAAAATCCTTTCATGAAAAAATCCTGTCTCCTGATTCTTTAACCAATGAGTCAATGCCAAAGTGGCAATCCAAGAGAAAAGGCCGTACTTTGTAGGACTGCCTTAAAATCCACCACTATATGATCTCCAGGATCCTCTCCCTTTGTCTTTTCAGCCTTTCGGCTGTCCTTGTTCCCAATCTCCTGCTTGCCCAATCCTCGATGATGGAAGTGTACAGCATCTTTCAGACATCGTGCATGCCCTGCCATTCCAATGCCCAGCAGGAAGCTGGACTTGACCTGGAGGGGACGGGGCTGACAGCCAACCTCAAGGCCTTGAACGTCGCTCAGAATCTGGTTGGCGTCGCTCCGACAACCGCCAGTGCCCATGCCCGTGGTGAAGCACGGATCTTTCCCGGCCGGCCAGATAAATCATTCCTCTTCAAGAAGATCAACAACGGTTTGGATCCTATCCTCACCCTCGATACAGAAGATGGTCAGGGCATGCCGGCCTATGGTGGACCTGCCATCACGAATAATGAACGAGAAGTGATCCGGCAGTGGATCCAATATGGTGCAAAGACCACCGGCACCTGGTTTGACCGCGATCTGATCGATGATTACTATACCAATGGGGGTATCCAGAGTTTCCCGGATGGTCCGCCTCCGCCACCAGCTGCTGGCGAAGGTTTTCAGGTTCACATGGGTCCTTTTTATCTACCCAAAGGAGGAGAAGTCGAGTATTACCAAAAGTATGGACTGGACCTTCCGGAAGATGTGGAAGTCAACCGGATAGAAATCCTGATCGGCAATGATTCCCACCACTTCATTATCTACGATTTTGACTCCCAATCGTATGCTGATGCCATCCCTGCCGGACTGCGTCTGAATGCCGACCATTCCGGTATCGGGCTGGTGGCGGCTGTCCAATATGCACAGGATCTTGTTCTCCCGGAAAATACCGCCTTTCATTGGGAGGCCGGCCTGACCCTGGACCTCAATTCACATTATATCAACTATTCCGGGATCCTCCCCTTACAGGCAGAGGCATACCTGAATATCTATACCCAACCGATGGGTACTGCGAAACAGGAGATGTACTCCACTCTGCTGGTCAACCCGAACATTCCCATCCCGAATAATAACACGCTGATCACACATAGCCAGAACATCACTTATCCCAGTACGGAAGTCTTTCTTTGGGGGATGATGGGCCATACCCACAAGTATGGAAAGTCTTACAAGGCATACCACCGCATGCCCGGCGGGCAAAAGGGAGATATGATCTATGATGGCGCCTGTCCGAATGGGGTGCCTGGCTGTGTGAGTCCCTGGTTTGACTACCAGCATATTCCGATGCGGTACTTTGAAGAATTCTATCCGGTCAAGATCAACTCGCAAAGCGGCCTGATCCATGAGGCATCCTGGATCAATGATGGTCCCAATTCGGTCAACTTCGGGCCCACCTCCAATGATGAGATGATGGTGCTGATCATGATGTATGTGACAGATACCACGGGATTGACAACAGATCTGGACTTGCCGAATGGGGTGGCGCCGGGGATATTGAATGTTTCGCCGAATCCGACCACCGGTCAGGTCAACATCAATGTTCCAGATATTGAAGAATGGTTGACCTTAAAGGTATATGATGTCACAGGAAAGGTTGTTTTTCAAACGTCATTCCAAGGCCCTACAAATTGCATTGATCTCTCTGCTTACAATTCAAGCATGTATTTTATTCGTGTGAGTGATTTGCACGGGCTGTTCAATCAGGTAGAACGAGTTATTTTGCTCGAATGAATGATGGTCTTTCTGTTCAGAATAAATCAGCCCAGCCTCTGGATAAGAAATTTCGGGATTCCTCCAATGTGAACCAACTTTTAGACGCCTACCTTTCATCACAACCTTTAGATTCAGAGTTTCGGGACATCCAGGTCATATATACTAATTGGTTGGATGTTCAACATGGTTGGTACCCATCTTTGTCCGACTCACTTCGACTGGACCAGATCGCCCGGGGTGAAGGGTCCCGGGCCGGCTATGCCACCTCATTACTTCATCTTCTATATGATATCGCTATTCCACCTACCTGGCGAACAACACCTCCTGAGGCCACTCCGCGTTCGTTGCCTTCTAAAGACAACAAGAGCAATGTCGTTTAGTTAAGGAAAGTCATGGTGCCTTATAGTTCATATGGTAAAGACGCTTGGGCCTATGTTTTCTCTCAAACGATCTGTCAAATCTTATTATTTCTCGTGTCCTGAATACAATATGGTCGAATGCCTCT
>JAIPBE010000083.1 GCA_021738725.1 Saprospiraceae bacterium | reverse complement strand
CTATTGTCCGACCAAATAATGCGGCAAGTCAAGGAATGAAAGACATGCATAAAAGTCATGTGTGATACCAGGATTGGCATACGAGACCTGATGTATCCGGGAGGCCCTTGTTTGGCGACGAAATGAGAGACTTTCCACCTGATGATGCCGCATATGGCTGGGATGGTGCCTTCCGCGGCAACCGCCTCAACCCGGCTGTCTTCGTCTGGGTCATCGAAGCAGAGCTCAATACGGGAGAGGTCATTCTTATAAAAGGGGATGTGACGCTACTGTAAAAGGTGGGTCTACCAGGATCGTGGATCAGGGGACGATAAATTTCTCTGTCCAACTGGACGATCTGCCACGCCAATGCAGGAGATATGCGCCTGCATGGAGAGATGAGAGATCCATTTGGAGCTGGGAGGTGCCTTGATAGGAAAGATCCTTTCGCACATGACCCATCAAGTCGTAGATCACCAATTGTCCAGCTGTTTCAGGTACCGCTATGTCCATGGTTATGCCTGGAATATGGGCCAGGATCTCAAACCCGGCTGGTCGGTTATGCTGCACAGCAGAAACCCCAAATTCCTGAATGGTGATGTCCGTGAACGCTGACCCGTCCCCCGATGAACTGCCATTTGCATTGGTCGCCACACCGGCAGTATAGAATTTGACTGTACCCGAGCCGGACACGGGGGCCACCCATTCCAGTCGAAAGGTGTCTTTCAATGAAGGGAATTGATGCTCCGGGTAAGAACGATTATTCACCGTGCGAACAGCGACTCCGGCTTGTGGATTCTGAAAGGTACCAGCCTGCTCATTTCCCTGTCCTTTCAGTGCCACTGCCTGAAAACCAAATTGCTGGGCATTTTCATTGGCATGGACCATGACCTGCAGCAGGTACAACTCTCCTGGAATGTAGGCTGTTACAGGATTTCCTCCCTGGATCAATTGCACCTCGACAGACGTATTGAATTTCCCACTGCTATGGCATGTCTGACAAGGAGCAGGGCTCAGGGGACTTCCGGTGCGATCCGTCTTCTGGACCAGAGCCGCGCCTCCTGCATTCGCCAATAGAAAGATCACAGCGATCAACCCTGCGGTCACCAAAGGAACAGTCTTGTTTTTGATCATCATCTCATTGATTAGTAAAAACTCTTCTCAGGATACTTGCCTGGAACACCCCTGAAATGATCACTGATCTCCTTCAGGTCCTGCTCCGGATCCTCGCCCGGGTAGAACAACGGACCAAATGAAACTGTTTTGGTGGGGTAGTCAAAAGAGCACAATAAAATAGGGATTGTCGCCTTCCGGGCAATATAGTAGAATCCGGTTTTCAATTGATCTACACGTTGACGGGTGCCTTCCAGGGCGATGGAGATCACAAAGCGGTCATGTCTGTTGAAGATGTCCACCACCGCATCGACCAGATTATGGCGTTTACGTCGATCCACCGGATAACCACCCAGGCATCGGAACAGCCAGCCCAAAGGGGGGATAAACAGGGTATGCTTTCCCAGGAATTTGATATCCACTCCGATGGCGCTTCGGGTTAATAACCCGATGGGGAAATCCCAATTGGAGGTATGCGGCACTACAGCTATGATCACCTTATCTGGTTTGGGCTCCGGATATCCGGTCACTTTCCAGCCAAATACGCCGAGCAACCACTGACTGAACCGCTGTCCGAACATGTATCTTGCGCTTAGAAGTCGAAATTATCGCTTTCTTTTGTCATATGGTGCGTACATCCCTCCTTTGGTTGTCCGGTTTTTTCCTGTTCGTCCAGGCAAACGCGCAGGAAGTGGACTACTCCCTACAGGGGGGGTGGTACGATCATCCAGTGGAACTGCGGCTGGTTTCAGAAGGTGAGACCATATTCTATACAACCAATGGAAATAGCCCTCGACCTGGCCAGTCTGAATTTCACAGACCCATCACACTGACCTCTACGACCCTGGTCAGAGCCATTGCCTGTACCGGCAGAAGATGTGGACCGGAAACCGCCCACACCTTTTTTATTAATGAGCCGAAAAGTGCTTTCCCGACTCTTTCAGTTGCTGTACCACCCTATGCGCTCTTCGATCCCGAATCCGGCATCTATCGGGAAGGGTGGTTTGCCGATAACAGTACCTGGAAAAAACCGGGGGCTAATTTCTGGAGTAAAAAAGAACTGCCCGCCCATACAGAGATCTTCGATGCGGATGGTGAGCAGGTATTCAATGCCAACACTGGTTTCCGTCTCTTCGGCGGCATGAGTCGGCTATTTGCCCAGAAATCCTTTTCCCTGGTGGCCCGCGCCAAGTACGGCCATAAACGCATTGATTATCCGATGTTCGGGCGGAAAGGCCTGAACAAGTTCAAATACCTGGTACTCCGTAACAGTGGCAGTGATTGGGGAAAAACCCAGTTCAGAGATGCACTGATGACTTCTCTGTTGAACAAATGGGATCTGGAAAAACAGGACTACCAGCCGGCACATGTCTATCTGAACGGCCAATACTGGGGGTTGTACAATGCCCGTGAGAAGATCAATCGCTTCTTTCTGGAAGGACACACTGGCACAGACCGGGATAGTATCGATCTGCTGGAACACAACGCCCATGCAAAGGTGGGTACATCCGCTCATTACAAGCGGATGCTGGACTATATCCGACTGCATGATCTGGCTGTAGATTCTCATTTTGTCGCCGTCGGCCGAATGATGGATATCGACAATTTCATGCATTATCAGATCGCTCAGATCTTCTTCGACAACCAGGACGCCGGCGGAAATATCCGCTTTTGGCGGCCCCGAACGCCAGTTGGTCGTTGGCGGTGGATCCTGTATGACACAGATTGGGGATTTGGGCTGAATGATTCTCTGGCCTACCGGAATAACAGTCTCGCTTTTCATACCGAACCCAATGGTCCTTCCTGGCCCAACCCTCCCTGGAGTACCTATCTCTTGCGTCAGCTTCTACGAAATGATCAATTCAGGGAAACCTTCATCCGCAATTTCTATGACCTCTTGAACCAGGATTTCCATCCGGATCGAGTGATCCACCGGATCGATCGATTTGCGGACCAATACCGTCCTGAAATCCCCCGGCATTTTGATCGGTGGAATCTGGATACAATCAAGTGGGAAACCCAGGTGGCGATCATGCGGCAATTTGCCAGAAAACGCCCTGGATTTATGCGACAATTCCTACAGGAACAGTTCGGCCTTGGCGAAGATGTAAACTTTAAATTGGGATGTACGGCCGGGGGTGAGATGATCCTCTCCGCCCGCCACCACTGGGAAGCGGATACGATTGGTCTGGTCTATCCGAATGGCATGTCCATCACCGTCCAGATCAAACCCCGGTCCGGTTTTCGGTTTGTCGGATGGTCGGATGGAGCGCCTCTGAATCAATGGACCCGCACGATCGAGGCCCATCCGGGTATGCAGGACCTCACGGCAAGGTTTGAACCCTTTATCCATCCCCTGGCTGACAAGGTGATGATCAATGAGATCGGTGCCTATAACCGGCAGTCCGGCGATTGGGTCGAGATCTTCAATTCTTCCGATCAGTCCGTCGATATCACCTCCTGGATTCTGGCGGATGCCAAACATGAATACCGACTTCCTACAGCAGTTATTCCTCCGGGAGGCTATCTGGTTTTCTGTCAGGACCTGGGCAAGTTTAAAAAACATTTTCCCGGTGTGCCGGCTGCTGCAGGCACGTTCTCTTTTGGCTTGAACAAACGCAGTGAGTCGATCACATTGTATACGGAAGAAGGCGCCTGGGTAGATCAGGTGAGTTATACTGTTACTCCGGTGGACACCGCTTTTACCCTGGCCCTGCTGATACCCGATCTGAATAATGACTTACCCAAAAACTGGGAGTTGCGGGTTGGGCAGGGGACACCGGGTGCGGGCAACCCCTATTATATTCAAATGCGTGTGAAAGACCGTCAGACCTATTGGATGCGGTTGGGACTAGGATTTGGATTGATCGCTTTGCTCAGCGGACTATTTGCCTGGAAATGGCGGCATGATCAACAGCGGATCATTCAAAATAGGGAACCTAGCTGAGCCTGGTCCGGTCTCAATACACAACTTCGGTCCGGTAATCTTCTGGTTCTTCCTGGTATAACGCCCAATAGATCTCTGCGATGGCATCTGGATTGTATTTGGCGTCTGATGGCTGGACGTATCCACAAACAGTGACCGTGGCCACATGAACCCTCGAACCCTCTACCCGTTTGGCTAATGCCTGGACCAGATTGCGCATGCCTGCTTTGCCAATACTGAGAGACACCCATTCGGGATGAGGGGACAATGCCTGCCCGCCACCGGTGTACATCAGGCAGCCCTGGTCCTGTTTTAAATATTCAGGTAAAACAGATTGGGCCACATGAAAGGCCCCACCGATATTGACCTCATTCATCGAGCGCACAGTGGGCCAGTTCAATTCCAGCACGTCACGAACTTCCACCATGGAGGCATTGAAGACCACCACTTCCGGCATGCCTTGTTCCTTTTGGACGGCCTCCACCACGCGGCGTACACCATTGGGATCTGCCACATCGGCGATCATGGTGTGAACAGAGATTCCTTCCTCCTTGAGTTGATGGATCTGTGGAGCCAGTTTCTCAACCTGCCTGGCCACCAGGGTCACTCCGAATCCTTCCTTTCCGAATCGTCGGGCAATGCCCAAGCTGATTCCAGGTCCTGCACCAAATACCAGGATATGCTTTTTCATTTCCAAATGTATGGTTCCAGCCAATAGTGATCATGCTGACCAACGGAAAAAATAAGGTAAATCTTCAACATCTGTTGAATGATGACCGGTTCTACAAGACATAAAGTGATTAACCTTTTAAGGCCAGTCGGGATAAATAATGGTCTTCCCGTTCGCGCATGGCTGCCTTTTTCTCCGGATCGTCATCGTGATATCCGATCAGATGGAGGACGCCATGGACCATGACCCGATGCATTTCGTGAAGAAAGGAAATGGAATGGCCGATTGCATTCTCTGCGACGCGATCAATGGATATAAAGATATCGCCAGAAATCAGCTCGTCACTGTAGGGGAAGGTGATAACATCTGTGAGCGTATCGTGATCCAGATACTGGACGTTCATTTGATGCAGGTACTCGTCGGAGCAAAAAATAATAGAAATCACTCCCGCTGTTCGCTCTTCATCCCGAATGGCTTCCAGCAACCATGCACTGGAGACCGCTTCATCTGGTAGGGAGAAGTCGACATCTTCGGCGTCAAAAAAAACGCCCGCCTCGGAGGGTGATCCGGGCCAATCAGGAAATTCGATCATAGTTGGAATCCCAACTCCACCTTGCATCCGTTGCGATGAAAGCGAACTGAATCGCAAAGGTTGTGCATCAGGAAGACGCCCCGCCCTCCGATCTTGGTAACGTTTTCAGGCATAGTCGGATCTGGTAGTCGGCCAAAGTCAAAGCCGCAGCCTTCATCTTCGACAACGATGGCCAGGGAGCCATTGATCCGTTCGGCACGAACAACCACCTTCTTCTGTATATCCGATCGATTGCCATGAATGATGGCGTTGTTCACCGCTTCAGTGAGGCTGATCAGGATATTCCCATGCTTCTCTTCAGATAACTGATGCTCCTCTACAAGTCGAGCCACAAAGGTCTCCAAATGACGGATAGAGTGAGGATGGGAAGATATTCTCAACATATTGTCTGTAGCCAGGCTCATAAACGATTACCTTATTATTCACATAGCAATGCAAACCCTACCTGGAGTTGAATCCAGGGTGAATCTTCATGTCCATGGGAATAAAAGCTGCAGAAGCAGCAGGGAAAGACAGCCTATTTCCTTTCCACCACATCAAAAACCCTCATCTGGAGCGGAAAGTTCCCTCTAAATTGCAACATTATCGGGTTATTTTCAAATTGCGTTGGTACTCCTCGACCAAATTCTTGTAGTACGGTTTCAAGGCTGGTGAAACCGTTCTGTACAGTTCTGTTTCTGCTTCCCGTTTCTTCAGATACTCTTCCAAACTCGGCGGGCGCTTTCGTTCATATTGGGAAGCTGTTTCTGATTTCCGCTTGTTGTCATACTCTCGTTCACGTTCGGCCCGCTCATGGTCCAGCAGCTTGCTCAGGATATCCTCCTGACGCTTCATGGTCTCAGCGCTGAGCCGTTTGTTGACCAGGTCGATCTCGGTCTTATCCATCTGATCGATGATATCCTGCAACAGCGGATCAGGTTTTCCACCCTGCCGTTTTTCTTTATTCAGTTCTTCCAGGGCTTTCCGCATGGCGGCCTGTTTGGCAGCCATCTTGGCAAATTCCTTACTGGAACCACCCTGCCCGTTTTTCATGCGCCCCTGCAGGTCTTTCATCATTTCATTCAAGGATTTCTGCCCCTGTCCCATTTTGTCCTTGGGCACACCCCCGGGTTTCGGATTGCTCCCTCCCGGATTCTGGCAGTTCTGATTGCCCGCCATCTGATTGGATGCCTCTTTTTGCATCTGGTTGAGCACTTCGCTTAACATCAAGGCCAGGTCATTCAGGTTCTTCATAGCAAACTGCTGCTCAGCAGCTGCCTGTGGCTTTTGTCTTTCTTCCAAAAGGCTCAAGGTCTTGTTCATATGTCCCTTGATCTCGGTGACCTTTTCGGTCACATAGGTTTCGATCTGGATCACCCGCTTGGAGAGCGCCTGGAGGGAATCTTCCACCAGCCTGAAATCATCCTGAATCTTCTTCTGTTCCTGGACAAGCGTCACATAGCGTGGGGCCGTCTCCGCAGTCTGATTGACACTGGAGATCAACCCTTCCTGATCAAAAGAAAGGGTGACCAGATTTTCGAGCAACTGACGCAAGGCCTTCATGTCTTCCTCCAATTGCTCTTCCTCCCCCTGTTGCATATTCATCTCCATAGCCTGAGCCATATCTTTCATCTTCTGCGCGGCTCCCTTCTGAGATTTCGAGGCTTTTTTATTCTCCTTCTTTTCGAGTTGGTCCTTGGAGTCTTCCATATCCTGGTCGATATCCTCCATTTTCTCTTCCGGGTCTCCCAGCTGCTTGGGGTTCTCCAGCTCCTCGTTCTTCTTTTCGATCTCCTTCATCTTCTCCTGGAGATCATCAAACTTCTCATTCAGCTCTTCCTGCTTCTTTTCCAGCTGTTCAGGAGATTCTGTTTCATTCTCCGTCTTCTCAGCCAGGTTTTCCTGCTCTTTGGCCAGTTCTTTCAACTTTTCGATCTGATCCTGCAGGTCCTTTTCTACCTCGAGCTGCTTGTACATCTCCATCATGCGGTCCAACTCCTTGTCGAGTTGTTCCTCATCCATTTTCATATCCTCCAGCTGTTTGAGACTTTCATCTTTCTGCAGCTCCTGCAGCATTTCCTCGATCTTCTTCATCAGCTCTTTCATCTCCGGGCTGACCAGCTCCTCGAACATCTGCTGGACTTTTTCCTGCTTTTCTTTGAGTTCAGGACTAGGCTCTGAAAACTCCTCCTGATTCTTCAGGTTCTGGTCGAACAGGTCTTTGGCGTTCTGAATATCCTCCATCAGGTCCTTCCGCCGATTCAACAGCTTTTCCAGTTCCTTGCGGCTCTGCCAGTCCAGGTCTTTTTCCTGGAGCAATTTTTCGCTCAGTTTCTTGATGTCCTTCTGGATCTTTTTGGACTCATCCATGGCCTTCTTCAGATGATCTCGGATCTCATCATTGTTTTTCTCCTCTTGTTTATCAAACTCTTCTGCAGTCGGCTTGGCATAGCGCATCAAGTGGGTTCGGGAAGACTTCCGACCATTTATAGCGTCGTTGTCCCAGACTTCAAACCAATAGGTCACTTCATCGCCGGGTGCGAGTTTCAGCGCCTGAATATCCAGGGTATGATCAAAGCGAGCTTCCTTTCCCTTTTCGAGGGGAACCGGGCGGGTAACGGCTTTTTCTTCATCGCCGTTCTGAGGTTTGATCTGATAGGTAAAGGTCAGCTGACTGAGGCCATAATCATCCGCAGCTTCTCCGGCAAAAAAGATGTAGGCTTGATCGAGGCTGTCCGAAAATGAGCTTGCCTGGATCGTTGGGTGCAGATCCGGAATTACCGATAGTACATACCGAATGCTGTCTGCCTTGGGGAGCTCCTGATTGGAGACCAAAACAGTATATCGTTCATCTCGAGTCGCCCGTTTGCTGTACACAAACATGTGATCTCCCTGTCGCTTGATGGCTTGGGGATCTGCGCCTTCTCCGAATCGAAAGGAGATCGAATCCGTATGGGTTGTTTCAAACGACCAACTCAGCCGGGTACCCTGTGGAACAACCAGATCACCGATGTTGGAGAGGACCTCATCTGGCCTGCCGACATAACTCGGATAATCCAGGGATACTGAAAAACTGGAGATAGATGGCTTCAAAAGCACGTCCAGCAGTTTGGTTTCAGAGGTGACCCGGCCGGAAAAGAGGCGAAACTCTGTATCCTGATTGACATTGCTGAAAGTATAGCTGAAGAGGTTGCGATCGATGGGTTTCAATCTGTACTGATATTCACCGATCTCAATAAACACCTCATTGGGAATGGCGGATCCCTCCGTGGTCACTTCCAATTCGAAATCACCATACTGAACGACCTTCAAGGGGTCATCCCCAAGGACAAAAGAAAAGGGAGCAGGTGGTGCAAAATCCTTGTTGTTGTCGATCAGTCGACGAGCGGGATCTTTGATCATACTCGGCGCTGCCCACAGCAGAATGAATAACAGGGCTAAGGGAGGGAGGGCGTATTTGAGATAGCGCCGGTTGTTGCGCAGATCGATGGCTGCCGGGAACGAAACCGGACGAAGGGTCTCTGTTTTTTGTTCGATACCTGCCAGTAAGAGGCTGGCCTCCGGTTGTTTGTCCAGTTGCTGTTTGAGTTGCAGGATATTGAGGAGCTTGTCCTCGACATGGCCGAAATGCTGGCCAATGATACTGGCAGCTTGTTCGTGTGAAATCAACTTCCCCAGCTGAAAGTAGTGCATCATCGGAATGAGGACCCATCGGATCAGGGTGAAGGCACTCAGCCCGAGAAAGGAGAAAAACAGGAGTTTTCGTGCTGTCTTGCCAAAGTAGAAATAATTCTCACCCAGGCTGATCAACAGGAAGACGACACCAATCAGACCCACGGTCAGCAGTGTACCCTTTACCAGTTGGTTGAGGTAATACTTGCGGATGAAAGCATCCAACTTACTGATTAGCAGATCATAGTTACTTGGTCCCGCCATGAAAGTCATTTGGGTTTAAAACAAATTTACCCGAAAAAGATTGCTGCCGCCATTCCTTTAACGCAGGAATGACCGCCCGGTTGCGCTCTACATGCTAAAGAACCGCGGATAATGGGATTACCGGATAGGGTAGATCAGGCCATTGATCCCCTTTTATCCTGCCCAGAAAATAGCCCCCTCCTCCGGCACCACAAAGTTTGAGTTGGTGCTGTGGGCCATCCCAATGGGGATAGAGGTCATCGGGGATCATCGGCCGAAACAGGCGGGCCTGCAATCTCGAAATGGCAGAAAACGCCTCGTTGAAGGGAATTTGTTCCTGATGCAAGACTGCATGAATGGCCCGGTGTACTTGCGGTAGAAGTTCCATCAGAAGCAGGGTGCGATCCGCTTCCTGTTCCAATAATAAGCGAAAAACATGGACCAGGGGTGCGGTCTGTCGAGCCAAGCCAGTATCCACCAGGAAGAGTTCCGGTGGAATTACTGGTAAAACTGCCAGGTGAATACCCTGATCAGGATCCTGATGAATGGCCTTCCGGGTCAGGCTGACCAACGGGTCCATCCCGGAGCTGTTGCCATGAAAATACTTCTCCAGGAAGGCCAATCCCTGGATTTGCGCATTCAGGTCCCCCGGAATATGGGTACTGTATTGCTCTGCTAAGGCTGCGACCAGTGCGCCACTGCTTCCCATCCCACAGCCGGAGGGGATATTGGATTCGAAGGATCCGCCATCTTTGACAAATCGAAGGAAGGCCGTCGTGTCGATCGGCCAGGGCAAATGACCTGTGGCCTCCTGACCGTTCAGCCAGCGGGCCCATTCGAGGAGGGACGGATCGACTTGATCGGTGACAGACCAGTATCCGGATCGTTGCGTCAAAGGAATAGCCAGTGCCTCTCCTTTCAACAGGACAGTATACTCACCAAACAACAACAATTTTGCGGGCCAGGTCACCATCATACATGCAGAAGCAGGGCGATGACATCGTCCGGCTTTACGTCATCAATGATTGAGCTTATTGTTCTGCCTTTCGCTCTTCTGCTTTGCGTTCTTCGACCTTCTTCAAGTCGGCATCCCGCATTCCTTCACGAATTTCACTCTCAATACTGTTTCGAGCGGTATTGAATTCCCGGATGCCTTTGCCGAGGCCGCGCATCAGTTCAGGAATCTTCTTACCGCCAAAGAGCAAGAGGATCACAAAGAGGATGACAATGATCTCACTGCCTCCCAGGTTGAAAAACCAAATAAATGCATCCATGTTATGGCCAATTTTAACTTGTTATACTTATTTCTTCAATCCAATCTCCCGAAGGCGCTCATCCAGATATTCACCGGCGCTGATCGGTTTATAATGGAGCGGGTGTTCAGAATCGACACATCCTGTCAAACAGGTCAGATCCATATCGCTGCGAGGGTGCAGAAAGAATGGGATCGACAATCGAGGTTTGTGCCATTCCTCCCGAGGGGGGTTCACCACCCGGTGGGTTGTGGATTTCAGGTAGTCGTTGGTTAAACGTTGAAGCATATCTCCAACGTTCACTACAATCTCATTTTCTTCGGGGACAATATCCAGCCATTGGTTGCCCCGGTCCTGAATTTGCAATCCGCCAGCGGAGGCTCCGACCAGCAAGGTAATGAGATTGATATCCTCATGTTGTTCGGCTCGTAAGGCGGATGCGGGTTCTACGGTGATAGGCGGATAGTGGATAGCCCGCAGGATGGAATTGCCATTATGGATCTTCTCCGAAAAGTAATCCCGATCCAGGCCGAGGTAAAGGGCTATTGCCTCCAGGAGGAACCCTCCGCTTTGTTCGAACGCCCGGTAGAGTTGATCGCCCGTATTGGCAAAATCTGCACGTTCAGCTACCTGAACATTCGGTGGATATTCTCCTTCCACCTGATCACCGTCCTCTACGGTCTGTCCGATCTGGAAGAACTCTTTCAGGTCGGCTACTTTGGAATGCTTGGCATGTTCTTTCCCAAAAGAGGTATATCCCCGTTGTCCGGCCAGGCCGGGTACCTCATACTTGCGTTTGATCTCTTCCGGCAGGGCAAAAAAGGCTTTTGATTCAGTATAAAACCGATCCACTAATGTTGTCGGAACCCCGTGTTTGATGACACCGACAAAGCCGGAGGTCCGAAAGGCATTCCCGATGGCTTCTACAAATGCGGCTTGTTCAGCTGCTGTGCCAATGACAAAAGAAGAAAGGTCCACTAAGGGTATTGCCCGCTTGGTCATACCTGCAAATTTGGGTCAAAGATACGAATTATCAGTCCGCCTAGCGTCTGGGCTTATACTTGGCTTCATCCAGAAACACCTGAGAATCCGTGCGATCGGCAAGGGCTGCAATCCCCTGTTCGGGATGTCGCTTCAACCAGGATCTGACGATCTGTGCACCGATCCAGTCGCCTGTTCGTCCCGGTGCTTCCAGGGGCATACCCGGTGAGTGCGGGCTGTATTCGACAAATTTTCTGTATTCCTTGTAGTCTGTACTATAGAGCAGGTTTTCACTGAGGAAATACGCCCAGATGTTTTGTTCATTATCCCGGCACCAGGTCAATTGCTCGGGTGTAAACTCAATTCTGGCAGTATCTGCTATCCCGGGAAGCAGGATATCCATCAAAACCTGGACTTTCCCATTGCAGAGGATGTGATCGATCAGCCGTTCACCGGCAGGGGGACCGACAATGTCTTCCAGAAGGGGTTTCAGAGTCCGGGGTACGAGATGATCCCGGTTGTAGGAACGTGTGAGGTAATTGGAAAAGACAGCATTGGAAGGGTCAATGCGGCTGTATGGGTAGTCCGCACCCAGGTAGAAATCCAACCCGACGGCCAGTTCATCTTGTCCATAGATGAAATTGGCAATGGAAAATTCGGAGAGGAAGGTGGTGATAATCGGGGTAGGTCTGTCTGGAAAGATCGCTTTCAGATAGCGGAAGGCGGTTTCAAAAGCCTCCTGTTCCCATACGAGATCAGGATAGACGATCTGGATGGTATCATACAAATGGCGCGTGGCGGGGAAGGTGAGGAATCCTTTGAGAAAGGCATCTGGTCCATCCGGGGCTATTCTAGGGTCCTGGATCCCTAAGAGCTGATCAAAATACAAGGTGCTGAACTCTCCGTATGTACGATCGAGTTTTTCGCGCCCTGCCTGAATATGGGCTGTATCCAGAGCAAACAGGTCCCGATCAAAGCGTCGGATCCCCGTTTGAATCGAAATCTCTGAGATATCCGGACGATCATAATCGTCGGATGATGGAGAACAACCGGCCAAAAGGAAGGCTGTCAATCCCAGGATCAAAAAAGTCACATTCTGCATAGTCTCTGCGTTCTACAGGAATCTGCGAAATTAATTAGGATATTTGCCCCCGAAAGGATTGGCCCATTCTTTTTCATGGGCTATTTCTGATCACAACAACACAACCTATGAAACGACTGATCATTCTCCTGGTATTGTTCACGATTGCGGGTTTGCCCTCCGCACAAGCCCAACAGGACTTCAAATTCGGGTTTGAAGCAAGTCCATTCATCTCCTGGATGAAAACGGATAAGAAGCCTGTTAAGAGCGATGGAGCCAACCTTGGGTTCCAGATCGTCATGAATGGTGAATTTTATATTCAGGATCGCTATGCCCTGAAGGGGGGCCTGGGCATCAGTTTCAATAACGGCGGGCGTCTCCTGCATACGGAAGGTGGAGCGATCTTCCCGGATTCCGATCTGAGCATGCCTTCACTGCACGACCCCCTACCCCCAAACACCTCTGTCAAATACAAGCTACAGTATGTGGAGATCCCATTGGCTTTCCGGATGAGGACCCAGGAATTCGGGTACATCCGTTATTTTGCGGAACTACCCATGCTGGTCTTTGGCATCAACACACAAGCCCGAGCAGATCTTGGTGTCGCCAATGGCGAGAATGAGGATATCAGTAAGGATACCCCAGTATTCAATCTGAGCTGGGGACTGGGTGCCGGTGCAGAATATGCACTGACGTCCACAACTTCACTGGTGGGAGGACTCTTCTATCAGCAAGGTATCGCGGATGTCACCTCCGACAGCACCCCGGATCAGAGCAAGGCAGTGCTCAAGCGCCTGATCCTGCGGATGGGTGTGATGTTCTAGAAAAATGCCCTGGAACGTTTGACCCAAGGAAAAAAATCGCTTACATTTGCATCCGCTTCGGTAGGAAGCACGAAATAAGGATGGTGCGGTAGCTCAGTTGGTAGAGCAATGGACTGAAAATCCATGTGTCGGCGGTTCAATTCCGCCCCACACCACAAGGGCCCTGTTCGCAAGAGCAGGGTCTTTTTTGTTCCTGGTTCCTGCATTCCGCATGAATGCGGGATTGTTCCAGGTTCCTGGTTCCTACGGGATTTGTAGCGAGGTGCGCTTGGGCTGTTCAACGTTTAACGTAAACCCCGTGTGTTCGGGCTTGAAAGTTAAAAAGGAGGTCTCTGATCTCCCTTGAACCGGCAGGGCCGTAGGCCCTTGCCCTTGAGTTTGGCTAATTTCTCATGTAAAAAGCTGCGGAAGTAATCGGGTTTGATGATTTTCTAAGGCTTTGTGTTTGAAGTTCATTGGACACGAAGCCGGAGAAATTCATACCATTTGCTTTTACCCAGGCTTGTGCCT
>JAIPBE010000082.1 GCA_021738725.1 Saprospiraceae bacterium | reverse complement strand
GCTTGGAAGGAATAGCCCAAAGAGTCTTCACACCGTATCAAGGCTTTGCTAGAGCATTATTCCTAGATAGTATGGGCCATAGAGTCAGATACGGCACTCTGACTGGAAGTTGATTGAATAGTTTTTCAGCAAACCCTAAGTAGCATTCAGTTGCCGCAAGTCAGGAGCCAGTGTTGAGACTGTGAAAGGAAACCGTGAATATAATTTTAAAAGGTAAGGTTGAATTGAATCATTTGGTCTAACGAATTATAGTACTTGCATTCACATGGTCCGAAGAGGTGTCAGTGAGATAGAATACCATTGTTCATCATAAACATAACAAGTCATGGCTACACGGGTAAGAGATGCCGATCGATCCCCTTTTAATGCGATTGGCGTATTGCAATTGAATTTTGATAATGGAAACACCTATCATGGCACGGGCGCATTGATCAATAGCACCACCATTTTAACATGTGCCCATAATTTGACCGATCGAGGCCAGGGTGTTGTTGCAAAGGTAGCATCAATCAATTTTTTCCCGGCCTATAATCAACAACCATTCCCTGTGACCAATAATTGTCAGGTCAATCAAGGTTGCTATCGGGCATCCTGTGCATTTGCTTCCCAGCGGTATAAAGATGGTGAGCAGGATTGGGATATCGGATTGATCAAATTGGCGCAGCCCATTCAACGGGACTTCTAGTTCGTACCAGTCATCACACGCGATCAAGGCCTGGTGGATCAGGATCTGGATATTACAGGATACCCGGGAGATAAGAACGGGGAGATGTGGACGGATTCTGATGAAGTCGCCAACATTGATATAGCCTTGAATACATTGCTTTTTGTCGTGGATACAGAAGCAGGGAGTAGTGGATCTCCTGTCTATAAATATAATGCCCTTGATGATAAGATATACCAGTTTGCGGTTCATGTCGCCAGGACGGATGCATATGGATTGAAAAGGGCCATCCTGATCACTCCTGCCATAGGTGGTTGGATCAATAATGCCAGTCAAACGGCATGCAATGCCACTTTTTTGAGGTATTTATAGCCGATCTGTTTCTGCCTCACAGGACAAATAGACCAGACCAAATTCAAGATCAATATGAGAAGACAGTGCAGCACCGGGAGGTAAAGATCTTCATGATAGATTGCCTGGATGATTTCCAAGTTAATTAATTTTTATTCACAATTATATTCCATTTAATCATGCCAAAGACAGCACCATTTCACAGTATCAAGCCTGGAATTGAAGTACATCACAATAATTCCAAATGTACAGAGGGAAATAACATTGAACGGGAGAATAGACGGACTGGTACAGGCGGTAAACGGCTGTGCAGTCATTGTGCAAGTTTGAATCGGGAAGGTAAATAATAGTAGTACTCCATTCCTGTAGATTAACTAGTGTCGAAGAATTTTGGGGTTTATTGATTTGAAATCATTTCACTGTTTTCTGTAGCCTTGGATCGAACAGTCTGTAGGTTCCAGTACTAAACTACATGAGTTGACAGAAGTTCTAATTCGGGGCCCTTGGCATAAGGAGTGTGGAGTAGATTGCTCTTATTCTCCATTCTGTTCATGACTCCAATTGGCACTGAGATAGGTCCAAGTCTCATTGTCTTGCCATGCCAGGTCTTCTGTCCAATGAGTAATAGAACTTGTTCTTGAAATCGAGTAGTTCTACTCTTTTATGCAATGGAAGTTTGATTGAACTTGGATGTCATATTCGGCAGTACCGAGTTTGGATGTGTTTACCTCAGAAGCAGGCAACACTCTGCATCGCTTATAACGTATTTAAACACCTTTTCAATGGCAAGATAACCGAATACAAATCGACATGGTGGCCCCTGGTCTGATCATGAAAAATGGGCCGTTTGGCAGAAAGGGATCGAGATATATAACTCTGATTCATCAGTTTGGCGTCGTGACAAGTGTGGTCATCTGATGAAATTTACGGATCATGGCGACAGGACTTCAGACTATGGTTGGGAAATTGATCACATCCGTGCTGTATCCAATGGAGGCAATGATGATCTGGAAAATTTGCAACCATTGCACTGGCGGAACAATGCCGCCAAGTGGGATAGTATGAACTGGAGGTGTGGGCAGTAGGCTGTTAAATTTAACCACTTCAGGTTACAAGGTCTCTTATACCAATATTTTCCATCTCAAAGAAGTGAACACTTTTTACTCACTTATGAATTATTATTTATCCAAAAACTCATTGAAAATGAACTCATCATTCCTACTTAAGTCAAAATCCATTTGCATATTCTTTGCAATGGTTTTCTCTTTTACTCAATCTGCCATATACTCGATGGAGTCCACGGCTGAAAGTAGATTCAGAGCTTACTCTGATTTGCCACAGATGTGTGAAGTCAATCTATTCGCTCAACCACTAGGTTTTCTTGTTGAAGAATGCACTTGTGAGTTTAGCGTTTCATCCGTGGATTACCAGGGTGGTATTTACTCAATTTGTGTAATACCATGTGAGGATATGACCACTGGTCACATATGGAATCTCTTTCAGGGGGCTAATCTGGTGTCAAGTAGTGCAGGATACACGCCATGTTTTTCTATTAATGGTGGGCCAAATGGCTTCACAGTTGAGCATGTATACGATGGAGATACTTGTTCTGTTGGCCCGTTTTCTGTCATTCCAGACACATATTGTCCTGGAGATATTTTTACGAATCTATATTACGATACTTGCCAATATGCAATTGATGGCGATCTGATTTGGGGGCTAATTGGGAGCGGGACAGAGGTTTTTATTGACTGGGGTGATGGCTCCTATGAAGTGTTTGATTATAACGCATCAATCTATCATGCCTTTCCTATTGATGGTACATATGAAGTATGTGTAACATACAATAGTGGTGGCGAGGGATTAATTACTTGTTGCTATACGATTGAAATTCCTGAGATTGATTGTTGTCTGACTGCAGATTTTACGTTCTACAGGAAAGAAACTTCTGAATCTTGCATCAATCCGGAGTATTATATCAGTGCTACCTGTCAAAAGCAGGGCACGAATCATCATACCTGGATATTTGAAAATGGTGATACTCTGGTCAATTCTGGAATTTTAACCTTTGACGACTTCATTTTCACGGACTGGGTGAACACGGATAATCAGGTATGTGTGACCCATATTGTAATCTGCTGTGGTGATACACTTTCAGTGACAAAATGCCTCTCGCATCCCAATGGTGCATTTCTGGGCTTACCTGGAGAAGATCGCCGTTTAACCGATGATATTCATTCTCCATGGGGCCCAAGAGTTGTTAATTTTATTAAAAATTATTCTCAAAACCTTTTAGTACCATTATTGATAGATGGACGACTAATCCTCGATCTTGATGAAGTGTTCATAGATGGTTGGTGGAATATGGGTAATGATTCTAAGATCCTAAATGAAGGTCATTTATTCGGCCTTTGGGGCACAACTCTTCAAAGCGCGGGAAGACTCGAGTTTAACTGCTGCCGTTGGTGGGGGGTTGAAAGTGAAGGATACACGCGAACAACATGGAAAGAAGCGACAATATCTGATGCTGTGTTTGCATTGCACTATCCTAGTTTAACAAGCTCTACTCTTCCTCGGTTGTCGATGCAGTCAAATTCACTGTTAATCAATGTGTTTGGAATTAAGTCTGTAGGACAGCCTGTATGGATTACTAGGTTTCATGATAATGAAATAGTAGGTGCTGACCACAACATCCAACTTTGTGATTGCGCTGTCATTAATGCTATTGATTTCCGAAATATTTCGTCAGCCTATACAACTACATTTCCTGTTTCTGGGTCAGTCAATACAATCCGTGATTACGAGCAGGCATTTCATTTCGACAATGCAAATCTGAATGCTCAAAATTTCGATGTTTATGACTTGGTTCAGTTGCCATCCTACGATCCGTCATTGGATAATGCTGCGGATAGTGATGCTGGTATTGGAATCGATTTCCATATGGGTGAAGGATCGTCGGTAGGTCAGCTGGGGCTAGATAAAATGACTTTTGAAGACATTTCATCATCTCAGAATGCGAGTGGCATCGCAGTAAGAGCATTTATTGAATCTGGACATCTTGCACTCAGTGCCAGTGCCGGAATTCTTGGAGACATTCTTGTAGATAATGTACAGATTGGCTATCGAATCGATCTGGAAAATGGTGCAACCATGAATGGAGGCATCATCAATAATGAACTCAATACTTTGGAATCATCAATTATCACAAGGGTCCTTGGTTCATCCAACAATTATCTCAATATCCGATACAATGACATTGTTAACAACGGTGGAGGTACTTTGAATGCTCACGCCATTGGATTAACTTCTTTTCCTCCAAGCCAACAGGATTTCTATGTGAGGGATAATAATATTGTTGCCCAAAATGCGCCAGGGGGTGCGGCAGTTCACCTTTTCCAAATTGAAGGTGCCGAAGTAACCAATAATGTAATTGATAATGGGGCTTCAACCGTTCATGGCATCCATGTAAGAAAAGGCGGGCATAACTATGTAAAATGTAATGAAGTCATCAGCTATAAGTATGGTCTTTTTGGTGAGGGATCTGCGGGAAACACTTATGGAGATAATTTACTCCAATATAATCGTCACTCATTGCTATTCGCAGGTGACAACTTCCAGGGTTTCCTGACCAATACGGAATGGAACACCTTTCAGGCAGCAAATCTTCAGGATGTATTCTTTTCTACAAATGATTGCATTACTGGTGCCCAGGATCATACTCGTTATAATTCCTGGCTGGGACAGAGTGGAACAGAAATTAAGCATGTTGATTTAGGTAACGCTCCTTTCTGTCGTTTCTATTACCCGACTACAGCAGCCGTGGGGAGTATTCATAGACCATATGCAGATCCTAGTTCATTGTTACAAGCTACAAATGATACTGAAGAAGATTTGCCAGGCACTTATTGTAGTAATCCAACTGGACCGGGCGAATGGGAATACGACGCCAGTGCTGAAAGTTTGTACTTAAGCCTGTTATCAGATACTTCTCTGGTAAGCAATTATTCAACAGCTCAGATTTCTGACCTTGAACGAACCATTTATCGGCTTTTACAAGACAATCCTTCATGGTCAAGTACTGATACTACATATGCCAATTTTCTTTCAGATCAGACAGGTACATTTGTTGAGGTATTGGAAGCGTTGAACACTGGTTTGTTGCTACATCGTGACACTCTTGACCTTCAAGCTGCTTCTATGGCTTCTAATCGATATCTATTGGATAGCCTTCAAGTCCTAATAGCTCAGTTGTATGGTCAAGCCAATGCCACTTCTGATTCAACGACAGCAGCTGGATATCTGGCTCAAGCTGATACCTTTGTTATACAAGCTGATATCATTGCTGATTCACTTGCAGTCCAGGTAGCATCCTATTCATCTGCAAATGCTGTCAGACTTAGTGTCTTGTCAACACAATGCTCATCAATTTCGGCCTCAGAAACACATGAGACATGGATGGTGACATTACAAGCTATTCTGATTGATCTTCTAAAGGGAGAGGCTTTGGATTCCACCCAAGTTTCGAACCTTCGTTCAATCGCAGAGGCATGCACAGAAGATGGAGGAGAGGCGGTTATTATTGCGAGAGGCGTTTGTTTGGAATGGCTCGACGAAGTCTATAGTGACTCCACTTGTATACCTGCATTCCAGGGAGGCAATACTCCGAACAACTCTTCGAGAGAGGTCGCCTGGATATCACCAAATCCAGCATCCAATGATGTTATTGTAACTTGGACACCCGGGAATACCAATAAAACCATTAAATTGGAAGTCATAGATCTTACTGGACGGGTGCTTTGGCATCGAGCAGATATACAGGAACAAGTAGGTTCAACCACTGTTCCGTTGAATGGCATCCCGTCAGGTATCGTTTTCATTCGAATATTGGACAATGACTATCCCAGGATTTTACCATTACTCATACAGCGATAGACAAAAATGAATTCCACTTGGAGCTGGGCCAAAAGCCCAGCTCCTTTTACAAAACCAGAAGAAAATGAGGCAGAATCTTTGGACGGTAATTTTCTGCGGGTTTTCATGTCTAACGTGGGGACAGAAATATGATGCGCACTGGGTTGGTGGTTTGCTTTTTTCCAATCCATCTGATGATGTCGCTATTCGAGCTATGGAGTTCCTTCAGACTGGTGTAGAAATCAAAAATGTACAGTGCCCAATTGGGATGGAAAAAGGTGCAATTGCCATGAGTGACGCCTCTGGCAATCTGCAATTTTTCACCAATGGGAATACCATCGGTTCAGCGATTAACAACAAGATCATGCCGAATGGCAAAGGGCTGAACCCTGGTTCACCATTCAGCCATCCAGAGAATACAAATGGTTACTACTCATACAACTATTACAAGTATGCAGTTGTTCCCGACAAGCGAGAGCCTGGAGTCTATTACCAGATTCACTCACTCGTCGCAGACTGGACGGAAAATATTGGTCAGATCTTACTGACAAAGATCGACATGAACCTTCAGAATGGTGCAGGTGATGTCGTGTACAAGAACAAAGTGATCTACACCGACTCGGTGGCCAGCCCGATTGATGTGATCCAGCACGGTAACGGAGTGGACTGGTGGATTGTACTGCACACCATTGATGGTAGTGCATACCATACTCTACTTCTAGAGCAGGACAGTATTGTGTATACCGGGGTCCAGGAGGTACCGGCATTTGACACCTATCCAAAGGTCTTTTGGGATTCTTTACTTAATGGATTTTATCCGATTTCCATATCTACTTTAGGAGACAGGATAATTGACAATTATAGCCATCGAATAAAGAGAGTATTCCATTTTGATCGTTGTAGTGGCTGGTTGATACTGCAGGATACCTTCGAAATAGATATTCTCACGTATACTGATATTAATGGTAAAAATTGGACAAGTCCTTCATTAGGGTTTTGCTTTTCGCCAAACGATCAATTTATCTATGCTTCTACTCCTCTTGGATACATACAATGGGATTTAGAGGCCCCATCTATCAGTGCCAGCCGGTATTTATTAAGTGGTCCAGCCTTTAATGTAATTGATGATTATATGGTTGGCACATCCCCAGGTCTATTTATCCTACAACAGGGCCCCGACGGTAAAATCTACTCGATCTTCGAGTACACCCACCACATTATCCACCAACCTGATGAGAAGGGTGCCGCAGCAGATATGTGTCTCGCCTCGGATCAAAATCCTCCCAGTTGTTTTGGAGTGCCCTACTACATGCCTCATCCTCACCTCCCCAATTACCGTATTGGTGCGCTGTTGGGCAGTATATGCGACAGTTTGTCCACAGCGGTCACTGATCCTGAGCCATCAGCCTGGAGTCTGTCGGTCCGCCCCAATCCGGTCCGCGGTCCCCTGGAGGTTGAGGTGACCATGCCCGATTATCACAACGAGTCCATAACCTTGGTTCTGTACGATGCGATGGGCCGCCCCGTCCATCAGCATCAAATGCCGGCCTACAGTTACCTCCACTATTTCGACACCAGCCACCTGATACCCGGCGTGTATATCCTGCAGCTCCAGGATCATCAGCGGGTGGTGGCTACTGAGCGGGTGGTGGTGATGGAGTGAGACTGTATACCAGGTGACTGAGATGTATTGGTAGGCTTCAAGTAAGTAGTATCTTTCACATTCAGAGCGAGTATCTTGGCTTCAATATCAGTACTTGTTTCTCGAAATGATGATTTGGATGACACGGAATGGTATACCTGGTTTGAAAAGCGATACAACGAAATCGTTCTGGATATGATGTCCGGCACTGAGCCCGATAGTGCTGCCTTGGCTGATCTTCGGATTATGGCTCAGTCCTGTTTTGCTGATGGTGGTCGAGCAGTGTTGAGTGCCAGAGGATTGTGTGAAGTGTTATTGAAGGAATACTATGATGAGGATACCTGTGATCCGATCACGGAGGAGAGGAGTACGGAATACGGTTTTCCTGTCCAATCCCCAATTATGCGGATAAGCCCAAACCCTGCTACTGATGTCATTCGGGTTGAACTGTTGAATGGGCCGGCTAACAACAATGGTTACTTCATCAGTATCTTCACAACTAGTGGACAAACTGTATTCAATGGTATCATTCCAAAGGGTGAAATGGAAACGACGATTCCGTTGTCAGGCCTTCAAAATGGAATGTATCTTGTACATGTGAGAAATGGAAAAGAAGAGTTTACCCAGCCCTTACTGATCCAACGATAGTCATTGGTTAACCGGGGCCACCATCCAGTATGCTGGAATGGTGGCCCCATTTTAATAATTGTAAAATGAAAGACTTACGAGTTAACTACTTGGTCATTCTGGTGCTTCATTTTGTATCCCAGGCAGGCTATAGCCAAAAACATGATTATAACTGGCTGGGGGGTATCCGGGCTACAGGAATGAAAACGGGTGTGATTATGAAATTTGACCCCAATATCATTACCTATGATACCTTCGAATTAAAGATGTATAACCAAGAAAGTGATTTTGCTATTAGTAATAAGGATGGGGAGCTACAATTTTATACAAATGGTAACGTGATTGCCTCGTGGGATCATGCCATCATGGAAGGTGGCAAGGGGTTTAATGAAGGATCATTCTATGATGATTTTGATACCTTTACTGGTGATACCATTGAAAATAGACGATATTTTCTTTACTCGTTTATGGTCATTCCGGATGGATATGACGATCATATTTACTACCTTATTCACGCGTTTATTAGGCCAGAATGGGATGCCAATATGTATTATATCGATAAAATGCAGATCAGTAAAATCATTATGTCAGCGAAGGGGGAAAAGGTAAGGTCATCTATAAGAATAAATATTTTAATGAAGAAGAGTATGCCAGAGGATTCACCATTATTCAGCATGGAAATGGACGGGATTGGTGGATCGTAATGCGTAAGCATAATGGGCTTCAATATAAATCAATCTTGCTTTCACGTGATTCCGTTGTCGAAGAAATCAATAGTATAATCCCCGGACTTAATATTTCTGAATTGTCGTTTCAGGATTCAGCTTGGGCTGCAACATCGCTATTAAATTGTTCACTTTCAGGAGATAAACTGATTGATTATATTGGCTCGAATACCAAATTAATGGACTTTGATCGATGTACTGGAAGCATTACATTGATTGATACATTTCATTTTGGTTACTCTAAGGCTGTTAAATACAATGCAGGTGGTGATTCGACAGAATATTTACTTCCTTATGAAGATTATATTTTTTCTCCATCTGGACGCTTTTTATACGGAGTTGGCCGTGGTGATTTTTCTCAGTGGGATTTAGAATCTACAGATGTTACAAATTCAAAGGTGAAACTATCAGGACCCTCCATTGCTTTGGATATCGATCAAACACCTTTGTCAGTATTTGGTGGTTGGACTGCATTCTCCCAGGGCCCAGATGGAAAGATTTATAATCTGTTTCGACACAACCACAATGTCATCAACTATCCTGATGAAAAGGGGCTGGCCTGTGATTTCTGCCTGGCCAGTGATAATCTTCCTTCATGTCTTGATGTTCCTTTTTATTTGTATTCGGGCTATTATCCAAATTACCGACTTGGTGCACTGACAGGCAGTGGATGTGATACCATTAGTACCTCAATCAGTACCCCTGGTGTATCACGATTTGAGTTGATACCATACCCCAATCCAACTTCTGGTCCCGTGCAGGTGGAGATCACCCTACCGGACTATGGCCGCCAGGATACCGAGCTGGTCATCCATGATGCCCTGGGCCGGGAGGTCCATCGGCACCGATATCCGCCCTACGCCTACCTCTACACCTGGGATACATCCAACGTACCGAGTGGGACCTATGTCCTGCAGTTGGTTTCAGATCTGCAGACGGTGGCGACGAACCGGGTGGTGGTGATGAGGGAGTGGAGGTGGTATTGAGCTATTTCAAGGAATCAGGGCCGAGGACTGAGGACCGAGGGCCGAGCATATCCAGACTGACAAAGGAACTTGTCCACACCGACGAAGAAGCGTCTGGGCGTCTAGGAACTGATAAAGGATCGACTGGGACTGGAGGCGTTTGTGAGCTATTTGGTGATTAGGATATTTCGAGGGATGCCTGCTTATGGAGGAGTCGAGGAAGTTATGAGAAAAGTTATTTCGATATTGAGTTACTGCCTGCGGCAGCCAGGATTTCGATATTTCGAAAGTCAACACTCATCAGGCATTGACAAATTGCGAACGGCGAATGGCGAACGGCGAAAAGCATCCACAACGTCACCCCTCCCAGGGTTGATGCCTGTTTTCAGCAAGTTGTACTTTCAGCCTTACACCCTACGTGCGCTGAACCCAATGGTATCTGATGTTATCATTAGACCACAGAATGTCGATCGTCGATATTTTCCTCATAACCTCATACCCTCCTCCACCCCTCACATGCAGGTACTTATGAAGTTTTTGTTATTTTTGGTAGTTAACTACACATCAAACCCCTCCTTATGAAGACACGTATACTCTTTTTAGCCCTGTTCACCGTTCTATCCAGCGCCGTGTTCGCTCAGGATTTTTCGGATGACATTGAATCCTACACGGACGGAGCCTGGGTGGCGCAGTCCTCTGCAGTCTGGACCACCTGGAGCAACAATCCAGGATCATCAGAAGACGCTAAGGTCTCTACAGAACAAGCCTACAGCGGAACAAAATCGATCAAACTGGTTAGTACGGTCAGCACAGGCGGACCAACCGACCTGGTTCTTCCATTCGGTCAGAAGTACACGGATGGCACCTTCACCTACGGGATGAAGATGTGGATTGGCGCTGGCAAAGGCGCATATTTCAATTTTCAGGCTACAGCCACGATCGGCCAGATCTGGGCCACCGATGTCTTCTTTGCGCAAGACGGCACCATGCGTGTCGAAACGGGCGGCACCGTTCAGGCATCTACCACTTATACCCCTGAAACATGGATCGACTTGGTTTTCCAGATCGACCTGACCAACAATGTATGGGATGTGATCGTTGATGGTACATCCATTGGCAGTTATTCCAACCCGAACAACAGTATTGCCTCCATCGACATCTTCCCCTTGAATGCTGCGGGACAATCTCTGTTCTATGTTGATGATGTTTTCTTTGACTTTGAGCCATTTGTTCAGCCTACCAAGGATCTGTCACTGTTCTCATTGACAACCAAGAATACAACCATCGCCGGCGCCTCTCAGGGCCTGAAGATGACCCTGAAAAACCTTGGTATTACCCCGATCACGGATGTGGATGTCACCTGGGATGATGGAACAAACCAGTACACCGACAATCTTACCGGTTTGAATCTCAACAGTCTGGAGACCTACACCTTTATCCACTCTGCCAAATTGCAGGCAAAGGAAGGGGCAACAGATGTCACCGTGACCCTGTCCAATATCAACGGAGATGTTGATGAGAACGACAAAAATGATGTGCGCAAAGTGACCGTTACGGGCATTGTCCCGGCTCCTGACCGCAAAGTTGTTTCAGAGGAGGGAACAGGAACCTGGTGTGGATGGTGTCCGCGCGGTGCAGTATTCATGGATTCCATGGCACATGACTATCCTGATTACTTTGTGCCTATCGCCGTGCACAATGGCGACCCTATGGTGGTCACGGCGTATGATGCAGGTGTTGGTGCGTTTCCTGGATTTACCGGCTATCCGGGTGCGATCATCGATCGCGCATCAGTGATCAATCCTGCTGCACTTGAAAACAGTCTGTTCTCCAGGGTGGTGATCCCTGCCAAAGCGAAACTGGTCAATGGTGCCGAGTATGACCCGATCACTGGTGTACTGACCATGTCTGTCAAGGCAGAATTTACAGGAAATGCCAGCGGCGACTGGCGCCTGAATATGGTGGTCACCGAAGATGGTGTCACCGGAACCACTGCAGCTTACAACCAATCCAACTATTATTCCGGCGGAGCAAATGGTGAGATGGGAGGATATGAACTCCTTTCCAATCCTGTTCCTGCTTCACAAATGGTTTATGACCACGTGGCCCGTGCGATCACAGCCGGATGGGGTGGACTTGCGGGTAGCGTGCCTACGCCGGTAACGGCTGGTGAGGCCGTCATTGCGACGTTTACGTGGAACGTACCTGCGGGTATGAAGACCGAGAACATGCACATTATCAGCATGTTGACATTGCCAAACGGCAATATCAACAATGCCAACACTTTCACCTTTGATGAGGCCATCGCCAATGGTCTGGCTTCTTCAAATGAGGATCCGATCGCGCTGGAGTCTTTGGATGTCTATCCAAACCCTGCCGGTGATCAGGTTACGCTGGCTCTCCAGTTGGCGGATGCACAAGCAGTCCATGTGCAGGTCTATGATGTCATGGGTCGCGTTGTGGCTTCACAAGCATATGGTATCATGAGTGGTCAGCAGTGGCTGCCGCTACAAACGAATACCCTCAGCAATGGGGTTTATTCTCTGCGTATTGCGATCGGTGATGGTTTTATCACCCGGAAACTGGTGGTTCAGCACTAAGCTGAAAGCCAATAGAACAATGTATAGGGCTGCCTCCGAATACTCGGGGGCAGCCCTTTGTTGTTTGCGGTAGTTCGGTGTTTGGTAAAGGGTAAACGGCGAAGGGCCCAAACGATTGGCAAAAGGGTGGAAACCATCTCTGCGTTCAGGGGTGTTTTGTCACCATTTTTGCGGGGCAAAAATGCCGCCAAAACGAGGGAGATGCCAGTGTAACCCCGGGCTTCACCATGGACTATGGTGCTGATGGCCCCATGTCCAGGCGCGGCCCAGGGCTATTGAAGTTGGACCCGTACAGGGTCCTGGCTTTCATATATAGGGAAAGAAACTGGATGCTTAACCGAAATAGGCCCCCTCTCCTTGAAAAGGAGAGGGTTGGGGTGAGGTTAGACATTCCGCCAAAACGAGGGTTATGACTGCTTTATACCCCGGGTTTCACCATGGATGATGGTGCTGATAGCCCCATGTCCAGGCACGACCCGGGGCTAATCAAGTTTGACCCATCCGGGGTCCTATTAATCCTGGTAAGGTATAATTTGCCAATAAGGGATTGGTCATGCCAATACCATATACCCATTACCTCTCCCCAGTGGCGCAGCCACTAACGTACCTTTCTAAATATTAGTTGTTGGTGCTGGTGTCTCACCAGCTCCTCCTATCTGCCGGTGTCCCACCGGTATTTGAAGGTGGCTTTAGGTTTCAGAAAACTCAAATCATCAATACTTTACTTCGTGATTGCGGTGAGACACCGCGCAATATCCGGTTCGAGTGAGACACTCGAACCAACGGAACATATATTCGTTTGGATGATTAAACATTGAACCTTAAACTGGCAGGCCGTATGGCCTCGCCTTGAACGTTGAACACTCAATCTACATTCCTTTATTGACAAACTTGGAACCAGGAACTGAAGCCCGGGGCTGTTGATGTTGGACCCCTACATGGTCCAGTACAATTTGGCCAATACCCAACGCCCAACACCCAACACCTGATTCAGCCTTCATTCCTGATTCCTCATTCCTGATCCCTCCCGCCACGGCGGACAAGCATCCCTCGAAATAACGCAATCACGCCTTAACGCAATATCCCCCTTTTTATCGCAGTGGATAGCCAACACCCAACACCCAACTCCGGCGCTCGGCCCCCATTCCTGGTTCCTGCGTTCCTCGTTCCATGTTCCAGGGGGCTTGGTTTTTCGGTCTTCGGTCCTCCCACCATGGGCAACTATTCCTGATCCCTCCCTGGCTACTTAAATCCCAAATGACAAGCAACAAATCTCAAATAAATTCCAATTTCCAAATCAGAATGACCTAAACCAGAAGTAGACTTCACAATACTTTGTCACTATGATCTAGGCCTCACCGT
>JAIPBE010000081.1 GCA_021738725.1 Saprospiraceae bacterium | reverse complement strand
TCCCGCTCTCGAAGTGCTGCTATGGCTACCTGGGCCTTGAATGCTGCACTAAATTTGCGTCTTGTCTTCTTCATACGTAGGTGTTAAGTTAGGTGATTCTTAACTTAACCGGTGGTTCCCATTTCAGGGAGTAGCTCATTCATCTCGTATCGTATCCAGGGAATAGAGGAGGTGAGCATCTTTGGGTCCACCGGACTGATGATCTTTTTGGTAGTCCAGCTGGCTGACACTGAAACATTCAAAAATAATACTACCCTCTGGCTTGAGCCACTTGATCCAATCTGGAAATAACTGCCTACGCAGGGTACTTGGAAAATGAGTAAATATAAATGCAATGGCATCCAGGGAGCCATCAGGGTAATGGACCTCATTCGCATCGGCGACCTTATAATGGATCTGTACACCATTTTTCCTCGCTAACAGGTCAGCCTTTATTTTTCCGGATTCGCTGTAGTCAAATGCCTCGACCTCCCAACCACACTGCGCTGCATAAACGGCATTTCGACCTTCCCCTTCTGCCGGAAAAAGGATCTTTCCTGCATGGAGCCCATTCATACATTCTCGCAGCCATTCATTGGGTGATTCGCCGTAAACATATGCTTCCTGTGCATATCGTTCGTTCCAAAAGGATTGCATACTGGGAGTGATTGGGTTATTTCGTGATTGAGTTATTTCGACTATTTGATAGTGCCTAAAAAAAGTTGACACATTCTGCCGGTCATCAAACGCGGTCAATATTACAGCGAATCCCTAAGCTCCATGGAGGGCATTTGATTTATGCTATGCCCCTGGAAAGCGTGATTTCAATTCCTTTTTCAACACAGCGGCTTCATCCCGATACTGGGCAGCAGACATAAAGTCATACTCCTTGGCAGCGACCTTCATACGGTCTTCCGTCTCCTTGATCATTTTTTCGATCTGATCACGAGAGGCATACTGGACGATCGGGTCTGCGGCTACGCTCGGGGCATCTGGTTCCAGGTAGGCGTTGTGTTTCTTCCCCCGAATATCCAGGATGGATTTCTGGGCCATGATCTCTTCCTTGGTCCGCCAGATGGTTTGGGGTGTGATGCCGTGTTCCTCGTTATACGCGATCTGGATCGCTCGACGGCGATTGGTTTCTCCGATGGTCTTCTCCATGGATTCCGTGATCTTGTCCGCATAGAAGATGACCAGTCCATTGGCATTTCGGGCAGCACGGCCCGCGGTCTGGGTCAGTGATCGGTCATTCCGCAGAAATCCTTCCTTGTCCGCATCGAGGATGGCCACCAGGCTGACTTCCGGAAGATCGAGACCTTCCCGCAGTAGGTTGACCCCTACCAACACATCAAATCCGCCAATGCGCAGATCCCGCAGGATCTCCACTCGTTCCATAGTGTCCACTTCAGAGTGGATATAGCGGCATCGAATATCCAGCTTGGTCATATAGGCGCTCAGTTCCTCGGCCATGCGTTTGGTCAGGGTGGTCACCAGGGTCCGTTCATTCTTCTCGACACGCTGGTTGATCTCATCCAGCAGGTCGTCGATCTGATTGAAACTCGGGCGCACCTCAATCGGTGGATCCAACAGTCCGGTTGGACGGATGAGCTGCTCGACGATCACCCCACCCGTGGACTCCAGTTCGTAATCTCCGGGCGTGGCACTGACGTACACGACCTGATTGACGATCCCCTCAAATTCTTCGAAGCTGAGGGGTCGGTTGTCCAGAGCGGAAGCCAGGCGGAAGCCGTAATTGACCAGGTTGATCTTGCGCGCCCGGTCGCCTCCCCACATCCCGCGTACCTGGGGGATGGTTACATGGCTCTCATCAATGATCATCAGGTAATCTTCCGGAAAATAGTCGAGCAAACAGAAGGGTCGTGTACCCGGGTCACGCCCGTCAAAGAACCGGCTGTAATTTTCCACGCCACTGCAATACCCAAGCTCCCGCATCATTTCCAGGTCAAAGCTCACCCGCTCCTTAATGCGCCGAGCCTCCATCAAGCGCCCTTCCTTGAGAAAATACTTCTCCTGGGCATGGAGTTCATCTTCAATATCCCGGATGATGGAGTGGATCCGCTGTTTGGGAGCCACATACAGATTGGCTGGAAAGATAGCGGCATGTTCGATCGCTTCGATCTTCTTACCGGATTCGATCTCCAGGGTTTCAATGGATTCGATCTCATCTCCAAAAAAAGTGATCCGATATCCATAATCCACATAGGGCAGATTGATATCGACCGTATCGCCTTTGACCCGGAAGGTGCCCCGTTCCAGATTCGTTTCTGTGCGACTGTACAACGATTCCACCAGGCTGTATAAAAAGGCATTCCGGCCGACCACCATACCCCTGTACAGGCGGATGATACCGGCCTTGTAGTCCTCCGGGTTGCCCATGCCATAGATGCAGGAGACGGAAGCCACAATGATGACATCCCGTCGTCCGGACAGCAGAGAGGAGGTGGCACGCAAGCGAAGTTTGTCCACTTCAGCATTGATGGACAGGTCCTTTTCGATGAAGGTGTCTGAGACGGACATATAGGCCTCCGGCTGGTAGTAATCGTAGTAGGAGACGAAGTATTCCACGGCATTGTCCGGGAAGAATTCGCGGAACTCCCCGTATAGTTGCGCGGTCAGGGTCTTGTTGTGTGTCAGGACAAGGGTGGGCTTGTTGAGCTGGGCGATCACATTGGCTACGGTGAAGGTTTTACCAGAGCCGGTCACCCCCAACAGTACCTGTCCAGGTTCGCCGGCGTTAATGCCCTCCACCAGGTGGCGAATGGCTTCGGGTTGATCTCCTGTCGGGGAAAAGCGAGATTCGAGTTTGAAGGACATGGGGTAAAGATAACAAGTCCCTGATTTGCTATTGACCTTGATAGAACATGTGATTGATCATGCCCAATCCGGTAGAAAATAAACATTCTGGATTCTCACGAGGATCCTCGATCCTATCAAAATGCCTATTAGTGTTGGTAATACGCATACCATCACGTATTTTGGAGGAATTAACGTGTACGCACATGACACTTAAAAGCCATTTTTTACTTTTTATTCTATTGACCTATTTGAGCAGCATGACCTCACTGGCTGCGCAGCAAATCCATCCATCAGGCATCTATAGTGGAGTGCATATTCATTCAAATTCAAACGGAATGATCTCATCTGTGGTAGGAGATCTGGCAATTCTACCTTTGGAATCAGGAAATAATGCATCAATTGGTCAAGGCTTTCTCGCATCCGCAACGAGCCTGAAAGTGACGCCAATCCATTCTGTTTTCGCAGAACATGAATTACATATTTTCCCAAACCCTTCGTCTGAAGAGATACACATCCAATTAGCTTTCCCTCACAGATCTGCGTTATCCATTGACGTCCGAAGAACAGATGGTATATCTGTATTTTGTGGGGAAATCATATCCGGTCAAACATCTTTTGTTATTACTGCTTCTCACTGGTCAACGGGAACCTATGTTCTGACTCTAGCACAAAAAGGAAATCTTGTTCTGGGTTCATATGTCATCAGTCATTTATGAAGATTAATATGAAATATCACATTCTCCTACTACTTGTGGTTGTATGTTGCATTGACATGGTACATGCCCAGGCACCACAAGCATTCAACTACAGTGGTGTTGCTCGGGATGCCCAGGGAGATCCAATTGCCAATACACTTCTTGGAATTGAAATCAGTATTCTTCAGGGGTCGGCGATGGGGCCGATTATTTATCAAGAAGAGCACATGGTAATGTCCGATAATTATGGTCTGTTCAACATAGTGATTGGTCTGGGTACGCCCAATCAAGGCAGCATGGAATCAATACTTTGGAGTGCCGATGCCTGGTTCCTCCAAGTCGCCTTAGATGTAAATGGAGGTAATAATTATGTATTGATGGGGGCTACACAATTGTTGAGTGTCCCATACGCACTTCATGCCCAAACAGCGGATAGTGTCATTCATCACCAATACCAAACACTTTCCATAAGTAATGATACCATTTATTTGACTGATGGTGGATTCGTAAAGTTACCTCCAGGTGGAGGGAGTCAATGGCCAAATCTGGATTTTCCTGAACATCACATGATTTCAGTATCAGAAGTCAGCTTTATGAATGCCAGATTTACAGGATTTTTCGGCCATAAAAATCCAAGTAGTGCCATTCAAATCGGATTTTCATATGATACCATTCCTCCACCATTCAAGCATCGTCTTGGGGTGAGTATATTCAATAGAATGCCTGGAGATACAAGTCTAAATGCGTATATTGATTTTGTATATCCAGCTCCATTAAATCCAAATACTACCTACTATGTCACAACCTATATTCGAACATTGAATGACATTTGGACTTTTGGCGAACCTGCGTTGAGTTTTACGACCAAGCCTCTTGGCGAACTTGGCCCTGGGGGCGGTATTTTGTTTTTTGATAAAGGAGAATACAAAGATGGGTGGCGATATATGGAGGCCCTACCTATGGATCTTCACACAGGAATAGCGTGGGGATGCAGTGGAACAGAACTAAATGTCCTCATTGGGTGTCATGGATTGATCAATACGGATACAATCACGTTTCAATGCCCTGACCTGGAGTTTGCCGCTAAAATTTGTAGCGAATTGGTGTATGGTGGGATGGATGATTGGTATTTACCCTGTGCTCAGGAAATGGACTTAATGAAAATATTATATAATAATAATTACGGAAACTTGAATGATTCAGGTAGCTACTGGACTTCTGAACAAGAAGGAGACAATTATGCCGGATCATACAAGTTCATTGACGGAAATAGTGATTATTCCAATAAATCAAATCTATTTCGAGTCCGACCTATCAGACGGTACTAGGACAAGTCCATCATCCCTACTCAATTGCCAAAAGTTTTCATGGATATTCTTAACAATGGATACCTATAGGAACTTTAAATTTTTCTCATCCCATTTTCATGCAATCTGGTCAATCCTATTATCCAATTCTATCCGTTTAATTGGCCAGATTTTGCCAACCTACTTCTTCGATATACTCATCTTGAAAATGGGTTATCAATTGGTATTTTATCCTTTAGAAGCGGATGGAATCACTGATCAACGCTCGATTCATTATGTTTGCTCCCCATGATCCTCCATCACAAGATCCAGGGCCAGGGTGATCCATTGATCATTCTTCATGGTTTGTTTGGCTCTTCCGACAATTGGGCCACGCTAGCACGTCGCTGGGCCGAACACTTTACCGTGGTAACTGTAGACCTGCGCAACCATGGGCGCTCCTTTCACGCCGATGCCATGAATTATCCGGTCATGGTCGAGGATGTCGTGCGACTGATGGAACAGGAATGGATCCACAAGGCCCATATCCTCGGGCACTCGATGGGGGGGAAGGTGGCTATGCATCTGGCGCTGTCGCATCCCGATCTGGTCGATCAGTTGCTGATCGCCGATATCGGCGTCAAGGACTACCCCGGCGGACATGAAAACATTCTGGATTCACTCAATGCTTTGCCCGTAGACCAGTTGACCAGTCGGGCGGATGCAGAAGAATTCCTCAGAAGGACCATCCATCAGGATGGAGTGATCCAATTCCTCTTGAAAAATCTGGCCCGCGATCGGGGCAACGGCTTTCACTGGAAGATGAATCTGCCGGTGATCTCGGATCATTACGACCGTATTATCACCGGGGTCCGTTCGGAACAAGTCTATACCGGAACGACCACCTTTTTTCGAGGCGGTCGTTCCGATTATATTCTGGATGAAGATTGGCCGGATATCCTGTTGCGCTTTCCAGCAGCTGAGTTAAAAACAATTCCCGATGCCGGGCATTGGCTACATGCAGAACAACCGGATCTTTTCTACCAGGCTGTCCTGGATATCCTCCAGGCCGGCAATTAATCGCTATTATTCGTAGGCGTAGAATGAGCGGGCCAATCGCATGGCCTGTTCACGTCGTCCGGGTGAAAAGACGATCACGGCCAGAAAGTTCGTTGCTGACTGACTATCCATCATCGCGATGACAAACGCTCGGGCACCATCCTTCTCCCCTTCGACGTAGTAGCCGTAAAGGTCATTGAGTTCAAGATCATCGGCATCCGTCAATTCGTCATATTCCATTTCAGTGGCCATGGCCACGACGGCATCGGCCAGATCATCTTCTGTGATGGTCCGGTCTGCAATAGGAAGAATCGTCAGATAGAGGTCATCGCTTTCGGCAGAGAAAGTGTCTCCGTCATTCTCCGTAATGCTCAGTCCTCTGGGCAATGTAAATCCGAGTCCGTAGTCATCCCAGACCATATCCACCTGGGCGGTCAGGTTAATAGAAAAACTTGTCAAGAGCAGCGTAAAAAGGGACCATTTCATGTGTGTAGATTTGACATAAAGATCGTTGAACCCAGGTTTAGTTGCACTGCCGGTCAACTTTTTATTTTCAATACCATGGCCTGGTGCGGGATGTCATCTTCCAGGTAGTTCTCTCCTGTCGGAACAAAGCCCAAAGCCTGATAAAACCGGTCCAAATAACATTGTGCGCTGATCTTGATCGGCACTCCAGGCCAGGTCTCCTGAATCCAGCGAATGGCCAGTTCCATGATCTTTCGCCCGGCCCCCATTCCGCGCTGATCTGACCGACTGATCACCCGTCCAATGGCTGCATATCCTGCATAACTGATTCCTTCCGGCAATACGCGACAGTAGGCGATCATGCGCCCATGGCCATCGGTCAGCCAGAAATGCCAGCTCGCACTGTCCTTGTCACCATCGGCATCCAGGTAGGGGCAATTCTGTTCTACGACGAAGACCTCTTGACGAAACTGGAGGAGCTCGTACAGTTCATCGCGTGTGAGGTCTTTGTAGTGCTTGATCATGTGAAGGTTCAGGAGGTTTTGAGGTTATGTGTTTGGAGGGGAGGAAAGCGAGGAATGAGGAACCCAGGAATCAGGGCCGAGGACCGAGGACCGAATGGTGTTGGGTGTTGGCCTTTTTTTCTGATGATCTCGAGGAAAGATATTTCGTGATTGCGATATTTCGATATTTCGAAAGACATGACCAGGGTCTGAAACCATCATGAATCTTAGAACGAGGAATGAGAAAATCGGATTTCGGGTTTACTCTTCGTCACTCCGTCTCTTTGTCTCTTCGTCACTCCGTCCTTTAAAATCGTTGCATATAGGTATTGTACACCGAAGCGATCACCACCTGGCCGACTGCTTTCAGACTGCGTAAATCGATGATCTCCAGGCCATCCCCATGAGTGTGCCAATGCGTAGCAAAACCAGTTTCAGACGCCAGCGGTTGATTGATGATATTGACCGTTGGGATCTGTCGTAGTTCATTGATATACTTGTGGTCGTCGGTCACCGGATTGGTAAAATCATTGACGAAGAACATCCCATAGCCCATTCCCTGGGCCATCTTCCAAACTTTTTCCTGGATCTGCGGAGCATAGGAGCGAGAAAATCCCTCCTTGCCGAATCTCGGATTTTTGGCGCCCACCATATCGAGATGGATACCGTATTGGGCTTTGTAGTTATCTACGTGGGGTTGCTTTCCCCAATACTGAGCACCCTGACACCAGGACAAGGGATCTGTCCCATTGTTTTTGCCTTGATCTTCGGCATCAAACAGGACGATATCTACGCCGAAATCGATTGGGTTGGCCTGGAGAAGACGGGCGACCTCCAGGAGGACGGCAACGCCACTCCCGCCATCATCTGCTCCGGGAATCGGGGATGTATGCCGGTTTTCATCCGGGTCATAGTCGCCATATGCCCGGGTATCCCAGTGGGCGGTCAGGAGGACACGACGGGACGATTCCGGGTGAAAACTGGCGATGATATTGGTCGCATCGTATTTTTTATCCGTTAGATCCCGGGCTGTAAAATCCTGAGCGATCACCTTTGCGCCGTAGGATGTCAGGGTTTCGATCAGCCAGTCGCGGCAGGCTGCATGTCCCGGAGAACCCGGGTTGCGCGGGCCAAAAGCCACCTGTTTCTCAATCAGAGCAAAGGCAGCGGCTGGATCGAAGGAGGGAATATTCACCCGCACAGGGGGTGGCACTGGTGGTGCTGGTACGTTAGTGGGTGCATCCTGTTTACAGGCTGCAAGCAGGAATAGAAGGAAAAATCCCAGGTAGAGAGAACGCATGCGATAAACTTTACCGCAAAAGAACGAGAAAAGAGGGAGAAATGCTCTGTCCAGAGTTGTTAAGCAGTTGCTTTCGCCAATCTGGGTTGCTTGGGTTTTGGAGAGGCATCATTGGTAAACGTGCCCGACTCCCCCAGTTGTTCCTGGCAAAAGGAATAGGCATTCCGAATCTCTTTCTTCACGTCAGCCAGAAGTTTTGGTCGGGTATCCATTCGGGTCAACAAGGCCTTCAGTTCTTTGACAGCCAATGCATATTCCTCATTCGCCTGGTAAATGACCGCCTTGAGATGACGGGCTCGCCAGTGGATATCCTCCAGGGGCATGCTGTACTTCATGGTCTTTGCCAGAACAGCCAAGGCTTCTTTGGACTCACCCAGGCTATATTTGCAACGTGCATAGGCCAAAAGAGCGCCACTGTGCTCTGCATCACGAGCGAGGGCCCGGTCCAGATCGACCAGTGCTTCCTGCAGCTGGTCTGTATCCATTTCTAACTGAGCACGTGCCACCAGGGCATCACAATGCGCTGGATATTTATCGATCGCTTGATTGAGCAGATCCCTCCGATTTCCCATGTCGTCGGATTCCATGGCATGGATGTAAAGGATCACCGCTGCTTTTTCACTGATCGGCCGAACGACGACGCCAGGTTTTTTAGTTGCGCCCAATTGGAAGGCCATCACTTCACCACAGAGGGCAAACTGAGCCATAAACTCCAATCCGTCAATCGCGTGCTTCCAGGTCCGATCTGTGAGATGCATACTCTCTGGACGGATGATTACCTTTTCTGCACCTTCAGGCAGCAGTTCTTCCAACTTCCAGGGAAAGTCACTCTTGTACAGGTTGAGAATACGTGGTTCCAGTAACCGAACAATACGGCTGACCGTCTCCGGAGAACCGAAGTCGAATTTACCTTTGAAGATGACTCTAGTAGCCTGCATAGATGGTGCTGGATTTGGGATTCGGGACGGTCAGTTCGGGGAACGGCCTATAAAGGTATGAAAACGAATTGGTTGTACGTGAATTCTGACTAAAAGTTTTCACTTTGAAAGGAAAATAAGAAGAGATATTCGTGATTCATTTGTCCGGTCCGCGACAGATGGCGAAGAACCCTACTACATTCCACCTTTATTCTCTGTATCTTAGACAGCCTTCATTCTTCTTCTGAGAATGGTTGGGGTTGCGCGCTTGAATTGAACGTACAGAACGATAGGATGATTGCCTCTGATCAACCGGGATGGACCTGATGTTATCCCTGGAGGTTGGATTTCATATTGTACATCACAATCGTTTTTCCTATGAAACACCTGTTCCTTCTGATCTGCACGTTGACTTTACTTTCTGGAACTGCATTCAGTCAACCCTGTAATGAGCCTCCTGCAGCGATCGATTGCGAAAGCGCTCCCCTGATCTGCGATCTAGATGTTCTCAACGGGTATTGTACTTCACTTGAAAACGTCCAGACAGCAAATGGACCGATTCCCATTTGCGCAAATGGTGTGCCTGACAACCCTCTTTGGGTTGCCTTTTATGCTGGATGTACCGCACTACATTTCACGATTACACCATCAAATTGTACAGGTAATGGTTCTGGGGGTAGTGGCAGTATCGGTATTCAGGCTGCGATATACGGGTATCATAATCCGAATGGATGTACAGACTCGAATGCTACACCCGATGAGATGATCGCGTGCAGCTTTATTTGTCCGATGGAGTTTCCCATTTTATTAACGGCCAATAACCTTCAGGTGGGTCGGATCTACTATCTCTTCTTGGATGGGTGTGCCGGATCCTACTGTGATATTTCCATTTCGATTGCAGAATCATGCGATCCTCCTCATATTGAGGAATGGGCATTGGAACCACTTGAAGGACCGATGGAAAGCTGTACCGGTTCAACATCAACCTACAGTATTGAGGCACCCTCAGGAGCGATCCGCTTCCACTGGTACCTGGATGGCCAGGAACTAGACAATGAAGAGACCAATGCGCTGGACATGCTTTGGTCCACTGCTGGAACCTTCGAGCTATGTGTCGATGCCTCCAATCACTGTGTGCCAGTAACTGAGGATCCCAAACCCCGATGTATCACAGTCACCATTACAGACCTCCCAGCCATCGACCCGGATACGGTATGGATCTGTGAAAATGATACGTATGCCTATGACGGAAAGAAATATGCACCAGGTACTCATGAAGTTCATCTCCCGTCATCTTCTCAATGCGATTCAATCGTCAACCTGGTGGTGAATGGTTCGCCGGTCGTGACCACTGACCTGGGCGATTTTGTCATGTGCAAGGAGGATACGGTGTTCCTGGAAAACACCTATTTCACTTGCAATTTCAGCGGCACCAATGAGGTCGTTTACCAGCAGGCAGCATTTCCTTTTTGCGACAGCGTCATCACCTTTGATCTACTCTGTCTGTATGCAAATGCGGGCATTGTTCAGCCGCCCATACTTGGAAAAGGAACAGACACCGTCAAACTGGACGGCACACCTTCGGTCTACGATCCACTCCTCCAGCCCATTCAATATTCCTGGTTCAAGGTCGATTCTACAGTTTGGCAGTTCTGGAGCGACAGCGTGGTCACCACCACGTCCGAACTGGGCACCTATTGCCTGGTCTTGTCGGTTTACACCGTGGATTCACTAACGTACTGTTCAGATACCGCTTGTGTGGTCGTCGACAGTATCATGTCTGCTATTCATCCGGTAGCCAGCATCGGGCAATGGCAGATCTCTCCCGTTCCGGCCAGAGATCTGTTGACCATCCAATGCCAGGGTACGGAATGCCCCCGGGAAGGCATACTGGAATGCTGGGATATATTAGGAAGAAAAATAAATGAAATGCGGGTGGAAGACGCAATTAACCAGTGGTCGTTCTCTATCACGTCCTGGCCAACAGGGCCCTACTTGATCACCTGGAAAGGTCACGGCCGCCAACGGATTCTGATCGGTAAAGCGATGGTGCATCGATAACTATGATTGTTTTTTCTTGCACATGAACTATTGAATAAATCAAGTTTCCCACTTCTGGACGAACTGGTAAAAACTATTCATGATGAAAAATTCAGGCATTATTCTCCTTATTCTGCTCTTCAATGTCATCCATTTAATTGCTCAGCCGTGTGACATTCCTCCTGCGACGAATAACTGTGAGTCAGCACCTATACTTTGCAGTGTTAATGAACTGGATGGTTTTTGCACATCCATGAGTTCTGAATTAACCTTTAATGCACCATCTCCCATTTGCTTTAATGGTGGAGCACCTCATAATCCGATCTGGTTTGCTTTTTATGCCGGGTGTGATGAATTTGAAATGATCATTCAATTTGAAAATTGTGATATTGTAATGGGTACTACAGGAGTCCAGGCTGCCATATACAGTTACGAAGGAGGGATATGTCCAAGCTCTATGGCAACACCAGATGAATTTCTTAGTTGTACCGGTATATGCCCCAGTCAAGAAACACTGACCTTGCATCCAGTCGGGTTAGTGAATGGAAATATCTATTACCTGGTCATCGATGGTTGTGCCGGATCAGCTTGTGATTTGTCAATTTTTATCACCGGGAGCTGTGGAGAACCAATTATTCAAGATTGGTCGGAACCAATATCAGGACCATTATCGACGTGTATCAGCTCTTCTTTGACCTTCTCTATTCCACTGCCTGAAGGAGCGACAGAGTTGTGGTGGTACCTGGATAGTGTTGAACTATATATGAGTCAGGAGGATTCAATTAATTTAGCATTAACAACACCCGGAACCTATGTCTTATGCGTGGATGCATTAAATCCATGTCAAAGTGTTTTCGAAGACCCAGCCCAGACGTGCATTACCATAGAAGTGTTTGATGTAACATCTGAAGATCCCGACCCCGTCCTCATCTGCGCCAACGAAACCTATTCCTATGGCGGTGAGGATTATCCTCCCGGCACTCATGAGATCGTCTTAACAACTTCGGAGGGTTGTGATTCTGTCGTTACCTTGATCATTAACAGCGCACCGGTAAAGAATACAGATCTGGGGACATTCTATTTGTGTGAATCCGATGTTGTGATGGTGGCCAACACACCGATCACCTGCAATGATCAGGGGTCACAAGAGATTGTCCTCCAACAGGCAGCATATCCATTTTGTGATAGCATCATTGAATTTGATGTCGTTTGCGTTACTGTGGATGCTTATGTTTTTGATCCTCCAATCCTGGAGGAAGAACAGGACACCGTTGAACTTGATGGTGGTAATTCGCTGGTCGACCCATCCTTTTTCCCGACCTATTATAACTGGTATATGGTCGATACCACCAGCTGGACATGGGTAGGAGACAGTATTTTCCATCAGGCAACTGAATGGGGGACGTATTGCCTTGTCGTTAGAGCTATATCTCCTGACTCGATGGCAATCTGTTCAGATACCTTTTGTGTGGTCGTCGACAGTATCATGTCTGCTATTCATCCGGTAGCCAGCATCGGGCAATGGCAGATCTCACCCGTTCCGGCCAGAGATCTACTGACCATCCAATGCCGGGGCGAAAAATGCCCTGGAGAGGGAGTCCTGGAGTTCTGGGATGTCCTGGGGCGCAAGGTGCATGCCATCCAGGCCGGGGATTCACATGCCTACTGGGAAATACCCATCTGCACCTGGGCAGTGGGACCCTATTGGATCACCTGGCGCAAAGAGGGGCAAACGCCGATACCTGTAGGAGTCGGAGTGATCCAGCGTTAGGCATCCTTCCCCAGCCAGGCCAGGGCACTTTTACCGAGCAACCAGGCTTTGGTGTCCTGGTCATACTCGTCCATGGAATGGATAAGTTGTCCCGGCTCCAATTCGCCGAGGGGGAAGGGGTAATCCGTGCCCAGGGCGACCTTATCCCGCCCCACCAGGTCGACGATATACCGCAGCATGGCCGGATCATGGACCAGCGAATCCAGCCAGAATCGACCCAGATACTCCCGGGGATTGACATTATTGTCCACCGCCACCAGATCGGGCCGGACATTGAAACCGTGCTCTACACGACCGATCGTCGCCGGAAAAGAACCACCTCCGTGGGCAAATGCTACCCGCAGTTTAGGAAACTTATCGAAAATACCCCCGAAGATCATGGAGCAGATCGCCAGACTGGTCTCGGCGGGCATCCCTACCAGCCACGGGAGCCAGTACTTGCGCATTTTATCTGTACCCATCATGTCCCAGGGATGAACGAACAGCGCAGCGCCGGTGCGTTCACAGGTCTCATAAAACGGATAGAGTGCCGGATCATTCAGGTTCCAGTCGTTGACATGTGAACCGATCTCGATCCCAGCCATTCCCAGCTCCCCCATACAGCGCTCGACTTCCCGGCAAGCAAGTTCAGGGTCCTGCATGGGAACTGTTCCCAGACCGATAAATCGGTCGGGATAACGCTGGACGATTCCGGCTATGTGATCATTCAGAAACCGGGAAACCTCCAGGGCATGCTCCGCTTTGGCCCAATAACTGAACAGTACTGGAATAGTAGAAAGCACCTGCATATCCACGTGATGATGACCGCAATCCCGGAGGCGGGCATCGGCATCCCAGCAATTGTCCTCCACCTCCCGGAAGAATTTGTCGTCCTGCATCATCCGAGCACAGCACGGCTTGTGATGATCCAGATGGATAAATCCGCCGTAGCCGAATTTCTGGCTCCAGCGTGGCATTTCGCCGGGCATGATGTGAGTGTGGATATCTATGGTTTGCAATGGAGGTTATGAGTTTGGAGGTTATGAGTTTGGAGGGGAGGAGTCGAGGAGTCGAGGAGATGGGTTATGAGGTTATGAGGTTATGAGGCAATGTCGTTTAGTTAAGGAAAGTCATGGTGCCTTATAGTTCATATGGTAAAGACGCTTGGGCCTATGTTTTCTCTCAAACGATCTGTCAAATCTTATTATTTCTCGTGTCCTGAATAC
>JAIPBE010000080.1 GCA_021738725.1 Saprospiraceae bacterium | reverse complement strand
GGTTGCTCCCCAGCAGAGCCTGCCTCCGCTTCGTTCTAGCAATTGAAAGGTAAATCCCCATTTAGTAACTTACACGAAAGTTATTCACAGTTTTTAGGGTTTGGGGGGGAGAGCTGTCAACGTATATCATGAGGGACCACATTACCCAACGCCCAATACCCATTACCCAATACCCTCATTATCGGGAATTGATATCCGGTCTAACGTGTCCGGCCCAGCTCGACGGGCGAACCGCGAACTGCCGCCATGGCCAACACGCTATTTTTCAGGGCATTCCAGAAGTATTCTCTTGGCTTTTACACGGGCTTTCCCTATCTTTGCAGCCGTTTTTAACTAAGTCATTCAATTACTTACACAAGACATGCGTCATTACGAAGTCACTTTCATCGTAGATCCAGTACTGTCGGGCGATGAAATCAAAACGACAGCTCAGACTTATGTCGATATGTTACAGCAAGAAGGCTGTACGATCGTACACAGGGATGAGATGGGGTTGCGCCAGTTGGCCTATCCCATTAAGAAGCGGAATTCCGGAGTATACTACTGCGTCGAGTTCTCAGCTGAAACCGGTGCTTTCATTCCAAAAGTCGAACTGGCCTTCAGCCGGGACGAGCGGATCATGCGTTTCCTCACGGTTGCGCTGGACAAATTTGGTGTGAAATACAACGAAGACAAGCGTGCAGGCCTTATCGGCAAAAAGACAACCAAGAAGGCTGTCGCTGCTGTAGAGGGTGAAGGAGTTGCCACTAAAAAGGCAGAATCCAAGCCCAAGGCTGAACCGAAGGAAGAGCCCAAAGCTGAGCCGAAGGCAGAAGCTAAGGCGGAGCCAAAGGCCGAGCCCATAGCTGCCGCACCTGCACCTGTTGCCGCACCTGCTCCTGCACAGGAGGAGGAGTAAACCACCCGTTTCACCTTCTAAAACAAAACTATCATGGCTTCAAGAGATGATATAAAGTTTCTAAGTAATCCCAAAATCGGACAAAAGCGCACGAAATATTGCCGTTTCCGCAAGTTCGGGATCAAGTATATCGATTATAAGGATCCGGAATTCCTGGTCCAATTTGTCAACGAGCAAGGTAAGTTGTTGCCTCGCCGGATCACCGGTAACTCACTGAAGTATCAGCGGAAGGTCTCTTCTGCGGTCAAGCGTGCCCGTCACCTGGCGATCCTGCCATTTGTGACCGACTTGCTCAAATAATTGTGAACCCGGTTAATCTCTCGTATCATGGAAATCATACTCTTAAAAGACGTCGATAATGTCGGCGATAAGCATACGATCGTAAAGGTCAAGGATGGCTTTGGCCGGAATTACCTGATCCCACAAGGTCTGGCACTGGTGGCCAACGATACTAATCGTCGGAAGCTCAATGAGATCATCCGCCTGGATGACAAACGTGAGTCTCAGCGCCTGGATGTCTACCAGGAAATGGCCAAAACACTCGCAGGCGCAACCTTGCGGATTGGTGCCAAAGCGGGTACCAGCGGCAAGATCTTTGGTAGCGTGAACAACAGCCAGCTGGCTGCCGCCATCAAAGAGCAATTCGAACTGGAGATCGAGCGTCGTAAAATTGAGATCCCTGAGGAAGTTAAAACCCTCGGAACTTACACCGCAAACATCAACCTGCACAAGGAGGTGAAAGCGACCGTGACCTTTGAAGTAGTTGAGGATCAGTAATACTGTTCTTCATTAATCAATATAAAGGTCGATCCTCTGCAAATGGGGGTCGACCTTTTTTTATGCTCCTACCTGCAATCAAGGAAGTATCTTCAGGGGGGAATACGCCATGAATTGTGTTCATCGTTTACCCAAAAAACTGACTCCAATGCAGATCATCCAGCTTTTTTTCTTTCTATCTGTATTTGTTCTGGCTTGCGGCCAATCACCCGCCCCGGGAATGCGCGACTCCATGATGCAGACAGAATTGGCTCCGTCACCATCCATGGATAAAAGGGTCGCAGATGAGTCGACGGCCCTGTCACGAAAGAAGATCCGAAATGGTCAATTGCGACTCCGGGTGAATGATGTTCGGAGAGCTGCCGAAGACGTTCGTCAAAAAGTGCTCACGGTTGGCGGGGAGATCCAGGATGAACAGGAAAACAGTTACAACCGCACCCAGGAGATCTATCTGACCGTTCGTGTGCCGGCGAACCTATTGGATAGCATCATGGCAGATCTGTGCCAGGAGGCAGGCAAGGTGGAAAATCGATCGGTCAGTGAATCGGATATCACGGAGGTTTATTACGATACGGATGCACGTCTCGTGCAGAAACGCGCTCTGGAAAAACGATATCTGGAAATCCTGCAGCAGGCAAAAAATGTCGAGGATTTGCTCGCGATCGAACGAGAACTCAATCAGGTGCGTAGCGATATCGAAAGCATGGATGGCCAGATGCGCTCCTTCGACAAGCAGGTGGCCATGAGCACCCTGGTGGTGTCGCTGGTGACGACCCGGTCGGGAATGGACAATTTCTTCAGCGAACTGGGCGCAGCTTTTGGACAAGGATGGACGCTCCTGCTCCAGTTTCTGCTGTTCCTGGCCAGTGGTTGGGCGGTGATCCTCTTTCTGGGTGCGAGCTTCTGGTTGCTCCGGAAATGGCGCCGAAATCGGCGCTAGAGCGATCCGTTGACCAGATCAATAATTCATGTTACTGCCGTGCTTTTTCAGCCAGCGCTCGGCCTTCTGGTAGTCGGGCATGGCTCGGCTCACTTGTTTCCAAAACCGATCGGAATGATTCATTTCGACTAGGTGGGCCAACTCGTGGATGATCACATAATCAAGGATGAAAGCCGGTGCAAACAACAGGCGCGTTGACAGGTTGATATTTCCTTTGCTGGAACAGGATCCCCAGTTGGAATGGTTGTATTTGAGGTGCACGGCTTTGACCGTTTTTTGAAAATATCGGGCATTCAGATCATGTACCCGCTGGGTCACCTCCGGTAGAAAATCAGCACCGACGATCCGGCTGAGGAGTTTTTCGATCACCGGTCCTAATTGAAGATCGGAAGCCCCGAACGGGACCTTAAAGACCAGATTGCGATCGCTGCCCAGCTTCCCGGTCACCGTCTGTCGGTCCGATTCATAAATGAACCGAATCACATACCGTCGATCTCCGACCTCCAGGATCTGTCCATGACGATAGATCTTGGGTTTGAACCGATCATATCGATCCGGGAATTTATCCAGCTGGTCCAGGATCCATTGCCGAAATGTGCGGATCTGCACCTCCTGGTCTCCGGTATTCATGAATGAGGAAATACGCAGAATGGCCGAGGTTTTCCCAAGGGATACCCGGCTGTTCGATCGTGCCTCCCGGATGACGGTCACCGGCACCCGAAAATCCTGGTGCTCCAGCACATAATTGGCCTTGCCCGGGGCAGGCTGGATCTGTTTACGCAAGGAGGAGAGAAGTCCCATATGTCACAAACTTACGGCAAATGAGCGGACAGAAGGGACTTGGAGACCATGGAGCTTTGGGACGAAGAGACGGAGTGACGAAGGGAATGAAAAATGCGGAACCCGGACGATGGTGCTTAGGCACCAAGTCCGGATCCAGACATCCGCCAGGAGGCGGATCGTCTGGGGTCGGAACCCGGAAATCGAAATGAGGAACAAGCAACGCAGGAACCAGGAACAAAGGAATTCGCAGATCAGTGGGCTGATAATATGTAAATGTTGGTGCCGGTGTCTCACCGGCAGCCCGTGAAGTAGATTTTACCGCGAGAAAGGAGAGGAGTGCCTTCGGTGGTTTCTCACTTCCCATTCGTTGATCACCCGAGGCGATAATAGATTTCAGAGGAAGGTGTTCAACCGAGATTCGTACCGGGGATGTTTTGTCCCCATTTTTGCGGTGCAAAAATACCGCCAAAACAGATCTGGCTATGGTAATAACCCCGGGCTGAAGCCCGGGGCTATTGACCCATTCTTCGGGTGTTCAACATCCTGAAGCCAGTGCCACCCTCTCTACGCCAAGTAGTCCGCCCCATCCGAAGAATGGAAAACCAGGAACAAGGAACGCAGGAACCAGGAACACAGGAACCAGAAAGTCGGAAGTCTGAAATGAGGAATAAGAAATGCGGAAGACGAAATAAGGAACGCAGGAACCGGGAATTCCACCTGTAGCGGATATTCAAGTTTGCTTGTTTTCACGGGTTACACCGTGATGTAAAGTTTGAATGTTCAAGGTTCAAAATACCTGCTGAAGCAGGCATTGGTTCAACGTTTAATGTACATCACGTTGAACCTTGAACTGACGAGCCGTCAGGCTCGTCCTTAAACCTTGAACAGCTAAATGATTGAAATTGCCTCAGAAAACTGAAACCAATCAGGAATGAAGAACACAAGATTTAGGAATGATGAATGCTTGCTCGCAGGAGGATCGTCTGGGGTCGGAACCCGGAAATCGAAATAAGGAACTTGGAACCAGGAACGCAGGAACCAAAAGGTCGAAAGTGAACGCCGAATGCCGAACTCCGTGTCCTACCCGTGCTTCTTTTCGAAGATCTGCATAACATCCACCAATGCCTGCACACTTGCCAGATCCAGAGCATTGTACATGGATGCCCGGAAACCTCCGACAGACCGGTGCCCCTTCAGGCCGACTATGCCAGCCGCTTTACAATCCGTTAAAAAGGCCTCGTTAAGCGTATCATCTTCCAGGACAAAAGTGGCATTCATCCATGAGCGGTCATCCACGGCGGTCGTTCCTTTGAAGAGGGGGTTGCGATCGATCTCTGCATATAGAGCCTGTGCCTTGGCAAAATTGCGGGCCTCCATGGCATCGAGTCCTCCCTGGTCCCTGACCCAGCGCATGGTCAGCATACTGACATAGATCGGGAAAACAGGAGGGGTATTATACATGGACCCCTTTTTGATATGGGTCCGATAATCGAGCATGGTGGGGATGTGCCGTTTGACATGGCCCAGCATGTCATCCCGGACGATAACCAGGGTGACACCGGCGGGTCCCATATTCTTTTGTGCACCGGCGTAGATCATCCCAAATCGCTCGATGGGTACCGGGCGGCTGAAGATATCTGAAGACATGTCGCACACCAGCGGCACCTTGGTTTCGGGCCAATCAAAGAGCTGGGTGCCATAGATGGTATTATTCGAGGTCAGATGCAGGTATTTGGCATCCGCTGGAACGGGATATCCTTTGGGGACATGCCGAAACTGATCGCTTTCTGAACTGGCCACCACTTCTATCTGGCCAAATGCTTTTGCCTCCTTGATCGCATTGCTAGCCCAGGTGCCGGTATTGACATAGGCGGCCATGTCTGCATCATTGAGGAGATTCATGGGGATATTGTAAAACTGGCTGCTCGCACCACCACCGACAAACAAGACATGATAGTTGTCAGGCAATTCCAGGATCTCGCGGACCAGGGCCAGCGCCTCATCCATCACGGCGACAAAGTCAGCACCACGGTGGGACATTTCCAGAAGGGACAGACCAGTACCGTTGAAATCAACACAGGCTTGAGCGGCTTCCGTGAAGACCTCTTTGGGGAGTATGGCTGGTCCGGCTGAAAAATTATGCTTGGTATTCGTGGCAGTGATCGTCATGAGTGATGAGATTTGTATCAAAGGTAGGCCATGCCTGAGGAAAGCTCATGCATTCCTTTCAATTCCTTAGAAAGTTCATTGTATTTTAACGGTCATGAATCGGGTAAAAGACTGTCTGAGTGTGATGGTGGCATGTATGCTTCCCTTTTTCGGCATGGCCCAACCGGCTTGTGTCACAGACAATTGCTGTTGCGGTACACCGATCGAAGTGGGTGTGCCCTGTGGTGACTTCGAGGCACCTCCATTTGCCAATCCGATCATCGTGTACTTCCCGGGTGAGATGTTTTGTGATTGGACCGTGTATTCCGGATCCATTGATGTTCTTGGACCCAACTACAGCAATTGGGCATCGGGCAATCCGAATGGAGCCAGCCAGTTCATCGATCTGCATGGCAATACACCGGGCAGTTTCGGGACCACCTTGACGGGTCTCACGGTGGGATACAGCTATACGCTGGTGTTGTGGTACGCTAAAAATGCCGGTGCGACGACTGCCAATTGCCAGGTTCAGGTGGCGAATGGCGCCTGGTTGGACGAGACGTTCACCGCCTCGAATAATGGGGCGGATGGCTGGCTGGAGAAATGCTACACCTTTGTCGCTCAGGCAACATCCGCTAATCTGAGCTTTACCGGTTCGGGAGGGGTGACGGCCGGTGGAGTCCTGCTGGATGATATCACTCTCTGGGGCTGCCCGGTGGATGTGGAGCCCCCGACCATCGGTTATACACCGCCTTCCCCGTTGCTCCTGGAGTGCAACGAACCCATCCCGCCACCGGATGATCTGCAGGTCACCGACGATTGCTCCGCTCAGGTGGAAATGACCTTTGAAGAGGATACCCAGCAGAATGCCTGCTTTTATACCATCCAGAGAAGTTGGGTGTTTTCGGATGAATGTGGCAACACGACCACTGCGGAACAGGAGATCGAGATCCAGGATACGCAACCACCTGAATTCCTGGTCCAACCGACCGATTTTTACTCGAATTGCGGGGATGATTATCTATCCCAATTCTACGATTGGGTATTGACCAATGGCGGAGGTGTTGCACAAGACAATTGCGATCTGGACATAGAATGGTTGGCAGACTATCTACAGGAACCGGACGGGAGTTGTGGTGTCACCCCGGTCACATTTACGATCACCGACGATTGTGGCAACAGCTCCTCTTTCCCGGTGGCATTCATTGTCCTGGACCTGGAAGATCCTGTGTTGCTGACGCCTGCGGAAGACCTGACAGTGTACTGCCCTCCCGATCCGGCCAGTGACATGGATGCCTGGTTGCTGCTGATGGGAGGTGCTACGGCAGAAGATGAATGCGATCCTCTGGTCTGGAGTCATGATTTTAATGGAGATTATACCCCGGCCATCATTCCGGTCACCTTCACTGCCACAGATGGTTGCGGAAATCAGGTGACATCCACCGCCATTTTCTATCAGGTGACCAGCTCAGATACCCTTCTTCAAATGGCATTGACCTGTGATCCTCTTCTGGTGGGTGCGGATACTATGATCGTGTCCCAGGAAGGATGTGAAACTGTGACGATCACATCGATCCAGTTGGCGCCATCCGATACGCTATACGTCTCGGCCTCGACCTGCGACCCTGCATTGGCTGGTACAGATACGCTCTTTTTGACCAATGGGTATGGTTGCGACAGCCTGGAGATCACCATCACATCTCTGTTGCCCTCTGATATCGTGATCGTCAAGGATCTCACTTGCGATCCCAATCTTGTTGGACTGGATACCCTGATCATCCAAAACCAGTACGGCTGTGACAGTCTGGTTATTACCCAAACCGACCTCCTGCCTTCATCCACCAAAAATATCCAGCTGTACACCTGCGATCCTTCGGAGGCGGGACTGGATACGCTCTATCTGACCAACCAGTACGGTTGTGATAGTATTGTCTATCTGAATACAACGTACACCGGTATTTATCAGGAGACGAATCAAGTGTTTCTTTGCGGAAAGGGAATACCTTATTCGGATACGGTGACCATTATTTCAGGACCTTGTGACAGTCTGTTTATTACCGACTATGGGTACTACCCGCTCGATACCATTTGGCAGATGGGCACGACATGTCAGACTGTTCTGGCCGGGATCTTTGTTCTGGTATTTCCGGATGCAAATGGCTGTGACAGCACAGTAATTACGAATGTTATCCTGCTTCCATCTGACACGACACTCGTTGAAGGGGTGACCTGCAATCCAGCTGAAGAAGTAAATGACATTCAGACCCTCTCCAATCAATGGGGTTGCGACAGTACGGTATTTACGTCGATCATGTACATCGGGGTGGACACGCAGTTTGTCCAAAAAACAAGTTGTGATCCCGCCCAAGTTGGTGTGGTCATCCAAACCATTCCCGGGAGTTTCTGCGATACCATTCGGGTGACTGAAACGACGTGGGTGGCATTTACGGAGAGTCGGGATACATTGACTTTGTGCCAGACATCTGGACCGGCATCGGATACATTGTTTTTGACGAATCAATCTGGTTGCGACAGCCTTGTGATCCGGGCTTATCAGTACACCGATTTATCGGCTGATGTCGAGATCGTCTCCGAACATTGTGCAGGTGATGCGGATGGTGAGATAACAGTGACTCAGGTACTCGGTGGAACCATGCCGTATCAATATCGATTGGGGAGTGGACCCTGGCAGTCCGGGACGTTGTTTTCAGATCTGGCCCCGGGAATTTATTCTATTGAAATTGTGGATGGGAATGATTGCGCTCTCCTTTTGTCTGGTCTGGCAGTTTCTGCTGGAAGTACATTGACTCTGGACGCAGGACCAGACCGTGAAGCCTCTGTTGGCGATCTGATCAATTTATCAGTACAGTCCAACCTCGCCTTGCAACAAGTACAATGGGCATCGAAAGACGTGTTGGCATGTCCGACATGTACAACAACTTTATTAGGTCCATTGACTGAATCACAAACGGTTCAGGTGAGCGGGTGGAGTGTAGATGGTTGTCCGGGAAGTGACCAGATCAATGTGCTTGTTAAATCCAGGATTAAGGTATTTATTCCAAACAGCTTTTCACCCAATGACGACGGGATCAATGATTTTTTTACGGTGTATTCTGATGAAGATGAAATTGTCGTTCGCAACCTGGCTATTTACGATCGGTGGGGGAATGCACTATTCTCACAGTCAGATCTACCAGTGAACGACCCGTCGGCAGGATGGGATGGTCGGTTTCGTGGAGATCGCCTGGATCCCGGGGTGTACGTTTATGTTGTAGAGATTGAATTTCCGGATGGGAGTTTGCAACTTTTCAAAGGAGATATTGCAATTGTTCGCTAATTTAGTTGCTTCGTCTCCTCCAGATCTGGAGCGTAGCAGCTTGGTAAGCAAGCCTGGGAGGTTATGCTATTTGGTACAAGACTCAATCCATTTGGCCATGAAATTTGGCATGTTTACAATCCTGTTATTATTTCCTGTCTCTGGCATTCTTGCCCAGGAGATCTGTGACAATGGGATTGATGATAATGGGAATGGGCTCATTGATTTAAATGATCCTGCTTGTATTTGTTCAGGTATCGGAGTGGTTGAAAATGACGTAACTTTCAAAATTCCCAACACTGACTTCGAACAAATGGATTGTTGTCCCGACTTCATCAGTCAAGTGGATGCATGTTTGTCTGCCTGGGTAGCTCCGACTACAGCAACTCCGGATTATATGAATACCTGTGATTTCATGATGGGTGCGGTATATGAAGCAAATCTTTACCCATTCCCATCTGGCGGAGAAGGGATTGTTGGTATTTCAGCAGCAAATAATTGGAGGGAATATATTGGTGTTTGTCTGAATGGTACGCTTATGGCTGGAATTCCGCATGCCTTTACCATCCAGATTGCATTTGCCCCCGTACTGATGTCCCAACAACAAGGATACCCCTTGTGTGAGAATCCGCCCAGTTATTCGCCGATTTTCATGTCTGTTTACGGGAATTCGTCATGTAATAAATTCAATATGAATGGGACTACTTGCCCTCCCTCAATTGATGGTTCCTGGATAGAATTAGGCACCGTACTTTATATGCCAGAGAGCAATTGGGGATTACTTGAAATTAATTTCACACCCGCTCAGGATATAAATGCAATTTGTTTTGGAGCAGCGTGTACCATTCCTCCCGATTATGTAAATCCGCCCTGTACACCCTATTTTTTTCTGGACGATATTCGACTCCAGGAATTTCTTTCAGCAGGAGAAATTGAATTGGAAGTTACTGGTGATCTCTGTTCTGAAGATCTGGCTTTATTGGCTTTCGCAGATCCACCAGGAGGTTCATTTCAATGGTTTTTTAACGGTATAGCCATAACAGGAGCTACTAGTGATATACTCAACCTGCCGCCCCTGGAATATAAATCAGGTTCATATACAGTAATGTACAGCCTGGGTGGTGAGTGTCTACTGGATAGTGTCAATCTGACGTGGGAGTTGCCATTGCCTACAGTGGAGGAAGTATTTATTTGTTCAGGTGAAACGGCAACCTGTGCAGGTGAGCAGTTTCAAGATGAAGGTTCATTTGAAGTTATTCTTCCTTCTTATTCCGGTTGTGATAGTGTAGTTACATGTCTGATCGAAGTGTATCCTGAGATTCCATTGACCAGCCTCACACTTGATGTATGCGGTCCAACTACAATGTCTGCTTGTGGACAGGATTTTTCGCAAAGTGGTATATATACATTGGTTTGTACGGATTTTCACGGATGTGATAGTCTGGTTGAACTCACTTTGAATGTACTGGAGCCCGTGTCAATTATTGTTGATCCGGGTTTTTTAGGGTGTGACTCAACGGGATCCATTCAACTTGATGGAAGCCAATCCTCCCAGAACGCCAGTAATGGCGGTGACACACATTATCATTGGACTGGTCCAGTTGGAGGGATTCAGGGTACGGCGAACAGTCCAACTGTCAATATTGTTTTACCCGGAATATATTGTCTTGAAGTATTTCATATCAATAATGGTGCAACATGTTCAAACCTCAGTTGCGTTGAAGTTTTCCAATCTGTAAACGAACCGGATGTCCCTGTTTTGACAGTTTTGAATACGGCTTGTATCGGGTCAACTCTGCAGGTTGTAGCCTCACCAGGGGGTCCGGAATTGCCGGCTGAATATTCCTGGATTTTACCATCAGATTTGATCTTGATTGGTAACCAGGATTCGAGTGTTTTGGTTACCTCATGGATCCCCGGGAATCATAAAATTTGTGTATTTGCATTGAATGGTTGTGGTCATTCTGATACCATCTGCCATCCACTATTTTTCACATCATTTGATACCAGCTATTTGAAAAAGAAGACATGTGACCCGGCTCTGGTCGCCATTGATACAGTCATTCTAAAAAATGGTTCCGACTGCGACAGCCTTGTCATCACCCAAACAGATCTTCTTCCGTCATCAATTAAGAATTTGCAGGTCTACACCTGCGATCCTGCACAGGCAGGACTGGATACGCTGCACCTGATGAATTACCTGGGCTGCGACAGTACGGTTTTTGTCACAACGACATATACGAGCATTTATCAGGAAAGTCAAACAATACAAATCTGTGGAAACGGGACTGCCTATTCAGATACACTGACCATTGTTTCGAGCCCTTGTGACAGCCTTTTTATTACAGATTATGTTTACTCCCCTCTGGATACTGTCTGGCAATTAGGGACTACATGCCAGTCTGTTCTTGCAGGGATGTTTATCAATGTCTTTCCGGATGAAAACGGGTGTGACAGTATGATAATCACTGAAATCACCCTGTTGCCATCGGATACTACGTTCGTGGAGGGGGTGACCTGCGACAAAGCAAATGAACTTTATCATATCGAGACGTTTGCCAATCAGTGGGGATGTGACAGCACAGTGTGGACATCGATCATGTATATCGGTGTTGATACCCAATTTGTCCAGAAAACCAGCTGCGACCCGGCTCAGGTCGGGGTGGTCATTCAAACCATTCCCGGGACATTCTGTGATACGATCCGGGTGGCGGAAACCACTTGGGTGCCCTTCACGGAGAGCCTAGATACCATTACGCTGTGCATGCCCAGTGGCCCGGCCTCGGATACGCTGATCCTGGTGGGACAGTCCGGTTGCGACAGTCTGGCGATCCGGATCTATCGGTACACGGATTTGCAGGCGGAGGTGGGCGTGCAGAAAGAGACCTGTGCAGAACGGTCGGATGGAGAGATCCAGGTGCAGACCACTGATGGAGGAGATCCGCCTTACAGTTATCGTCTGGATGTAGGTCCCTGGCAACAGACAGGCACATTTGCCGGCTTGCCACCTGGTATGTACACTCTGGAAATCAAGGATCAGAACGATTGTCTGTTGCAGGCAGATGGGCAGATCATCGAGGCCGGATCGACGTTGACCCTGGATGCCGGGCCGGATCGGACAGAGAAACTGGGTGCGGTGATCAACTTGAGCGTACAGGCAAGCGCACAACTGGCCGAGATCCAGTGGACAGCATCGGATCCATTGAGTTGTACCAGTTGCAGCCAATCCGCGCTCGGTCCACTGACTACTTCTCAAATGGTGTCAGTGACCGGGGTAAGCGTGGAAGGATGTCCGGGACAGGATGATCTTAGTGTGGAGGTCAGTGACCGATTGAAGGTGTATATTCCAAACAGTTTCTCACCGGACAATGACGGGATCAATGATTTCTTTTCTGTGTATTCCAATGATGAAAATGCCAGAGTGAAAAATCTGGCAATTTATGATCGTTGGGGAAATGCATTGTTTTATCAACAAGACCTCCCAGTCAACGATCCGTCTGCCGGGTGGGATGGCATGTTCAGAGGAAAGGTCCTGGACCCTGGCGTGTATATTTATGTCATCGAATTGGCATTGAGTGATGTGGATTCCCGAATTTATAAAGGGGATGTACAGATCGTACGTTGAAGAAGACGCTTAAAATAGAAGAAGTTGATTCGGCTCTGTTTGGTATGGCAAAGAGTACATGGATAGTTATGTTATTGCATTGTAGAAATCTTATTCTGTTTTGTTTTTGGATATTCATTTGCGTGGATGGAATGGCCCAACCGGCCTGTGTGGTCTGTTGCTGTGGAGATCCTGAGGAGATTGGATTTCCATGCGGCGATTTTGAAGTCCCCCCATTAGCCCCTTTCGGCGGATGGATCGATTATGATGCAGGTCAAACCTATTGTGGTTGGACGGTTGTCAGTGGAAGCATCAGTATTCATCACGGCTTGCACAATAATCTCGGGCTGGGTAATCCGAATGGACCCTCGCAACATATGGATCTGAATGGGTACTCATTTGGGACTGTTGAGCGCACGTTGACCGGATTGATTCCGGGTAAACAGTATTCGATCACTCTGTGGTATGCTGCCCATAATGGGGCTGGATTGGCCACCTGCCATGCCTTGATCAATAATGGTGCGTTACTGGATGAGACCTGGTCTACCAGCATAACGGGCGACATCAAATGGGATCAACGGTGCTTGAACTTTATTGCTGATGCTTCCTCGGTTCTTCTTCGCCTGGCAGGTTCAAGCAACAATCCATGTTGTGGCATGTTGATCGATGATATGACCATGTGGTCTTGCGATGCAGATACTGAATCTCCTGTTATCTTCAACCCACCTCCTGTTGGTTACATGATGCAATGCCAACAAAATATCCCTCCCGTGCCTCAACTGGTAGTGACGGACAACTGTGATTCGTATCCAGAGATCACCTTTGTGGAATGGGTGGATTCACTGGCTTGCCAGTTCAATTATTTGCGTATATGGATAGTAGAAGATATTTGCGGTAATACCACATCTTTCCAACAAACCATAGCGGTCGAGGATACAGAGCCCCCTGTAATTACGAATCCACCTAAAGACTTCGAGATTCCTTGTGGTTTTGATGTGCTGGAAGAATTTTATTCGTGGATTCAATTGAATGGGTACGGGGCCGCTTTGGATAATTGCGATCATAGTCTGGATTGGACTGCTGATTTTGTTGAAGAGCCTGGACCCGCCTGTTCAGTTGTGCTGGTTACGTTTGTCGTGACAGACGATTGTGGCCACTCAGCTGAAGCTACGGCCACCTTTACGGTCAAAGAGGTCCCCCCTGTGATCCTTGTTCCTGCACATGATGTTTCCATTAATTGTGCGCAAAATCCTGGTGATTCGCTCGAATTATGGCTGGGTGAATGGGGCGGTGCTGTCGCTTTTGATCCATGTGAACCGCTGGTTTGGCAACACAATTTTTCTGGAGACTCCCTGGCTCCAGTCATTGAAGTCACCTTTTCTGTCACCAATGCCTGTGGAAGTGTGACAGAGACGACGGCCTTTTTCTTTCAAACGGTTGCCTCGGATACGTTGAATGAAATGGCGCTCACGTGTGATCCTTCTTTGGTGAGCAGTGATACCATCATCCAAGGCGTCGAGGGTTGTCAGACGGTGATCATCACCAGAATTGATCTGTCTCCTTCAGATACCCTTCATCTTTTCGGTACAACATGTGAACCTTCTCTCAGTGGGTCGGATACAATTTTCCTCCAGAATCAATATGGCTGCGACAGCCTGGTTATTACCCAAACCGACCTCCTGCCTTCATCCACCAAAAATATCCAGCTGTACACCTGCGATCCTTTGGGGGCAGGGCTGGATACGTTCAATCTGACCAACCAATATGGATGTGATAGTATTATCTACCTGACCACCACATACTCCGGTATATATC
>JAIPBE010000079.1 GCA_021738725.1 Saprospiraceae bacterium | reverse complement strand
TGTCAAATACGGAATTAGTGGTGCTCTCCGCCTGCGAAACTGGATTGGGGGACATCAAGGGGAATGAGGGGGTATATGGGTTACAAAGGGCATTTAAAATTGCTGGAGTCAAAAATTTGATCATGAGTTTGTGGCAGGTCCCGGATCGGGAAACCATGCAATTCATGACGACCTTTTATGGGCATTGGCTCGATGAAAAGAGGACGATCCCCGAGGCGTTTCAATTGACCCAACGGGAGATGCGGGATCGCTTTTACAATCCATATTCGTGGGCAGGATTCGTCCTGGTGGAATAGCGGATATGGGAAAGAGTATACCGTATTAGCTGCCCTGATCGGAATATTCTGGTTCAAGAACAAAAGAGAGGAATCCATACTTGCTAACAATCCACCAGGATTCTATTGAATAGTAGAAAAAGGAAGATCTTATTCTGGTCATTTTCTATCAAAACATATCTGAATATGAGTAACTTAGAATATTTTGAAGTCAAGAAATACCAGGTATGCTGCGAATGAGGACATTTTCATTAATACTACTCTTTTGTTTGCCCTTAATTCTTTTTTCTCAGGAGGTGGACTCTATGTCGATCCTAAAAGTGGATAGTCTAATCAAGATCCATTTTGATATGACCGGCCGCCAATCGATGGATAGTGCATTGATGATTATCCAGCAAGCGGAGAAACTTGCAAAGGAAAAGATCGGGAATTCATCGTACACCTATGGGAAAGTGTGTTTTCTGTACGGGCAGATGCTGGAGTCAGATATGGAAGCCGAACAGGCCGGAAAATGGTATAAAGATGCAGAAACCATCCTGCGGCGAATCCCTGAAAAACGCAGTCTTCTTTTTTCTGCCTGTTTGAATCGTCTGGCTATTCTGTCCCATCAACGAGGTGAATTTGAAAAGGCAAAGCCCTACTATCAGGAGGAGATTGAGATCCGGAACCAGCTGGGTCAGAATAAAATTGAATTTTCTTCAAGCATCCTCAATCTGGCGATGATTTGCCAGGAAACCAAGGATTACGCTCACGCGGAGACCCATTATCTGGCGGCAAAAGAATTGATGGGACAATCACCAGACCTGGAGAAAGCATACGCTGCTTGTGAGAATAGTCTAGCCGGTCTTTATTACATTCTAGGAAAAAATGATCAGGCAGATTCCCTGTTTCGAGATGCCATCACGATTCAACGAAAACTAGTAGAGAACAGCCCATCTGGGGAAGTAAAAACCAGTGGCAATATTGAGTTGGCAGAAACGATGAACAATCTGGCAAAACTGTATGCCCGGATGGAGCGATTGGATGCGGCATTTCAATGGTATGCGGAGGCAAAAGATATTCGCGTAAAGAGTTACAATCCCCGGCATCCGGTTGTCGCTGGAAGCATGATCGATATGGCCCAACTCCATGTACAGATGGGTCAGTTTACAGAGGCGGAAGAATTGTTGATCCAGGCTCGTCAAATCCTGGAATCTCAGGAAATGGCCAATAATAAGTATATGAAGATCAACTGTATGACTCATTTGGCTGATCTGTATAGTCGCCTGGGTCAATACAATAAGGCTGAGATACTTTTTCCCGAGATCCGGGAATCGGCAGATGAAAGTCTTCAAGTTGATCCGACTGATCCAATATCGATCCTGTGCATCAGCAAACTGGGCTTATTCTATCAATCACTGGGGGATGAGGAAAAGGCAGAAGCACATTTCAAAGAACACCTCCAGCTGTTGGAAGCCAGTTTGAAACTCAGGAATAAGAAGAAGGAAGAAAGCCAGGAATATGGGGAGAGTCTCAATATTCTGGCTAATCTGTATGCCCAACAGGGTCGAGATCGTCTGGCCAGACCGCTCTATGAAGAAGCACTGGAGATCATTGATTCAACGGGCAACTCCAAATATGCCACATTGCTCACCAGCCTGGCCAGTCTGGAGGTCCATTCAGGTCAACTTGATGCTGCGGAGCTTCTGTTCTTGAGAGCCATGGATATCTATGCCAACACATTGGGTAAGGAACATCCTTATTATGCCGGGACTGTGGGCAATCTGGGCAGTTTGTATATCTCAAAGGGTGAATTTGAAAAGGCTGAGCCCTTGTGTCTTCAAGCCAGAGATATTTTCAAGGAGCAATATGGTCGTCAACATCCTGAGTATGTCTTTGTCGTGAAAAGTCTAGCCAACTTGTATGAACGTCAGGAGCGATATGTAGAGGCGGATAGTCTTTTAGAAGAAGTCTTTGTTGCCAATGAGGCCCGAATAGCCATGGCTACATCCTTCATGTCGGAGCAGGAATTGGAGAAGTATATCAAGTTGTTCCAGTCAGATGGAAATGATCTCTATGCCTATTTGTATGCACGTACGGCCAATGGGCAGGAGTTGAGCAGGCTGGCAAAACTGGCCTATGATCATACGCTTTATTATAAGGGATTTCTGCTGTTAGCTGCGCGCAGACTGAGTAAATTGGCTACATCAACAGAAGAGTCTATCCGACTCTATGAAAAACTCAAATCTTACAGGAAGAAACTCGCATTCCAATATGCCAAGCCAATCACCAGTCGTCGGGGGGTGGATGTATTGGAGGCGGATGCAAATGCCACTGAAAAGGAATTAACAAAACTGGTGGCCGGTTATGGAGAGGCATTACAACAAGTGCGCTGGGCGCAGGTTCAGACCACGCTTCAGGATGATGAAGTGGTCATCGAATTTATTCATTTCAGGCAGATCGGTCAGGCACATGAAGACAGTGTTCGATATGGTGCGCTGATTATTCGCCCTCAGAGTACTGGTCCTGAATTTGTGTCCCTTTGCAAGGAGGAAGAGTTGGGAGAACTGGTTCGAACAAAAAGTACGCGTGGGTCTGAATATGTGAACAAGCTCTATTCCATCACTCATCGTGGATGGGAGGAGGTACCCACTGATGCATCCTCCAAGACATTGTACGAATTGATCTGGGAACCCCTTGAAAAAAGGGGATTGACTGACGTACAAAAAATCTATTATTCACCTACAGGTTTGCTTCACCGTATCAACCTGGGGGCCATCCCGATCAGCAAAGATTCGGTGGTGACCAATCGTTATCAAATGATCATGGTCAACAGTTCCCGGCAAATACCCGCCCAGCAATCGGATCGTCTCTCGGGAGGCACAAAAAGTGCGCAGTTGTTCGGCGCTATCCAGTTTGACCCACCTGCCAATGCAATCGGGACCAGTTCGTCTACTGAACCAGACCACGGCGATACTAATAATCCGACCGAGAGGGCCAATGCCAATAGTCAGGGATTCGACCAAGGTTGGCCAAAGCTTGATTGGACAGCAGACGAAATAAAAAATATCAAAGATGTACTGGAGCAGTCGGGGTATTCGATCCAGTCGACAACAGGTATGGGTGCAACAGAAGAGTATGTCAAAGAAATTGGTCAACCCGATCATTTATCGCCGGCCATCATACATATCGCAACGCATGGTTTCTTTTTTGAGGAACCCGAGGAGGGGGAAGAGCCTGTAAATTCTTCTCAGGCCATTTTTATTCACTCAGAACAACCCATGATGCGATCGGGGTTGATTCTCTCTGGTGCCAATTTTGCGTGGAAAAATGGGAGGCCCATTCGGGAAGGATTTGAAGATGGTATTCTGACGGCGTATGAGATCAGTCAGATGGATCTGTCACAAACTGAACTGGTGGCTCTTTCAGCCTGTGAGACCGGGTTGGGGGATATTAAAGGAAATGAAGGCGTTTACGGGCTGCAGCGAGCATTCAAGATCGCCGGAGTCAAATATTTGATCATGACACTGTGGAAGGTTGATGATGAAGCGACAGCCTTTTTTATGATCGAATTTTACAAGCACCTGCTGATCGATAAAAAGAGTGTGCCAGAGGCATTTCGAATGACACAACTTGAATTTCTTAAAATTCCATTTAGCAAGCCATACTTGTGGGCCGGATTTGTTTTATTGGAATAATACGTATGCAACAATCTAAATCGATGCGAATCATTTTTATACTTTTTTTATTCCTGATGGGAATAATTCCTTCTTCTCAGGCGCAGGAAAGAAGACAGTTGCAGGAGTACCAGGTTGATTCAATCCTGCAGGAAGTATACACACTCTGGGACAAAAGCCAGAGAGCGGAAGCAGAAGATAAGTTGAACCTGTTATTAAATCTGACCGACAATCCAAAGGGGTCGCCTTCAGCGATTTATGGAATGGTCTGTTTTGAACAGGGGCAATTTCTGTCAAAATACGGGGAATACAAACGTGCAGATCAGGCTTATTCAAAGGCCCGACAGGTTTTGAAGAGCATTGCGCCACTGGATACATTCTTCTATATCGACTGCCTGAACTATCAAGCCATCTTACGGCAGGGAATGGGCAACTATGAAGGAGCTGATTCAAGTTTGAAAGAGATTATCACATTGCGCCAAGAGCTGTATCCTATTCAGCATCCAAAGCTAACCTCTGTGTTCACAGAGTTAGGTGTATTGTATCGAAAAATGGGGCGATTTGAGTGGGCTGATTCCATATACAATCAATATATCCAACAAGCAAGCCACCTGGATATGCGATCCAATATAGAATATCCCAGACTGTTAACAGAACTGGGGGACCTGTATCGGGAGATGGAGGATTTTGAACATGCCGAGCCAACCTATATCCAGGCCAGGTCTTATTATACATCCAAGGCTCAAAAAAAGAGCCTCCATTATATTACGCTTCTAACGGGATTGGCCGACATGTACCTTGAAATGGGTCAACTGGATTCGTCAGCGGTTTATTTGGAAGAGGCAAAAAAGTTAGTCAAAACAGGTTTTATTTTTAAAAAGGTGCAAGGAGGTCCGGTGTTGGTATCATTGGCCGCCCTGTATCGGGCAAATAAGCAATATGAGGCCGCCGAAGAGTTGTATCTGGATGGATTGGATAAACTGGAATCAGATGCCCAGCAAACATGGCCAGAATATGCCCAACTACATATGTTATTGGCCAACTTGTATCACGAATGGGGATCGGACACCTATGCGGAAGAGAATTATCTGAAATCTCTGACTTTGTGGCAGGAAATACCTGGCCCGCATGTACCCGAATATCCGCAAACGATGATGGGCCTGGGTGCCTTGTACTTCAAGCAAAGGAAATATGAAGAAGCAAAAGCATATTTTCTACAATCGAAGGAATATTGGGAGGAAACACTGGGTAAAAAATACCCCTTATATATCATTAATATTCTGGATCTGGCTCGGGTCGCCTGGGTGACGGGCCATTTTGCGCAGGCCGATTCGCTTTATGCTGAAGCTTCTGCATTGGGACGGGATCGGTTGACCAGTGCAGCGCATTATATGACAGCGCGAGAATTGCATAAATACATGCAAAAGATACTGGATACACAGGCAGAGATCATTTCATTTGTCAGCCAATCTCCGGATCACGATCTGGCCGCTGAAGCGTGTTATGACAATGCTCTTTTCTATAAGGGTTTTTTATTGAATGCTGCGGTACAGGTAAATCGATTGGCTATGTCCAACACCGGCAGTGCTGACATTTATCAACGATTGAATGCATATCGCCGATTGTTGAGTCGTGAATATGCTAATCCATTTTCGAAACCGGAAGACATCACTTTGTATAAGGAAAAAATTGAGCATTTAGAAGAAGAGTTAATCTGCACGTTGCCTGATTTTGCATCACTTTTAAAACCCGTCCATTGGCGAGATATTTCCAATGCATTGCAAGCAGATGAAGCGGCAATAGAAATTATTCGCTATCAACAGTATAATGGTGGGTTCACTGACAGCACCATGATGTATGCTGCTTTAGTCCTCCTGCCCGGGATCAATCAGCCGGAAGTCATTTCTTTATTTAAAGAAGAAGCGTTGTCTTTTGTGTTGAAACCGATTGGGAAACTGAATATGAGCTATGTCGAGGCCCTCTACATCAACCCCAGTAGAGGACTTTCTATCGATGATCCAACCCAATTGACTTTGTACGAATTAATCTGGGAAAAAATTCAGGCATTTGGGCTACCCGGCGTGAAGAGGGTCTATTTTGCACCGTCAGGTGTCCTGCACCGGATCAATATGGATGCGATCTCGATCACGGACGAAGAATTGCTCATGGATCAGTATGAGGTTGTGACCCTGAGCAGCACACGGGAACTTTTGAAGGAGGAATCAAAGGAGATTAATCGAGACAGTACGGCAGCTATTTTTGGTGGTATTCATTTCGATATTCTATTACCAGCTACCGATACGACCGGACTGGAAAATAATAAAGTGTTTGCTGGATCAACATTGGATTTGGGGGAAGATGTATTGGCGAATCGTTCCATCCTGGCAGATCATTGGAATTTCCTCATTGGATCGAAGAAAGAAGCACAAACACTAGAAGACTATTGTGCACAACAAGGGATTCGAAAAGAAGTCTATACAGGAATGGATGGAACAGAAGAGGCCTTTAAAAAATTGGGTGATATAGGTAATCCTCCCTCACCCTGGTTGTTGCATCTGGGGACGCATGGGTTTTTCTTTCCCGATCCAGAGCCTGAAGAGTCCGATCATCTACTAGAACGACGAGTAATCTTCAAGACTTCCGATCAACCTATGCTCCGTTCCGGCCTTATACTGGCTGGAGCAAATTATTTTTGGAAAGAGAATAAGATCCCACCAGGGATGAAGGAGGATGGTGTATTGACTGCAGAAGAGATCAGTCATCTGGATTTGTCGGCTACAGAATTGGCAGTGTTAGCCGCCTGTGAAACGGGTTTAGGGGATATTGAGGGCAATGAAGGGGTATACGGTCTGCAGCGAGCGTTTAAAATAGCTGGAACTCGCTATTTAATCATGAGTCTTTGGACGATTCCGGACACAGAATCCAAGATTTTTATGGAAGATTTCTACCAGAACTGGCTCGTGAACAAACTGTCTGTACGGAATGCCTTTCATCAGACCCAGCGGCAAATGAGAGTTTCTTATAGTACAAAATACAGCTGGGCCGGCTTTGTGTTGCTGGAATGACCATCAGTCCAATTAATATATACAAAGTGTATATTTAGCAAAGTGTAGGCATAGTTTATCCATCATAAGTCCAACGTTTTCTTCAATCTCCAACTCTGTTCATTATGAGAATTTTTATTCTTTGTTGGCTCCTTTTTTCCTTAATGCTCTGTGTCCTCCAGGGGCAGACAGTGGTTCCTTCATCGGGATGGATTCATCAGGGTGAGGTTCAGCACTATTGGACAGCGTCTTCCGATGGTTCTGAGAACACATTGACGAAAGACGATTTCTTTGATCATTATCGGGCGGAACTGGGTTTGTCCACAGAGGATAGGATGGACCTGGTAGACATTCGAACGGATGATCTGGGATTCACCCATTATCGGTTTACCCAAAATGTTCAAGGCCTGCCGGTAGAGGGTGGTGGCATGATCCTTCATGAGTGGAATGGCGTGATCGGAAAGGCCAATGGACATATTTATGCAGGACTCTATCTGGATATTCAACCGGTCATCACACCTGAGGATGCTCAGGCCATCGCCTTGCAGACCCTCGCCGGTGATCAACCAGAATCAGGCAAACCGGCTTTACTCATTCTTCCCGGAGAGATGCGGAAAGACAGACGAGATGGCCAACTATGCTATCGTGTTCATGTGTATTCAAACAACCTTCTGGAGGATGTGGATGTCTATGTACATGCCCGATCCGGTAACATTGTAGAAACAATTTCCAATATCTGCCTGGGAGAAGAGGAAGGCACGGCCAATACTTTATATAGTGGTACGAGGACTATCACCACGGATGAAAATGGCGGAGTGTATACCCTGAAGGAATCTTCCCGACCCATCGAAACGCGCAACTTGCATCATGCTGTGGATCTAGGTTCGGTGACTGATTTTACGGATGATGACAATGATTGGACCACTCAAGTGAAAGTGCTTCGCAGCGTAAAGATTGATGCGATCGGTCCGGGCTGGTGGGAAGATATTCCTGGCGATGTCCCGGATATCTATTTGTTGATCAAGGATGGATCAAATGCGACGGTTGCAACCACAACGGTCATGAAAGATGTGGTCGTTCCATTTTCTGTTCCTCTGCAATTGACCTTAAACAATCCTCCCTATACCATCAGTATTTTCGAAGATGATGATGGACCTCAAAAATGGGGGGGACAGTTTAATGTCAGCACATCTCTGGGGCAGAAGAGTTTTTCCATTCTCGGCAACACCGGCACGTATGAATCAGTGCAGGGGAATGATCCTGCTCTGGATGCGCATTGGGGTGTAGAGCAGACCTATGATTATTACAAGAATGTACACAATCGTGACAGTTATGATGACCAGGGAGGAAAGATCATTTCCTACGTTCACTTTGCTGTAGGGTGGCCCAATGCCTTTTGGTCCAACAACAGTCTGAAGTTGGGAGATGGTGATGGAGTCAACACCACGCACCGGACCTATCTCAATGTCATCTCCCATGAAATCACTCATGGAGTGATTAATGAGAATGGTGGTGGTGGACTCAAGTATCAGGGTGAGTCTGGAGCACTGAGTGAATCCTTTGCTGATATCTTCGGTACTGCAGTTGAACACTTTGCAAAGCCGGCGACAGCCGATTGGCTGCACGGTGAAGAAGGCTCTTTGATCCCGGGTGAATATGTGCGATCAATGGCTGATCCACGGGCGAAAGAACAGCCGGATACGTATGGACTCAATGACAGTTACTGGGCTAATCCACTGGATACGATGGTTGACTTTGGTGGGGTGCATATCAATAGTGGCGTCCAGAACTACTGGTTCTATCTGCTCAGTGAAGGTGATAGTGGCGTCAATGAAAATGGATATGCCTATATCGTGGATGGCATAGGCCTTCAAAAGGCGGAGCAGATCGCCTACCGAAACCTGACGCAATACATCTCGGCATCGGTCTCTTCCACTTATGTGGACAGCCGAATGGGCTCTATTATGGCTGCGGAAGATCTGTATGGTGCAGGTTCACCAGAGGTGCTTGCTGTACAAAAAGCCTGGGCGGCAGTAGGGGTCGGCACGTTTGACCCGGGACCAACTTGCATGGGTTTGGTCACCTTGACGGATCCTTCTGGCCCATTGGATGACGGCAGTGGCATGTTTGATTATGGCAATAATGCAGATTGTTCCTGGAAGATCGATCCTTTTGGTGCCAATTCCATCACCCTGAATTTTGCTGCCTTTGATCTGGATGCTGGTGATACATTGACCGTTTTTGATAGTGGGGACGCCAATGGCCTGGTATTGGCATCACTGACCGGAAATTCTCTTCCACCACAGATCACTTCAACCGATGGAATCCTGTACATGCAATTTAAGACAGACGGTTCTGGAACAGCACCGGGGTGGTCGCTCGATTACAGTTCTTCGTTCACCAACTATTGCACGGGCTCGCAGGTGTTGACCACGGCAGAAGGGGATCTGGAGGACGGCAGTGACCTGGAGAATTATGGAAACCTGAGTGATTGTTCCTGGCTGATCGAACCTGCGAATGCCAAGGATATCACCTTGACCTTTTCCGCTTTTAATACCGAGGAGGGATATGATCTAGTCAACGTGTATGATGGTCCGGATGCAAACGCGCCTTTATTAGGTGAATTTTCAGGTGTAACAATCCCCGCTGCTGTAATCGGTTCGGGAGGATCGATGTATATCCATTTCCAAACGAATGAGCGGGTGCGAAGAGATGGCTGGGCTGCCAGTTATATTTCCAGTGAGATCACCTCGACACATACGCCTGGTTCAGCAACTGATTGGTCGGTTTACCCCAATCCGACATCAGGTGAATTGACCGTGCAATTGCCGGAATGGTCAGGACCATCTTCGACCATTTCGTTTTTGAATGTTTACGGACAACTGGTTAAGACCGATCAGATCTCAGGTGGAAAAACCCATTGTCTGATCGACCTTCAGGAACTGCATCCCGGCGTCTATCAGATCATATGGTCCTCCGGCGAACGACAATTGACGGGTAAAGTGATCGTCCAATAGAGTGAACGAAATCAGATAGTGATATAAATCATGGGGATACCCGGTGGGGTATCACCCATGATTTACTGTTTCATGACGAATTTGGGAACAAAGAGAGTCCAGTGTGTTCACTGGTCTTAAACGCAATCGCCCTGTGGAGAGGGCATCGTGACGGTGTTCCCCAATCAGGACGACATATTCATTTAAAGGATGACCGTCATGAAACGACTGACTAAAGAACAATTCACGGCCTTGGCCAACCGGGATGGTGGCCGGTGTGTATCTCTGTTTATGCCTGCACATCGCAGTGGCCAGGAAGTATTGAATCAGGAAGACCGGTTAAACCTCAAGAATCTGATGAAGCAGATCTCTGCAGATCTGGATAATCGGGGCTTTGACCGGCACAGCATCGATCTCTTCATGCAACCCCTTGTCGATCTGTCAAAGGATGCCAAATTCTGGCATGAGCAATCGGAAGGCCTGGCGATCTTTATGAGCCGGGAGTTCTTTCTCACACTGCACCTGCCCTTTGCCGTCGATCCATTCTATTATCTATCCACTGAATTCTATCTCAAGCCACTGATCCCTTTACTTATGGGGGATGGACGATTTTTTCTGTTAACCCTGAGTCTGGACGACCTTCATTTGTATGAGGGCGACCGGGAGGGTCTGCACAATCTGCCGTTGCCACAGCCTTTACCCAGGCGAATGGAACAGGTTGTTGGATCGGACGTTGAGGAGACCACCTCTGGCCATCATGGCCAGTTCATTCATCATGGACAAGGAGAGGGCGTGGATGATCGAAAGGAAGAGATCCTGACTTATTTTCGTGAGGTGGACCATCGGATCACCGAGGCCCTGGCATGTGAACGGGCACCTTTGGTCCTGGCAGGACTGGACCACCTGGTCGCACTATATCGACAAACTAACCACTACGCTCATCTCTATCCGGAAGCCATTGCCGGAAATCCACAGTATGAACCGCGTCTGGATCTTCACAAAAAAGCCTGGGATCTGTTGGCCTTTACATTCGATGAGGAGCGTCAGGTGAAAGAGGCGCAGTTAAAGGAGAGGCATGGTACCGGAAATACCTCTACCAATATTATGGAGATCGTTCCTGCTGCCCTGGGTGGTCGTGTGGATACTCTTTTTCTCGACCGTGCGGAGATAATCTGGGGGACCTATGATCCCAAAGATGCTGTCGTACGATTGCAGGATGAACAGAATCTGTCTAATACGGATCTGGGTAATCTGATGGCCAATGAGGTGCTTTTGCACGGAGGCAAGGTCTATCTCACCAGTCGTGAAGCGATGGTGGATCCGCATGCACCGATCAATGCACTCTATCGGTATTAGACGTGCCCTAACAATAAAACCCCGCCCCGAAATCTTATGGGACGGGGTTTCGTTGTTTCCACTTGATTCAAGCGGAAGAGGTAACCTTATCCACCTCTTTTTCTACCAGAGACTCGGGTCTTTTTCCGTACAGCGGTATTTCCACCGCGTTTTTTAACCTTGGTTTTGGTGGTTGTTTTCCGAACGGTTCCTTTTCTGGTTTTTACCGTCGTTGTTGTCCGGGTACGCACTACTTTGGCATGTGTTCGATGCGGGGTATACACCCGATGGGCCCTCACCACCCGATGAGTTTTGACTACATGATAGCGATGCGCCCGATAAGGGGCGACACGTACGTGCCAACGATGGAATGTCAATGGTCTCCAGGGGCGGTACCAGTTGGGGTAATGGCGCCAACGCCAGGGAGAGACCCACACGGTATATCCGGGTGCATAGATATAGCGAACGCCAGGCCAAAACCAGACATTCACCACTACCCGGGCATAGACGGCATCGCCTGACGGACCTTCTTTGTTGTCAGAGCTGAGATTTTCGTCGTATGGCTCCACGATCATCTGTTCGCCATAGATGTCTTCGTCACCCACAATCTGCAGGAGGGCACTTTCGGAACCGTCTTTTTCGATCTCGATCACGGCGATGTCCTGATTCTCTGTTTCACTGAACGGAACTTGTAGGACCAAAGCGTGAACGTCTCCGTCCATGTTGTCAATCACCCGGATATAGTCCACCTCCCCGTCCTCATTCAGGTCGAGGTTGTTTACGTTGTTTTCAGGGTCGTTCAGGAGCTGTTCATAATTCTCTGGTGAGGTGGCAGTTTTGAACAGTTCCAGTGCTCCTTCCAGGGAGAAGTTATCTCCCGGGAGACCAGTCGAATCAGCGGCCATCTGGGCCTGGGTTGTCGGTGTACTTAGCCATCCTATGAGGAGGAAAGCAAGGAAGGTCAGTTGTTTTTTCATCGGGCAGAATTTATAGATCTAAATACAGATTAGGTGACTCGCCGGGCTTTGTGGTTGCCCGGGTATATATGAATGACATGAATTAGTCGGAAAGGTTTAATCAAAATTTATAAAAAGGGAAATATAGTAGTCAACTCAATTGTAGGCAATATATTATATTGTGCAGACCAATCACACCAACCCTAAGCACTATGAAAAAATGGATCAAACGTATCGGCCTAGTCATCCTTGGCCTATTGCTCATTGTCGCTGGATTTGCGGCCTTTATTCAATTCAATGGATTGCCCACTTTTGAGCCAATCCTGAAGGACCTGAAGGTAGAGGTGACTCCTGATCGAGTTGCCAAGGGGGCCAAGATCGCTGCTGTACAATGTATGAACTGCCATATGGGCAAGGACAATCGATTGTCCGGGATGCATATGCTGGATGTTCCGGCTGAGTTTGGTACCATTTATTCCAAGAATATCACTCAGGATAAAGAAAAGGGGATCGGTAACTGGACGGATGGGGAGATCTATGTCTTCTTGCGTACAGGTATTCGAAAGGATGGCAGTTATGCCCCCCCTTACATGCCTAAATTTCCATTATTGGCCGATGAAGATATCTATTCGATCATTGCCTGGTTGCATTCGGATGCTGCTCCTGTGCAACCTTCACAAAAAGAACCCCCTCCAACCATCCCCAATTTTCTGGTTAAAATATTGTCCAGATCGGTCATGGGACCACCCCCGTTCCCTGATCATCCGATTCCTTTGCCCGATACCAATGACATCATGGCCAGCGGTCGATATTATGCGGTTGCAGCCTATGATTGTTACAACTGTCATTCAGCAGATTTCAAATCGAACAGCAGTCTGGAACCGGAGAAATCTGTTGGCTTCTTCGGAGGAGGCAATCCGATGTTGAATCTGGAAGGTGAGACCGTCTATTCGGCTAACATCACACCAGATCCTGACCATGGGATCGGCAAGTGGACGGAGGAGCAATTTTTACAGGCAGTGAAGTACGGCATCAAACCGGATGGGACGAGATTGCGGTATCCGATGTTGACCCACACAGTGCTGCCGGATAAGGAGATCCAGGCGATCTATGCCTATCTGCGCACTGTACCGCCTCTTCAGAATGAAGTCAAAAGGTAGATCAGCCTTTTTCCACCCAGTCGAAACGCATTTGGATTCAATTAGTCAATTGAACCAAGTCCTCAATGGCCTGTGGCAGAAGTATTCATGATTTATGGGGACAGCTTAGAATGCTGAATGGGATAGCAACTCACTACCGATTTGCATGAATTAGCATCATGCAGCCAACCGACCTCATGGGTTCTATATACAAACTTCAGGATCAGGAATGAACGACTTCCCAGGCGTGCTTTAGAAGCAGGTGGTGACCTTTATCCATCACTAGCAGGATCTGTTTTTTTTCGGCCAGATACTGACTGGCATAACCGGGGGCAAATTCACGGATGGACTGGCAGTTGTGGGCAATATCTCCGTATTTGATGGATTGGGCAAATGGAGAGATCCGGCTGAGGCGCAAGGTCTCCAGGCGATGCCGTTCAGCCCGGTTCAATCCTGGGCAAAGCTCCTTTTCATAGCGGTTGGTCAGGTCCATGACCGTGTCGGTGACAAGGACGGGATCTGCAAGTGGGTAGTGTTGGGTGACAAAGGAAAAGATATCGTGTGGACCGAATGGGGTGTCTTCGACCACATCGTGAAAGAGAGCAGCCAGGATGGCTTCTTCCCGGGGCACATGTTGGGCCACCATGCCTGCCACGGTGACAGGGTGGGTCCAATAAGGTTCGTAGGAATATTTCCGCACCTGGTCTCCATGCCATTCCTGCATCGTTTCGATGGCCCGGGTAAAGTGAGCATGAAGAGGCGTTTCCATCCCTTAAAGATAGGAGCCTGTTCCCGAATGGGATCCATGACCCTGATCAAGATCAATCATTCAGCAGCTGGAGGTGAGAGATGGGGATGGTCTCGTTGACAGGGGTGGTGATCTTTTCGATGATCTGCCAGGTGTCTCCTTCGGGACCGTGGAATATGGACATGGTTGGAAAAAATCCAGAGTTTTTGATTGCGCCCCTTCAGGGCTTGAGTTGGAAATGGACAATTACGAATGGCGATGCCATTCGCTGGGATATTGCGCCCCGTTGGGGCTTGCCAGGATGTTTGAAACCTGCGTGGTGAATAGCCGGGAAGGGGCATCATACCCCATCATCCTTCAGTATGGATGAACAGCATGTGGAGGAGAAAGGACTGTTCAAGTTAGATGACCCTGAGCAGGTTCAATCATTCAGCAGCTGAAGATGAAAGATGGGGATGGTCTCGTTGACGGGAGGGGTGATCTTTTCGATAATCTGCCAGGTGTTTCCTTCGGGACCGGGGAATATGGACATGGTTGGAAAGAATCCTGAGTTTTTGATTGCGCCCCTTCAGGGCTTGAATGAGAAACACACAATTCCGAATGGCGATGCCATT
>JAIPBE010000078.1 GCA_021738725.1 Saprospiraceae bacterium | reverse complement strand
GCTTGGAAGGAATAGCCCAAAGAGTCTTCACACCGTATCAAGGCTTTGCTAGAGCATTATTCCTAGATAGTATGGGCCATAGAGTCAGATACGGCACTCTGACTGGAAGTTGATTGAATAGTTTTTCAGCAAACCCTATTTAGCGTTGGAAGAAATTTGCAAGGACGTTATGGGCCTTTTTCGATACTGCGCCCAGAAAGGAAACCAAATGGGTGGATAGAAGATTGGCATCAGGATAGTATATCTCTAGAAGTACTAGAACTTCAGAGGCTAAGTGAGTCATTGCTAGACTCATTGGAACAGCTTCGAAAAAAATGTGAAACAATTATTTATAATCAATCAGAATCGCCTTCCACCAGAACAATTGCGTTGAATACATTAAGACAAGTTTTTAACCCTTCCGAGTATGCTAATCCTTTTTTTGAAGAATATAGCAACATGTCTTGGGGATTGTTGGAGGATATAAATGAACCGGAATGCCTTTCATGCGATCGCGACCTGTTATCCGGTTGGTATGTTGGGAGATTCAATATTGAAAAGTGGAATGAAGATCCTATTTTTCGAAACTGGAATTTGATCCCAGTTATTATTGAGTATTGGGGTGATCCTTTATGGAATCAAAGCAATACAAATCATTATACAGGTACCATGTTGGAGCAAATGATCTTTAAACAATTATTGCAGGGATATGATAGAAGTGATTTGCTCTTAGAATTTATCCAAGCCAATGTTAAAGATCCGAATACAATAATTCTTAAAAAATTGAAAGAAGATCTTGACTAAAAAATCAACCAATTTAATACGAAATACTTTTTCATGAAACACATTTTCCTGCTCTTGGCTTTTCTAAATGTCCTGGTTGTTTCTGCCGCCGACATAACTCTGACCTCCACCCCGGCCATCAGCCCCTACCAGAATGGAGAGTTACTCGTCGAAATTGATCAATCTATCCTGGATATACCTTTTACTGTATCCGTTTCCGGTCCGAATGGTTATCAATCCAGTCAGCAGATACCCGGGTATACCCTCACTATATCTGGTCTTGCTCCAGGGCTGTATTGTGTTCAGGTGGTAGCGGCATCGGGATGTATAGGTAATGTGTGTGTGTCCCTGGAGTCTTGTACCTACAAGAATGGCACGTATTTCTGTCACCCCACTTCTGTCACCTGTTGCGAGGGGGATATTGTTGTGGCTGGAACCCCGTTTGGGGGTATGCTCGTGGGCGGTGAAGGACCAGAGGATTTTCACTATACCTTGTATAATGGGGTGGACACCTCCACATTTATTCTTCTGGAAGAGGCCATTATAGACACAACCTGGTCACTGGTTTCGCAGTTATTGTCTACAGGCAGTACACCGTTTGATACATCATATCAGGATGTTCTCCAAAACACAGATGCCACATTTGTATTGCTATTTGACATCTTCGGTGGTATTCAATGGGTTTGGAATCAGTTGCCAGGGGGAATTCAGCAATCTACTCTTCCTGTTGGCGATCTCCGATTATATCCTAATCCTGTATCTGATGAGGTCCTCGTCTCCTGGAGTGAACCAGGTCAATTTGTGCGGATCATGGTCCTGGATCTCTGGAGTCATGTTTTGATGACGCAGGAATTGGGTCAGGATCGATTAGAGTTCACCCTTCCAATGAGCCACTATCCTCCAGGCATGTACTATGTGTATCTGACGGGTCTGGATGGTCAGACAACCGTCAGGAGTGTAGTGCGAATGAATAATTAAGATTTTTTACTGAGTCTTTCCCGTTCCCGGGGTCGACGGTCACTATTACCGGTCCTTCGATCCGATCCACAGCCAGCCTTAGGTCGGGCTTTTGTTTGGGCAATACCTCGTTCTCGATACGGGTCAGTTGTTGTTGCGGGAAGGTGGGCGTGGGATATCCGTGTTGTCAGAAGCCAAGATAAGGATAACGGGTGCGAGGGACTACACGCATGCCTTGTGATCTACTCTGAAAGATCACACCTGAGGAATATTAGAAGAGGTGAAGATCATCCCTCTTTACACCAAACGATCACCCTGCGATATGATTCAGATCAAGTCATGATCGAGAGGTAGTCAATTACCTTACGGCAAACACTTGCCAGATGGCTACTTCTCCCCGATATCAACTACTGGATGCTCTTTGGGAACGACAAAATGCTTTGGGCTTTCTGAGCGAAGAATCGATAAAGGGGATCGCCCGGCAATTTAATATGCCCGTTTCAGAAGTCAGTTCTGTATCCAGTTTTTATCACTTCTTCCATCACAAATCAGCAGGCCGCTTCACCATCTACCTGGACAACAGTATCCTGGCCCAATTTGCAGGTAGAGCTGAAGTGAAAAGTGCATTTGAACAGGCCACAGGGGCAAAAATGGGAGAGGTCACTGCGGATGGGTTATTCGGTTTGTTCGAGACACCCTGTATCGGCCTACCCGATCAGCAACCGGCAGCACTCATCAATTTTCAACCGTTTACGCATCTGACACCGGCGAAGGTCAAACGGATTATCACCGCCCTCCGAGAAGGTCAAACACCTGCTTCCCTGGCAGACTCTATTCAGGAACCTCTTTACCATCCACGCTGTCTGCGCACGCCATTTCTGACCGGAGAGTATCAAATTGGCCAGTCCTTAAAACGGTTGGAGCAGTTGACCTCTACAGCGGTGTTGTCCGAGATCCGAAAATCCGGACTGAGCGGTATGGGCGGTGCCTTATTTTCTACGGGGCGAAAATGGTCTCTGGCCCGCATCCATGAAGGCCCAAGAGTGATCATTGCCAATGCGGACGAGGGCGAACCGGGAACATTTAAGGATCGCTTTTTGCTCGATCGTTACCCGGGGCTTGTCCTGGAAGGCATGATCATAGCTGGATATGCCACCGGTGCTGAAGAAGGGATCATCTATCTCAGGGCAGAATATCAGTGGCTCTTGCCAAAATTGCGCAAGGCCATAGATGAACTTCAGCGATTGGAATGGTTGGGTGATCATTTGCCTTCATTGGAGCCTCATCAATTTTCAATACGCATCCAGGTGGGTGCCGGTGCATACGTCTGTGGAGAAGAAACGGCCCTGATCGAATCACTGGAAGGTAAGCGAGGACAACCGCGTCCCCGAAATGTCTATCCGGTAGAAAGTGGATACCTGGGTCGGCCCACGGTGGTGAATAATGTGGAGACATTGGCTTTGGCTGCCCGTATCATGGAGAAAGGAGCCACAGTATTCCGTAAGGTGGGTACGTCTGATAGTCCGGGAGTAAAGTTGTTTTGTATCTCAGGTGACTGTGATCGTCCAGGGATCTATGAATTCCCTTGGGGAGTTCATTTGGGTAAACTTCTTGAAGTTGCGGGCGCACCTGATGCACACTATGTTCAGGTGAGCGGCCCCTCTGGAGTGGCAGTTGGTCCGTCTGGTTTTTCAAGACGACTGGGACGAGAAGACCTGCCGACAAATGGGACCCTGATGGTCTTCTCCAAGGAGCGAGACCTCGGTGCCATTCTTCGCAATTTCAATCAATTTTTTAGTCATGAATCTTGCGGGGCTTGCCTGCCCTGCCGGAGTGGAAATCAAATGATTGCCCACAAACTGGCTAAACTCCAGGACGGTCGTGTGACCGAAAAAGACCTGGACGATCTGCGACAATGGGGCGATATGATGCACTCTGGCAGTCGTTGTGGATTAGGGAAATATGCAGTGCAAGCTATCCAAACTGCCATGTTGGCCTTCCCGGAATACTTTGATGCACGCGTGCAGGGAAGTATCGTATTCGACCTCGAGCGTAGCCTCCAAGATTATCAAAACGCTGTATCCCAAACCACGCATGGAAAAGAAAGTCACCATTGATATTGACGGGGTGGCCTATTACGTACCCGATCAAAAAAACCTGGTCGAAGCGATCCGCGATCTGGGACTAGAGATTCCAACCCTGTGTTTTTATCCACATATTCAACCACCCCTGGGCACATGCAGAGTGTGCATGCTCCAGGTCAATGGTCACCATGTTTGTGGCTGTGAAAGCCGGGCCGCTGAAGGCATGAACATCCAGCTGCATACGGCAGAATTGGATGACCATCGAAAGGCAATGGTTGAACTGACCTTTGCTGAGGGCAATCACTTTTGTCAGGCCTGCGAAAAAAGTGGCGATTGTGACCTGCAGGGACTGGGATACCAAATGGGCATCGGCCACGGACGTTTCCCCCATTTATTTGTAGACCGACTCCTGGACTTCCGGGGGCGACGGTTGGTGATCGAGCCTAACCGGTGTATCCTTTGTCAACGTTGTGTCCAGGAGATTCGCACGGCGGATGATCAACCGGTTTTTTCAATAGTGGGCAGAGGTGATCACACCCAATTACAGATTGATGAAGCATTGGAATCTTGCATTCCGGATGAAATGGCATTACGCGCTACGCAGATCTGCCCGACAGGCGCCATTCTTTACCGGGGAAAGAGCCTTTCCCGGACACCCGGTGACCGGCAGTATGATGTGCCCACCGAATTGACCGAACAGGTGGATGTCATTCAACTGTTAAAGAGTGCCCGTTTAGATCGAAAATGGCGGGTTGCCACAACGTCTCTGGCCGGGTGTTTTGGTTGTCATATGTCCTTGCTGGACATCGATACAGGTTTGCTCGATGTTGTGGAATTGATCGAGCTGGATCGTTCCCCTCTGACCGATATCAAACATATCTCCGGCAGATGTGACATCGGACTGGTCGAAGGTGGTTGCGGTTCAGATGAGAATGTGCATGTCCTCAAAGAGTTTCGGGAACACTGTGATGTACTCGTCGCTGTCGGGGAGTGTGCCATTTGGGGAGGATTACCCGCCATGCGGAATATGGTTCCTCTGGATGAATGTCTGAAAGAAGCTTACGTTAGATCAGGTGTTCCAGGACTCCAACAAATCCCCCATCATGAAGATTTACCGGCCATGTTGGACCGGGTCTATGCCTGTAGCGAGGTGGTCCCGATCGACTTTTATATCCCCGGTTGTCCACCGGGTTCGCCAATGATGTGGCAGTTTATCGCCAGCATTCTCACCGGCACATCGACCAGCCTGATCGGCAAGGTGTTCAAATACGACTGACATGGGAAATCCAGGACGCAAGATCACCATAGACCCCGTGACGCGGGTGGAAGGCCACGGCAAAGTGACCATCCATCTGGACGAGGAGGGCCGAGTAAAAGAATCTCGATTTCATATTGTAGAATTCCGGGGGTTTGAACGATTTATTCAAGGGCGACCCTACTGGGAAGTTCCCGTGTTGGTGCAGCGGTTATGTGGTATTTGTCCGGTAAGCCACCACCTGGCGGCAAGCAAAGCCATTGATCAATTACATGGCCTGGACCCAGGTGACCTTAGCCCAGCAGCAGATAAGATCCGTCGACTTCTTCACTACGCGCAGATCTTTCAGTCTCATGCGCTGCATTTCTTCTATTTGGCTGCCCCAGATTTATTGTTAAACCCGGCCGCGCCATTGGCCACTCGGAATATAGTCGGTGTTGCCATGGCCAATAAAGAACTGGCTCGTCGAGGGATCCTTATGCGCAAATTCGGACAGGAGATTCTGCAGGCCTTGGGAGGCAAAAAGATCCATGGTATTACAGCTGTACCAGGAGGTGTCCACAAAACATTCGATGCGCATGAAAGGAGCCTCTTCCTCAAAGGGAATGAAAACCTGCCAGGAATTGATACCATGATCGAATGGACACGTGAAGTCCTGGATTTCCTTGCAGGTTATTTTGCCGAACATCGGGCAGTCGTAGATACATTCGCCAGCTTTGATTCCGGCCACCTGGGTTTGGTCGGACCTGGTGGAGCGCTGGAACTTTATGATGGTCGCATGCGAGCAATAGATGCCTTTGGTGCCCGAACCTTACATGATGTCCCGGACATCTCCTATGCCAGCTATTTCTCAGAAAGTGTTGAGTCCTGGACCTACCTCAAGTTTCCCTATCTCAAGGAAAGAGGACGTGACATGGGCTGGAATCGAGTGGGTCCTCTGGCTCGGCTAAATGTCTGTGATTATATTTCGACGCCTATCGCGGAGGAAGCCCGACAGGCCTATTTCGCCTTTGCGGGAGGTAAGCCAATAAACCGTTCATTATATTACCATTGGGCACGGATCATTGAAATGGTCCATTGTGCAGAATTGATTCGAGCCTTGCTCCATGATCCAGACATCCTCAGTGATGACTTGCGCCGAGAAGGACAACGCCGATCTGTGGGCATAGGTGTAGTCGAGGCACCCCGAGGGACCCTTATTCATCACTATGAAGCCAACGACAGGGGGATGATCACCCGATGCAATCTGATCGTGTCCACCACCCATAATAATGAGGCTATTAACAGAGCCGTATCCCATGTGGCCAGGGCGCGGCTCGATCGACAGCCCGAGATCACGGAACCAATGCTCAATGAAATCGAAGTCGCCATTCGGGCCTATGATCCCTGTCTGAGTTGTGCGACCCATGCCATTGGGAAAATGCCCCTTCACATTCAATTGTTTGATCATGAAGCACGTTGCCTTTCAGAATATATCCGTTGACGATCGAACCCTCTGGATTGGGATCGGGAATACCGGCCGTAGTGATGATGGGTTGGGGTGGGCTTTTGTAGATCGCCTTACCAAGGAGGGTATTCCGGGTCAAAAAGTCTGTCGATATCAATTGCAGATCGAAGATGCTGACCTACTACGGGCTCATGACCGCATCATTTTTGTGGATGCCAGCCATGAAGCCCTGCCGGATGGATTTGTAGTACACTGGATTGGGCCCCGGGATGAAGTGGCATTTACCACTCATGCATTACCACCCGAGTCTGTGTTAGCGCTTTGCCGCGATGTATATGGTCACAATCCCAGAGCCTGGCTACTGGCCATCGAAGGTGTTAATTGGGATCTGGGGGAGGGATTGAGTTCCACCGCTATACAGAATTTGGAAAGCGCAGTTTCAGTTTTCCAAACAACGTTGGTGGATTGAGTGCATCATCCGGACAGGCGCTCGTTCCATATTTATTCGGGAAAAGAAATTTTGTAAAGGAACATTCCAATGGCAAGAAGGATATGGTTTTTTTTCTCGCAGCCTGTCACAGCTCAATCGGGTATGCCGATATATTAAACGCCAAAAGGAACATCACAAAAAGACATCCTTTCAGGCTGAATACGATAAAATTTTAAGTGAATCCCAAATCGAAACACAGGGAAGAAAGAAATTCAATTTAATTGAAGAGGAAGTTCACCCCAAATTTTAAATTGAGGAAGAATCCATTCCAATCTCTCTATGGACAATCAGGTAAATGAATAACCATTTTCGACTCTCCGTAAATCGTACAACCTATTTCAGGCACATACAAACTGATAACCGACAACCGAAAACTGACAACAGTCCTAGAACAAGCTCTCAATAATTTGCTCTTCGTTGATCCCTTCCGCTTCCGCTTTGAAGTTGCGGACGATCCGGTGGCGCAGGACATAAGAGGCAATCGCGCGAACATCTTCGATATCCGGACTGTATTTGCCATTGATGGCCGCATGACATTTCGCACCCAACACGAGGTATTGAGAAGCACGTGGACCGGCACCCCAGGAAATATATTCATTGACCATCTGGGTGGCACGCTCGGTATTCGGACGGGTCTTTGTCGCCATACCGACGGCGTATTCCAACACATTGTCGGAGACCGGGATCTTCCGGATCAATTGCTGGAACTCCATGATCTGCTTTCCGGTGACGATATGTTTCAGATCGGCAACGTTGGTTGTGGTTGTCTGACGGACCACCTCGAGCTCTTCGGTATAGGACGGATAATCCAGGGGAATGTTGAACATGAAACGGTCCAACTGGGCTTCTGGTAGGGGGTAGGTTCCTTCCTGCTCGATCGGGTTTTGTGTCGCCAGTACAAAAAACGGACTGGGCAGGAGGTGCCTGTCTCCGGCAACCGTGACGCTGCGCTCCTGCATGGCTTCAAGTAGGGCCGCCTGGGTCTTGGGAGGTGTCCGGTTGATCTCATCGGCCAATACGATATTGGAGAAGATTGGACCCCGATTGAATTTGAAATGACGATTGTCGTCCAGCACTTCTGAACCGGTGATATCCGAAGGCATCAGATCCGGCGTGAACTGGATCCGTTTGAATTCCAGCTCCAGCACTTCAGCGATGGTCGATACCAGAAGGGTTTTCGCCAATCCGGGAACACCGACCAACAAACTGTGGCCATTGCTGAACAGGGAAATGATGACCGCGCGGACCACCTCTTCCTGCCCGATGATCACTTTGCCGATCTCGGCCTTCAGATCGCGATAGGACTGCGCAAGTGCATCCACCGCTTCTACATCATTCTTGTATGTCGTCATAAATCAGATCAATTAACGGGCCTTCACGTTCAATAGAAGACACCCCGGTGAAACGAGAGAAGTCTCTGGCTTGTTGCGGCCAAAGGTCGAAACCTTCTCCGTCAATTCCCAAAGACTTCTGCCAGTTTCTCATCCAGAGCAGCACCACGCAGGTTGCGCCCCAGGATTTTTCCCTCGGCATCCAGGAGGACAGTATGGGGGATGGAGGTCACCGAATACATGCCAGCGACCTCATTTGACCAGCCCTTCAGATCACTGACATGTGTCCAGATCAGACCATCCTTTTCGATGGCATCCAGCCAGCGATCCTGCTTGCTGTCCAGGCTCACACCCAGGACTTCAAAACCCTGGTCCTTGTATTTTGCATAAAGCCTCACCACGTTCGGATTTTCCCGACGGCAAGGGCCACACCAGCTGGCCCAAAAATCTATCAGCACCACCTTTCCCCTGAAGTCAGTCAGACTGACCGGGTTTCCTTGCGGGTCATTCTGGGTGAAGTTGGGAGCTACTCCTCCTTTGACAAAACGAGCGATCAGCTCCAGCTTATATTCCAGATCCTTGACCGGTTCTGGATAGGTGTCCTTGTATTTGTCAATATATACGCCGGCGTAGTAGGCAAATGCAGATGGATTACTTTTTTCTATGCCTTGTATCACCCCACTGAGGGCCAACTGATAACTCTGTTGATTGGTTGGCACTCTGGCCAGGGCTTTGCCGACATATTCCTGCAAAACCTCTGCTGGCATTTTGGTGCTGGCCAGCGTACTGGCATACCCCTTGAAGGCCTCAAAGACCCAGGGTTGATAGTTGAAGTCGCCATTCTTGAAATCAGCAAAACTGAAGTACTCATTGACAAAGTAATCCAGTTCGGAGGTGTAATCTGTTGGCTGGATGAAAAAGCTCAGATAGGTGTTCAATTCCAGGATCCGGGCAAAGAATGGATTCGACTTTTGGTATTCCTCCAGCATCTGCAGCTTCAGACGATCCACCTTGATCATCTCTTCGGTATACGCGGCAGGAATATCCCCACTACGTAACTCATTACTGTATTGACGAGACAGCTGATTCGTTTTATTCTTCAGCCCATTCATCTTCCCTTTCAATTCCTGGTACTCCACATTAAAGGGGGAATCGGAGATGGTTGACTCATTCATCTTGGTGCAATTCACCAGTACCCTGGCACCGTCCTCTCTGCCCAGAATGATCGGCAGGACGTCCTGGTCAGAAAAGCCCAGATAAAAGAACTGCCAGTTGACTTCCGGCATCGTGAAGGCAGCCTGGCCATCCTTGACCTGGGTCTGCATGACCGGCTCGAAATGAAGACCTCCCAATCGGTAGAGATAGATGGTCTTTGATTCAGGACAGCTGACCTCTGCTGTCAGGGTGATATTCCCTGCAAGAAGAGGCTGGGTGAAGAAAATGGCCATCAAGGCGATCAGAAAGCGATATATCATGATACTGTGGTTATAAATTCTTGTTCGGTCAGGATCTGGACCGTGCCTAGTTCCTGGGCTTTTTTCAATTTACTTCCGGCCTTAGCCCCGACCACCAGAATGTCCAGATTGCCGGACACGGCAGAGATGATCTTCGCTCCAGAGCGCTCGGCCAATTCCTGGGCCTCCTTGCGACCCATCTGCTCTAACGTTCCAGTGAACAGGATAGTTTTTCCAGCCAAAGGTGCATCTGCGTCAATCACTCTGGGTTTGTCCTCTTCGGTTTGGGTCAGATTGACGCCAAGTGCCTCCATCTCCTTCAAGAGATCGATGTTCTCCGGCTGAGCAAAAAAGGCCATGACATTTTTGGCGACGATGGGTCCAATGTCCTTGATCGACAAATATCGTTCCTCATCCCAATCCCGAAGTTCTAGCACATGGCCGATCTCCTCTGCGAGTAGTTTGGAGGCTTTTTTCCCGAGATGATGAATGCTCAAGCTGTGTAACAGCCGATGAATTGGATTTTTCCGGGCCTTGTCGATCGCTGTCCGGAGGTTGTCGGCAGATTTCTGTCCAAAGCCATCGAGATGGGCGATTTTGGCGTAATCCAGTTTGTAGAGATCCGCAATGTGTTTCACCCACCCCAGGTCATAGAATCGCTCTACCTGTGAGCGCCCAAGACCGTCGATGTCCATGGCATCCTTGGATACATGAAAGATCATGCGCTGTTTGATCTGTGCCTCACATTCAGCATTCACACATCGCCAGGCAGCCTCGTCCGGCTCCCGGAACAGGGGGGTATGACAGACCGGACACTCGGTGGGAAAAACGATGGGTTGTTCCGATCCATCCCTGAGGTCTGCCAGAGGTTTGACGATATAGGGGATGACATCTCCGGCCCGTTCGACCAGGACCGTATCTCCCATACGGATGTCCTTGCCAGTGATGAAGTCCTCATTGTGCAGGGAAATACTACTGACGGTCACACCAGCCAGTTGCACCGGTTCGATCTTGGCCACTGGCGTGATGGACCCGATCTTGCCGACCTGGTATTCCACATCGATCAGCTTGCTGGTGGCTTGACGGGCCTTGAATTTGAACGCGATGGCCCAGCGCGGGTGATGGCTGGTAAAACCACATCTCTCCTGGAGGTCCCGGCGGTTGACCTTGACGACCATACCATCGATCTCATATGGGTATTCATCTCGCTTGTCTGCCCATGCTTCACAGAAACGAACGACATCTTCAATATTCTGACAAACCGTCCGCTCTTCAACGGGCACCTTGAAGCCGAGACTGGCCAATGTATCCAGGGACTGTTGATGCGTAGGGAATTGTGCCCGTGCATCCTTGCCATGGCCATCTTCAGCAAATCCCAATTGATAGACGAAGACTTCGAGACCGCGTTCGGCAGCCTCCCGGGGGTCTTTCATACGCAGGCCACCCGTGGCCGCGTTCCTCGGATTGGCAAACAGGGGGAGGTCCTGCTCTTCCCGCCGGGCGTTGATCTGATGAAAGTTGTCTTTTCGAATGATGGCCTCTCCCCGCAATTCAGCCCGTTGAATGCCCACAGTAGAGAAGGCAGCCTTGAGCGGGACAGAACGGATGGTTCGGGCATTGGCCGTGATCTCCTCGCCTTTGACCCCATTGCCGCGAGTGGCCGCTCGGACCAGTCGGTCGCCTTCGTACACCAGGGTGATGGTCCCTCCATCGTACTTGGGCTCTACTGCATAAGCGATGGGTTCATCTTCGCCCCAGGCCAGCAGTTTGCGGATTTGCCGGTCGAAATCAAGAAGGTCTTCTTCGTTATAGGAATTATCCAGGGACAACATGGGAGTGAGGTGTTCCACCTCGGGGAGGTCACTGGTCAGATCGGAAGAGACCCGTGTCGTCGGGGAGTCATCCAATCTGCAAGATGGATAACTGGCTTCGAGGGCCTCCAGTTGTTTGTAGAGCTGGTCATACTCGAAATCGCTGATTACGGGATCATGTAGAACGTAATAACGGTATTCATGGAAGCGAATCACCTCTCCCAACTGCCGGACACGCTGCTGAGCCTTCTGCTCATCCAATGGGGTCGATGCTGTCAGAAGCGTTCTACCCAGTTGATCGAGTTGTTTTTGTTCCGCTGCAGAATACATGGAGGCGAAAATACACGGGTTTCCAATAACCCGACATAGAAATCCCCCGCTGGTCCCGGGGTATCCAGGCGCAGCGGGGGACTTTTAGGTCTAAAGGGCTTTATCCTTTCGCTGCCTTCAGCTTGGCTTCCAGCTCATTCTCATCACCCGGCAGATAGCCATTGTGGCTATAGATGATCTTGCCATCCTTTACCAGGAAGGTATGAGGGATGGTCTGCACATTCATAGCATGTTGGAAATCCTGCTTGACGTCCGACAGCACCGTGAACTTCCAGCGCTTTTCATTGATCATAGGCTTCACCCGAGGAAGGGCGCGTTGGTCGTCGATAGTCACAGCGACCAGCTCGACACCGTAATCCGTTTGCCATTGATCATATTTCTTGGAGATGGCATCCAGCTCCTTTTTACAAGGTGTACACCAAGTTGCCCAGAAACTGATGATGGTCGTTTTTCCGGCAACAGCAAAATCCTGGATGTCAACTGGTTTTCCAGCTAAAGTCTTCAGGGTAATATTGGGCAGCGCATCTTGGGCGGTGGCCGTAGCGAAGGAGAATACCAGCGCCAGGACCGGCAGGATGAATTTCTTCATAGAATTGGATGATGATTGGTGGTTGAATCAGTTGTCTTCAAAAATAACCCTTTAGCAGGTGGTCTCACACTCAAAAACCTATCTTTAACCACCTGTTAACGAATTCAACTTCTACCTCCGTGCACAGAATTCACTCATTTTCACGACCTGTTCTGGTCCTGATCGCCAGCTTTCTCCTTGGCTTGACCACCCTGATCGCCCAGGAAGAAACTTCCGGAAGACTCTCTGGTAGCTTCCAGGCCAACGTCAACTTTTTCCAGCGGGACTCCGCCATCGGAGCGGCAAATACCCCCGGGTATGACCGCCAGCTGGTCGGTTCAGAATCCTGGCTCAACCTCGATTACTCCAATTGGGGTTTTGATATGGGCATTCGGTTTGACCTGTTCAACAACTCCAATCTGTTCAATCCATTGGGCTCCTATAGCGGGATCGGCATCGGACGCTGGTATATCCACAAGAAGATCGGAGAGTTTGATATCACCGGCGGTCAGATCTATGATCAGATCGGCAGCGGGTTGATCTTTCGGGCCTATGAAGCCAGACCACTGGCCATTGACAATGCCCTGTATGGCGCTCGGGTGGCCTATCATATTTCGGACAACTGGGAGATTAAAGCATTTGGTGGCAAACAACGGAACATTTTTGACTACTACAACCCGTCCCTTTGGGGCGCTGCTCTCGAAGGCTTCATACCTGGCAATGCGGAATATACCTGGTCCATGACACCGGGGATCGGCATCGTCCAGCGGACCTATGATGATGCCACCATGGATCAGATCATTGCGGCCATCGAGACCTATACCCCGCAGGATGGCTTTATTCCCAAGTACAATACCCGGGCTGCAACCCTGTACAACACCCTGATCGCCGGCAACTTCAGCTGGTATGTCGAAGGGGCGCTGAAAACCGAAGATGTATTTGAGGATCCTTTCGCACTCAAGAACAACTGGAATGGTTCGGTGACCCAGGGTCGCCTGGTCAGTCGGCCGGGTAATGTGCTTTATACCTCTGTGGGGTATACATCCGGAGATATCGGGATCACCCTGGAAGGTAAGCGCACGCAGGACTTCCGCTTTCGGGTCGATCCCTTCGTCAACCAACTCCGGGGGCAGGTCAACTTCCTTCCGCCGATGTCGCGCGTAAACACCTATCGTTTGACTGCCCGGTATAATGCCGCCACCCAGGAGATCGGGGAGACAGCCGGCCAGATGAGCGTCCGTTATTCGCCGAACACCCATTGGGCGTTTGGTGCCGACTATTCCCAGATCATGAATCTGGATGTAGATGAACTGTTCTACCGGGAGATCTACCTCGACGCGACCTGGAAGCCCAAGGATGCCTGGAATATCCTGTTCGGTATCCAGCACCAGTGGTACAACCAGTTTATCTATGAAGGCAAGCCGGGGGATCTGAGCACCATTACTCCGTACACAGATATCCAATACAAGATCAGTGATAACAAGGCTCTGCGTCTGGAGGCATCCGCCATGTTTACCGGCCGTGTCGGTACCGCAGAAAATGTGGATTATGGTGACTGGCTCTTTGCCCTTCTGGAATATACCATCGCCCCGCATTGGACGTTTACTGCATCGGACATGTTCAATTATAATCCCAAGCGAGTCAACTCGAAGACTGGCGAATTTGAAGACCCCATTCACTATCCCCGTTTTGATGTGTTCTACAGCACCGGCCCTCACCGCTTTGCTTTTTCCTATGTCAAACAGGTGGATGGTATCGTGTGTACCGGAGGTATTTGCCGGTATGAACCCGCGTTCAGCGGATTCAAAGTGGGCATGCAATCCAATTTTTAATCGACTAACTTTAAGATCATGAAGCGATCGATCGTCTATACCCTTTTCGCCGTCGTACTTCTCGCCGGCAGTTGCAAAGAAGTGTCACCCGACCTGACCTTTGGTCCACCAAGTGGATTGAGCGACAGAGTAGTGGTAGTGGAAGAGTTTACTGGAGCACAATGCGTCTTCTGTCCTCCGGGATCGGAAGAGTTGGAAAACCTGCTCAGTCTGTATCCCGACAACATGATCGCAATTTCCATCCACACCGGTTTTTTTGCCACCCCCATCCCCAACAAGAGCAAGTATGATTTCCGTACGGCCGACGGGGATGCGTTGGAAGATATTCTGGGCGTACCGGACAAAGGTTACCCCAGTTCCATTATCAATCGAAAGGAGTTTCCCGGAGAGGGGAGTCTGCACACTGTGAAAACCTCCTGGGCAGGCTATATCGCTCAGGAAGTGGCTGAGGAGGCCAAATTTGGGCTGACGGTTGGCACTACCTGGGACCCGGGCACGCGTGCGTTACGTGCAGACGTCAATGTCATTGCCAGAGAAAATGTCACCGGCCCGGTTCGGATCACCCTGCTGATCACCGAGAGTGGGATCATTGACTACCAGAAAGATATCCGCTACGGGGAGGTACCAGAATATGAGCACAAGCATGTCCTCCGGGATGTGATCTCCAACAGTGTGGAAGGCGATGTGGTCGCTTCAGGCACCGTCACGTCCGGCCAGTCCATTGACTATGCCGTGAATACTACCCTGCCTGCCGAGTGGAAATCGGAGAAGTGCGAAGTGGTGGCCTTCATTTCGGATGGTGCCAGCCGGTATATCTACCAGGCTGGTCATGCGA
>JAIPBE010000012.1 GCA_021738725.1 Saprospiraceae bacterium | reverse complement strand
ATTGTCGTTGACTTGTGTACCGAAACATGTGCAGAGAATTTGCTTCAATATAAGCATTTCTCTGTATTTGTTCATCCACTTTTTACACTTATTTTGTTGGACTTCAAGTAATTATGGGTTATTCAGCAGACCCTAAGTATGGCAGAATTCCTCTCCGGTATTTTTTTCTGAAGTGGCTGCAAACAACTACCCATTTTGAATTGGATCTGAACACGGCTGTTTTATATGCCTCCTAAACACTGGATATGATGACTCCTTATTCTGTTATCCTCTTCATTACCGGTCCTCTTTTTATCCTTCTGGGTTGGATCTTTTACAGATTCCCGATCAAGAAGATCAATCCCCTTATTGGATACCGGACTCGCCGGTCCATGAAAGATCAGGCCAGCTGGGATGTGGCCCAAAAAATTTCTTCACAGAAAGTGATCAAGGTAGGTGTGGTTCAAACTTTATGCGCGATCCCCAGCTTATGGTTTCCGTTGAATGGCGATCTATATGTTCTACTTGCAGTGGGAATTTTGATCGGTTCAGTAGTCGTGATGATCGTGCGGGTGGAGCGGAAGCTGAAGGCCTTTCAGGAGGAATTGCCAAAGGCGTAAGAGGTGGCTAAAAAGAGAAGGGATTGGGTCCATTTGTTCAATTCAGCCGATGCGACTATCTTAGGGAAGGAAAACCACGGGTCGTTGGGAAAGAGCCAATTTGAGATCATGTTTTTACAATCGGTTATAAAAGACCGATAGGGTTGATATGTTTTGAAAAAGTAGTGAATTATTGGTTGATACCCGCATTAAGCAAGTAGAACTGAAAATCAGGGGGATGGATTTGTTGCGTATTTAATTTCGTTATAAGCTATTTTTAAACGGCTGATAGTGATGTCTGAAAATCATAACACGAAGGATTAATTTAAATAAATACGAGTATTATGAAAAAATTGCAATTCAAAGTACGCATCAAAGCACATGTAAACAAGGTATACGCTTTTATGCCTGGCTTGGAGACTAAATCAACGTATGAGCAATGGACAGCATTGTTTAACCCAACATCTACCTATGAAGGAAATTGGACCCAAGGAAATAAAATTCTATTTGTGGGCTTTAATGAGAAAGGAGAAAAGGGTGGTATGGTTTCCAAAATTGCCGAGAACATTCCCAATCAATTTGTTTCAATCCAACACTATGGGCTATTAAAAGATGACAAGGAAATTACGGAGGGGCCGGAGGTGGAACAATGGGCAAATGGATTTGAAAACTATACCTTCGAGGAAGACAATGGGGTAACAACCGTTATTGTTGACTTAGACGCTACAGATGATTTATTAGATTATATGAATCAAACCTACCCAATGGCACTTGAAAAGTTGAAGGAACTTTGTGAAAAATAACAATTTCGGGAAAATCTTAATAAAGCAAATAAATAAGCACAGCACGTAGCATCAATTTGGCAATATGGTGGCTGAGGTATATCAAAGGAATATTATTATTAGTTTGTACATTTGAAATTCCCTGGAACTATTAGATGATGGATCTGTAGTATCGCCACGCGCACCATCGTTAACAAAAATGCGAACGGCAATCATATGACCCCTGCCCAACAACTCGCCACCCGTTTCCGAGAAGTGATCCTGAATGGAACCTGGATCGCCAATACCAATTTTCAGGACCAGCTGTCGGCTGTCCCCTGGGACCAGGCCTCCCGCAGGATCGGAACCTTGAACAGCATCGCGATGCTGACCTTCCATATCCACTATTATATCGCTGGTGTTCTGAATGTCTTCACAGGTGGAGATCTGGTGATTCGGGATAAGTACAGTTTTGACCTTTCCCCAATACACAGCAGGGAGGACTGGGATGTCCTCCGGCACAAGCTGGTCACCGATGCTGAGCAGTTTGCTGACCATGTGCAGGAGATGACGGACGAGAAATTGGAATCCGTCTTCATGGATGCGAAATACGGCACCTGGCGCAGAAATATCGAAGGCATCATCGAGCACAGTTACTATCATCTGGGTCAGGTATCGCTGATCCGGAAGCTGGTACTGGAAGGGGATAGTTGAACAAGGTATTCTCGATTCCAGATTTTGTACGTATTATTCATGACCGGTAATGCCTGACTTATCCTTTCCGAGAAATTAGAGCCTGATGTACAATCTGCCCTATCATAAAGAACAAGACGAACAGGTCATCCTTGCATTTGTGGGTCAATACCCATTTGCTTTTTTAACTGGATGTGATGCGGACTGTAAACCTGTAGCCACACAAATTCCCGTTTTTATTGAAGAGAAGAATGGAAGAAAGATCCTGCGGGGCCATATGATGAAACATACGGATCACCACAGAGCTTTTCTACAGAATGAACATGTGCTGGCCGTTTTTACAGGAAGGAACACCTATGTCAGTGCCACATGGTACAGCGATCCACATACCGCCTCCACCTGGAACTATATGAGTGTACATATCAGGGGGATCATCCGCTTTCTGGACGATCAGGCGCTGGAGGATGTACTGCGGATGACCACACTGCATTTCGAAAACCAGGACCATCAGTCCACCACTGTTTTCGATAATTTGCCTGATGCGTTCAAGCAACAAGTCATGGGTGCTATCGTCGCTTTTGAGATCGAAGTACAGGAGATGGATACTGTGTTCAAGTTGAGCCAGGACCGGGATGCTGAAAGCTACCGAAACATCATCGAAAAGCTGAAGGCGCAGGATGAAGATGGCCGCGTGATCGCAGCGGAGATGGAAAAAAGAGAAAAGAAACTCTTTTCTAATGATTGAGTTGCAGCGTGACAAAAGGTCCTGCTATTCTGGTTTTAACAGATCAGTAGCTGGTTTCCAGATAAGCGTAGGCCTGGATTGCCTATGTTTAATGAGTGTGCTCAGTATAATCTTCTGATCATGTACAATGAAACTCTGTTCATCTTCGATCAACCGGAGATGAGGGTCGCTCTAACACAAGTGCTTGTACCAAACGGAGGGGGAGCCTGTATTTTGCTCATGTGATGATCTAATTGGCTGGGGCGTACAAGAAAGCAGTAGTTTAGGCCTCATGATTTGCTGTTTCTTCTTCCTGATGTATAGAGTATCGTTGCTGAAGGATGGAGTCACATTCTATCTATTCACAAAGAGACGATGTCTTGGAATGGTATTATGAACAGGAGGCAACAGTCCTGATGGAACATGAAAGATCGATCCATAGGGAGTGAAATTCTTGACATGGACCATTGCTTGATCGCGGATACCGGGTGGATTTGTTGCCAGCCACCATGACATTGTGGGAAGGAATACAAACAATACAGATGACAATTAAAAAGGGAGGAACCGACAATTATTTAGCCAATCACTTTATACACCGGAGCAATTGGTTACGGGCGGCTGTCCTGGGGGCAAATGACGGTATTATTTCGACTTCGAGTCTTGCGATCGGTGTGGCTGCCGCGAGTGATATCCGAGAACCCATCGTTTTGGCAACTGTCGCTGGTTTGGTAGCAGGAGCGTTGTCCATGGCAGCCGGTGAATATGTATCTGTCAGTTCTCAAACGGATGTGGAGGAAGCAGATATTGAGAGGGAAAGAATTGAGCTGAATGAAATGCCCGAGATCGAATTGCTGCGGCTGGCTGAAATTTATGAAAAAAGAGGGCTGAAGAGGGAAACTGCGCTAACGGTTGCAAAAGAATTATCGGAGACCGATGCATTAAAAGCCCATGTGAGAGATGAACTGGGTTTAAATGAAATCAGTCAGGCGAAACCGATGCAAGCGGCTTTTGCATCGGGGAGTGCCTTTTCGGTTGGAGGCATACTTCCACTTTTGGTCGTTCTTTTTCTCCCCCTGAAAAATATTGAATTTTATCTCTATGGTTTTGCCATTTTCTTTCTGATCATATTGGGAGGAACGGCGGCCAGGACGGGAGGTTCAAATGTCTCCAAAGCCATATTCAGAATTACATTTTGGGGTACGATCGCCATGGGCCTGACCGCATTGGCAGGGTATCTATTTGATGTCAATATTGGATAAACCATTTTTATGGAAAAGGGAATCTGTTTTCTGACCAACAAGGAGTATCCACTGGATGATCTCGTCCAGGGCCTGTCGTTGAAACCGCAACTGGTGTCATTGATCCAAAAGGATTATCCGGAATTTTCATCGGATAAATTCATTTCACTGGACATCTTGAATACATAACGGAAAATGTATCTGGAGACCATGATCAAGAAGGAAGGTCGGGAGCTCAGTGCATTGGAAAATGAAGTTGTAAAAGCCATACACACCAACCATTTATTATCTGAAAATATTGAGCCAGAGATTCAAGCCGAATTGACTACCGGGCAGCGATTGGCTCATCAGATCGCTACGTTCGGTGGGAGCTGGACCTTTATTATTCTCTTTTTCTCTTTTTTCTGATTTGGATGAGTATTAATATATGGGTGCTGGCAACCAAGCCATTTGATCCATTTCCGTTTATTCTGTTGAATCTGATCTTGTCCTGTCTGGCTGCCATTCAAGCGGCGATCATTATGATGAGCCAGAATCGGAAAGAACAGAAGGATAGATCGAGAAGTGAGAACGACTACAAGGTCAACCTGAAGGCTGAGCTGGAGATCAGGCTCTTGCACGAGAAACTGGACCACCTGATCATCCACCAGAATAAGCGCATGCTGGATATTCAGGAATTGCAATTGGACTATTTGGAAGAGCTCTCCAAATCGAATGCAAAATCGAGTGAAGGGAAAAGTTGATCATCTGGAGAAGGCTGAAGGTGTCATTCAGGCGTCCAGATGATTCAGTGCTTATGAGATATCCCGATAAGCCAAGTTTGAGCCAATCAGGGTTCAATGAAATATCCTGGACTGGCCCTTTTACCGCTGTTTGTCCGACCTGGACCTCCAATACATCATCCGGTTCCCTTGTTCCTGCAACTTGAGATAAGGATTTTCTTATCTCAAGTTGATGCCTGAACTTGAGATAAAGATATCTATATTGTATCTTTACTGGCTAAAGTGAAATAAGATGAGCCTTCTATTGAAATCTGTACGTTGATTACATTGGAATCCTACCGATCAGGTCAGATTCTGAAGAGCCCGTCAGGGTACGCCTACTTCTTGCCCACAAAGGTCAATGACCAGTGGATCTGGGAGGATCAGGAGATCAATGTATCGATCGAACAGGCAGCCATCAAACTTGGTGAGTTGAATGCCTATTCTCGGTTAGTGCCTGATTTGAGGCTCTTCATCCAACTGTATGTCACGAAGGAAGCCGTCATCTCAAGTAGGATCGAAGGGACGCGCACCCAGATGGATGAGGCATTGATGGATGTTGAAGATATCTCTCCCGAACGGAGGAATGACTGGAAGGAAGTCAACAACTATATCCTGGCGTTGCAACATGCGATCACCCATCTTGATCAATTGCCACTTTCTTCCAGGTTGCTCAGACATACGGATGAATTGTTGATGGAAGGAGCCAGAGGCGAGCATAAACTGCCTGGGCAGTTTCGCACCAGTCAGAATTGGATCGGTGGTAATAGCCTTGCAAATGCCACATTTATTCCGCCTCATCCGGACCATGTCCAGGACTTGATGGGTGATCTGGAGAATTTTATCCACAACGAGGAGATCCAGATGTCTGACCTGGTTAAGATTGCCATTGCGCACTATCAGTTCGAAACCATCCATCCATTTCTGGATGGGAATGGCCGGATCGGGCGATTGCTGATCACCCTGTTCCTGGTGGAGAAGAAGATTTTGACCAGTCCGTTGCTGTATCTCTCCTCCTATTTTGAGCACAATAAAGGGTTGTACTATGACAACCTGACCGCAGTCCGGACCAGGCATGACATGAAACAATGGCTGATCTATTTCCTGGAAGGCATTGTTGAAACAGCAGAGAAATCTTCCCAGATCTTGATTCGGATATTGGACTTGCAAAAGAGACTTGAAACCAGCATCCATCAGGAGTTTGGCCGCAGAAGCCAACAAGGCCTGGTCCTCCTTCGAGGTCTGTTCGAGAAACCCATAGTCAGTGTCAATCAGGTGAAGGACATGACCGGGTTGAGCTATAACGCTGCCAATTCGCTGGTTCAGGAGTTTGTACAGGCCGGATATTTGAAAGAGATGACTGGATATGATCGAAACCGCGTCTTTGTGTTTGAAGAGTATCTGCGGGAGTTTGATTGATGATCCTCCCCCTCCTTTTCTCCTTCCCTCTTTGTGATCATTAGTTTGATCCTGAACCGATTCCGCCACTAAAGAGCAACCCCAGAGCGGGTGGAGGACCCGGTAGCCGTCGTTGGATCGGGCGCGTAGGAGATTGTTCATTTGATTTCTTCCAGGGAGATATTCAAGGTGGGTGGTGTGGAAGAAGTCCCAGCAGGAAGGTGTCCATCGAATAAACGGGATGGATGGAGGTAGCCAGTGCTGCTTGCGTGTTTCACGGGTTCCGATTATCTTCGTGAAAATGGGTTGGGAAACAGGTTGCCGGACTGGCTCTCTTTCATGAAATCACAGGGTATCTGTTCGCAGATCATTCCGGCACACGTTTTATGGTAGAAGGAACTAACATCTTCTGCACCACGATAGGCCACGAACCTGCTATACCACGCCCATGCAATTGTTCAACTAGATACTCGAAGGACACAGCCTCCTGTTCTTCAGGAAAACCTGAACCGCGAATGACGTATACACCAGATATACAGCTTGTATCCGAAGATTTCTTGCGGATGTAATATGTATGATGCTATTGGAGTTGAGGGTGTACTTACGTTTTGCAAAATGCGAAAAGACCCCGAACATGGATTGACTGATTTTCACTATTTTTGAGTAAACGACTTGAAATGGACATTCGAGCCCTGAAAATTGAACTTGTGAAGCAGATACTTGAATCTGAAAGCAAAGAGCTTTTAGACAAGATTTACGCTACTCTTAAACAAGAGGATAAAGATTTTTGGACCGAACTGACAGCTGACCAAAAAGAAGAAGTTGAAATTGGAAGGAAGCAAGTACGAAATGGTGAAACAGAAGAATGGGAAGTTGTTCGAGATCGGCTATCGAAAAAGTCTTTATGAACGTCCGTTTTTCCAGACTTGCAATCGACAAGCTCGAAAGACTTTCGGAATATCTGAGTGAAGAATGGTCAGTAAAGTCGAATCTCAATTTTCTAAAACGACTTGATTTAAAACTTCAATTAATCCGAAAGAACCCCAAAAGTTTTCCTGAAAGCGAACTACAGCCAGGACTGCGGAAGTGCGTTGTGACGAAGCAGACTTCTCTCCTTTACGAAATTCAATCCAAAGGGATTTTTGTGCTAACCATTATCGACACGAGACAAGACCAAGTAAAGATCAAAGAGGAAATTGGAAAGGACTTTACAAAACAACGGCTTTGAAAACAAGGGGTCGATTCTGTTTGAGAGACATTGCGTACTTTCGTTTATGCTCGGTGTCGTCGGAGAATGATGAAGTTTTAATGCCCCCAAAATTTATTTGCCAGAGCCATTGAAAGAGAATAGATCTCTTTACCCCATGGGAAAAATAATTGACCTCCACGAAAAGGAAATAGCGACTTTTATTGAGTCTCTGCGGCCGGATGATCCTGACATAAGGAAACAGATTGACTTTGGATATGATTATGCCAACCATACCATAGAGCTATATTCGATCCGGCCCGCATGGAATGATCCTCAAGTGTTTCGTAAAGAACCATTTGCGAAGATCAGATACATTCAATCCAGAAGGATTTGGAAGCTTTTCTGGATGAGAGCCAGTTTGAAGTGGAATGCATACGAACCTTTTCCGGATTCACCCAGGCTCCAGGATCTGTTGTTAACTATTAAAGAGGATTCCTATGGCTGTTTCTTTGGATAAATTAATGCCCATATTAAAAGGTATTGTGCAAAGCCTTGAGGCTGGATACGTATGTTATGTGAATAAATTGACCTTAGAGGTAATTGACATTCCGGAGGCTTTGAGTCATCACGATGAACAGGAATATCTGGATGTATTTCAACATGATATCGACGAAGTCACAAAGAATGAATCTGATTATTTTCGGATAGAGCCGCCTTCAAGCCATGAAGGCTTTAAAATAATGGAAGCATTTGTTGACCAACTACAGGACGCATATTTTCAAAGAAAACTTCTAGAGGTGTTGAATGCACGAAAACCCTTTAAGCACTTCAAGCGCCTGATCGATGATTCCAAATATCGGCAAGAATGGTTTGACTTTAAAGCAAAGGAGATTGAAAAGCTGGTTTTGGATAAATTGGATATAGAGTAGCAATCACAATTGTTCTATTCCTGCAGAGCTAGTCACATCTGTTCAAAATAATTCTAATTCATTTACTGTGGAAGGAGTCCGGGTTCCATTCTTAGCAATTGTTTCTCATTTCTTAAGATATGAAGACTGCTTTTGGCCCGCCTCTTGCCGGCGAGGCAGTGACTTTTTGTTGCGTCAAAAAGTCACCAAAAACCGCTTGCCGCCAAAATGGGCCTTCATAATCATGACAGAAATCTCACTCATTTCATTTATTGATCGTGGTTTCGGCTACATCAGGCCCCGGCCGCTCGTATTTGATCGGAGCCTGGTATTCCAATCTAAGATTAGATAAACTTCTGCGGATTTCGTTTCTGAATAGATGTTGGATCCATTTTCCGACCAAATAATGCGGCATTCATCAGGCATGGATTCAAGCTATAAGATCAGTGTTCGAATAACTGAAAACGGACGGGTCCCTGATGTGATTAGGAGGCCCTGGTTTGGCGACAATTTTAAGACAAGGGCTGATCTGAATATTGAGCACTGAAGATAGATATTGTATTGAATATCAATGCCCATAATCTTCATTTTAAACTTTTTGGACAGCAATGAGAGCTAGTATATAATGTTCCGCTCCAGCCTGATCAGAACATAAGATGATGTTCTCCCCTTTGGCCCATACAGGGTATTGTGTTTGTGGGAGGCTGTCACACCACCACCAACCCCCTCTCCCTCACGTTCTTCATCCCTCTGCCTTCCCAGAACATGTCAAATGCTGTCAAACCAGCGGATGTGTAGTTTTCTTGAAGGTAGCCCAGGTTTACACGGTCCTCGGCGGCCACTGAAAGTTGAGGAAGAATTCCCAGCATCCACTCCCCTTCTTTTTGTGGCAATTTGATGGTGACCGATTCGTGCAGATCTACGATCTTCAATGCTATTCCCGGCTGGTCATCTTTTTTGGATAGACGGGCAATCGACCTGCCCGTCACCGGCCCTCCCAGCCAGACCACTTTGGCATTGGGTTTCCATTTTTCAGTCTCCGGTTCCTGTAATGCAGAATCGATATAGTTTTCTTCGATAGTCGTTTCAGGAATGGGGAAATCAAACCATTCTTGCAATGGAAATTCAAAACCGATACCATGCATGAAATTCAGCAGGGACTTTTTTAATCCGAAGCTGAACTGGTCGTGATCGATGCCCGTGGCATCCACGTAGTTCATGTCATTATTGGCAAACGTACCCAGAGTAGTGTTGGTGGCTTCCACGCCGAATGCTGCCGGTTCCAGTCCCACCGGACTATGCGCTGTCATGGCAAATTGATGCCAGAATCCCGACTGCATCACGCCTGCCTCAAACAACTGCCGGACCATCTCCAGTGAGTCGACAGTCTCCTGCACGGTCTGGGTCGGGAAGGCATACATCAGATAGGCATGCACCATGATCCCCTGCTCCGTGAAGTTGCGGGTCACTTGTGCGACTTGCGCCACGCTGACCCCTTTCTGGATGAGATCTAACAGTCTGTCCGAAGCCACTTCCAGTCCACCTGACACGGCGATACATCCGGAGGCACGAAGGAGCATGCATAGATCTTTGGAAAAGCTTTTTTCAAACCGGATATTGGTCCACCAGGTGACAGTGAGGTTGCGCCGGAGGATCTCCATAGCCAGTTCGCGCATCAGGGCTGGTGGGGCCGCCTCATCCACAAAGTGAAAGCCGGTCTCACCAGTGGCAGCGATCATCTCTTCCATCCGATCACAGAGCAACTGCGCGGTGAGGGGTTCGTATTTCTGGATATAGTCCAGGGAGATATCGCAAAAGGTGCATTTGCCCCAGTAGCAGCCGTGGGCCATGGTCAGCTTGTTCCAGCGACCATCGCTCCACATCCGGTGCATGGGGTTGGCCACTTCGAGGACGGAGATATAGCGATCCAGAGGCAGGTCGCTGTAATCCGGTGTGCCACAGTCCGCCTGTTTGTAGTCCTTGTCCAGGGAAAAATTGAGGTAGTCCACCTTGCCGTCTACCAGCGCAAACGTCCGTTTTAGCAACGCTTGAAGTCGTTTTCCGGTGATATGTTCGACCAGGTGTTCGAGGGGCGCTTCGCCATCATCCAGGGTGATAAAATCGAAGAAGTCGAACACCCGTGGATCGGAAAGTGACCGCAACTCCGTATTGGCGAAACCACCGCCCATGGCCACCGGCACATCGGGGTAGTTTTTTTTGATCCATTGAGCACAACGAAATCCGGCATAAAGATTCCCCGGAAAGGGAACGGAGATGGCCACCAAGCCAGGTTGGATGTCGGCCATGCGTTCTTCCAGGAGGTCGATCAACAGGGTGTCTATAAAGGTGTACGGTGTCTGCAGAGAATCATAGATCTCATCAAAAGTGGAAGCACATCGTCCCAGTCGTTCAGCATATCGGCTGAAACCGAAATGCGGGTCCATACATTCCTGGATGAGGTCGGACAGATCTTCGAGGTAGAGGGTAGCCAGATGTTTGGCCTGGTCCTGGATGCCCAGGGCACCGAAGGCCCATTCCAGGTCGTCCAATTGGGCAAAGCGTGATCCTTCCGGTAGGAAGCGATCCTGGCAGATGCGATGGGCGAGGGTCGGGTTCTTTCCCTGAAGAAAGGCGATGACCGCATCAATGCTGTGAATGTAGTTTGCGCGCAAAGCGATGATGCGTCGGGCATTGTCAGAGGTCGGATGATCAGCTTGGTCAATGCGATCAAAAAGATCGGTCAGACCCTGTTGGCTGAACAGGTGGAGGATCACCTCGATCCCCAGATCATCCTGGCGAGCGGGGATGCCGCGGGTGTTCAGAAATCCTTTCAGGTAAGCCGTCGCCGGATAGGGTGTATTCAGCTGGGTGAATGGAGGCGTGATCAGGTAGAGCGGACCCATGGGGTGAAATTACACACTCAGAGCTTACATCGCTACATTGGGATCGGTCGAAGGATGGCTGTTCGTTTGTTGGAATCTCTGCATTTATTCAGTGCAGTGGTCCTTCCGCAATAAAAGATAAAGAGATAGATCGGGATATTGATTTCTAAAAATTCACTAAATTTCGTTCAAACCCTTTGTATGATGAAAAACAATAACAAACTCATTCTATTTATCGTCATCCTGATCATGTCCGTTGAGGTGACGCAAGCCCAGGTCATCCTGACCAAGGATGATTTTCCCCGTCAGGCCAATTTCTCAGATACATTCTATCTCAGTTCGCAGGTGGTTGGCCTGCCTGCTGAAGGACCAGGTCAGAATTGGGATTATAGCAATTTGGTTGCCGATGAGTTCAATGTCAATGTATATTCCGAACCAGGGAATGACCCGGCATTCATGACAGCGTTGAACAAGCGCCAGCGAGATCTGCTCTTTCTACAATTTTTTCTACCCAGTACAGGTTTTGAGGCGCTTGATGACATGGGTTGGTATGATATGGGCAAACGGTCTTCCACTGTGTCATATTCCATTCAGCCGATCAGCGGATCTCCCGACGATTCGCTGGTATTCGTGGGCGGTGCCGATGTGTTTGGCGGTCGGATCGACAAGGTCAAATTCCCGACGGCATACCAGGACCATTGGGTAGAAAGCCATGTGGAAACCACCAATTTTCAGCTGACGGTTACCGCGTATGGATTGAACAAGACACCAGGCTATCAGAAACGTATTCTGACAGAAGACAGAGAAGTAGTGGGTTATGGAAAACTGACCATTCCTCTGGAAAATGGTGATTCATCCTCACCGATGGATGTCTTGTTGGTGAAAGACTACCGCAGCGCCATTGACAGCTTTTTCCTTGGTGGAGCACCAGCTCCGTCATTCCTGCTCGGAGCATTTGGCATCAGCCAGGGAATGATGTCCGCCGACAGCTTTTATGTTTTCTATACCCCCGGGTATGGAAGTCCAGTTTATTCCCTGGATATCGAAGGTGTATACGGAACGAATCCAGTCTATCGGCCTGCTGCAGCCAAGAATACAACCTCTGTTCAAGATCTGCCATTGGTTGAACTGAGCGGCTTCCCCAATCCGGTCAGCGCCGGTCAGACATTTACCTTGCAATTAGCTGGAGATCGACTGACCGGACAGGTTGAGCTCTGTGACGTATTGGGCAGGGCTTTCTTCAAAAAAACACTGACAGACGGAACAGAGTCGGTCAGTTTAGAGTTGCCGGCGACGACCCCGTCAGGTACATATATTATCCGGGTCAAGGACGATTCAGGAAATATTCGGGCATCTCAGCTTGTGCAGATCCAGGGATCAAATTGACCAGATGGTGGTTATCTTGATCACAATCTGATCGCGAACATGCAATTCTGCAGGAATACGATGACATTTGTCATCGGTCATAAAGAATTGTGAGGATTCCAGTTTGTCACAAAAAAGTACGCTCCGGTCCCTGGATCGGGGCGTACTTTTTTTTCATGATGTCCCTGCAAATGGATCCAGGGGCCAGGTCATATCTCCAGATGTTTTGCAAGCTTGTTGATCCTGAAAATAAAGAAATCCATATGGATGGGGTGCATTATATTTAGTGGATAATTTACTTGTTTAGAGAGAGGCACTTTTTCAATTGGTGTTTTGATCCTATTTCCTTTCAGGTAGTATTTATGACTGACCAGCAGGTTCGCTCAGTCGCATAGATATATGCTGATGAGGATTCGCAGTCTGAAACCGAAGTACTGTAATCAAGCGGCCATCTCTGTTCATTGTCACCCTTCAACTCATTTGATATGACACTCAATCTGGTCCGATTTCTCAATATCATCCTAGCCGGTATCATGGCCGGGGCCGTTTTTGTGATCTGGATAGGATACAATCCGCAAGGGTATTCTTCCGAGACCTATATCGAACAGCAACAGGCGGCGATCACTGCTCTCAACACGCTAATGCCACTGTTGGGAATGCTCACGTTGGTTTTGACCATCATCTCGGCCGTCCAACAGAAAAGGGACCGACCAGTGTTGATCACCCTTTTCATCGCTGCAGGTTTCATGATCGCTAGTGGTTTAACAACCCGATTTGGCAACCAACCGATCAACGCCATTGTCATGACCTGGGATAAAGCCGCAGCGCCAGCGGACTGGACAGCCCTGAGGGATCAATGGTGGTCGTTCCATATTGTACGGACCATCACCACCTTTTGTGGATTTGCGTTGGTCGTTTGGTCGGCTCTAAGAGGGTAAACTCGATCTACGGTTTACTGTACAGGGCTTTATACAAGCCCATCTAATTCGAATCATCAAATTATCCCTATCTGACAATTGGATCCAGTTGGAAGATGAGGATATGGTACCTTGGTCACCAGTAGGAGCCTTTTATTTTCCCAGGGTTTTTCTGAATTAAACCTGACCCATCCAAATCTATCCAAGGGATATGCGTCGGTTCAGCCCCATTTTTCTCTTGTTCATGCTAATTGCAGCTGGTTGCTCGAAGGATAAAGTCATCATAGGCGACCCTTCCAGCAATACGCGTCCCAATATCCTTCTGGTCATCGCAGATGACCTGGGTATTGACGGCACTCCGGGGTACCCCATCGGCGCTATGAAAGCCAACATGCCCCATCTGGAAGCCATGGCACTGGAAGGGATCACCTTCGATCAGGTCTGGTCTTTTCCTGTATGTTCCCCGACCCGGGCATCCATTCTCACCGGTCGCTACGGCTATCGCACAGGCGTGTTGAACGCGGAAGGCGCATCCACCATTCCCATCACCGAAACGACACTGCAAACCAGGATGGACGAAGCCACCAACCAGGCGTACAGTCACGCCATCATTGGCAAATGGCATTTGTCTAATATGGAACCGTCCCGCCCCACGGATATGGGTGTCGGCTATTATGCGGGCCTGCTCGGCGGCGCCGTCCAGGATTATTTCAGCTGGCCCCTCACCCAGAATGGTCAAACATCCCAATATTCCGGATATATCACCACCAAGATCACCGACCTGGCCATCGACTGGATCGACCAGCAGACCCAACCGTGGTTTTGCTGGCTGGCCTACACAGCACCTCACGTGCCGTTCCATCTGCCGCCGGATTCACTTCACAGTCAGGGAAACCTGCCGACGGATCAAGCCAGCATCGATGCCAACCCCTTGCCCTATTTCATCGCCATGACCGAAAGTGTGGATGCAGAAATGGGCCGGCTGTTAGATCACCTCACCACTGAAGAGCGAGAAAATACCCTGATCATCTTTATCGGTGATAATGGCGCGCATCAAATGGTGCTGCAAGCACCCTATACCGCCGGACAGGGAAAGGGCAGTCTCTACCAGGGCGGCATCCATGTGCCCATGATCATTGCTGGGAAAGGAGTGACTCGAAAGAATACCCGGGACGAGAGCCTGATCAACACTTCTGATCTGTTTGCCACCATTGCCGAGATCACCGGGGCAACGTTGCCTGTTTCAGATGACAGTTACAGTTTCAAGGATCTGTTGTCACAATCCGTGGCCTCTGACAGAGTCTACAATTATTCAGAAGTTCTGAACAACACGCCGAACAAATCGGGATATGCCATCCGGAATGACCGTTTCAAGCTCATCCAGTTTGACAATGGAAAACAGGAGCTGTATGATCTGGACCTGGATCCCTACGAACAGGACAATCTGATGAGCGGCACGCTTACCACGATTCAGCAGGATGCCCTCGACGAACTGACCCTTGAGGCAGCGCAGATCAGGCAATAAGTTTCTGGCATTGTGATTTCGTTTTCGACAGATTTCTTGTCGCATTCTTCCATGTCATTGTAGTTGCGCACCGTATCTTCAGGCCTTTGCTTTCCAGAATCCACTATTTCCAATCTGCATAAGCCTCCTTTACATGATGTATATGGTACGTTTATTTTCGATGATATTCCTCTTTGCCACCCCGTTTTTCATGGGTGCACAGACAGCTACCCCTTTCGAACAAAAGGGGGCATTCGTCGCTGAAAAACAGGATACATTTTCCCTGGAAAAGACAAGCCTGAGTGGCTTGTCGTTTCGCTCCATCGGCCCCGCTGTCACCAGCGGTCGGGTCATTGATATCGACGTCAATCCCAGCGACCCACGGGAGTGGTATGTCGCTTCTGCCCATGGATCGCTCTGGAAGACCACTAATGCCGGAGTTACCTTCTCGCCCATTTTTGACGGGCAGGCAACCTTCCCGATGGGTGCCGTTACCCTCGACCCATCGAATCCGCATGTGGTCTGGGTCGGAACCGGAGAGAACAATGCCCACTCGTACGTCATTCCCGGTGAAGGCGTCTTCAAAAGCGAAGATGGTGGCAAGACCTGGGTCAACAAGGGCTTGAAAGAATCTCAACAGATCGGGGAGATTGTCGTCCATCCCACTGACTCGAAGACAGTCTGGGTAGCATCCTATGGCCCCCATCGCCAGTCTGGAGGTGAACGTGGTGTATTCAAGACCACTGACGGTGGCGAAACCTGGAAGAATGTCCTGCACCCCAGTGACTATACCGGCTGTTGGGAATTGCACATGGACCCGCGCAATCCGGATGTCCTCTATACGGTTGCGCATCAAAGACAGCGGTACCTGACCACCATAGTCACTGGAGGCGACGAGAGCGGGATCTACAAATCCACCGATGGCGGGGAGACCTGGAACCGCCTCAAAGGCGGGTTGCCGCAAACGATGGTCGGCCGGATCGGTATGGATATCTCTCCGGTAAACCCGGATGTCCTGTTTGCTGTCGTCGATGCCAAAGAAAACAAGGGTACCTATAAAAGCACGAATGCCGGAGCCAGCTGGACCAAGGTCAGCGACTATACCACCTCCTATGCGTTTTACTGCCAGAAACTGGTCTGTGATCCGGTAGATATCAACCGCGTATATGGAATGGATATATTCAACCAGGTCAGTATCGATGGTGGCGTCACCTGGAAGCGTTTTGGCGAGGATAAAAAGCATGTGGACAATCATGCCCTCTGGATAGACCCTGCGGATGCCCGGCACATGTTGTCCGGATGCGATGGCGGCGTCTATGAGACGTTCGACCGGGGGAAGGCCTGGGACTTCAAAGCCAATCTGCCCATAGCCGAATGCTACAAAGTGACCGCAGATAATGCCAAACCATTCTATAATGTCTACATCGGCACCCAGGACAACAACAGTCTGGGCGGTCCTTCCCGGACGATCAATTCAGGCGGGATCAGCAACGCCGACTGGTATTTTACGCTGGGTGGTGATGGCTTCGAAACCCAGGTCGACTGGATGGACCCGAACATCGTGTATTCTCAATCGCAGTTCGGTAATCTCACACGGTATGACAAGCGGACCGGTGAGCGACTCTATCTGAGAAGCTTTGAAAGCAAGGGGGAAGAAGCCTATCGGTTCGACTGGGATGCTGCCTTGCTGATCTCCCGGCATGATCACAAGCGACTGTATCACGGCGGCAACAAAGTGTTGCGCTCGGATGATCGCGGCGAAAGCTGGAGAGAGATCAGTCCGGATCTCACGCGCGGTGTTCCCAAGGAACTTCATCATTTGATGGGTCGTAGCTGGAGCATCGACGAAATGATAGCGAAGTCGTCTTTTGCCCATGTGGTGACCATTGCCGAATCACCGCTGAATGAAAATATTCTGTATGCCGGATCCGGAGATGGATTGCTCCATTATACGCATGATGGTGGGAAGAATTGGAAGCGGGCGCGTCTGGACGGATTGCCTGAATTTGCGCGCATCCATCAGATCATTGCCTCTGCTCATGACACCGCTGTCGCTTATGCCGCCTGTCACGATTTTTTCGCCGGCAACTTCAAACCCTATCTCTACAAGACCACCAATGGTGGGGAGACCTGGAAGCAGATCAATGCCAACCTGCCCGTAAAAGGGGTGACCTACACGATCGGAGAGGATCATGTCGATCCGAATCTCTTGTTTGTCGGGACGATGTATGGAGTCTTTGTCTCCAATACGCCAGCGATTCACTGGGTGAAAATGACGGCCGGACTTCCAGCCTCCATGTGTGTGATGGACCTGGATATCCAGCGGGACGAGAACGATCTGGTGGTCTCTTCCTTCGGTCGCGGGGTGTTTATCCTGGATAATTATTCGCCATTTCGTCAATTGACGACAGAAAATTTATCGAATGACGCAGTCCTCTTTCCGATTGAAGACGGTTTGATGTTTATCGAGGCAGATCCACTGGGTTTCCCGGGTGTTGGTTTTCAAGGGGCCAGTTACTTCACCACACCCAATCCGAAGGTGGGTGCAGTCATCACTTATTATATCAAAGAGGCTCCAAAATCAATGAAGGATCAACGCAATGATGCCGAGAAAAAACTGCAGGAAGCCGGCAGTGATGTGAAGCATCCGAGTTATGAGACATTGAAAAAGGAAGCAAGGGAAGAGGATCCATTCCTGTTGTTTACCATTTCGGATTTGGAAGGCCAGGTGATCCGAAAGATCAAACAGCCTTTGACTGCAGGTGTACAGCGGGTCGTCTGGGATTTCCGCACCAGACCGGTGGGTCCGGTTTCACTGACCCCATACGACAATTCCATTCCCTGGAATTCTCCGGAATTGGGCTATATGGTTGCGCCCGGAAATTATCTGGTCACCATGTTTAAATTTGAAAATGGTGAACTGACCCCGTTAGGTGTTCCGCAATCGGTGACGTGTCGCCCCTTGCATCAGAGCGGGCATTCCGCATCGGAACAAGTAGAGCTGGATCGATTCAATAAGGAGGTGGCCAAGCTTTCCAGAGCCATCTCAGCGGCAGATGCGCATCGCAGTCACCTTGAATCAGACCTTCCCTATCTGGAACAAGCCATGATGAGTGTTCCCGTTTTGCGGCCGGAGTGGATGACCGATCTGCAGGCCATCAAATTACGTCTGGAAGACATCAACGAAGATCTCAATGGCGATGGTCTGCTGGTGCGATATGAAGGCCAGTCCCGGACCTCCCTCAAGGGGAAAGTGGATCTGATCATCTATTCCTTATGGTCTACCACCTCAGCGACGACCGGCACCTTTGAGCGGGCCTATGCAGATGCCAACAATGATTTTGAAGCCGTGCTGGCCGACATCCGGGAGGTGGACACCTGGATCAAATCATTGGAACAAATGCTCGAACAGGCAGGAGCACCCTATACACCGGGACGTTTTCCGGAATGGCAAAAGGAATAGACCGGCTTCATGATGCTGGAATGAAGAAGGGAATGAGGAAGATTTTTCTCATTCCCTTCTTTATTGGTTGTAACCAAAGATCCAGATAGCTGCAATAGTTTTCATTCCGGCCATGATCCTACACAGGCATGCACACTTGCATGTCCTGGTACCTTCTGCTTCTTCCCGATTGGGATTGGTGAACGGAAAATTAATCAAATTAGAATATTGAATATGCATGTATTTGGTATTCAATGGTTTAAATATTTAAATTGATAAGTAATGATCCATGGAAGCATGAACACATGGAAGGCTTGAAGCTGATCAGGTGGTTCAGGGCTTGAATGATCACCGGATCTGGGAGCAAAGAACCAATGAAACATCATGATAATGAAGGTCTGGAGTGTGATTCTTGCCCTATATTGCCATCCACAAATCGGCGTCTTTGATTGAGGCACCGGAAGAGCCGCTCATTTGAAGGAATTCTACTCGAAAAGAAGAGAAAACGTTTCTTTGTATGGGCATGATAAGCAGCAATAGATTCAGAATTCATTGATGTAGGTTTATGGAAATATTTTACCTGGTCATTCTTGGCGTCCTTTTTATATTGGCCATATCTGACCTCATCGTGGGTGTGAGCAATGATGCTGTCAATTTTCTCAACTCCGCCGTCGGTTCAAAGGCCACCCATTTCAAAACTATCCTGGCAGTGGCAGCACTGGGGATCATCGTGGGTTGCACCTTTTCGAGCGGGATGATGGAAGTCGCCAGAAAGGGCATTTTCCATCCGGAGCACTTCTACTTTTCAGAACTGATCCTGCTGTTCCTGGCCGTGATGGTCACCGACGTGATTCTGCTGGATGCCTTCAATACCTATGGGATGCCAACTTCGACAACGGTGTCTATTGTCTTTGAACTGTTGGGGGCAGCAGTGGCCATTTCGATCATTAAGATCTATACTTCGCCAAACGGGTTGGACCTGGGCGAATATATCAATTCGGGGAAGGCCCTGGCCATCATTTCCGGTATCCTGTTATCCGTGGTGATCGCCTTCACCGCAGGTATATTGATCCAGTATCTCACCCGACTGCTCTTCTCCTTTGATTATAGTCATCGGCTCAAGTATTTTGGTTCGATGTGGGGTGGTCTGGCCATTGCCTCCATCACCTATTTCCTGCTCATCAAAGGTGCGAAGGGTGCTTCCTGGATGAGTGACGAAACGATCGATTGGATCGTGGCCAATACCTGGGCCATCTTGTCGATCAGCTTTGTGGCCTGGACCGCTATCCTCCAGTTGCTCACCATGTTTACCAAAGTCGATATCCTGAAACTGATCGTGCTCATCGGCACATTTGCTTTGTCAATGGCCTTTGCTGGGAATGACCTGGTCAATTTTATCGGTGTTCCTCTGGCCGGGTATAATGCCTATGGGATCTGGGTGGCTTCAGGAGGCGTTTCTCCAGATAGCCTGTTGATGGATGGCCTTGCGGGCAAAGTGCCAACACCAACTATACTCTTGTTATTTGCCGGGGTGATCATGACCTTCACCCTTTGGTTTTCCAAAAAGGCCAGATCTGTAGTGCAGACTTCACTGGATCTGGGCCGCCAATATGAGGGGACGGAGCGATTTACCTCCTATACGGTTTCCCGTCGGCTGGTCAGAAACTTCTCAAAGATGAGTGCCTCTATCTCGCGGGCCCTGCCAGCCGGGTTTATGAAGACGATGCAAAAGCAATTTGATGAGCGACCCTTTTCTGAAAAGCAGGCCCATTTAGGGGATGATGCGCCATCTTTTGATCTGATCCGAGCCTCCGTAACCCTGGTTGTCGCCAGTATCCTGATCACCATCGGGACCAATCTCAAATTGCCCCTTTCGACCACATACGTGACGTTTATGGTCTTTATGGGGGCTTCACTGGCGGATGGAGCATGGGGTCGGGAAAGTGCCGTTTATCGGGTTTCTGGCGTCCTTTCAGTGATTGGTGGATGGTTCTTTACGGCCTTATCGGCATTTGTGATCGCATTTATCCTTGCTAATATCTTTTACTTCGGTGGAATCATTGCCATTCTGGTTGTCCTGATTATTGCCATCATCGTGGTATATCGCTCTCACCGGTATCATGGGGAGCGTCTGGAAGAGCAAATGGCTTTTGAAAAAGGACTCGAAGAAGAGGGGATGACCAAGGAGCAGATCATCCAATTGGCCGGAACCAATATTTCCAAAATCCTGAATGCGATTGGTGTTGCACTGGATAACTCCCTGGAAGGATTAGCCTTGGAAGATATCCCCAAACTGAAAGCGGCATATGCAGAATTTCAGGAAATCCACAAGCGCTCACAAAAAATAAAGCGCCGGGCTAATAAAGCGATCGACAAAGTCGAAGACGACCATATCGAAGCAGCCCATTTGTACATCCTGGTGGCCGACTACCTCAATGAAATGACCACCAATGTGAGTCATATCATCAAGCCCAACCTCGACCATGTGGACAATAACCATAAGCCATTGACTTCCGTTCAGGTCGAAGAACTGGCCGCTATTCAGGAGCAATTGAAAGGACAAATGGAAGGAACCATTCAGGCCTTTTTACATCCTGAGTCACTGAACCTTACTGAATTACAAATTGAGTTTGATCAATATGTCAAGCTGATCCGGAGTTTCCGAAAAAATCAGATCAAACGCATCAAGAACCATGAGATCGGTACGCGTAACAGCGTCCTTTATTTGAATTATCTGGCCGAATTCAGAAACCTCGCCCTCTTCTCCAATCGAATGGTGAAGGTGCTCAACGAGTTGATCCTGAACCCGGAGGAATAGGCGACTGTGATTCCGGCATTGGATAAAAGCTTTCATTCTTGAAACAAACTGGATGTCAGGTTATTCATCGAAACACTGATCTCTGGTCAATGGCTGTATTGTGAACTTCAAATTGCCCAATTATGCCTCATTCCTTTTCAGTAACCGTATCGTTTCCCGTCTCACCGAAGAGCCTGTATAATGCGTGGTTGGACAGTCATGAGCATGCAGCGATGACTGGCGGCGAAGCGACCTGTGGCCAGAACATGGGTGACGATTTTTCCGCCTGGGATGGGTATATCACGGGTCGGAATCTTCGACTCGAACAACATGAACTGATCGTTCAATCCTGGAGGACCCAGGATTTTCAGCCAGAGGATGGACCATCCCGCATTGAGATCCAATTCAAAGCATCCGGTGAAGGATGTGATTTGACCCTCCTCCACAGTGATATTCCCGATGGTCAACCCGATTATGAGCAGGGATGGGAAGAACATTACTTTGCTCCGATGCGTGCCTATTTCAGTTCCTAAGACATCCAAAAAGGTGCTTCATGGCCTTCCAAACGGATCCCGGAATTCCTCCTGACAGTGTATGGATACGCAATGCCTCACCAGAAGATGCGGGTCCTGTGGCAAACATTTACAATGCATATATAGCGCATTCTGTCGCCACATTTGAATTGGATCCGGTGTCAGCCGAAGAAATGAAAAGTCGGATCATGCAGGTTCAACAGGGGCATCCATGGCTTGTTGCCGAGCGAAACGAAGAGATCATCGGTTACGCATATGCCAGCGCCTGGAAAGCGCGTGCTGCCTATCAGCATACGGTGGAAACAACGATCTATCTAGATCCGGCACACCTGAATCGGGGGACGGGATATCAATTGTATCAGCAGCTCCTCCAGGTCTTGAAACACCAGGGCCGGCATGTGGCGATCGGAGGTATTGCCCTGCCCAACCCGGCCAGTATCCGGTTGCACGAACGACTGGGCTATCAGAAAGTAGCCCATTTCAAAGAGGTCGGATATAAGTTTGGGCAATGGGTGGATGTGGGCTATTGGGAGTTGATCCTGACCCATTGAATAATTCCTGCCCACCGGGATTAGTCGGATATCCGTTTTAATTCTTCGTTTAATCCCGATTTTCTTTTTTTCGATGACTTGAGCTGCTGATTGCCAAACTTCCAGGTCAGAGAAGCGCCATATCGGCTATTGTCCGACCGGTATTCGCCATCGATCTCCAGTCCGCCATAATTGCCATAATAGGGATAGTCACTGGCGGAATTAAAGATGTCTGTTGCCGTCAGTCGAACTTGCAACTGCTTATTGAAAAAGTCTTTCCGGATACCCATATTCAGTTCGCTGTTCGCTTCGATCTCGATCGTACCTCTCCAGATCCAGGGACTTTGATAACTGGCGGTCACATCCAGAAAGAATCCGGCAGGCAATTGGATATTGTTCTGGATCCTGGCATCATAAACAAAGGTGTTGATCCCGATATCAGCGGTACCGAATTGACCTTTATACGTAATATAATTCAAGCTGGCAAAACTGACAGCCTCCCACCATGAAGTGAAGTGCACCGGATAATTGAAGGTCGCCGAATAGGTATTGTTCACCTCCATATTCCGGGGAATAATAAACGTTTCCCGCTCATTCTGGATCTCCAGGATCTTGGCAAAATAACCTGTATTCTGACTGAAAAGCAGTGTAGCCACCAGGCGCTCTTTGCCAAGTCGGTGATCTACTGTGAGTTGATAATTGGTGATGTATTGGGGTTGGAGAAACGGGTTCCCTTTAAATGTGGTGATCTCACTCACCTTTTTTTCAAAGGGGTTTAGATCCTGGTAACTAGGACGGGTGATCCGCCGACCGACACTCAAACTGACCGCATGACCGGGCGACGGTTTGTAAGATACACTGACGTTGGGAAAGTAATTGGTATAGCTCCGTTTGACATAGGCATTTTCAGTGGGCACCTGGCTTACCAGCTGACCGACTGAAGACGTATGTTCCACCCGAATTCCGGCGTTGACATCCACATGCTGCCCCAGCGATTTCTTCAAGATCAGATATCCGGCAAGCACCTTTTCACTGTAAGAAAAATCGTTGCTGCGAAGGATATCCAATTCATAAGCCCCATTGGGTGATTGGTAGAATTTGAATTCATTTTCGGTTTCGATCTGCGTGGCACGAACTCCCGTCAACAGGTCGATCTGGAACAGCTCGGTTTCCAGATCGGTCTGTGCACCCAGGATACGAATACCGGTCCGGGTATTGAATTTATTCTTGACCTCTCTGTTCAATTGACCATTCGGATCCAGATATCGATTGGGTTGGTCAACTTCTCCTTCGCTGTCAAAATGACCCAGACTGAGATCCGTATTCAGGATCGTTTTATCACTGAATGTGGCCTGGTAATTCAGGTTGTAATTTCCATTGAACGAAAGGATATTATCCTCGCTGTTGGAGACTAGTGTCTCGATCAACGTGTCCGGATTCGTTTGGAATACCAGGGTCGGACCGTCCTGTGTATTCCGCTGCACGTTACGCAAGAGATTGGCCGTCAATCCAACGGTATGTTTGGGATGGACAAGGACGTCTATACCACCGGCCATCGCATAGGACGCTCTCCGGTTGACCCCTAAAGTGCGTTGATCCAGAAAAAGACCATTGCTCAATAACTTGGTATCGATAAAATCTTCCTGAAAATGATTGTCCGTCTGGCTGATCGTACCATAGGCATTGACCGGCCCATTGCGATAATTCATGGACAGGCTGTTGCTGTATCGGCGCAGATCCCCCCTGGAATAACTGCCGATATAGGAACCGTTGAGCCCGAGATTCACATTTTTCTTGAGGACTATATTGATGATGCCCGCATTTCCTTCTGCCTCATATTTTGCAGACGGATTGGTGATGATCTCTATAGACAGAATATTATCCGACTGCATACTCTGTAGCATGGACGTCAGATCTGTGCCGGAGAGATTGGATGGCCGCCCGTTGATATAGACCCGGACACCTCCTTTGCCCAGTACAATGATATTTCCATCCGGATCAATGGCGACACCAGGGGCCTTGCCCAGTAGTTCGAGACCGTTGTTTCCGGAAGCATTGGCGCTGCCATCTACATTGAACACCATTTTGTCGGCGTAGACTTCGATCAGAGCCCGTTTGGTGGTGACCTCCACCTCTTTCAGATCAATGGCAGAGGATCGGAAGGTGACCGTTCCCAGATCGAGTGCCTGGTTTTTTGTCAGTGTGACGGGGTCAGGACTAAATGGAGAATAGCCGATATAGCTGATGGATAATGCATACACCCCCGGGGAGAGTCCTGTAAATGAAAAATGACCGAATTCATCACTGACCGAGCCTTTTACCAGATGTTGGGTGCTGTCCAGTAGTGCAATGGTCGAATAGGCCAACGGTTCGTCCATGTCGTCATGGATCACCCCTTGAAGAGATGCTTGCGCATGCAGGGCAGCGGATACACAAAGGAGGTAGATCAAGACAAAAAGAAATCGAAACATAAACGAGCGGAATAGGTCAAAGATCGTGAGCGGTTCTGTGTAAGAAACAAGAGGCCCTCCGGAGAAGGCCTCTTGAATATAATGCTTGTGCAGATTGGATTAGAGGCCGAGTGCTTCGACCCCTTGTTCATAAACGACATCGACAGGGATGCCCTTTTCTGAAAGGCGATCCAGGTCGGCCTGAAGCTGTGGTGTGATCTGTCCTTTTTGGGCGACCAGGTCAGCCGCTTGCTGGTAAGCGCCATCTCCCTGGATCTGGAGGATCAAGGCACCAAGTGCATCGGTGGCCTTTTGCAGATTTTCGAAATTGATCTTATAGGTGCCAGTCGCATCATCGCGCACAAAAGCGCCATATTCCTGAAAGAAATTGAAGCGGATCATATTCGCTTTGCCATGGGCACTGGATGCACCAAAACGTACAGAGCGGAAAATGCTGGCCATGAAGGTCACGTAGTAATCTTCCATGGTCGCACCTGTCAATTCCCCCTTTTTGAAGAGTTGGTTGACCATGTATAATCCGAGAATATCTGCTTTGCCTTCTTCCAATGCAGAAGAGTGCTCCTTGATGGCTTCACGGACACTGCCCTTGCCGTTAATGGTATTTTTAATGCCCAGCCCATGAGCGACCTCATGGAACATCGTATTCGCAAAAAAGGCGTCAAAAATGACATGCTTTTGTTGGGAAGGATCGATCAGCTCCTGCGCAATGGGGATCAGGATCTTGTCGAATTTAGCCCGCATGGCATTTTTCAATTGCAAGCGGCGCGTTCCTTTTTTCAGCTGCACCTCTTCATCGTTCGGGAGGTTGATGGCAATGGTCTTACTTCCCGCATTGCAGTCACCAGAATAATAGATGACATCATAGGCGTTCAACTGTGCATCGCCTCCGGGCTTTTCTTTTTTGTATTTATCCGCACAAGGAAGTCCTTTTTGCAATTCAGGCATAAACGCTGCATACTTTTCCAGCCGCTGGCTCCATTCCATATCCTTTACCAGGACATAGGCTTCATGGGAGGCTTTGTAGCCGAACAGTTGGTCTTCATAAGTCTCGATCGGACCCACCACAAAATCGATGTGATTGTCTTTCATGTCCATCCAGGCCAGATCGCTGGGCTGGTAGTTATCTGTCCGAAGGGCCTCTGCGCGCATGGTGAGGTATTTCTTCAAACCGGCATCCTCGGCCAGTTCGGCCGCCTGATCCAGCAATGCAGCGGCGCGGCCGATCTGATCGGCGAACATCTCATGATAGTGGATGGTCATCAGATCTCCGTTTTCGTTCCGGCGTATGAACGTGTACAAGTCAGCCTTTCCGGGCAACTCAGCTGCTTCAAACTCTTCTTTGGTCATATCCTCCGGATAGTAGCGGGCGCCGGCAGGTTTTTCTCCCACACCAGGTACAAACGGGGCATTGCCACCCAGGCGGTCCCAGGGGCCGTAGTTGATGACAGCAAATCGTCCCATATCCTCGTTTTCGATCGATGCGAGCAATTCATCGCGATCGCCATATGCCTCTTGCCAAAAGAGGCTATCCATGATCTTGGCCACCTCGATCAGCAGGGGGATCATCTGCCGCTCGGAGGCGGAGAGAGCCGCCATATCCGTGGTCAGTTTCACGGACGTGTATTTTCCCAGAAGTGCCTGCATGGCGAGGGCTGTGGAGTCCTGTGTCTCCATTTCATCCGAGGATTCTGCATCAGCAGAACATGAGCCCAGGGCGTAGATCATGGATCCCAGGAGGATAAAGGTCATTATGCGCATCATAAACGAGTAGATTTTGCGCCAAAGATAAGGTTTCATTACTGGACGACCTTTTCTTCCGATTGAACCAAATAGGCCGGGAATCAGGCACTTTATCTCGATTATAATAGCCGGGACAGGCTACTTGTATTCAAGCTTGTATCTGAGACACATAAAATCCAATTAGAGAAGATCAGAAATGCAGGGAATCAACCAGAAAAATTAGAACGCCGGATCCGCCACATACCCAATAAACAACGGTGTCTGTGTAGCAATATGTCGTAACACCAGGATGAACGGGCGATCAAATTTGATCGTAGGGGGAGCGGATGTGATCCCAAAACCGATGGATGTGACCGCCGCTCCCTCCGCCCCATGTTCGTCGACCTCCAGGATGGCTTTGTGTTTGATCTGGTTGATGAAGATATTTTGATTGGCAGTCCCCATGAGGGTGAAGTCGGCGTCTCTGTCTGAAAAAGCATCCTGGACGCCCAGGTTTTTCAAACTTTGGATCAGGTCATTTTCATAGGCCAATTTCAATCGGGGGAAGAAAACCATGGCGCGATCTACGGTCAGTTGGTCGAGAAGGGATTTATAAATCACATCGTCCATGGTCAATGCCCAATCGACATCTTTATTCGTCGCTGCGGGCTGGATGAAACTGAGGCTATAGGTCGAGTCCTGGAAGGGGATGTCAACCATGTTGTGCACCTGATTCTGAACGAAGGCAAAATCGCGATCTGCGTTCACAAAATCAACGGTCACCTGCTGTCCATCCTCCTTTGTAAAGGGGAGGGAAGCAGTGAGTTCTTCATCAAATCCGATCGCCCAATCCGCTTTGAAATGGAGGGCATTGATCAGAAAGGCTACATCGTCACTCGTGATCCGATCGAGAATGGCGTCGATCTTCTGTTGTGTATTGGATTTCACCCAACCGTTGATCTGGTTCAGGGCGAGGACTTCATTCTGAAAAGAAAGATTGGACGCATCGCAATTATAATAGGTATTAATGGCCTCCAGGAAGGGCGATTTGACAGCGATGCGGTCGGCGTCATAGAAATAGTGATTGGCTACCGTGACCTGAGGTTGTCCACTTTGTTGGGTAAGCAGAGTCGTTAGATCCTGATGAAGCGGGTTGATCTCCTGGATATCACAACCGGAACAATTCATCACACTCAACAGCTCATCAGAGGTCTTTCCATGGGCGCCATTGATGGCCATCAGCATGGCCGTTTGAATACTGAATGGTGAAAGCAACACATTTTCTGCCGGTTTGGCCGATTTTTCCTGAGTGAAGATCTTCCAGGCCAGGATCTGGTTCATTTGTGCCACCCCCGCTACGTCTGTGACAGATATGGGCGTTTGATCGACAGGCAAATTGTCCTTTTGGCAAGCAAAAAGAGAGAGGAGCAAGCATAGAAAGAGAGGTCTCATGGGTCGAGTAGTTCTAGTGTTCTTTTCTATCAACGTTGTCTCGAGCTCTTTTGTGTGGGGGCTGCTTTCATTCTTATTTGCAGATTCTGGATTTGGGATCTGAACCAAACCTTTGGATGTCCGGACGTACCACTTTTTGTGGTAGTCTGGGTTCAAAGTTCAAGGTGGCCCCGATGGATCGGGGCACCAGTTCAATGTTCAACGTGTGCTCAAGTTGAATGTTGAGCTATGTGTACACCAGGCTGGTAGCCAATTGTTTTGGATTGAATACTTTATTTTGACGAAGACTTGCTTGAGTTCCTTTGTGCCTGGACGAACCGCCAATTGGCGGATGTCTGGGTATAACCCCTTCCTGTCAGCCGGTTTTGGTCTTTACCTTTTACCCATTACCCATTACCGGCTCATCAGGATACGTCCCTCCAAGTTTACCGTACTCAGCGAATACCGATTACCGAAAGCAGAACACCGTCTCATATGAAGGAAAGCTAATGCCAAGTGGTGAAGCCACTGAAGTGCTCAGCCCCGATTCCTCGGGGGAAAGGTGCGCTGCTACAATAAGATTCTACATTGGAATTCAGGGCCCTTTACCTTTTACCCATAACCCTTTACCAGCTCATCAGGATACGTCCCTCCAAGTTTACCATACCCAGCGAATTCCGAATACCCTATTTGACGCCAGTCACTTGTTTTCTCATAAACTCATAACCTCATAACCTCCCTCCATACCATTCAGAGAAGGTATGCCATTCTGAAATCAGGAAGCACGAGGGTGTTCAGACGAATTGTACAATCACAATTCGGCCAGAGAATAAGATGGATTAATTGAAAAGGGAAATCAGGCCGTCTGCAAAGCGGGCATGCCTTGTGGCACCAGTTCCTCTGCCTCCACAGCTTGCGGGACCACCTCAAATCGATACCCCTGCGCATCCAGCTCGGCCAGGAGGCGAGGGAGGACAAACTTCAGGGTTTCGAAGGATTTGAGACTGTCGTGCATCACAACGATGGAACCGGGCCGGACATTATCCAGCACATTGGCCAAACAAGATGCGGGTGAGAGATCTGGATCAAAATCGCCACTGAGAACATCCCACATCACCACCTGATAGTGGCGCTGCAGAAAATGTGCCTGACTGGGCAGGATCCGGCCATACGGTGGACGAAAAAGATTGGAATTGACCATCCGGGCTGCCTTCCGCACATTGCGGAGGTAGGTCATATTGTCTGTCGTCCAGCCATCGAGATGATTGTACGTGTGGTTGCCGGTCAGATGACCGGCCTCAACGACCTGCTGATAAATGTCAGGATGCTTTTCCACGTTGTGACCCACACAGAAAAATGTGGCGCGGGCATCGTAGCGCTCCAGCTGTTCAAGGACCCAGGGTGTGACTTCCGGAATAGGACCATCATCAAAGGTGAGATGAATGACCTTGTCATTTTCAGGAAGACGCCAGGTAAACCTCGGAAAGAGGGATTGGATGATGCGGGGAGTACGAACGAGATACATAGTGACAGTGCTCAACAAAAGGTTTATCAGCTCAGAAGGTTCACGTGAATATCTCCGTTTGCGAATGTTTACCTTTGCGAGCGGAAACCCGGGCGATCCTGTGCCTACGGCAAGGAAACGTCAGGGTGATCCGAAGCGCTGCCAGGGCGCTCTCTTTTTTTTACATTTTCGTTCAAATTGCGGAAAATCCGCCTTTTTTGAGCCTCAATCCAGGTTATGACCCAGAACAAACCCGTTCGTGTACGATTCGCTCCCAGCCCAACCGGCGCTCTCCACATAGGCGGTGTGCGCACCGCACTATACAATATGTTGTTTGCCCGCCAGCAAGGCGGCACCTTTATCCTTCGCATTGAGGATACCGATCAGAACCGGTACGTCCCGGGTGCTGAAGCCTACATCCTCGAGGCACTGGCCTGGTGCGGAATCGTCCCGGATGAGGGACCCAACCATGGGGGAGAAGTAGGCCCCTACCGGCAGTCAGAGCGCAAGGACCTTTACCGGCAGTATGCCGAGCAGCTGGTCGCCAGCGGGCAAGCCTACTACGCCTTTGATCGGGAACAGGACCTGGATGCCATGCGCGAGCGATTGAAGCAGGCGGGCAATCAGGCGCCCCAATATGATCACCGGATCCGGATGGATATGCGCAACAGCCTGAGCATGGACCCGGAAGATGTGACTTACCGGATGAATGAAGGAGAAGACTTTATCATCCGCCTGAAAATTGATCCGGGACAGGAGATCCATGTCCAGGATGAGATCCGCGGTGATGTCGTTTTCCGATCAGATGAACTGGACGATAAAGTGCTGCTCAAAACCGACGGCATGCCCACCTACCACCTCGCCAATATCGTTGATGACCACCTGATGGGTATCACCCATGTGATCCGGGGTGAGGAATGGCTACCCAGTACCGCACACCATGTCTTACTCTACCGCGGATTGGGATGGGAGGACACCATGCCCGCTTTTGCCCATCTGCCGCTGATCATGAAACCGGATGGAAAGGGTAAACTCAGCAAGCGGGACGGCGCCCGATTCGGCATGCCCGTGTTCCCACTTTCCTGGCAGGGAGAATCTGAAGAGGATTCCTTCGTCGGCTTTCGGGAGACCGGTTTCGATCCACGCGCAGTGGTCAACTTCCTCGCCTTTCTGGGGTGGAACCCGGGTACAGAACAGGAGATCTTCAGCATAGAGGAATTGATCAAAGCGTTCTCTATCGACCGCATCCACAAAAGCGGAGCACGCTTCGATTTCGACAAGGCCCAATGGTATAACCAGCAATACCTGCAATCCACCCCTTCTCATGAGCTGGCGAAGCAGATCACCCCGTTGGTGGAAGCCAATGGTTGGCAGAGTGACCTCACCTTCCTGGCAAAGGTGTGCGACCTGATGAAGGAACGAGTCAGCTATACTTTGGAGATCCCGACACAGGGATCTTACTTCTTCACCGATGTGGAGGCATATGATGAAGCTATGGTGCGCAAGCGCTGGAAACCGGAATCGCGCACCCACCTGGAAGCCATCATGACCCAATTGACATCGCGGGACGATTTCTCCACCGAAGAGCTGGAAAACCTGGTCAAACAATATCTGGAAGAAAACCAGATCGGCTTCGGTGCCGTTCTGCCCCTCTTCCGCCTGGCCCTGGCTGGCACCATGAAGGGCCCCGGTGTCTTTGAAATGATGGAAGTGCTGGGTAAGGAACGCAGTCTGGCCCGACTGAAGAAGGCGATGGGGGATTTTGATCGGATTTGCGGGTAGAGCCGCTTTTCGCTATTCGCCTTTCGCCCCGTGTACTTGCCTAATTCGTGTTGATATCGCCTTGATTTTCGAAATCACGCAATAACGAAATCACGCAATAACTTTTCTCCTCCACTCCCTCCTACGCTAAAGCTTCGGCGGGCAAGCCTCGACCCCTTGACTCATTCCGCCTCAGCGAGCTGCCATTCCTTTGTTCCTTGTTCCTGCGTTCCTAGTTCCTGGTTTGTCCTAGCCTGTTGCTGGGCACCCCTGTTCGTGGCTTGAATGTTTAACGTTCAAGGCGTCCCCGAAGTCTCGGGGAGCCAGTTTAAAGTTCAACGTGATATTTCCTCCCGGGACCTGGTTCCTCCCGCCCCGGCGGGCAAGCATTCCTCGAAATAACGCCTTAACGAAATAACCCCGTTTTCGAAGCCGGGGTAAAGCCAACGCCCAATTCCCAACGCGGGTAGGCATTCCTAGTTCCTGGTTTGTCCTAGCCTGTTGCTGGGCACCCCTGTTCGTAGCTTGAATGTTTAACGTTCAAGGCGTCCCCGAAGTCTCGGGGAGCCAGTTTAAAGTTCAACGTGATATTTCCTCCCGGGACCTGGTTCCTCCCGTCCCGGCGGGCAAGCATTCCTCGAAATAACGCCTTAACGAAATAACCCCGTTTTCGAAGCCGGGGTAAAGCCAACGCCCAATTCCCAACGCCCAACACCTTTCTCGGTCCTCATCCCTCGGCCCTCATTCCTGGTTCCTCATTCCTGGTTCCTCATTCCTCGAAATAACGCAATAACGCCTTAACGAAATAACCCCGTTTTCGAGCCCGGGGTAAAGCCAACGCCCAATACCCAACGCCCAACACCTTTCTCGGCCCTGGTCCCTGGTTCCTGGTTCCTAAAAATGAATGATGTGGGGAAACTATTCTCCTTGCTTGTTTTTCATCTTTCGAATGTGATATTTCTTTATAAATTTTGTGCCGAAGGACTAAAAAATTGGACTCTTTGAAAATCAGGTTTGATTTTTTCATTTTTGGTCCTCAATAATGAGGATAGGAAATAGCCCTGGAATGTTAAATATGTGACATTTGCTCAATATTTCGTTTTTGCTATTGACATTCTGAGCAATATATCAATAACTTCAAGGCATTCTTTACCCAATAACCCCCTTACAATGAAACATTCACGACCTGATCGGAGTGGAATACCTTCACATTCCCCGATAGCTCAACGCGAGCTCCAGACAGACAGACAGACAGACAGACAGACAGACAGACAGACAGACAGGGCTAGCACCAGGATAGTTTCCCCTTCATGTCGTTTTCCACTCTATCTGTTACTTCTGATTCCATTGGCACTTTCACTCAATGTTTTAAAGGCACAGCCCACCTGCTCGAATGAAGATGTCCCGACGAATATCACTTACAGTTACGTTGGATCCAATTACGGTGTAGAGACCTTGAGTGAAGCCATATCACTAGATTTAATGGCGGCACCTGTGGGTTCCTTTAATCCGTCAGCTTGGCCAGATCAGAACATTTTCGTTTCCGGTATATTTACTATTGACGATGTGGGCAGTAACTACAATCTAGGTTCATTAGTCACACAAGGATCTGCCGGAAATACACATATCATCATGGACAATGGCGCGCGAATAGCTGTAGACTGTGATGATATGCAATTCAATATTACCGGGGCCATCATCCGAGGTTGTAGTGGCTTCTGGAATTCTATCCGGATTGCATCCGGAGTGTATTTTGTCATGTCATCAACCAGGGTATACGATGGTTCAGATGCCATTCAAGTCATGCCGGATGCAAAGGTAGATATCCGGGGCTGCTTGTTTGTAGATAATATCGTCGGAGTACATTTATTTGGTGGTGATCATGAAAAAACCCTAATATCTGTTACAAATTCAAGCTTTATTGGGAATACTGGAGGATTGATCGCTGCTGCTTCCCAATATTTCAATACCTCTTATGCCGGAATAATCCTGCGTGATAAGCCTAATGTGAATTATATTGGAGGAAATCTATTCCAAGGAGTTCAAAATGGTATTCTGGCATTCAATTGCAACTTGGCACCCTCGGTAACTCCTAATTTGGGATTTGCTAATATCTTTCAGGATATCCGCCCTGCACAAGCTACAAATGACGCGCTTTTCGGGAATGCAGTTCTCCTTCAGCATAGCTATTTACTGAATTCCCTCAGTAATATTCGAGGTCAAGGTGGAGTATCAAGTCCTATGGGATATAACAGCATTTATTTCGATCATGACTTTGAAAACTGTTTACGGGGCATCGTGTTGGATGATGCAAATTCGTTTATTTACGATTGCGCTATGATTGATTGTGATACATCCATTCTTGTACGTAACACCTTGCCAACTACGGGGAGTACAATTCCAGAATTTTTTGATAACGAGATCCAGAACTCTACTGATATTGGCATTTGCTTTGTGGACAATGCAGAAGGGTACAAATGTAAGATCCATGACAACATCATCGAAGTCAATTCTGGTGTGCAAAGCCGGGGAATTTATGTGTTTGCCAATGGATTTGCCCACAAAATGTACATCAAGAACAATGAAGTCAACATCTATTCCAATGGCTTTGGCGTTGAGCTGGATCAAGTGCAGTTTGTCGAGATTACGGATGTGAATGAGTTCAATGTCCAGTCAACGGGTTATCCCTACATCTGTGTTTTTGTCAATGATGCATGTGATTACACCAGCGTCGTGAACAATATCTTCAATGGGTATGACCAAGGCTCTGTTCAGGCAGGAACCTACAATCGGGTTGGACTTCGGGTGATTGACTCGGATTTTACCTTGGCAAACTGCAATGTTTTTGAAAACGTGGCCACCGGGATGATCTATGATTACGGTAATGCCGGAACCATGATCGCTAGTAACATCTTTCGGAGTGGATCAGTAGGATTTTCCCTGGGAAGCCCGCAATCCGGGGGTGGCATCATCGATGAACAAGGGCCCGACATGTACGGTAATGAGAATATCTGGCCCATTTACACCACTGGTGATTATTATGTCGGTTGGGATGCAATTTCTTTTAATAATCTTGCCTTTAATAATGATTTGAGCCGCTTTTGGTCTGACGATGACGACACCGGGAGCAACTATGAATTCTGGCCCGACAAGATCAGCCAGGTTGCCGGGGGCAACTGGTTTCAAGCAGATCCTTTAGTCTATATGCAAGGTGCCAGCGGATGTACGGCCTTTCTCGGGCCGGACCCTTCCGATGAGCTATCATCTTTGGATAATGCACTGCTGGGCGGGAACCCGAACCTGGGATATGATTATTTCAACTGGCGAGCCAAATGGGGATTTCTGGTCAAGCAAGACAGAAATCCGGATCTGCTGAACATCACAGGAGTGTCGGCCTGGCGAGATACGGCACTCGCATCTCCCATGGGGCAGTTGTACACTATCCAAAGGGAACTGGAAGAAGGTACAGAAATGAATGCCGCGGACAATTCGATTCTGGATTCCTTGCATGCGTTGACTAATAATTGGCTGACATCATTATCTGTTCTGGACAGTTTGTTTGCTGCGGATGGTTCGCTGACCTCGACGCAAGTTACCGAATATGATTCCCTGATGGATTTGGTGATAGGGCATGCCACAATCGAGCAGGACATCCTGGAGACTTACCGCCTGCTGGTGGATACCTTGTGTCAGGACCTGCTGAGCCAAATGGACGGGATCTCCACGACCCTGGATTTTGATGCGTATTTGAAAGAGGTGCTGGAAATCCGGGTGAAGATGGTGCAATCGGGAGGCGAAATGCCAGATTCCACGGATTGGGCCATTCTGGAGGATCTGGCTTCCTCCTGCCGGTATGTGGATGGTGTCGCGGTGCCCATGGCCCGCAGCATCCTTCGCCGGTTTGAAGGCAATAATCAATACGGCGACCATCCGGATTGTCTGAATGAGTCATATGCCGAAGCAACCACACGATCGCTTCCATCCTTGACCACCAACCTGCGGGTTATTCCTACCGTAACCGACGGAGAAGTCCATGTGCTCTATGATGAGGTTGGTCAAGATCATTCCTGGAGTTACCGGATATTCAATACCCACGGAGGCCTGGCCGCGCAGGGCTTTCTATCAGATGGTGCCTCGAACATTGATTTGAGTCACTTGCCATCGGGCATGTATCTGATCCAGTTGATGGATGATCAGAATCTTCCAGTAGTACGAAAGGTGACGAAATTGTGAAATCCAGTTATTGGGAGGGGGCAATTCGCCCCCTCCTTTTTTCTAAATTTCTGAGTATGAAAAAGATTGTCTTCTTATGCGGTTTTATAGGATTTGCCATTTCTGTTCATGCCCAGAAATACGATCACAATTGGGTGATGGGTGCAGCGACCATTGTCGATACCTTTCCTTTATTTGAAATTATTTCTGTTATTCATGCTGAGTCTGGTTTGGATTTCGACACCATTCCTATGCATGGCCGTTACCGTCTGAACACGGGCTCCACTACCTGGTCGGATGCTGAAGGAAACCTGAAATATTACTCAAATGGTAAGGCCGTGTTTAACACCGCCGGTGTGATCATGGAGAACGGAGACAGCCTCAATTATGGGGAAATTTGGGAAAAGCAATCTCAGTCCTATGCAGCCTCCAATGCTATTGTGCCATTGCCAGATCCTGGAGGAAATTTAAATTTGTCATATCTTATTCATGGTGAGTTGGTACATGGCGAAAGTTTTATTGAGGGGTATTCCACCTTTATAGGTGATATAAGATATAGCAAGATCAAGACCGATGGCGGCATGGATGGATTGGGGGAGGTATTGGAAAAGAATGTGGTACTGGTCAAAGACACTTTTGAGAATATGGAAGTGGCGCAACACGCCAATGGGCGTGACTGGTGGATCATCGGGGCGCAATTGTACACCAATAAGTTCTTTTCTTTTTTGTTGACAGACAAAGGAATTCAAGGACCATTTATTCAATTTCTGGGAAAGGGATATAAGGCAGATATCCCAGCAGCGGGATCCTTTGGATTCCTGGTCATGAATCAACAGGGCACCCAGATGGCCCGGATCAATACAGATACAGCGTTGACGGTGTATGATTTTGACCGCTGCTCAGGCACCTTCACCAGCTACCGCACTCTGGCCTTTGATGAGCCCATTGTGGTGGCTGGAGCAGGGACTATCGGGGATATGGAGTTTTCTCCATCCGGGAGGTATCTGTATATCCTCAACAATGCTCCATGCTACCAGGTAGACCTCTGGGCCGACACGCTGAAGTTGACGCCTCTTGAGTTGCTTGGTGAAACAAAATTCAAATGCAATATTGGCCGGGGGCTGGCTCAACTGGGTCCGGACGGGAGGATTTACATTGCACCAACGGGTTCTGGCCTGTGTCTGCATGTCCTCAAATACCCCGAGTTACCAGGTAATGAATGCGAATTGACCATCAACGAGATCGATCTACCTGTGTACACACACAACTCCCTGGTTCACTACCCCAACTACCGCCTCGGTGCCATGGAGGGCAGCCCCTGCGATACGCTGAGCACGTCTGTGGCCGAGCCTGGCCCGCAAGGTGAACTGAAGATTTACCCTAATCCGGCCAGTGGCCCCGTTCAGATCGAAATTACTCTGTCAGAATACGGTCGGCAGGATACCGAATTGATCATTGTTGATGCTCTGGGCAGGGAAGTACACCGGCATCGCTATACACCTTATGCCTACCTACATACCTGGGATACATCGCAGGTCCCCAATGGCACCTATATCTTGCAGCTGTTCTCCGATCAGCAGCCGGTGGCAACGAGCCGGGTAGTAGTGATACATGAGTGAATAATTAATTACAGCCTCCATAAGAAAATATCATCCTTAGAGTTGCTGTGAGACACACGCAATAGCGGGTTCGAGCGAGACACTCGAATCAACATTGGTTTTTGAGAAAGGTCATATCAAGATGGATCGGCCAAAAGCGGGAGAGAAAATTCCAAAGCACAAAAAGCAAATCTCAAATAAATCTCAGACCCGAAATTCGAATGACCAAAACCTGAAGCGAACCAACCGTGTCAAAGTGGCTACGTCCATTCAGGTTCCGCCTACGCACTTCCGATTTCCGATTTCACCCCGTGTACTTGCCTGATTCGTGTTGATACCGCCTTGATTTTCGAAATCACGCAATAACGAAATCACGCAATAACCTTTCTCTTCGACTCCTCCACTCCCAACTCTCCACTGCCAACCGACAACTGACAACCGACTAAGCCTTACCTTCACCTCATGGCTAAGAAACGCAAGAAGTCAGAAGGCACCCGAGTTCATCCCGACCTGAAAGGATTTTCCATCGATGTCGATGCGTTGGGGGAGATCCGGATGAATCGCAGCCTGGAGGAGATCAGCCAATTCCTCAAAACCCATATGCCGCCCGAGAATCTGGAACCCCATTCCGACAAGCCTCCTGCTCAAGGAGAAGAGGAATAAGAACCAGCTCTTTGGCTGGTTCAACTCGACCGTCTACCCCAAAAGGTTTATATTGAGAAAAAGGTAAAATGTTCCCTGGCATTTTTTTACTTTTGTTATTGAATCCTCCCCCCACGGAGGTATCCCTATGAACCGATCCTCCCTCTCGTTCCGCCCAGGCGGTCCATCCTGGCTATTCGCCCTTATCCCAACGACTCCGGACGGTTCGGTTCGCTCACGAATTAGACCCCTCTCCGGTATGTACCGACGCCTTCTACAGTTTTCTTCGTGCCTGGTCCTCCTGTTTTCGGTCCTCCATTCCGGACAGTCCCAGAATTTTGCATTCGACTTCAAAGGTCCCGACACCCTCCTGGCCGATCCGATCTGCGAAGCCATCCTCACCCTGCATCCCGACTCTCTAACCGTTGAGGCGCTGGTCGGTGCTTCTGTCACAGATACGGTCCTGACCATCCTGGGAGGTTTTCAACTGGGCGATACCCTTACTCCCGGCACAGTGGTGACCTTCACCTGGATGGCCACTGACGATCTCGGGAATGACTCCACCTTTGTATTTACCATCACCGTGATCGATGGCACACCACCTGCATTCAGCGTAGCCCTGCCTCCGGATGTGACCGTCACCTGCCCGAATATCCCCAATCTGCCGGCGGTGACGATTGTCGACAATTGTGACGATCAACCCATCCTGGCATTTACCGAAACCAATACCCTGTCCTCGTGCGCAGGTTCTTATACTATCACCCGGACATGGACAGCGACCGATGATGCCGGCAATTCCCTGTCCCACCAACAGGTCATAACCGTCAATGACAACAGCCCTCCCGCGCTCAACGGGGTCCCTGCCGACATCACCGTCAATTGCAACGATATTCCCGCACCGCCGATCATCGGTATGGATATCACAGCCGTAGATCTCTGCGACAACAACGTCACCATCGTCCTGACAACCCAGAACAATACCGGCGAATGTGCCAATAGCTATGCCATCATCCGGACCTGGACGGCCAGCGATGATTGTGGAAACGCGGTAGCCGACTCTCAGACGATCACCGTCATCGATTCACTGCCGCCGGTGCTCTTTGGTATTCCGGCAGATATGACAGTAGCCTGCGACAACATCCCGGCTCCTCCGATCAACGGCCCGGGTGGTGTGACGGCGGTCGACAACTGCGATTCAACTCCCGACCTGCTCCGGGTCCAATCAGATAATCAGGATCCGGACCCTACCCAATGTGGGCACCGTAACTACGAGATCACCCGAACATGGATCGCCACCGATGATTGCGGAAATGTCCGGACCGGATCACAGACTCTGGCCGTTCGTGACACCGAAGCACCCCTGTTGTTTTGTCCCGCTGTCGACACCTTTGTCGTCAGCACTGGCACCTGTCTGGCGGAGGGACCGTTGGTCCGATCAAAATTCATCAGTGACAACTGCGATGGTGGTGGAGCCTCGATCCTGACCGATACCATGCCCATCCTCAATACCTCAGGCTCACCCCTGCTCAGCGGGGTCGTGGATACCGTTTTCTTTGATTTTTCATTTGCCGGTGTGCCCGATCAATATGTGACGGGGAATATCAACCTGCGCATCAATCTGTACAATGCGGATGCGGAGGAGCCAGGCGAGTACTACCGGATTTATGCCGAAGGAAATACCCTTCTGACCCAGACCAATCCAGTACCAGTCCAATGTGCAAATGGAGAGACCAACTACACCTTGCTCACACCAGATCAGATAAATGCCTGGTCCCAGGATGATGTGATCCGGTTTATCCTCATTCCCAATGGAAGCGGGGTAGAGGCCATCAATCAGGTCTGCCCAAATGGCCGGGTCAGCCTGACCCTTTCCTTTGATCATGTGGTCGCATCACCGGCACCGATACAGGTCCAGTACCGGATCGACAACGGACCGCTCCAGAATATTGGAACCAACGAATCCCTATCCCCGGGGAATTATTCCGTCCAGGTCAGCGCAACAGACTGCAGTGGCAATATCGGCGTCTGCACCTATCCCCTGATCGTGGTCGATCGGGAAGCGCCCCTTCTGGTGTGCCCGGACACCCTGCATGTTCCGACCAGTACCGCCAACTGCGCCGCGCTCGTCAATCTGCCTTTTCCGGTCAATGCCTGGGATAATTGCGGATTCCCCACCACCTTCGATGGCAGTGTCTCACCCAAACCATTCGTCTTTTTCGAAGATCCGAATGCTGGTATGGTCCCGGCCGATCTCAACTTCCTGTTCTCCATTGCTTCCCCTTCTGGCCCGGGTGACGGCCTGCTCCGATTGCACGTCCAGGGGGATATGGCCAATCCGGGTGAGTTTTTTGAGATCTATGGTGAGAACAACACATTTCTGGGGATCACCGGACCGGTCACCATCCCGCAGGAATGTGCCTCAGAGGCCATCTTTACCTTTACCATTCCAGAGCCGTTGTTGAAGGCATGGACCGCCAATGGACAGGTCGACTTTCGCCTGGTTTCCAACAAGGACATCCTCAATTACTCTGACTTTATCAATCCCTGTGGACCCTTGCAACCCAATTCCACCGATGGACTCAGCCACGCCTGGTTGGAATTGATCTATTCCTCCATTGAGACGGACTATACGGTTGTCAACAATGCCACCAACCAGCAGGTAGGGGCAGGCATCCTGAAATACCCGTCGACTGCCAATTTACTCAACCTGAATGCCGGCAGTTATACTGCGAACTATACCCTGACCGATGCCGATGGCAACAGCTCCACCTGTTCGTATCCCATCTATGTGGAAGACCGCACCCCGCCCACCATCATTTGCAAACCGGGCCTGTTCCGAAAGACCAATCCATCCGGTCTGGTCAACCTGACGCTATCACATACCGACCTGCTGACCGTCCCCGGGACGGACAATTGCGGGATCACCCAATACCAGGTGACCCCCAATACGTTCACCTGCAATAATGCCGGATCGAATTATAATGTCCAGGTCGTTGCCTTTGATCTGGCCGGCAACAGCGATACCTGCTCCACGCTGATCGCCATCCAGAATGAAGAGTTGACCCCGAGCTTTACCCTGGATACCTGTGGGGGTAGTCTCCGCCTCATCCCGGATACCACCTTTACCATTCCGACACCCGGACAGGGAGACTTTTATGTCTATACCTGGACCTCTTCAAACGGATTTTTCAGCAATCAGGCCAGTCCGATCATCGATAACCCCAAGGAAAGTAATTCCGGGACGTACGTCCTGACCATTCAGGGGCTGACCGGCTGTATGGCGACGGGCTCTGTCCAGATCGATATCGGTCCAAACGGAGCTTTCCGGCCTTCCATCCATAGCAATAGTCCGGTCTGCCAGGGCGATACCATCCATATCACCACCGAATGGCAACAAGCCATGACCTATCAGTGGACCCACCAGCAAACGGGTCAGGTGTTTACCACCACCACTCCGGAACTGTTCGCCCCTGCCTTGTTGATGAATGCCGGCACCTGGACGCTCCAGGTATTTCAAACACCCAACTGCCCATCCGATGTATCCCTGCCCCTGCCGGTGATCATCCACCCGATCAATGTCCAGTTGCCGGATAGCCTTCTGGCCTGTGATGGCGATACCCTCATCCTGCCAGTCAACGGAGTGAATGTGGTGAAATTCACCTGGACTGCCCCCAATGGAAAGACCTATATAGGATCTACGCCCAAAGTCCCGGCGATTCCAGGTACCTACTATCTGGTGGCCGAGAATCCCCAGGGGTGTACCACCCGGGATTCTCTTCGGATCGTCCTGACCGAACGTCCCAAGATCACAGCCCTTTCCAGTTCCTGCCCTACCTGTGTGAGCGGGTTTGAGGATTGCCAGATCCTGCCCACCGTTTTTCCACCCGAAGCAGGCGGATCCTACCAGTATTTTTGGACCGGACCCAATGGGATGATCTTTTCACTGGATAGCGTGGCCCAGCTCCTGAATGTCACGGGTGCCCAGTCTGGCTTGTACAGCCTCAAAGTGAAAAAGGTGGATAATACCTGCACGTCCGTCCCTGCCACCATCTTTATTGCCATGGATGATACACCGGTCACGCCGGTCATTATGGTGGATGACCCTGCCCCCAAAGATCCATACGAGATCTGCGCCGGCGAGACACTGGTTATCCATGTTCCGAATGATCCCTATGGTGGAGATGTCAAGTATATCTGGATGGGTCCGCTCAAACAGGATACGACCCTGTTCCCGACCTTGACCATCCCGGGGATCACCATTAATCAGGGAGGCAAATACAAGTTGAAAGTGATCGTGGATGGCTGCATATCCAACCAGTCCAACGAGATCACGGTCATCGTGCATCCGATCCCTTTTCCACCTGCCATCACAACTAATTCACCGGTTTGTGCAGGGGATACGCTCATTGCCTGTGCGACTTTTGTGGCCGGAGCCGTTTATGAATGGCAAGGCCCCATTACCAATCAAACCGGAGGAAATTGCCTGGTCCTTCCGAATGCAACGACGAATCTCACCGGCAGTTACCAGGTGCGCATTCTGATGAATGGCTGTTACTCTCCCTTGTCGGAAGAGTTTTTCCAGCAAGTCAAATCCAACCCCCTGCCTCCGGTCGTCTCAGATGATTGTGGTGGACTGATCTGTGCGCAGACACCGGGCAACTGCCAGTTGACCCTCACCGGCGGGCTGCCGGGAGGGACCTATGGCTGGTATGACGGCAATACGGATACCTTGATCGGCAATTCGGGTATTCAACCATTCCTTCCCCTCGATCTGCCGGGCCAATACAAGGAAGGGAAGTATGACTTTTACGCCATTACGACGGTAGATGGTTGCCGGTCCGTGCCTTCTGTGATCCACACGATCCAAATCAATACCATCCCCAATCAGATAGCCAATGCGGGTCCGGATGTGACGATCTGTAATGGTCAGGTCCTGGAGCTGTGCGGCCAGTCTCCAACCATCGGGACCGGACAATGGCAGCAGACGGCTGGAACCCCGGTTACCCTCCTCACGCCGGATGCCAATTGCACCAAGGTGAACGGGTATTTGCCCGGAGATCAGTTGATCTTTTCATGGACGCTCTCCAACGGGGCTTGCAAGAATTACAGCACGGACTTCGCCACGGCCGCTATCTCCGTAACTGTGCAAGCAATGGTCGATTCTCCCCTTGAACTCTGCCGGGCAAAAGGGACTTCGATCACTGCGATCAACCCGGCCCCCAACTCCGGCATGTGGAGCCAGACAATGGGCCAGGCCGGACTCGGCGTGACGATTCTGAGTCCATCCCAGGTCACCACGGCCATCACCGATATCGAACCTGGAAATGCGTATTTCTTCACCTGGACGGTCGATAATGGCGCCTGCCCGCCTACCTCTGCCTCTGTAGAGGTCTTCAACTTTGATGATCATGCATATGCAGGTGTGGACCGACAGGATTGCGGGTACGGATGTTTGTCCATGCCCCTGACCGCCGACTTTACAGAACTCGGCTCAGGCCGATGGTCCTCCCTGGTTCCAGGTGTACTGATCGACAGCCTCGGCGAAACCAGTGCAGGTGCCTGCAATCTGCAGCCTGGTTTCAATGCCTTTATTTGGGAGTTGAATCACGGGATCTGTGGCGCCTCATCACGGGATACCGTAGTGGTGAATTACGAATACGGACCATCGGCAGCGAACGACACGATGGCCATCCCGTTTGCAGGTCAATCCTTGATCCAGGTGCTGACAAATGATGCCATTTTCGGGCCGGTGACTACCCAGTTGCTGACACAACCGTTGGTCGGTCAGATCGAGAAGGTGGCAGACGGGATCTACCGCTACACAGCACCGGCCAACTATTCCGGGACGGTTACTTTCCGATATCAGGTGTGCAGCGAAAAATGCCCCGGCGTCTGTGCCGAGGCCATTGTCGTGCTGAAGATCGGACTGGAACCCCGGTGTGAAATGCCCACCATTATCACCCCGAACAATGATGGGGTCAACGATATCCTGGTGATCCCCTGTCTGGTGTTGACAGATGAATATCCAGACAACCGGCTTTCTATTTTCAATCAGTGGGGGGATGAAGTTTATGCGGCATCACCCTACCTGAACAGTTGGGCCGGGACCTACGGCGGTCAGATCCTGCCGCCAGGAACTTATTTCTACATCCTGGATCTTCAGAACGGCGAATTGCCGGAGTCCGGTTTCCTCCTCATAAAATACTAATAGCCATGCAACAGAAACGGATCAGACTTTTCCTGCTTGGCTTTATCAGCTCTTTTGTTTTGATGACTGCTGTATCGGGGCAGCAAGACGGGCAATTCACCCAGTTTATGTTCAACCGCCTGTTTTACACCCCTGGTTTTGCCGGTAGTGAAGGCGGCCCTTGTCTCTCTCTCATCTATCGCAAACAATGGATCGGCCTGGAAGGTGCTCCGGAGGCGCAGATGGTCAGTTTCAATACGCCATTATTCCAACAGCGGGTCGGCATGGGGATCAACTTCTACCGGACCGCTATCGGGATCACACGCAATGTGACTGCCGAAATGGCCTACAGCTATCGCATACCTCTCGGTCGTGGATATCTCGGCGTCGGACTGTCCGGCTCCGTGCGATACTTTGCCGAAGACTATGGAGATGAACGGATCAAAGGCACTCAGGATATCAGTCTGGATCCAGGCGTTCCCCTGGGATTGCAGACCAAATACCTGCCCAACTTCGGTGCCGGAATCTATTACCAGGGTGAGGATTGGTACGCCGGTGCCGGGGTGCCCCGACTGGTCGCAGGCAATATTGATTTTGGAAATGGTGCCGACCGACCTTCTACCGAGCTGCGTCATTATTACGCCCTGGGAGGCTACCGCATCACCCTCAATAATTTCCTGGCGCTCCATCCACAACTCTTGCTGAAATACGTGGAGAATGCTCCCTTCGATGCGGATCTGCATGTGGCATTGGAGATGAAGGACCAGTTCCATGCAGGCTTGACCTACCGGTTCGGCGGGGACCGTGATCCTGGTCTTGGAGAATCCATCGATCTCATTCTGGGTTTCCGTATCCGCCAGCACTTTTTATTGAGTGTCGGGTATGATATTGCCCTCTCCGATATCCGCGATTATCAAAATGGTACCTTTGAAGCATTGCTCCGCTTCTGCTTTGGAAAAGATGAGGCATCCGAGATCGATAACCCTCGTTTTTTCCAATAATGTACTAATAGAGCCAAAGAATTCGTTTTCATCGGTAACTTTTGCTCGCGCACTCAATCTTCCCTATAGCATGCGAAACACCTTCTCCAACCTCCTCCTCCTCATGGCCCTTGCGGTCATGCCCTTTAGCCTGATCGGTCAACAATCTGGATCCTCCAAGACAAAGGGGACCAATAAGTTCTATGAAAAGACCGGAGGCAAAGGGATTGTCATCACCAATGCCACCGCCATCAACACCGAGCATCTGGATTTTTCCCCGGTGTTTTATAACAACGGTCTGGTCTTCGTTTCCTCGCGGAAAAAGGGCGGATTTCTGGACTCCAAGATCGGCGAGACCTACTTTGAGCTATACTATACCCGCGTAGACCCGAATGGCACGCCTGTAGAACCGGAGATCTTTTCAGGTCAGTTGAATTCTCAACTGCATGAGGGCCCGGTGGCTTTTTCCCGGAATGGTGATCAGATATTTTTCACCTCCAACAATCAAAAGCATGGTTTGCAGCGGGCAGATGATCAGGGCCGGGTACGGTTGAAGATCTACACCGCTCAACGGGGCAATCAGGATTGGGAGAATGTCACAGAACTGCCCTTCAATGCGGACGAATATTCCAGCCAACATCCATCCTTATCCAGAGACGGCAAACGACTTTTCTTTGCATCAGATCGGCCGGGTGGATATGGCGGATATGATATCTGGTTTGTCGATCGGACCACAGGGGGTTGGAGCGATCCGGTCAACCTGGGTCCGGCCATCAATAGCAAGGGCAATGAAGTATTCCCGTTCATTCATTACAGTGGCTATCTCTTCTATTCCAGCGATGGCAGCTATGAAGGTTTGGGCGGACTGGACATTTTCTCTGTGAATACGCGAAACCTGCCGGACGCACATCCGCAGATCTTCAGCGCTCCGTTCAATACACCATTTGATGATCTGGGCTTTGTCCTGGAAGATGATGGCCTGCACGGCTTCTTTTCCTCCGATCGCCCCGGTGGGGTTGGTAAGGATGATATCTATCAATTTGAATCCGCCTATTCTCTTGCCGGTGACCTGGACAACTTCGTCGCCAGGACCATGGTGGAGATCGTCGATGAAACGACAGGTCAACCCATTCCCGATGCCAGTATTTTCATCCTGGAAAAGGATGCCTATGGTTTTGTCAGCGGTGAGACCATCTTTGATATGGCGCTTGCGCCAGAAGCATCCGCACCCGACAAATTGACCCTGAATCTGGTGCGAAAGAAAACGCTGGACCTCAATGCCCCGGATACCCGTTCCGATGCAAGTGGGATGGCCCTGAGCCAGATGAAGATCGACCAGAATTATTTGATCCTGGTTTCCAAGCCTGGATATATCACGAAAGAATTCAGCTATACATCTCCTCCCGAGCCGACGGCTGACGAGATCGTCATCCGCGTACGGCCTCAGGATTGCTTCCTGCTGGAAGGTCGGGTGAAAAACCAGAAGACTGGTGTCCTGATGGCGCATGTCCCTGTCATGATCGAAATGCCAGATGGGACTCCCGTCTATTTAGAGTCCGATATCAATGGGACGTTCAGCTATTGTTTATCCGAGGCTGCAGATTATTCCCTGTCTGCAAATAAGGAAGGGTATATCCCGGGCCGATCCCGCGTGTCCACCTCTAATGGGAATTATGCAGAAACACGGAAGACCGAATTGCTCCTCCTGCCGTTTTCAGGAACACCTGTTGAGACAGCTGTTGCCAAGCCGATCGGTGAAGGATCTGTGATCGTTTTGGAAAATCTCTATTACGATTATAATAAATCCTCACTGCGACCAGGTGCGGCCAATGAATTGGATGTGGTTTACGATCTGCTCAAGAAATATCCCTCCATGGAGATCGAACTGGGTGCGCACACCGATTGTCGGGGAAGTGACAAGTTTAATCAGCGTCTCTCCGAATCCCGCGCTGCTGCCGCGAAGAACTACCTGGTCAGCCGGGGCATTCAACCGGCGCGGATCACGGCTGTTGGATATGGCGAGACCATGTTGCGCAACCAGTGTACGGAAGGGGTCAATTGTACGGAAGAACAGCACCAGTACAATCGCCGCACCGAGATCCTCATCACCACCCTCGATGAGCCGGTGGAGATCCGCTATGAAGAGGATAAATAAATTCCTTAAACCGATACACGAATAAGCCCCGAACCATTGGTTCGGGCTTTTTTTTCGCTATTCGCTATTCGCTATTCGCTATTCGCTATTCGCTGTTCGCACTTCGCCTGAGCACGTCAGTGGCTGGTGCCACTCTGGCAGCAGGCTTTATGTGGGCCGGTAAAGGGTAAAGGGTAAAAGGTAATGGGTCAAACTGACCTTGCCTGGAATGGCATGCGCGTTTACCTCTTTTCCTTTCTCCTCGACTTCTCAACTTCTCGACTCCTCCACTCAGATCGCCATTCGCCCCCGAGGCCTCGGGGCTTTTCGCCTTTCGCTTGAGCACATGAGTGGCTGTCGCCACATATGTACCGAAATCCGAACGCCGAACACTGCTTATTATCAGAATCACGGTTTTGCACGGATTTCATGTTTGGGTCATTCGAATTTCCAATTTGGTGCTTATTTGGAATTTGATGCTTGTATTTTGGTGCTTGTTTGCCTGAGCCTGAGCCCGCCAATACCAACATTTAACACACTACCTATTGACAATGAACATAGTGTAGCCTATTTTGTAGGCTGTAAGTTTTCTCATCTCAAAAACCCAAAACCGATGAAACGTTTAACGTTACTTATGCCTGTTCTGTGTGCTTTCTCTCTCTCTCTCTCTCTCTGAGCTAAGGGCACAGTGTCCTTACGCCCCAGCCACTATTTGCCTGACCGGTCTTGACGAGGACAGCAATCCAAATGATAACGATGATTTTGTCAATGATGACCATGAAATGGTCCTTGTATTTGGAGTCGTTGATGTTGAAGAGATGGAAAATATTCGGGCCATCAACTTTAAGATCCAACTCAACCCAAACCCACCTTTAGTTACTTTTAACCAGGCCAAGACCAAGGCAACCCTTAATCCAATCCTGGAACTTATCCCTTGGGTCGAAGTTGTATTTGGCTCAAACACTATCTCGATTCAGGGCTTCACAACCACAAGCCCTGCCGATCTTTCTGGCCTTACCTACTTGATCAAGGTTTATTATACTGCATCAGCAGGAAGCTGTTTGACCCATACCATTAGTGGCGAGTATCGCTATGTAGACCAGACCGGTCCACCATGTATGGCAGATGTTGGAACAGGGTGTCAAGATCTGGAAGCCTGTTTCCCGGCAGCATATATTACCGGAGTGGTCCAAAAGCATGGATCTTCCTGTATTAATTCCATAAACAGTGGATTGCCTGATGCTGCCATGGAGGTGTATCCCCTACCTGGTCTTACTCCCTTACTTTCGAGTACATTAACAGATGACAAAGGCAATTATGTATCTGGGCCAGTTACACCAGAGGAAGAATATCGGGTGGTGCCATCCAAGTGGGATTACCCCTTTTGCGGGGTGACCAGTGCTGATGTCTATGACATTTTTAATAAGGACTTAGGTGTAGGTGGATGCTGGACTGAACCTTGGAAAGCTATCGCGGCGGATGTGGTTCCTGATGGGAATTTGACCATTTCAGATGTCCTTGCTGCACAACAATTGGCGAATCAAACCATACCATCCTGGACAATTTACTATTGGCGTTTTGTCTCAACTGGGACTTATTCGGGATATGAAAATCCGGGTTGTCATATTGATGCTCCAAGTTTCAATGAATGGTTAGACGTGGAGCCAGGGTATTACAACCAGGCAGATTTCTGGGGAATAAAAGTGGGTGATGTGGATGGGACATGTACCGAATGCAGTGACCAATTTGCACCAGGGGACCCACAGGTGGAATCAAGGTCAGCGACGTCCGTTGGTGACGAAATAGTGACATTTGCTGATAATCAGGAAATATTTCCAGGTGAATACCGTCAACGCATCTACATGCCAAATGGCGAGGATCTGGAATTGTTCTTCCTGGCGTTAGAATCTGAAATGCCATTTCGGGTGAAGGAGTTTCGTTCGACTCAACATCATGATACTGAGCTGACAAATATCATTCAGACTTCAGATCAAATGGTCGGTTTGTGGTGGTTAGACCAAGGAAGTGCTGACAAAGTTCAGAATATTGAAGGGCTTGAGTTCGATCTTGTATATGAAGCAGCGCAACCGGTTGTCTTTGGCCTAAACAAGCATCCAGGTGCCCCAGGTGCCTATCGAAATGGAGGCTATTATACTTGGAAATCTATTATTAAAACTGATCTTTCACGCGAGCAACAAATTCAGATCTGGCCAAATCCGACCGATGGTGTGGTTTGGATTAATTCTGATCAGCCATTAGGATCAGGTATCCTCACCATACGGGATATACATGGACGCAGTGTATATATCCACCAACTTGCTGGCGATTCGAGGCTTAATGAGGAGTTGGATCTGACTTTTTTGTCCAAAGGAATGTATTTGTGTGAAATTCGGACTTCAGTTATGGCTGAAACTTTGTTGTTGAATCTGCGATGATTATGGGGGGAGAGTATTTCTATATACTCTCCCCTTTAATTATAATTGTATGAGAGTATTTTTAATATTAATTTTTATTTTTCTGATTAATGTAGAATCAACCATTTGTCAGCAAATATACTATTGCGATTCTGGTGAACGGCTAGGTGTATTTGACTTATCTAATGGGTGTGATTCAGTAATCATCGATAGTCTGCCTGAATTGATTGGTATTAATGACGTTGCGGTTACTCCTGATGGTGAATTGTATTTGATATGTGCGTTCAACCTTGTGAAGTATGATGTTGGAACAAAGACCTATATTAAACTTCCGCCCTATATATTGACAACAAATCAATCATCATTGGTTTCTGATAAAAATGGAACGTTATATTCGGCCCGTCCAGGATCTCTGGGCGTGTTTGATAAAACGACCGGACAACATACGGAAGTGATGCCATTGCCTGCAAATATTTCTCCGACGCATGATCTTACTTTTTATAAAGGAAAGCTGTACTTGTCAGGGGGAGACTTAAATACACTTGACAAGAATATCATCTATGAAATTGACCTGAACAATCCAGCAAATAACAAGATCGTCGCTGTTTTGGACTTGAAGGGAACAACACAAGCCTTAACAACAATAGTTGATGATTGTCAGAATGAGCATTTTCTATTGTGTGGCTCCTATACACCTCGCGGTGTTTATGAATTGAATATGGAGGACTTTACATACAGTATGGTTTGTCCAGTCGATTTTGGAAAAATAGGAGCTACTTCTCCTTCCGAATTTCTTACTTATACGTGTCAGCTTGAAATTGACCTCGACACCAACGACTCCGCTCAAGCTCCTCCCCTCGACTGGCGGGATACCATCTATTGCCTTCCGGCTTTTGCAGCAGTGGGAGATACCGATCTGAATGTATATAGTGATTATGCACTGGACAGTCTGGTGGTCTGGCTGGAGAATCCTCCGGATGGCCCCGGCGATTATTTGACGGCTTCAGATACGGATAGTATTGGTGTCGCAGGATCGGGATCTCAGCGACTGACCTTTACCCCCATTCTGGGTAGTCCGACAGATACCGCCTTTGCTCAGGCACTTTTGGGTGCATTCTGGCAGAATGATCTGATCAACCCCACTCCCGGTGTACGCACCATCCATGTGGTCGCCTATGCCGGTGAAGAACGCAGCGATACCGCCACAGCCTTCCTGTTGCTGGACCCCAAAATGAATGAGGCCGGTCGGGATACCTCTCTCATCTTCTGTGCTGAAGATAAACTCATCAACCTGAATAATTTCCTCGGACCCGATGCCCAGCCCGGTGGCACCTGGTCTCCAAGCCTGACCCAGGGCGGTTCCACCTACAATCCGGTGCTGGACGGCCCGGGTGTATGGCAGTATGTCATCCAGAACTCTCCTGAATGCCCAGCAGATACCGCTAGCATAAGCATCACTCTGCTTTCTCTTCCTTCACCCGATCTAGGGCCCGATCAGACGGCCTGTCAGGGCGAGATCGTCACCCTCTCCGTGCCGGCCATCTATACCACCTATGCCTGGAATGGCACACCTGGTGGATCGACATGGGATGTCAACACCAGCGGTCAGGTCATTGTAGAAGTCACCAATGCGGATGGTTGTGCAGGTTCGGACACGATTCAGGTCAGTTTCACAACTGCTGGCGATACCTTGCATACAACTGCCGAGATCTGTACCGGAGCCAGTTTTCTCTTTCACGGTACGAACTATCAATCCACTGGGATCTACACGGTGCCAGGAGCAGGGCTGTGTGATACGGTCCATATCCTGGACCTCACCGTCCTGCCTAATCCGCTCCTCCAGATCACTGGAGATACTGTGCTGTGTGCAGGTGAAGCGGGTAGTCTGACCATTGCTTCCTACCCGCAGATCAAGTGGAGTACCGGGGCCACAGGTCCTTCCATTCCCGTCACTGCCACCGGTCCGTATGCCGTCACTGTGACAGCCAATGAAGGGTGCGTAGCCTCCGATACGATTTTTGTCACTGTCCTGCCGCCCATCACAACAGAGTGGGATATCACTGACCCGTCCTGTGTAGAGGATCAGGATGGCGAAATACTCCTCACAGCCATCCAGGGCGGGGCGGGGAATTATGTGCTCCAGCCGGGAGGGGACCTCCTCAGTCCGGGATTTACCCTGTCGGATCTTGGAGCCGGTACCTACACCTATACCATCATCGATGCGGACGGATGTACAGCTACTGCTACATGGTCGCTCACAGATCCTCCAGCCGTATGGTTGGAAGCTGGTCCGGAACTCATCCTCAATGAGGGGGCCAAAGGGTCCCGCACCATACAAAGCAATGCAGGAACTTATACCCTGAGTTGGACACCGCCTCAGGGCCTGAATCAGGCTGGTCAGGAAACCCTGGAGGCAGAAGGCTTGAGCACCGTTGTCTACCAGATCACCCTGACGGATGCCAATGGCTGTACTGCCACTGATGAGCTGGTTGTCCGGGTCATTTATCCGTTGCAGGTTTTTGTCCCTACGGCCTTCAGTCCGAATGGCGACGGCATCAATGATGTGTGGCGGGCGGTCAGTCCATCGGATCATACCTATCCTATCGACCGTCTGACCATATGGGACCGCTGGGGCAATCTTCTACTATCCACACCAGGCCTTACTAATGAAACGGGATGGGATGGCACCTTCCGCGGTCGGCTGTGTGATCCAGGGGTTTATGTCTACGAGATGGTGCTGGTATTGCCAGATGGCAGTTCGAAGCAGATCAGCGGGGAGGTGGAGTTGGTGCGATGATTTTTCGCCATTCGCCATTCGCCGTTCGCCCTTCGCTTCGGAACGTCAGTGGCTGTCGCCACTCGGGCAGCAAGCTTTATGTGGGCCGGTAATAGGTAAAGGGTAAAAGGTAATGGGCCAAACGTATGGCTCCCTTCTCCTTGGAAAGGAGAGGGGTGCCTGCCTGCCGAAGCTTGAGCGAAGGAGGGAGGTTATCACGAATGATTTTTCGCTATTCGCCCTGAGGCCTTGGGGCTATTCGCGGAGCATGCCTAATATAAATTCACATCCATTATTTTTCTTAACGGCTCCACTCAAAACTTTCTTAACTCTACCACTATTTCGTCCCTTCCTAAGAAGGGTGCATGAGTTCGAAATATCGAAATAACCCAATAACTTCCCTCATAACCTCATAACCTCCTCAACTCCGCCCCACTTCTTCCCCCAGTCGTTCTACAAACAAGAAGACATCTTCAAAGCTGTTGTACAGCGGTACCGGAGCAACCCGGATCACATCAGGCTCACGCCAGTCCGCGATGATGCCCCGAGCAGATAAGCGATTGAAGATGGACTTGTCCGCACCTTCTACCCGAATGGAAAGTTGACATCCGCGTTGCTGTGGATCTGAAGGGGTGATCAGCGACAAGCGGGGATTGTTCAACTGCTTCAGCAGCCATTCCAGATACCCGGTGAGCTGTTGTGTTTTGTCGACGAGCCAATCCATCCCCGCCTCATCGAAGAGGTCGAGAGAGGCCCGCATAGCGGCCATGGGGAGGATGGGTGGATTGGACAATTGCCATCCCTCTGCACCGGGGATGGGCTTGAAAACATCCGGCATCAGAAAACGGGTTTCCTTATCGTGACCCCACCAACCGGAAAAACGGGGTAACCGTTGGTTCGTCGCATGCCGTTCATGGACAAAAACACCACTCAATGATCCGGGACCAGAATTCAGGTATTTGTAAGAACACCAGGCGGCGAAATCCGGACCATCCTCGTGCAGATTCAATTTCAGATTACCCGCAGCATGGGCCAGATCGAACCCGACCATACATCCATATTGATGTCCCAGTGCAGTGATCCGTTTGATGTCATAGGCCTGACCCGTATAATAGTTGACCCCACCGATCAGGAGCAGGGCGATCTGATCGCCTTCTTCGGCCATTAATGCCTCCAGGTCTTCATAATGAATCTGATCCGTACCCGGGCGGGGCTGGAGCTCGATGAGGGCATCGGCGGGGTCGAAGCCATGATAGCGCAGTTGAGACGCAACGGCATATCGGTCTGAGGGGAACGGGCTGTACTCGATCACCACCTTTCGCCGTTTGGAGGTAGGCAAGTAGAAGGAAACCATCATCAGGTGCAGGTTCACCGTCAGACTGTTCATCACCACCACTTCTCCCGGCTTGGCACCGACCACTCGAGCCATCTTTTCGGTCAGAAACTCATGGTAAGGCATCCAGGCATGACGGGCATGCACATGCCCTTCCACCCCCAGTTTGGCCCAATCATCCAGCTCCGCATTAACATATTCTCGGGTGGCCTTTGGCTGGAGTCCGAGACTGTTCCCGCACAAGTAAACCGCGGGACTGCCATCTGGGGCCGGGGGGATATGAAATCGATCCCGAAAGGCATACAAGGGATCCTGTTGATCCAGCTGGCGGGAAAAGTCGAGGGTGGCCTGATACGTACTCATCCCGTAAAGGTAGGGAGGATGTCCTTCTTGATGAACAACTCACTTTTTTTCAGGTTGGAAAACAAGCAGTACTTTTGATTAAACTGAATTGGCTTCCAGCCAAAGACCTACCCTAGATCGTCGATTTGTTATCCTTCTTTCTCCGCGTCCGTCAACAAACCGAATCTCTCTGTGCCCCCTTGGCCACAGAGGACTATTCCGTGCAGCCCATCGTGGATGTCTCTCCTCCCAAGTGGCATCTGGCCCACACCACCTGGTTTTTTGAACAGTTTGTCCTCGTACCCTACAAACCAGACTACACCTGTTTTGATCCTGATTTTGCCTTCCTGTTCAACAGCTATTATAATCATGCCGGTGATCGGGTCCTTCGCCCGAACCGCGGCCTCATGACCCGCCCGACAGTCGAACAGGTCATAGTTTATCGGAAGTATGTAACGGACCATGTGGCAGACCTGCTCCGGAATGATCCGAAACAGGAAGTTCTCGATCTGATTGAGATCGGGTTCCATCACGAACAGCAGCATCAGGAACTTCTGGCCTACGATATCAAATACATCCTGGGACATCAACCCACCTTTCCGAGCTTTGAGACGAGTCTCCATCTGACCCCGGAAAAAAGCGAGATGTCCTTCATCCCCATCGAGGACGGTATCCGAACCATCGGTCATCAGAGAACGGGATTTTGTTTCGACAATGAACTGGCGCCACATCGGGTGTTTCTCGAGCCCTATGCGATCGCGGATCGCCTGGTGACCAACGCCGAATACCTGGACTTTATCGCCGACGGTGGGTATCAGCGATTTGAATTGTGGCATGCCGACGGCTGGAACCATATCCGCGATCAGGGGATCAGTGCTCCACACTACTGGCACCTGGTGGATGGCAGGTGGCATGCGTATAGCTATACTGGATTTACACCTGTCGACCCGGACCTGCCAGTGATGCATGTGAGCTATTATGAAGCCTCCGCCTTTGCGGAATGGAAAGGCATGCGTCTGCCCACAGAGTTTGAATGGGAGGCGGCGGCCGACCGGTTCAACTGGGGAAAATTATGGGAATGGACAGGCAGTGCCTATCTGCCCTATCCGGGATTCAGCAAAGCACCGGGGGCCCTGGGTGAATACAACGGGAAGTTTATGGTCAATCAGCATGTGTTGCGCGGGGCATCCTTCGCGACCCCAAAAGGGCACAGCCGGCCGACCTATCGAAATTTCTTTCATCCTCATTTGCGTTGGATGTTTTCAGGCATTCGTCTGGCTCAAACCTCAGCCAGTTGATGAGAGATCTGGATCAATTTGCCACCGATGTCCTCACCGGATTGAAGCAGCCCGTCAAGAGGCTGCCTTCCAAGTATTTCTACGATGAGACAGGCGACAAGATCTTTCAGGAGATCATGGGTCTGGAAGAATATTACCTCCCTCGTTGTGAATTGGAGATCCTCCAGGAACAGACCTCTGATCTGGCAGCCTTCCTCCCGGCAGGACCCCTGGATATCGTCGAACTGGGAGCCGGAGACGGAACCAAAACAGTGCATTTTCTGGAGAACCTGGGGGCACTTGGGCGGTCATTGACATACTATCCGCTGGATATTTCCCCAGAAGTATTGCAAACAAACAGGTCGCATCTAAAGAACGTGGCTCCAGATATTCCGGTCCATCCAGTCGCTGGAGATTATTTCAAGACCCTGCCCACCCTGCAAACCACCCATCATTGGGTTCTGTTATTTCTGGGAAGTAATATTGGCAATTACCCGAATGAAAAAGCGGTGGAACTGTTGCAGTTCTTAAGCCAGCATATGTCCACTGATGATGTGCTGCTGGTCGGTGTAGATCTGCGTAAGCATCCAAAAACCATCCTGGATGCCTACAACGATGCAAAGGGGGTGACCCGGCGGTTCAATCTGAATCTGCTGACCCGGATCAACCGGGAGTTGGGCGCCAATTTTCAGGTGGAGCACTTTGATCATTTTCCGGTCTATGATCCGGTGACGGGAATCGCGGCCAGCTATCTGGTCTGCCGGCAAGCTCAGAAGGTATCTCTCCTGGGAGAAACGTTTTTATTCAAGACCAATGAATTGATCCACACGGAGGTTTCGCAGAAATACAGCCTATCCGAGATCGAGCAAATGGCGCAGTCAGGTGGTTTCCGTGATGTCCATCATTTTACGGACCATCGGGATTATTTTTCGGTGAGTGTGCTGTTGAAATAAACGCTGCCTCTCCCTACGGAGGTCCTCCCATTATTTGCAGCACTCTAAACTAGAGAAATCGACTTAAGGGCCCTTCCATTCCTCCGAAATAGACCTAGACCAAAGAAGACCAAGCGGGGCCTGGCTACCGGCTGGGCAGACGAGGCGTTTCGACCGTGTGCCGCCTTAGCTTCAGCGGTGGCGCAAGGAGAATAGCCATAGCTATGTGATCCTTAGTGCCAGACATCCGCCAGCGGGCGGATCGTCCGGCCTGAGAAACAACGTAGGTTTGCGAAGGTATTCTTTGGTAAGAATATCAATGATTTTCGTTTGGTCATGGAGTGGGGTTGATGGCGGTGCTCTAAAGCACGTAATACTATTCCTTAGGCTCTTCCATTGGGGTTCTGTCCAAAACTCATGCATCGCAACAGATGCCAGGATGTGCAGGTCCCAACCCGATAGTTACCCCCATATCTATCTACTAACTTTGCAAAGGCTTGTCGATGGATGAGCTGCATCAACTGTGCGAATACGTAAGTGCCATCATTCATATACCCTCATTTTTGAGGGTTCTTCAGTTCAAAGTTATAGTTGAAGTTTAGGCTAGTTATTTGAATTTCAGATGATTGTAAATTTATTTATCAAGTTCAACCGGAAACTACTGAAATGATAAAGATTACAAATATTAGAAATATGTAATTTGCAAAGGCCAAACCTAAGGACTGGCAACCTAAACATAATATCAACTATAAAATTAAACGACATGTGTGCTAATGGACGTAGAGGATTGTTCTTTCAATCTTTGTATCGTAAAGTTTTTAGTTCTGTTCTGACCTCTTTTTCTCTAACAAGGATGGTCCCCCTCGTAGTAATTCTGATTTTGGCTCCTTGGTTTATCCCAAGTACCTTGTCAGGTACAGAAAATAGTCACATTGTCAATGAACCACCCACTTTTCATGCCGAAGCGATCAAACTTGATCAGCGGTCCCAGGCAGAAGTAGAAAAGGTGTTTCGAAAATCTTCAATATATCAATTGAATACCAGCAAGTTATATCAATGGGCTCAATCCGCAGATGAGAATCTTGTATTCAGTTTAAAGTTTGGCTCCGAGCATCTTTGGGAGGTCACGGCCTCAAGACGTCAGGTGAGAAGTCAGGATTTCAAAGTGATGGCCTGGCGCAATGGTACATTGGAAGAAATCAATCTTCCAATTCCGATGCATTTAAGCGGCATAATCGACAACAATGAGAATCAACAAGCCTTGTTCACCATTCAGGAAGGCTTTCTTTCCGGTAGAATCGTCATCCGGCATCAGGAATATTTGATCGAGAGACTCGCCAAGTTTGTCCCTCAGGCCCTGGAAGACCAGTACGTGTTGTACAAGCCTGAGGATGTCCTGGGCTCTCCGGGAATTTGTGGCACCGAAACGAAAGAAAGACCCGGCTTGGTAACCGTTAATCGATCCGTAAATCCGGTCCTCCCTGATCTCTGTATGGACGTTCTGGTCGCAGCCGACCAAGCCTTCTACCAGACACACGGTGCGAACACATTAAATGAAGTAGAGTCTGTTTTCAATCTCTGCAAGGATAGATACACATCGAATGATATCGGATTATTCTTCAACCTATCGAGTGTCATCATTTTTTCCGCAGGTGATCCTTATGCGACACCCGCTGATATAGCAGATATGTTCGATAAGTTTTCGACCTGGTATTCTAATCCATCGAACAATCTACCGCAAAGTGATCTGGGACATTTATTTAGTGGGATGCCATTCAGCGGGACCATTGGTCTGGCGCCTCCTGCATCCGCCTGCAATGTGCCTTTCAATGCCGGCGTGTCAGTAGTACGATTCAGCCTACAGGCTAATGCTACGCTGGTCGCTCACGAAATCGGGCACAATATGGGTGCATATCATGATGCTCAGGGCAATGCTTGTCAGGCGAACACCTTTATCATGGGTGCTTCAATGAATCAAAATGCTCCTTCAACAGTATTTTCTACCTGCAGTAAAGATTATTTTCTCAGTTACTACACCAGTACAGGGCTTCCCTGCGCTGGCTGTCAGGGAGGTTGTTTTATTCCGCTTGTAGCTGCTTGTCAGGATATCACTGTACAGCTGGATGGAAATGGATCCGGTGAAATAACTGTTGGATATCTGGATGGAGGGAGTACGGGTTGCGGACCATTCATTTACAATGTCAATGGCGAGTCCGTATTGTATTTTACCTGTGAAGACCTGGGAACTATGAACGTAGTGCTGACGGTGACCGACAATGAGGGAGGAACGGCTACCTGTGATGCAACAATCAACATTGTAGATTCTGATACTGATGAAGATGGTATATTGAATTGTGTTGATAATTGCACTACAGCCTCTAATCTGGACCAATCAGACATGGATGGTGACGGAGTCGGCGATGTCTGCGACGACTGCCCACTGGCGATATCTGGTTTAAATCACTTTGATCCGACCAATTGCGACTGTTTGCCTGGTTATCATCAGAAGACGGAAGAGATCGATGGACAAGTGATTATCGTTGATTGCGTCCTTTGTCCGCCCGGCGAGATTTGCTCGGATTGTGTCGTCGGCGAATGGTCTGAGTACAGCCCCTGCTCCCAACCTTGCAATGGTATCAAATGCAGGACCAGGGAGATTCTTGCCTATCCGGAAATTGGTGGTGCTCACTGTCCTGATCTGGAGGAATGTATTCCCTGCAATATCTCAGAAGAAGACGACGACTGCGATGGTGTAGTAAATGGTTGCGATATCTGCCCAGGGGCGAATGATAATGGGCCTTGTGCTGTAGAAGTGTTTCCTGGCTTTGAAAATCTGCCAGCACATTATCTGTGTGGAAATAATGGTAATAAGGTACTCGTATGTCATAATGGACTTTCTCTGTGTTTGTCTGCTAATGCTATTCAGGCCCATTTAGACCATGGTGATTTTCTCGGACCATGCAGTACATGCGACGAAAATAAACCCGGATTCCCTGGGAATGGAGGGCTATCTCCTCAACCCGAATTCAATATGCAAATTGTACCTAATCCGACCAATGGTCTGTTCAATGTGATATTGAATGGTCAACTACAGTATGGTGCAGTTTTGACCATCTTTGATTTGATGGGTCAAAAAGTGGTTGAACGCAGATTAGCCCCACAGGAGAATCAAGCAGAATTTGATCTTCGTGGAAAAACGAACGTTAGCCAGCAATATGTCATTCAACTGATCATGTCATCAGGTACATATACCCGATTATTGATGTTGACGCCCTGATGAAATAGTCCTTGTAATCAAATCAACCAATGGCCGGGGCGATCTCATATCGCTCCGGCTTTTATTTTAAGGCAGATGGATTACATCTTTGGGATAGGACATGCTCGTGAATCCAGATTCACCTTAAATAAAACCCGGGATCAATTCCTGTATTTGTCCCGCTGGTCTCTATAAAAAAAGAACCTAGATCCGGTTTTAAAGCGCCGAAGTGATTACAATTTTCAGCCCCATGGTTTACGCCCACACCTTGCACCCCTCCGTACAATTGGTGCAGATATCGATCTGATCCCGCCCTTTTAATAATTGGGTTCGAAAGCTTTGATAAGCTTCTCCATGCCAAATGTCCTTGAATGAGCCCTCCTTCAGGCTGCCCAGGCGGTGGGTGGCATCCTTGTCGAAGCAGCAGGGGACGACCATCCCGTCCCAGGTGATCACGCAGGCATGCCAAAGCTTCCAGCAATGGTTGGCCAGTGCATGTTTGGTGCGCCAGGTACCATCCACCTGGGGGAGGTAGCGGCTGTAGTTCAGATCTGTGGGGATCAGTGGATTGCCCCTTTCGAAATCATAGACCTGGGCAGTTTTCAATTTGACCTCATCCACACCGATCTCTTCCGCCAGACGATAGATCTCCGGGATCTGGTGTTCGTTGGGGCGAACCACCAGAAACTGAAACACAATATGCGGGGTCGCACTGTTCAAAGCCTTTTTCCATTTGACCACATTTCGTGCTCCCTGCAGGACAGTCTCCAGGTTGCCTTCTTTGCGGTACTGTTCGTAGGTTTCCTGGGTGGTGCCATCGACGCTGATGATCAGGCGGTCGAGGCCACTTTCTACCGTCTTACGTGCCCGTTCATCATCCAGAAAATGGCCGTTGGTGGAAGTGATGGTATACAGCCTCTTTTTACGGGCATAGGCCACCATATCCAGAAAATTGGGGTTGATATAGGGTTCGCCCTGGAAGTAGAAGATCAGATAGATCAAATCCGGGGCCAGTTCGTCGATGGTCTTCCGAAAGAAATCCGTTTTGAGGTTCCCGGTTTCCCGGGTGAACGCTCGTAATCCGCTGGGGCATTCCGGGCAACGCAGGTTGCAGGCCGTGGTCGGCTCCATGGAAATGGTTATGGGCAATCCCCACTGGATGGGCCGACCGGTGAGGCGGGTCAGATAGTAGGAAATCAGGACCTTTCCCGCGTTCCAGAGACGGCTGGCAGTGAGTTTGGAAAGAAAATTGCGGGTATCCTGATACAGCACGGATAAGGACAGTTTGGCGGTTTGCTGCCAAAGTAAGGGCCTTTTGTCTATTTTTGCGCTCCTTCCGAAAACCACAGGACATGAATGTCACCCTCCTGAAGAAAATTTGCGAGATCCCCGGTGCTCCGGGTTTTGAACATCGCATCCGCGCTTTCCTGAAAGAGCAGGTCGCCGACCTGGCCGATGAGATGACCGTTGACCCCATGGGCAACCTGATGGTGCTCCGCAAAGGCCGACAGGACAATCGCGTGATGGTCACCGCACACATGGATGAGATCAGCTATATCGTCACCCACATTGACGATGAGGGCTTCCTGCGTTTCTCGACGCTGGGGGGATTTGACCCCAAGACCCTCACCGCTCAGCGAGTGATCGTGCATGGTCGCGAAGAAGTGATCGGCGTGATGGGCAGCAAGCCCATCCACCTGATGAAGACTGAGGAGCGCAACAAAGCGGTACAAATCGAAGAGTATTTCATCGATACGGGACTGCCCGCCGAAAAAGTTAAAAAATTGATCTGCGTCGGCGACCCGGTCACCCGGGAACGTGAGATGATCGAAATGGGTGAATGTATCAACAGCAAATCCCTGGATAACCGGATCTCGGTCTTTATCCTTGTCGAGGTGCTGAAAGCCTTGAAAGGAAAAGAATTACCCTTTGACCTGCATGCGGTCTTTACTGTGCAGGAGGAGATCGGTCTGCGCGGTGCGATCTCTGCCGCCCATCGGATCAATCCCGACTTCGGGATCGTCCTGGATACGACCATCGCCTTTGATGTGCCCGGTGCGCAGCCTCAGGAAATGGTGACCAAGCTAGGCAAGGGCACTGCCATCAAGATTCTGGATGGGATGACGGTGTGTGATCCACGGATGGTGGACTATCTCCGTGATCAGGCCGATGCGGCCAAAATCACCTGGCAGTCGGAAGTCCTCACGGCTGGAGGAACGGATACAGCAGCTGTCCAGCGCTATGGGAAGAACGGCGCGATCGCCGGTGCCCTGTCTATCCCGACACGGCATATCCATCAGGTCATCGAGATGGTCCACAAAGTAGATGTGCAGGCCACCATCGATCTGATGACCCTGGCTCTCTTGAACCTGGACAAAGGCAATTGGGAGGAGCGGTAGAATGGGAGAATGAAAAACATTATATAAAGTATTGATAATTAGCTATATATATATTATTTATATTGTATTAGGAATTTTCTAATATGGATGTTATGTTTACGAACATTATTTGCAATAAATCTTGTTAATTATGGGCTCCTTTGACGATAGTAGTTGGAATCAATTTAGAGCTCAAATACTGAAGCTTACAGGTAAAGATGACCGGGAAGAGGAAAGTTCCTTCCCAACTAGGGTTGATCCTATTGAGATGACCTATAGTCAGTTCAACGAATTTTTACTTCACCTTAGTTTCAACAGGGTATCTGAAGAGTTTTTTCAAGTATTGGTTGAAAGGAGCACAGATTTCGAATCTAATTCGGTTTTAACAATTGGAAAATTAACTGATGGAGTTCTTTTTTTTCGAAAGCTGTTTTTATTAGAGTATGGAGATATTCGTTTTGGATATAAGCAACTTTCAATTTGCAATAGAACTGGAATAGCTACTCTCAAGGATGTTATTTCAGTTTATCGAGAAATCGAAGAAGGATATTATACCTCTAGACATGATCAGCTCATTAAAATTGAACCAATAAATGGTGAGGATACTTTTTATTTAGGTTATATAGCTGGAGATGATTTGCGAAAAAGACTAAAGGAAAGTCCAGAAAGCAAAGAGTTGACAAAGGAAAAGGAAAAGCTTGAAAGAATAATTAAAGCAGGTACAAAAAATCATTATGCCTATTTGTCTTCAGATTATTTGGATGTTTATGTTGCAACATCAATGCGAAAAAAGCATGAATATTTGTTGACAAATGAATTGGTGTCAAAGGTTTTTTCAAAATCTGTTTTAAAGAAATTGAAATTAAGATGGTTTGATCCAACTCAAGCTTATTGTAGTGACAGAATAGATAAAGGGCTTTCTGAGGCTTTAATGCTCAAGAGGGCGCAATTGACACTATATATGGCACAAGAATCAGACACTTTAGGAAAAGATTCTGAATTGGCTGTTACTCTAGCACAGGGTAAACCTGTGATTGCCTATATACCTGAAGGATCAAAATCATATGTAGATGATTTGTTAAAAAAGTATATGCGAATGGAGGGAGTCAGTAAACGTGAAGCAATTCACTATGCACTCCAAACGTTTAAGTCCGAATTGCCTTGGAAAGACAAATTGATCAGAGCTTGGTTGGATGAAGATGCTAATGCTCCATCCGAGGCTGAAATTATGGTGAAATTGTATTCTGTTGTTGAGGAGGTTTACAATAAAAGAGCAGATGTTTTAAAATCCGTTCACCCTTTGGGCATTCAAGTTAATCTTAACGTAGGTGTGGCAACTGGTGTGCTGGTAGCTCGAAATATTGAAGAATGTGCAAAATTGATTGAGTCTGTGATATTGAGTAAATTGGAATTTGATTTAATTGAAGTCGAAAATCACATACTGTTAAAAGAAAGAATATCAAAAAGTGTATTTCGAGTTATGACTAAAGATCAAGTTCTTTCGAATACATTTTGGAATTTTTATATCAACTAATTAATTCATGAAGATGGAAAAGAAAAAGGATGTGCAGCTGGGCCATAGCCCTTACGATTTAAGCCGCAGACAGAAGTCTAGGGGTTCTGAAAAGGTAGTGGTATTGAAATCGGAGAAACCAAATCCTTATTCAGTCGAGCGAGAAAGAAGGAAAGAGATGTTTTCTCTTTAGATTAATTATTTAAGGTAAAAAGCCCTTCATTCCTTGGAGGGTTTTTTTTAATCTAATTATATGTCCTGGATCGAAGCCGACAATTGTCTGACACGTACCTTTCAATTTCCTGATTTTAATGCCGCCTTCGGGTTTATGACCCGAGTAGCGCTGGTCGCTGAAAAGATGGATCATCATCCTGAGTGGACCAATGTGTACAACCGGGTGGAGGTGCGTCTGCGCACCCATTCTGCCGGGAATACTGTGACCCAAAAGGATCGTGATCTGGCGGTGGCGATGGATCGGATCGCAGGAGAGATGACGTAAGGCCATTCGCTGTTCGCCATTCGCTATTCGCAGGTCATTCTAAAAGACTGGCAGGTAAAAGGTGAAGGGTAAATGGTAAAGGGCCACCTTGTTGTAAGCCGAATAATGTTAGCATCAGGATGCACACGATTTGAGGATGAACAGGATGGGGTGGAGTAAAGCTTTTCGCCATTCGCTTTTCGCTGGTTACCCTAAAAGTATAAGTGAGAGATCCCGTTTGGTTGGTAAAAGGTAAAAGGTGAAAGGTCAAGGGGCAGGACAGGGCTCCTTAGCGTAAGCCGAAGATTGTCAGAATCACGGATGAGCATGGATTACGGGATTTCACAGAGGGAGAGGGTGAAGCTGTCAACCTATATCATGAGGAGCCAGAAAGCCGAACACCGAATGCCGAAAATTGTCAGCACTCGCATTCACAGGATTTGAGGATGAACAGGTAATGCTATGCGTCTTTGAGTCACAAAGTTCCGCCTTCCGACTTCGGACTTCCGCCTTTGCCAAGTCTCTTCCTATCTTTCGATTCTTTGTTCAGAATGCGGATTTAATCTATTATGTCGAATCTCTCTTCCAAACTCCCGGATGCCGGTACCTCCATCTTTGCAGTGATGAGTGCCCTGGCCCAACAGCATAATGCGATCAATCTGGCCCAGGGGTTTCCCAACTTCGAACCACCCCAACGATTGAAAGATCTGGTGGGCCAGGCCATCCAGGACGGGTACAATCAATATGCACCGATGCCGGGACTGCCCATGTTGCGGGAGGCGATAGCCAACAAGATCCAGCTGACCTATGGTGTTCGTCCCGACCCGGGATCGGAAGTGACTGTTACCGCTGGAGCCACGCAGGCGCTGTTTTGTGCCATCCAGGCCGTTGTGCATCCGGGTGATGAGGTCATCTTGCTGGAACCGGCATACGACTGCTATTTGCCGGCAGTTCTACTGGCAGGCGGGGTGCCTATTTCAGTTCCACTGAAAGGACCGGAATTTACGGTGGACTGGGATGAGGTACGGGCAAAAGTCACCTCCTGCACAAGGCTGATCATCACCAATAATCCCCACAATCCACTGGGTAAGGTGTTTCGCGCTCCAGATATGGCCGCATTGAAGGATATCGTCCTCCAGCATGACTTGCTCCTCTTATCGGATGAAGTGTATGAACACCTGGTGTTTGACGGCCTGCCTCACCTGAGTGTAATGGCAGATGCTGAATTATTCGCACGCAGTATGGTGACCTTTTCTTTTGGAAAGACATTTCATGCCACCGGTTGGAAGACAGGATATGTCGTAGCGCCACCGAACCTGACGGTCGAATATCGAAAGGTGCACCAGTTCAACGTGTTCAGCGTACATACCCCCAGTCAGGTGGCCCTGGCCCGGTTTATGGAAGATCCGGCCAGTTGGTCAGACCTCAACGATTTCTATCAGGCCAAACGGGATCATTTGACCAGAGAACTGGCCGGTTCGCCTTTTCATGTTCTGCCTTGTGAGGGGACCTATTTTGGGCTATTGGACTATAGTGGAATGAGTGATGAAGACGACATTACGTTTGCCCGTAATTATACGGAGCGGTGTGGCGTCGCCCTGATCCCGATCAGTCCGTTCTATCGAACGCCACCGACCGAGAACCGAACGGTTCGGGTGTGTTTTGCAAAAACGGAAGATGTCCTGTCAGATGCTGCTCGTCAGATGCGGACAGCCGTTTATTGATCGATCCGCAACTCCTGAAGGGCGTATTTGCCTCCAGAGGTCTTGAAATAGAGGTAGACCCGGTATTTACCAGCCGTATCATTCAACTCACCGATGATATAATGTGAATCCTTCCCCTGGGATGAACCGCTGTGTGACTGTTTGAAGCCTGCGGGTTTGTGCATGGAAAAGAAAGTCTCCAGACGTTTGCGGGCTTCAGCAGGTGTGGCAATCGCCTCATCCCCAAGGATATCCAGAACGACAGATTGGTCGAAATAAGATGCAATGGTTGATGCATCACCGCGTTGCAAGGCCTGGTTGATCGCCTGTAGTGCATTGGTTTGAGCAATGCCGACAGTAGAAACGAACAGGCTGATAAAAAGGATGAGATACTTCATGGATGTTTGGATGTTGGCAGTATAAAACTACCTTATAACGAGGGCATAAACAAGTTGTATTGTCCTGCCTTCATATACATGACCCTAAAACGGGCTGAAAGTTATAATCGTTCCTCAATTTCCGTCAATGGCCCGTTTCTCATATCGGATCGCCAGAGCCCCCTGGGTGCGAACAGTGTCGGTCGGAATGAACGATCCCTCCATTGTCCCACTTAACTGTTGCTGCCCTGTACGAGCCTGATCCGAGATCAGATGAGAGAACAGGAGCCAGAACGAAGTGTCCTGCTCTGATAGAGCGCGCACGTCGTATTCTTCCATCCAGGGTAGTCTAGTGGCCTTATTCGCCTGATAACGACTGCGATCCGTATGAAATTCGGTGTAATATCTGAATGCAGGCGTCGCCTCCCAATGCACATACCAGGGTGTACCATCTTTCAGATCGGCCAGATCCAGAATCACCTGGTGAAGATCCTCGATTTCCGGTTCCTTCCAGATCTTGGGCACCCGACCCAGAAAAGCAGAAAGACAAAGAACCCAGACGATTACCATGATAACCATGTGAAGTCGGGATGACCATTGACGGATGATCCAATGCACTCCGGCGCCAGCCAACAAGAGAAACAGGGGGACCATAAATAAATTGACCCGGGGGATCAAGGGAAAGTGCCCCGTCATGGATGCTACGACAGCTAGCAGGAGTGGGCCAGACAAGAGGAGTGCTAAAAAAAGATTCCGTCTCAGCAGGGTTGCAAAACCGACGATCGCCAGCACCAATCCGAGAATCAGGGAGATGATGGTATGCCCGTAGGCCCAGGCCCAGAGGTCGTTCAGGATGATAAGGGCCCGGGACAGGTTCCCGGTCTGGTCAAGGCGCCAGGGCATAAAATACGGTTCATGGTATTCGAGCAACAGCGGATTGCTCAGATTACTGCCGATGACAAGATTATAATAGACCAGGAAAGAAAGCAAACTGAGAACGGACACACTGACCCAGCCCATCAGATTTCGGGGGTTTCTGGAGCGCAGATTTTCAGCATTTCCAACCCGCCCCAGGTTCCCAGCAGGAAGACGGCCGGCATCGAAGCCCAGGGTAGGATGATGAAGAGCAATCCCATGCCTGGCCACTGCCATCGGGTAGGAGGATGCTCCCGAAGTTTCAGGGCCAGCGAGATCAGCAGGATCGTGATCAAGACATCCCAGCTATATTGCTTGCATTCGGATGCATACCGGATCAAATGCGGTGAGAATGCCATCCAGCCGAAGACAAAACACCGGGCTCCCCAGCTCCAGTTGAGTCGGCTCAGTAAGAATGCCATTCCCGCCAGGCTACCCAGAGATGCCAGTAGAGGGACAAGCCGAAGTCCCCACTCGTGATGCCCCATGATGAATAATACGCTTTTGGCTACAGCCAGAAAAAGAGGTGGGGCATACTGCTCAAACGGAAGGGTCAGAAAAAGACCACGAAACGAAACAGTCTCCAGGACCAAGGCGAGATTGGCCTCATCCAGATACAGGGATCGTCCGTACCAGTAGGCATACAGGTATATTCCGGCTCCCATGATGAGCAGGAGGAATGCCACTATTTTCAAATAAACGTGTGGAGATCGGTTGATCGGGGACATGTGAACAAAGATATTCCAAACTGTAATCCCCCTCCTGATTTTGTCTTTTTGGCTTCTGAACCAGCATCCAATTGAGAGGAATGATGAACCATTCTGGGCGTTGAATGTACATTTGTATGATGAAACCAGCTGAACGGGTTGCCCTGATCATATTGGATGGTTGGGGATTGGGTCCCGATCCTTCCGTCGATGCCATTGCACAGGGGCATACCCCTATGTTTGATGAACTCATGCGATCCCGACCGCATGCAACACTAGTGACCCATGGATCTGCGGTGGGTCTGCCGGAAGGGCAGATGGGCAATTCGGAAGTGGGGCACCTGAATATCGGGGCCGGTCGCATCGTCTATCAGGAGCTGGCCCGGATCAATCGAGCGATCACGGACGGAAGTCTGGCAAAGAATGAGATCCTGCAAACAGCTCTTCAACAGGCTTGTCAGCCCGGTCGAAAGCTGCATCTGCTCGCCTTGGCATCAGATGGAGGTGTACACAGTCATCTGGATCATTTGATCGCTCTAGTCGACCTTGCACAAGCCGCAGGTGTGCCGGATACCCGCATTCACGCCTTCACGGATGGTCGGGATACTGGACCGGAATCCGGTCTGGTTTTCATTCAGCAACTCGAAGACCATCTCTCCCATGCGCCCCAGGCCCAACTTGCCTCTCTAGTGGGCCGGTATTATGCCATGGACCGGGATAAGCGTTGGGAGCGGGTGAAGAAAGCCTACGATCTACTCGTTCATGATAAAGGCGACATTTTTCCATCAGGTGTTGCGGCATTAAAAGCCAGTTATGCCGCTGGAATCACGGATGAGTTTATTGAACCGAAGCGCATCCGATCAGCAGATGGTTCCAAGGGAAGTATTGCAGATGGCGACGTGGTGATCTTTGTCAATTTTCGCACCGATCGACCCCGGCAGCTGACCACGGTGTTGACCCAGGCAGCCTTCCCGGAATTTGGGATGCAACCGCTCAAGCTACATTTCGTAACGATGACCCGGTATGATGAATCTTTTCAGCATATTCCGGTCATCTTTGAAAAGGATAATCTGGTAGGGACCCTGGGTGAGGTGCTCGCTGCTGCCGGAAAGACCCAGTTGCGAATGGCGGAAACTGAGAAGTATGCGCATGTGACCTATTTTTTCTCGGGCGGAAGAGAAGCACCGTTTCCGGGTGAGGACCGATTGGTCATTCCCTCCCCTCACGTAGCTACCTATGACCTCCAGCCGGAGATGAGCGCTCGAGAACTGACAGATGCCCTTCTAAAGAAGATAGCTAACCAACGGCCGGATTTCATCTGCCTGAACTATGCCAATACGGATATGGTCGGGCATACGGGTGTCTTTGAAGCCGCACAGAAAGCTGCAGAAACGGTTGATGCCTGCCTGTCCCGACTCATCCCCGCAGCGCTACACGCCGGATATCACCTGATCCTTATTGCCGACCATGGCAATTCGGATACCATGAAAAACCCCGATGGATCGCCACATACGGCGCATACCATGAATCCAGTGCCTGTGATCTATGTGTCTCCCGATCCGGTGCCGACGACTATCCACAATGGCAAATTGGCCGATATTGCCCCCACGATGCTGAATCTGCTCGGTATAGATATTCCGGTTCGGATGAATGGAGATAACTTGCTTACATTCACCGATCTATGAGGACAACTGGAGGGTGGCTTTTGATCGTATTGCTGTTGTTGTCCTGTCAGCGGGAAGGTCCTGAAGGTCCAAAGACCTTTTTTGATCTGAAGGGATTCTTCGATGCGGAGTTGCTCCGGATTGGTGGTCAACATGATGTGATCAAGACAGTTCAGATCGATGGTCAGGCGGAGACTCAGACACTGGGTGCGTATGCCTGGACTTCCGAAATCAGCCTGCTCCAACAATGGGACATCAATCGCCCCGCCTGGCGCGATCAATATCAGCGAGATACGCTGGTACGAGGACCGCAAATCCAATTGCATTATCAATCACTGGATGATGACCTCCAGGTCAGGTCATTGAATGTCTGGCAGACCGGGGAGGTGGTGGATAGTATTTTGATCGAAACCGCTGTGAAAAACCCTTTGCGATCGACCAATGGAACCTATCGATATGTTCCGTCAGTGGGATTGGATTTTCAGCAAATCAGCTCTCGCCGCTTTGGGTCGAAACAGGATCTGTCGGTGTCCGTCCAGTTGAAGTCTCCTTCTGACTGATCCGATCGATATTGGCGAGGATCGCGATCGACATAAAGAAGAACGGCCCCACCTTATCTGTTTCCAGCAGATCATTCATGGTCTGCATGACGTGGATGACCACCAGGCTGGCCAGGACAGTGAGCACCATGCGTTTGCCTTGGTCATCATTCGTGCGATGATAGATCCGTTCCCCGAGGATCAGGACTGTAAAGATCAGGATCAGGTAAATGATCAAGCCCGGAATGCCCTGTTCGACTGCTGTCATCAGGTAGTAGTTGTGGATGCCTGATTTTTCAGGATTGTCACTGACATAGGTCTGAAAACTGCGGACCGTGCGCACTTCGTAATTCTGATAGAAGTTGTTGGGCCCAAATCCGGTCCAGGGGCGTTCTCCGATCATGTAGCTGCCGGCCACCCATCGGTAGACTCGTTCCATGGTCGAGATATCCTGCAATTTGACTGTAGCGGTCAACAGGTCTTCAAACTCGAAATGGGATATGGTTTTGTTATAATCCGGTGCAAATTCCAGAAATCGGTTTTTCTGAACCAGGCTGTACCCGAAAAGCACAATAGCTACAACGGCGATGACCAGGGTAGGGATTATCAGACGGTATCGGATCAAAAACACAGACCCGATCCCACCCAGGAGGGCCAGATAGGCGGCTCGGGTGTAGGATACCTGCACACCCACCAAAATGATCAGGAGCAAGGCCAGTATGACCCATTGCAGGATCTTGGTATGGCGGTACGACCGGAACAGATTCCACCCGAAAGGCAGGAAGACCACGGCCAGAGCAGCAAAGGTGACGTGGTTGCGATTGAACGGGCCCACCACTGAGTTGACATCCTTGAATGAGAATCCATAGGCGCTGAACCGAACCAGGATGATGATGTGCGTGACGGCCAGCGGTATGAGCAAACACCATATCGCGATTCGCCAGGATTTGGGAGAGGTCAGAAAGAGGCGTCCCATGCCATAAAAGGTGAGGATGTACCAGGTCTTGGCCAGGAGGAATTTGAGGGCGATCAACGGTATCTCTGCGAAGATGGCACTACAGGCGATCCAGGCGAGGTGGATCAACAGGAGAAGGTCAAAAATATGAGTGAACCTGATCTTATTCGGTTGATGCAGGGCCAACAGGACGAAAGCACCTGTCATGAGGATGATCAGGGGTTCAGTGGGCAAGTCGGTTCCCAGTCCGTTCGAAAAGTTCATTTCGATGGAAAGAGGAATGAAAAAGAGGAGGAGATAAAATACCTGCCGCAGATCAGCCAGGAACCAGGCCGCCCCCAGGAGGATACCCGGCACCAGCATGAGGAACGGATCCTCCAACCATGAGCCGACCAGGATGCAGAAAATGGTCAACGCCATGAAGGCGTTCCATAAACGCGAGTCCGACCAGAAGGGCATCTTTCCGATGACGGTTCTACCGTCCATCCGCAGATAATTGCTTCCAGTCGATCAACTGATATTGACGGCGGACAAGCAGGTAGAGGATGCCGAATATCAGGGTGAGTGCCATGGCAGAAATTACCATAAATGCACGTTTCGGTCGGGCTTTCAACTGAGGGGGAATCGCTCTTTCGAAGGGAATGATTGCCGGGGTGTCGCCATTCATCGCGGCTGTGAGGTGATTGGCTTTCTCGATATCGTAGCTCAGCTGGTTTTTGGTATTCTCAAACTGCTGTTGCACTTTGCTGAACAGGGTTGCCCCGTGGGCAAAGTCGCGAATATTGAATATTCCATCGGTGGAGGTGCCATTGAGATCTGCCAGTTCAGACTGCAGTGCCGCTACCCTGGCTGAAATATTGGCGATCGTATCCCGATTGTTATAGCCGATCCGGCGATAGGTGGCCAGTCGAGCTTCATCACCTGCCAGTTGAATGGACTTCCTGGAGATCTGATCGCCGATCACCTGGTATTGCAGGCGATAGTCATAGACTCCGAAATTGCGTTGGATATCCTCCAGTGAATCGGCGAGGGCGACCAGATAGGATTGTTTTTCATTAATACTGATCTGGTAGGTATTCAGTAGTAGTTTCTGGCTGTTTCGAATATGTTCCCGGGCCATTTGGTCGACAATATTCCGGGCCATATTGGCCATTTCAGCAGCCAGATTTGGATCGGTATCCTCAATGCGAATGGTCATCCCGTCATATTTGGTCTGGTTGACTTCCATCCGAGCAGACAATTTGAGTCGGGCGCGTTCACGCGCTTGATCACCCTGCGGGTCGATATGATATAATGTGAACAGGTCAAAGGTGTCGATCATTCGATCCAGAAGATCTTTACCACTGGCGATGGTCAGTAAGCGGTCGATATCAGCACCGGAGCCGAAGTACTCCACATAGGAGCCGGGAGGGCCAAAGACCCTGTCTGGTTTGGTCAGGTCTGAATTGGCCGCATAAAACGTTGTTGTCGCCTGGTAATAGTTGGCAAGCAACAGGGAGATCAGTGCGGTGGCAACACCCACTCCCAATGTGGTAAACACCAAACGTTTCCGCCATTGGTAGATGATCTGTAACACACCAAGTAAGCTCTCATTTGTATTCATCCGGCTGGATTATGGGGCAAAATTAGGAAAACTCCTCACGCCCGGGTCCGCGAGCGAAGAAGGTGTAGGAAATTCCTCGCGGGAAGCAAGCCCAAAACAGCTGCGATCCCGAAGCCTGATAAGAGGATAACGACAAATTGAATGATCCAGGATGCGGGTCCTGTATAGGGGATGAAGAACAGGACGGTCATCAAGAGTACATACACTAGAATGGGCGTCAGTTCTCGGCCATTCACCCGGAGGGGCATCACCAGAAAGGAGAGGATTATCATACAGGAAGCGACAAAAGATTGCGTGATCAAGGTGGCCTTTGCCGCTCCCACTGCACCCGCCAGTGGGATCATTATCCACAACAAAACAAAATTCAGGAGGACCGTGATGAGGAGCACCTTGTTCATTAGACCCAATCGGGCACCAGCGGTCAGCAACGTTCCAAAAACATACATCATGCTGACCGGTACAAATGACCATATGAGGTAACGCAAAGCAGAAACTGCCTCTTCTGGGGCATGATGATATAAGGTATGAATGATGGGTTGCGCATACCGACTGACGGCTACGGCAGTGACCATGCTCCCCGCAACCAACAGTTTGCTGCCCAGCACGATCAAGGGCTGGATATTTTCCTTTCTGGAAAGCTGTTGTGCCAGCATGGGGAGGAGGAGTCCTGCAAAGAGCAAGGCCACATTGTTTGCAGCATCGAGCAGGCGATAGGCCATATAATAGATGCCCGCCTGATGTTCTCCATCTGGCAAGAGTCGCTCAAGCATTAAGGTGTCCATTCGGGTATAGGCACTCATGAGGAGAACGGCTAGAGCAAAAGGCAGGCTGCGGATCACCAGGGGTCGAAGAGCAGACCAGCTGAAAGACCGGGTGAAACGCAAGTCATGACCCCGCAAAAAGGTCCGTGCGATCGCTATGGTGATGACAAATGAGGCGGTTTGTGCCCATATAAACCAGGACAAGGTGAACTGCTTGGCTAACACCGGGTGATACAGCATAACCCCGCAGATGGCCAGCATCAGGAATTTGTCGAGTACAGAAACAAGACTGTCCTTTCGATAATAGCCCACCCCGGAAATATTGGAACGTAAAAACAGGATCCAGGACAGCAGGACCTGGTTGAACGCAATGTGCAGAAGCAGCGGAAGCACCTCCAGACCATAGCCGATAGAGGTGGCAAATACTGCGCAAGCGATCAGATAGATGAGGGCTAACCAGAATTTGAGACCCAGCAATCGCGGGTATTGATCGCGAAGTAGACTGCGATCCTGGGAGATGGTCTGGTTGTTGAATTGTTGCAGACCTGCATCATTGATGATCTGCAGGATGTAAGAAAGGCTGAAAAGGGCAGCGAACAACCCGTAGGTTTGGGTGCCCAGGGTGTTTTGCACTTTCAGGTCGATCCCAAAGATGTACAAGGGCTTGATCAGCAGATTGATCCCGACAAGGAAGAAGATATTCAGCAGGAATTCCCGCCTCATCGGGCAAAAAGGTTGTATTTCAGGATACAGTAGATAGCCCGGACACCATCCTTCCACCCGATCTTTTTCCCGTCGGCATAGGAGCGACCATAGTAGGAGATCCCCACCTCATAGATCCGAACTCCCGGGTAGCGGGCAATACGTGCCGTCACCTCGGGCTCAAATCCGAATCTTTTTTCTCGAAGAGGAAGTGATTGAATGATCTCCCGGCGGAACACCTTGTAGCAGGTTTCCATATCCGTGAGATTGAGGTTGGTGAAGATATTGGACAACGTAGTGAGAAACTTGTTGCCAATGGAATGCCAGAAGAAGAGAATCCGATGCGGTCGGCCTCCCATAAATCGGGACCCATAGACCACATCGGCGACATTCTCAAGCAGAGGACGAAGCAGGATGGGATACTCCCTGGGATCGTATTCCAGATCGGCATCCTGGATCAATAGAAAATCACCTGTCGCCCTGGTGATCCCCGTGTGTAACGCGGCCCCCTTTCCCTGATTGGTCTCGTGTTTCTGGTAAATGATATTCAATCCGGGATTGGCGTCCATATATCGTTGGATGGCCTCCTCTGTATCATCGGTTGAACAATCATTGGTGATGATAATCTCCTTTTTTAACCCCTTTGGGAGTTCCGCATCTCGAACTTTGTCCAGGATGAAATGGATCGTCCGACCTTCATTATAGGCAGGAATAATGATGGATAAGAGTGGAGACATAGATAGTTGGGGTCAATCAGGGGACAAAGGTAAGCCAAATCCCCGCCTTTAGCCAGAGGCGATATCATGTCGTGTCAAAGCCAGATGTAAGGCTTTGCGGCACTCAACCACCTCCAGTATGTGAGGGGCAAGACGAGAAAAAGGGGCCGGAAAAACTTGACGAAATCCATCTCGCAGGGAGCGACGGAGTAAGCCTCCCAGAGATCCTCTCCAGGCCAGTGCATTGAAGAATGCTTCATCCACAGCCGCTTCATAAGCCAGGGCTGGTCGCTGTTGAAAAGCGTGGATCACCGCCTCCAGTAGTGGCTCTGTCCAGAAGAGGTGTGGACTGAGCAAGACATGCCATACGGGACTCCCCGGAATGAGCTGGTAACGGGACGCGCGAATATGTGCATCCACCAGGGATGCCAGATCGGTGGATGGGATGTATCGGGTCAGGGTGACCTCCGACCCAGGCAATTCAACTTCCGGAGATGCCAGTCGGTGTTGAAGAAAGGAGAGGCACCATTCAGGATCTGGAAAGTTGGTCAGTTGGAGATAGACGGCGGGTACCAGTGTAGAGGCATCCGGACTGGAAAAGATCTGCCCCATCAGTTCATCCGGCGATCCTGAAAACCAGCTCGTCCAGCAGTCCGGTGGCAGGCAGGAGATCATCTGGGTAAAGGCCGACTTTCGGCGAAAACCGGTCGGCGGCTCAGGCATTCCTGTCCACCACCAATCCGGGCCACCCGGAGGCAGGATCAGTTCAAGGCTATTTTTTTGGAGGCGGATCATCGGTTGTATCCGGTTCATGACCTCCTGGATCAGTGCGGTATCGCCTGTCCGGGTGCGCGCCCGTAACCAGGGCATTATCCGACCAGAATCCGGTGATGGTGTCCGTGCGATCAGGAGGGGGAGGAGCGCCACTGGAAGGGCGGCACCGTACAGCTCGAGCCAGGTCTCCCAGGTTTCCTCCGGGACCTCTTGATGGTGTTCGAGTAGCCAGTGCAGAGCAGGTTCCGGTGCGAGGTGCAACCAGCGGTAGAGGTAGACCGGCCAATCGCGGATGGCCACCTTGCGTGGATCCGGGGGTCCTTTTGGAAACAGGGAGGGCTTGTTGCCGAGTTGGTGGTCCAGCCATTGGGTGAGCGGAGGCCAACCGTCTCCGATGACAGACCACAATGCCGGTTGCTGGTCCACCAGATCGAGCAGAGCGGGGATGCATGCTTCTGGCCAGTGCCAGGCGTTTCGATGAAGGAGCCAGGCGGCTTCCTTCAACCCGGGCGTATCTGGAATGGTGAGGATGTGGCTGAGGATGTGGACCTGTTGGGGCGACCATTGCCGTTCAGGTGGCGGCCTTCCGATCATCTCCTGTTGTCCGGATACGATGAACTCACGTGCTCCCAGTTCCAGTGGGTGGGTCAAGGCCATCCATTCGAGATAGGCCTCCGCAGGATCTTCAGCCAGGGTCACCTCCAGTTGGCGGGCGATTTGCTTGACCGATTCGGGCATCGGTTTGGCGGTGGTACCCCACAATGTGGCTTCCTCCAACCAGGAGATCAGTTCATGCCAGCCGGGAGGTAAGCCTTGTGTTGGATGTGTCAAATGTTAATATGATGACCTGTATAAAATATGAGATTGAATGCAAGAAATCCATTCCAAACAGGATTCGAACCGCAATGGTTACCCAGTCAATAGCTTTCAGGGATAAAGGTCGATTGCCAGGCAGAGGAACTGTCGAATTCCTTCGCAGAAAGGAAGGAGCAAGATAAAAACAAAAGGACCACCCGAGAGGCGGTCCTTTCTGGAGGTCACGAGCGGATTCGAACCGCTGTACGAGGTTTTGCAGACCTCTGCCTAGCCACTCGGCCACGTGACCCTGTTAGGGGGCACAAATATAGGAGAAAACTCCAATCGATGCCATAGACATCCCGAAATTCCTCCAGTCACAGGCAGGGCCTGTCACCGTCGGGATCACCGGCTATCTGTGTAATGAGTGGTTTAACGGAATAGACTTCCGTTAGGTTGCATATATACTGATCAATAAGACGTTTTCTGAATTTTCTTCACCAGGATTACCATGACCCAGCCGAGGAGAACGGAGGCCGCCAGGGCAGGCAGGGCCTTATCCAGCTGTCCGTACAACCAGTAACCGATCATAAAGAGGACCGAATAGACCAGAAAGCAGCCGACCACCATGGCCAGGATCTGCATGGGCAGTTTGCCGGCATTCACCTGATCCACTTGCAGGGTTTGACTGATCAATCCGGCCTTGATCACGGGTTTCCATCCGATGGATGCCGGGCGGATCAGGGAATAGAACCGGGAAAGGACAGCCTGGGGTTCAGGGGAGGTCATGAAGGTGACCAGTATCCAGCCTATGGTGGTGATCAAAACTCCAATCACCAACTGAACATGGCCGGGAATGGCCTCCAGTCCGAGACGGGTATGGACAAAGGCAAAATACAGGGCCACCAGAAAGGAGATCACCATACCGGCGATCTCTGTCCAGGCATTGATCCGCCACCAGAACCAGCGCAGGATATAGATCAACCCGGTGCCGGCTCCGATCTGCAGGAGAATACCAAATGCCTCGAGAGCGCTACTCAGCAACAGACTGACCAGGATGGCCAGGACCATCAGGATGAGGGTGGACCAACGGCCGATGCGAACCTGCTCGGCAGGTAGCGCTTCCGGGCGGATATACCGTACCCACAGGTCATTGACCAGGTAGGAGGCTCCCCAGTTGAGGTGGGTGGAGATGGTACTCATAAAGGCGGCGATCAGACTGGTGGCCACCAATCCCAGCAGGCCCGCTGGGAGGAGCATCAACATAGCCGGGTAGGCCAGGTCGTCCTGGACCACCTGAGCATCCAGATGCGGGAAGGCTGCCTGCAGAGAAGCCAGATCCGGGTAAAGGATCATCGATGCCAGCGCCACCAGGATCCACGGCCACGGACGCAATGCATAGTGTGCAATATTGAAAAGGAGAACGGCGCCGAGTGCATTCTGCTCATCCTTGGCGGCCAACATACGCTGGGCTGCATATCCACCTCCTCCCGGTTCGGCACCGGGATACCAGACACTCCACCACTGGACAGCAATGGGGATCAATAACAGGGGGATATAGACTGAAGGATCATTGAGATCCGGGATGAGATCCAGGGTATGTGTGCCAGAGAAATGGTTCACCAGTCCGGTGAGGCCGCCGACAGCCGGATGTTGCAGAGCGATGACAGCCGCCGCGATGGCACCTGCCATGGCCATGAAAAACATGAGAAAATCAGTCCAGAGCACGCCCCGAAGTCCGCCCAGAGCGGAATATATGAGGGTCACCGATCCGGCGATCAACACGGTCTGCAGGGGCGACCATCCGAGAAGTACCCCGCCGATCTTGATACCCGCCAGCATCACGGTGGCCATGATGATGACATTGAAAACTACGCCGAGGTAGACGGCCCGGAATCCGCGCAGAAAAGCAGCCGGTCGGCCACCATAGCGGATCTCGTAAAATTCGAGGTCGGTCAGGACGCCGGATCTTCGCCACAATCGGGCATACACAAATACAGTGAGCATGCCAGTGAGCAGGAAGGCCCACCACAGCCAGTTGCCACTGACACCGTGCTGGCGGACAATATTTGTGACCAGGTTGGGCGTATCCGCGGAAAATGTAGTCGCAACAATAGAGATCCCCAGAAGCCACCAGGGCATCTGTCGACCGGAGAGGAAGAATTCTTCGGCATTCTCACCGGCACGTCGACTGGACCAGAGGCCGATGATCAGGGTCACTGCCAGAAAAGCCAGGAGAATACCCCAGTCCAGACCGGTCATGTGTGCGTGGTTTTGGCCTGATTCTGTCCGCGTTTCCAGAAGTAGATCAGACCGGCTATTCCGACAAAAAAGAGAATGACGGCGATGACTTCTGCCTGCGTCGCCTGCCAGCCGAGCACGTCATATTTGTGGTTGACCCGGATCTTTTCAATGAAAAACCGCTCGACGGCGATCAGCAAGACATAGAGGAAGAACAGCATGCCAGGAAAGCGCAGGCGTTTACGCATGGCCCAGAGAATGCCCAGGATCAGAAAGCCCAGCATCGTCTCATAAAAGGCCGTCGGGTAGACCATAACGGGCAGATGTTCACAAAACTTCCATGTGCATCCCTCGATGGGGACGCCTTCATGAATGACATTGTGTGGAAAATCGAAGCTCCAGATCCAATCGGGAAGGAACCACCACTCCGGTACCGGGTGCGGATTGGGAATTCCCCAATCGCCATCACCGGACAGCTGGCATCCGATTCGGCCGACGGCATACCCGACAATGAGCGCCGGGGCAGCGGCATCTATCAGGGGTAAACCGGGGATCTTCTTCCACCGTATATAGCTGTAAACACCGATAAAACCCATGATGAGTCCACCAAAAATGTTCAGTCCCGATCCGGAGAAGATCTGACCCATGGGGTCGGACATCAGGGCGGCCGGATCCTCCAGAATGGAAAACAGTTTGGATCCTCCCACACCGGAAATACCTGCGATCATGGCGATATCCCACACACGGTCGTGTGGCCAGACCATCACTGTTTTCTTTTCGCCTGTGGTTTTTGGATTCATCCGCATCCAGAGCTTCCAGCCACCGAAGAGGGCTAATCCGACCAATCCACCTGCCAGACTTCCTTTTGAGGAGAGGATAATACTGGCGGCGTCATCCTGAAAAGCGGCGGCATTTTGCCAGGCATAGAGACCTTTGAACCCAATGGCAAAGCCGAAGATGGCATTCCAGATGACATCTGACCAGGAAGGAGGGGCGCCTATGATCGAGGTTTCAGCGGTTGGCTGGAAGAGTCCTTCCTCACCTTTGCGCTTCAATTCTTTAGTAAGGAACCATGCACTGACCAGAAACGCGATCGCCAGAAAGAGGCCAAACGTCTGGATGACGGAGAGGAAATTGTCGGGGCCCCAGCCGGTCAGGGCGTGGACGAGGTAGCTGAGATTTGGATACATAATGCAGTAAATTTAGCAATTGCCCGATTAGGTGAACGATCCCTTTTTATGAAAGATCAGGCAACCCTTTTTGGGAGTGGTGCATCAATGATTTGAAAAGTTTAATTTTATCAAATACTATTGGTGTCGTTCTCCGTACCGGACCAGTCCGGTGGGTGTGAAATTTCCCTCATTCTCAATTTAGGATCATGGATCGAAGATCAACGTTAGAACTCCTCTTCTCTGGGCGTACAACATCGAAAAAATCTAGTGTAGCAACTAGAACGACGGGTGGTGGTGGCACGTTGGCACCATATAACGGGCCCTGGGATCGCAGCGCTGCAGCACACCTGTTGAGAAGAACCACGTTTGGTCCTACCCAGGGGGAGATCGATCAGGCTCTGCAAAATGGTTTGTCCTGGACCCTCAACCAGCTGTTCAAGACGGATCCCTTACCAACCCCTCCGATCAATTATTATTTTAACACAGATCCAAATGTTCCTGTTGGCAATACCTGGATCGATGAGCCATATGATGCTATCATCAATCTGAAAGGATATCGATACAATTCTCTTTATGCCTGGACGGTGGGCATTATGTTGGGAGGAGGCTTAAGTCTGCGAGAAAAAATGACGCTCTTCTGGCACAATCATTTTGTCACCGGTCGGATAGAAGTCAATGACCCCCGGTTCCAGTATGTCTACATTACACTCTTGCGCGAAAATGCGTTGGGGAATTTTCGGGAACTGGCCAAGAAGATCACCATAGATCCCTCGATGCTTCGCTATCTCAATGGCAATCAAAGCACCTCCGGGAAGCCGAACGAAAACTATGCCCGGGAGGTCATGGAACTGTTCACCATTGGCAAAGGGCCACAGGTGGGTCCCGGCGATTATACCAACTATACAGAAGAAGATGTCCTGGCTCTGGCCAGGGTGTTCACCGGCTGGCGCGATCAGGGTTACAACACACTGACACCAGGTGTACTTGTTGAATCCTATTATACCGATGGCCGGCATGACAAAGGCAATAAGCAACTGTCACACCGCTTCAATAATACGGTCATTCCGAATATGGGCGACCAGGAGTACAGCCATGCTATTGATGTGATCTTCGAACAGGATGAATGCGCCCGGAACATCTGTCGCAAGTTGTACCGATGGTTCGTCTATTATGAGATCGATGATGATATCGAGGCCAATGTGATCGAACCGATGGCCCAGACATTGATCCAGCATGATTATGATATCAGCTGGCCCTTATTTGCATTGTTAGGCAGTGAGCATTTCTACGAGGATTGCACTCGTGGTGCCATGATCAAGCATCCGGTGGATTATGTGATGACCATGCTGCGACAGGGAGGCTGGTTCCCGGGTGATGATATCAATACCAAATACCGTTGGTGGCGTCTGGTGTTCCCCAATTTTGATCTTTTGCAGATGTCCTATTATGCACCACCCAGTGTGGCAGGATGGAAGGCCTGGTATCAGGAACCTTCCTGGTATCAGGGCTGGCTCAACTCGGTGACCTTACCCATTCGGGCGACGATCGCTAAAACCATGACGGGTCGGGGATTGAAACTGGGAAATTTGTACGCACCACTTCCTCTGTTGGAATGGGTCGCCTCTCTGGATGATCCGTTTGATCCCATCGCCTTGATCGACGAACTCGCCTTGCAACTTTTCCCCAGAGGGGTCTCAGAGAATAAGAAGGCCTACTTGCTGGAAGTCCTCCTACCGGGGTTGCCCGAGTATGAATGGACGGTGGAATATGGGGATCATCTGGCCAACCCGAATGATGAAGAATTGGCCAAAGCAGTGCTCAACAAGTTGAGCAATCTGATCTCCACCATGATGCAGATGCCCGAATATCAACTCAGCTGATCATCCCTGAAAAATCAACTCTGATGAAAAGAAGAACTTTCCTCCAACATACCTCGACCGCAGCCGTCACGCTTCCGATCTTCCTCAATGGAAATAAGCTGTCGGCCTTTACCCAACACGCTTTATTCAAAGGAATGCAACCGGATTCTGACAAGGTCCTCGTGCTGATCCAGATGAACGGCGGGAATGACGGATTGAATATGGTATTGCCTCTGGACCAGTACAGCAACCTCTACCTGGCCCGAGAAAATATCCTCATCCCGGAAACGACGGCGTTGAAACTGAACGATAAAACAGGATTGCATCCCGTTATGACCGGCCTGCACCAAGCCTATCAGGATGGCCAGCTGGCGGTCTTTCAGGGCGTGGGATATCCCAATCAGAACCGCTCCCATTTCCGTTCGACCGATATCTGGCAAAGTGCCTCCGGTGCTACTGAAGTGATTAATACAGGATGGATGGGCCGGCATTTTGACAGTATCACGGATGGCTATCCGGAGGGATATCCCAACAACCAGTACCCCGATCCATTTGCGATCACCATTGGTTCCACCGTCTCAGAAACATGTCAGGGAATCGGCGCTAACTATTCCCTCGCCCTGACAAATCCATTCGGATTGTCGCCTTTGCTCGAGGATGATGACATGACGGCTGATCCAACCCAGTGTTATGGGAAGGAGATCGCCTTCGTGCGGACATCGATCGCCCAGACCAATGCCTATTCTGATGTGATTACCCAGGCAGCTGAAGCGGGCACCAATATGGTCGAGTATCCCGCTGACAATAATCTGGCCGGACAAATGAAGACCATTGCGCTCTTGATATCCGGTGGCTTGAAGACCAAGGTATTCATTGCCAATATCGGCGGGTTTGACACACACGCCAACCAGGTGAATGTCGGTGATACTACAGCGGGTGGACATGCCACACTCCTCAACCGTCTTTCTGAAGCGATCGCTTTATTTCAGCAGGATCTGGTAGCCCAGAAGCTGGACCAGCGTGTGGTGGGGATGACCTTCTCAGAATTTGGCCGCAGGATCAAATCAAACGGGGCAAACGGAACCGATCATGGTTCTGCAGCACCTCTGTTTGTCTTCGGTTCCTGTGTGAATAGCCGCATGTTCGGACAGAATCCAACTATTACCGATGATGTAGGCGCTTCGGAAGGCGTGGCGATGCAATATGATTTTCGATCGATCTATGGGTCCCTGTTGAATCAATGGTTTGGTGTCCCGACCGCAGACGTAAAGGCATTATTGAATGACGCTTATTCCGAGATCCCGTTGATCCGTGGTTGTGAGACCAAGGATTACGAGCTGGATCCGGATTATGCTGATCCCATTGACAATCCGTTCGACAACACGCCGAATCCATTTACCGGAAGTACACAGATCAGTTTCATGAGTACGGGCGAACAGATCCATCTCAGTGTGATGAACAGCGGTGGATATACCGTCAAGGTGCTGGTGGACCGCTTCATAGCTCCTGGCAACTATACGGTGACATTCGATGCAACCAACCTTCCGAAGGGCAATTATTTTGCCTATCTCCGTACACCAAAACGGCAACAATCCAAGACGATGATCATGCAACGATAATCTTCTATTGGTTGTCCAATTGGAAAGCCGGCTCATATTTCATGTGCCGGCTTTTCTGTTTAAAGGATTATTGAAGTGATGGACACGAAAGTGATCAGTTGGAATCTGAAGCCTGACAGTTCAACGTTCAAGGAGTGCCGACAAGTTGGCCCTCTGTTCAATGTTCAACGTTATAGACGTTGAATCAGCCAGTAGGCCCTTAGGTTTGCAAAGAGGTCAAATCTAAATACATAACCATTATCATCATATGTATTTTTCTTCTTTGCTTCTTTCTTCTTTTTGTTAGTGAATGTGAATTTGTGGATAACTCAATTGCGTTATTCCATGGATAAA
>JAIPBE010000011.1 GCA_021738725.1 Saprospiraceae bacterium | reverse complement strand
GATCATTCAAAAAGCAACGGCAGGCCGGAACCGCAAAGCCGACCAAAAAGAGCGGATCCACCGCCCGAAAGAGGGCACCGAAATCGAATTCTCCATCGCAAAAACCCAAATCAAATGGCAACAGCGAAAGCAAGCCCTAGCCTGCGGGCGTATCGGAACCTTCAGAAAAAGAAGGCCGCATTCTGTGCAGGTAAAGTGAACAAGACAGCTGTGAAGCAGCAGGCCGCCAACTACAAGAAGGCAGCTATGAAGGCTGGCAAATCTGCAACTGATGCGGATAAGACCATCCGGAAAGTGCTGACCTCGGGCTGTAAAATGTCCAGCTCTGTCAATGGTAGGAAGCGCACCACAAAGCGCCGCACCACCGCCAAGCGCCGCACGAAGTAATCCTTTCCATTCATCTCGAAAATCTATCCGCCATGTGTGGATGTCTCAACAATCGCAAATCATCCAAAATCTCTGGAATCATGAGAAAAAACGCCATTCTCGGTAATCTCAATAGCCTCGCACTGGGCACGGTTGGCTTCATCGCCGCCAAGCAGTTAGATCGCGTTGAGTTTATCCAAAACAACCCACTCGTGGGCTCTGCTGTAAAGATCGGTATCGGTCTTTTCTTGTCAGCAGGACGCAACAAAATGTTTCAACCAGCAGGAATGGGCATGGCAGTAGCCGGTGCCACTCAGCTGGTGAGCAATGTCATTGGAGGTGCTGGCCTGTCCGGTCTTCCCTATGGTAGCCTCGATGTGGCCTCTGTGTCCGGATCTGGCATGTTGCTCAACATCAATTAATCCGGATCCGATCCGGTCAATCCATTCTTTGAACCCAAATCACTTTTTCAATCATGAAACAGTTTCTCAATAATAATTTCCGAACCGTCCTGGCTGTGCTGGCAGTGTTCGCCGCAATGTTCAGCTGGTATCAGGCTGACGCCATCGATCCGGCCACTACGGTAGCAGCCGTGGGTACCGTGGTCAACTTCTCAACGGATGAGCAGCGTGCCGTTTATGGCCGCCTTCAGAACTGGTTCCCGGTCAATGGACTGGGCGAATCTGACAGCTTCATTATCACGGAAAGCAATCTCCGGGTAGAGCAGCTCTTGGAAAGCAACAAGAACCAGTATCAATTCGATCTCTATCAGGGATCTGGAAGCACTGACCGCCCTACTGAGATCAAGTTGAACCGGAATGACCTGTATTTCGCTACGCATGTAGCTCTGGGAATCGCTAAGTATGACCCATCCAAGACGCCTGTCTGGTATGGCAACTTCCCGATTTTCACTTATCCAGATTCCAACTACTTTGTCGGTACTGGGGCCAGTGCAGCGATCGAATATCAGGCCTTGGAAACGATCTACCAGGGTGAACTGACCTTCACCACTGGCAACGTGAATCGTTTCGGTCCATTGATGACGGATACGCTGAAGTATACACCAAACCGTCCGTTTGAACTTGGAGTGGCATCCTCTGCCGCAACGACTGCCGTATTCCCCGAATATGGACCGACTATGGCCGGACGTGGTTTCCATCGATTGACCCCCAACCTGGTGGTAGATGGACAACAAACCAACGTATTCACCCTGAATCTGGGTGGAGGTGACTACACCAACATCGCAGGGGCAACGAATGCCGCTGGATCCGCGGTGAACACGCGAAACGTACTCGTCTTGCAATTGCATGGATTCCGTGCCGTGAATGCTGCCGCCGCCGCCAAGGCTGCCGGGCAGAATCAGGTCACGTTCTAATCTGGGACCGCTTTTACATCATAAAGAATGACCCCTGGCCTTCGGGCCGGGGGCACATTCATCAACTCAAAACCCCATGCAAGACCCAATCTTAAATGCCGCCACCTATGAGGTGGTCATCACGAGCGCATCACTGAGCAAATTCATTTTGCCGGATGATTCGATCCTGAGAGAAAAAGAAATAGTGGGGATAGCTATCCGCAATCAAAACTCAGCCGGAAGCAGCCAAGGCCCATCCGGACGGGTGCTGGTGTCGAATGTAGCATTGGATGTGGCCTTTTTAAGCATCTTCCAGGACAGCAAAGCGATCCTCAGTGAGACGCCGGCCAACTATTTCGTACCGAACTATCGGCAGGGGGACTATATGCCCGTGCGGATCAAGCAGTTCAGCCCGAGCACATCCTATGTTCGATTCACGGATAATGCCCGGATCACTGCCCAACAAGCGGTAGAGATCACCTTCTACTACATCGACTAAACCCCCATCGCTATGATGAACCGTACCGCAATCACGAAACTCGATGACCTGCAGACCTGGTGGGAAGCCGACCAGGATCGGCCCTATTGGGTGCTGTATCGTGGCACTCGTGGTGGTAAGGGAGCCGACATCATCCAACGGAATGACGTGATCGAGGATATTGTAGAAAGCTGGGACACCCTGGCCACCGCTATCACGATCAATAGTCACCAGGGGGGCGAATTCACGATCAACAGGGCTGATAAGCCCCGTGCAAATTATGGAAACAAAGCTGTGGTGGTGCTCAGTCAGGCACCATCACAGACTTCCATTGCTGGGTTCCCCGGAATGCCGTTCATCGGTGGTGGGAATGATATTCAATCCTACATCGCCGGCGAGATCGAAAAGGAGCGCGAAAAATGGGATCTGGCTAAAAAGGTAGACGACCTGGAGGCCGCGATCAATGCCGGACAGGAGGGTGGACCGATCGAACGGTTCCTCAACCGCCTGCTGGAAAGCCCGAAGATCGATGGCATTCTGGATGTTGTTCTGTCCAAGGTGCTGGCACCAGGACAAGCCCAACAGCCTAGCCATGTAGCCGTATCGGGCGCACCTGGTGTCCAGGCATCGGAGCAGTTCATGTATAACACTGAGCGCGTTGCCAGTGCGCTGGAACGGATCCGGATGCACTTCCCAGACATACACGGAACACTGGACCGATTGGCCGGATTCATAGAGAAGAATCCAGAAATGGCCAAAAACCTATTCAATCAGATGCAATGAGGGTGATTATGGAAATGGTGCCGAACACGGCCATGCCATTCACAATGAATGGACAGCTGGTGGCTCGATCGAATGTGGTGATTGTCCAAAATGCTGGCAATATCCTGGTCACCCTGGATGATGCTTGGACAGTACGCCCCGGAGAGAAGCTCCAATTCGGATCCTATGACAACCTGGGCATCATTCGCCTGAACTTTCAAGTAAGGTTCAGCGGATCCAGCCTCATCCCAGGAGAGGCAGACAACCCACTGATGGAGGTCATCGAAGTGAAAGCAGCGAACATCCCGGCACTGTCAGACTATGAGGATCAATCAAACAACGGATAATGGCATACGTCAACGCATTTGGAACAGATCGGACCGCCTCCGGAGGTGGAGGGCAAACCCTGGCCTGGCAGCAGGACCGGGACACTGTGGCCGATTATAGTGTGGATGATACCGTCCTTACGCTGACCCAAACACCCGTTGACGCTGATGCCATCATACTGACCCTGAATAATGGGCAACTGACATACGGGGTAGACTGGACCCTGGACGGATTAGACGTCAAAATCCAGTTCGATAAAGCCCCGGATGGGCAAGATCATTACTTCACCGCCAATTACCCATATACGGTATGAGTTGGATCAGACATATTGGTTTTCTCGTAGTGTTTGTACTAGTTTCTGGAATCGCAGTGGGGCAGACGTTCGATCCGAACGACTGCCCTCGCGGTCCCATGATCCGCATTCCGATCACATCACTGACAAAGGCAATATCTGCCGATTTCATGGTGCTGACCGATTCATGCGGCAACCAGTACTATACCCACAAAGACAGCGTGACTACCAAAGGGGGGGTGATCAATCAATATTATGCCGGCGACACCCTGATCACCATCACCCAGGGCGACACATTTATCACCATCATCCAGGGCGACACCACAGGTATAGGCCGGTTCAGGTGGGATGACAACCTGGGGGCATTCGACACCACCTATACCTATCCCGCCGGCACACCAACAGACAATATCAGGGTGACAAATGGCCTGAACATAGATGCGGGTGATCCTATTGAATTAAAATGGGGTGGGGTTCTGATCGAGGACACCGACATAGACGGAGCGAATTATACCTTTAATATCAAATGGGATTCGATCAATCTGATTCGGACTTATGCCAATTCCAACCGGTTTTATCCCAAGCAGTCATTTTTAGTGCAGTCGGACAATTCGCCGACCATGTACATCCAACTATCGACCCCCACGTCCATGTATTTGAGGGCCGACACGGTTATGCACCTGGACCTATACAATCACGGACTATCCGATACCAGCCACCTCCTTATCCGAACCGATCGGGCGCGTGATGCGTCCTGGGTCAAAGGTGGATTCCTGCAACTTTTACGCACCACGTCTGGCATCCACCAGGGCGAGGCTGACTGGTCATTATATGCGCTCCCGCTGACGGCCCCGGCATCCACTGGCAACTATTCGCTCAACTATTCTACCGGATCTAAGACGTTCTCTTTTTCCTCTATACCCACCAGTCCGACCGGTGGATCAGGTACGCTCAACTATGTGGCCAAATGGACCCCGGACGGCAATACGTTGGGGGATAGTCAAATTTTTGATGATGGAACTTATGTGGGCATTGGGACAGCATCGCCAGGGTATCGATTAACAGTAGCAGGAGAGGCACAAATAAAAGGAAAAGGCATATTCACACAGACAACGCCACTTAGTTCAACTGTAATAGATGCATCACTGCACACGCAACATAAGATTTATACTAATAATCTCGCATCAAATTTGTCAATAGGAACCTATTTATCTGAAAAACAAATTTATCTCAAAACAACTGGTGAAGTGGGCATTAACCACACAGCACCATCGGCTGCAATTGACGTAAAGGGATTCGGCAAAACATCTGCCACCTATTCCGAAAAGTGGAAAGATTCTGATGCAACAGAATATGGATGGGCAAGGGATGATGGTTTGTTTTACAATTTCAACTTAGCAGTTGGGGGGACATCGTTGCAAACAGGTAGCGAATTAACCGTTAATGGTAATTTTTATGCTTCACTCAATTCAGGCATTGGAACCTCAATTAACTCTGACTATATGTTAGATGTTAAGTCACAAAATATTAATGGTAAAACTGCGATAAGAGGCCGGACTGACGTCAATGGAATAGGTGGGTATTTTCTTAGTATGTCTGATGCTGGAACAGAAACAAATCCTATTTTAAAAGTCGTAGCCAATAGTTCAAATTTCGGTGATACTGGATATGCACCTCTCGCATTATTTCAGGTAGGAAGTGATAGTGCAACGGTCATTTCCAAAGATGGTCGCATAGGCATCCACACCGTTCTTCCCGTCCAAGACTTGCACGTCCAAGGTACTGCCCGGATCACTGGATCAGACGGCACCGCGACCACGATCATGGGCCGGGACGGTGACGGTGATATTTCTGCGATCACGGTTGGATCAGGACTATCTTTCACCAGTGGCACACTAACGGCCGATCCTGCCCTCACTGGATCAGGCACCACAAACTATGTGACCAAATGGACACCGGATGGGAATACATTGGGGGATAGTCAAATATTTGACAACGGCACCAATGTCGGAATCAACAACGCAGCCCCCGGCGCGCTGTTGGACCTGATAGGCAACGGCAATGACAATTCAACTTATACGCAATTCTGGAATAATTCAGACGCGACAACCGGATGGGCTCGCGATGATGGTTTGTTTTATTTTGGCCTGGGCACGTTCGGTGGCACATCAACCGCTGCCGGCGTCGAATTGACCGTAAACGGCAACGCCCGGATCACTGGATCAGACGGCACCGCAACCACGATCATGGGCCGGGATGCTGACGGCGATATAAGTGCGATCACGATTGGGTCGGGGCTATCATTTGCCGCTGGTGAATTGTCGGCAACTGGTGGCGGTGTCACTGGATCAGGCACACTGAATTATGTAGCGAAGTGGACACCAGATGGAATTACCCTGGGTGATAGTCAAATTCAAGATGATGGTACAGGGGTGGGTATCAATACGGCACCTATCGCCAATACTCAGTTAGCCGTTTTTAGCGCGAACCTTCCCATTTACGGATATTCTACCAACACAACCAATGCCAAGGTGGCTGTCTTTTGGGGCAACGCTGGCGCTGCTGCAACATCTCCACTATTGGATGTGAAAGCCCTTAATTCCGCTTTTGGAAACACCGGGTTTGCCCCACTGGCTCAATTCTCGACACAGGGTGATTCGCTTACTGTTATATCCAAAGATGGACGCATCGGCATCCACACGGCCATTCCTCCAAGAGATTTAACGGTAGTCGGTACTGCCCGGATCACGGGTTCAGATGGCACGGCTACCACGATCACCGGCCGGGATGGTGACGGGGATATTAGTAATGTAGGAGTGGGTGCAGGACTATCGCTTTCTGGTGGCACACTATCTGCCACTGGTGGTGGACTTCCATTTGAGGATATCACCCCGGATGCAATGGTGGGGGTCAATGCAGCTGGTGACACCCTTACGGGGATTCAAATAAGCTATTTCGACAACCCCGATACAACCGGATTTTGGGTGAGTAATACCCGGTTACAAAATGATACCATTTATTCACTGAGGGGGTCGTATTTCAACGGGTATGAAACTGCTGACTGGGCCAAATCATTGGGCGCTGGAGTGGTGGACACCCTCAATATTGACCCGGATGGTGAAGAATTTGATTTCACTGAAGCGGCCGGCAGATATACCTACGTACAGCCAGCGCAATACCTCGATGAGTATGTATTTGATTGGCATTGGGAGCATCGGTTTACAATCAGCGCAAATGTGTCACTCAATGCAGACGCGGCCGGAGATGTTGAGTTGTCCGTCTATTATGACGGGGTGCAACTTCAAGGATGTGTTGCCGAAACATATTTAGACGCATCTAGCCACTCTGTGACAATTCCCATCTCCTGTCAGGCTTGGATATATGACGGCACTGTACTAGATGTCAGATTAAAGAACAGTACAGCCGGAACAGTTAATTATAGCATCCGAAAGGCCAGCTTTCATGCTGAACACCTTAAATCACGAATTAGACCTGCATTTTAATTATGAAGTATCTACTTACCCTCATCTTGGCCATCATGATGGCAAGCGCTCCAATCAGTGCGCAAATCACCTTTACATCGGATTCTACCTTTATGTCGCATGACACGTCCTGGGTCCAGCTGGACACCATGAATGTGTCTGGAACAGTTTGGTACACCATTTCATCGATCCAGATCGACCAGTCCGGAAATCAGGTGATTACCACCTACCAACCGCGCACCAAAAAGCAGATGCGCGAATATGTCCGGGAGGGGATCGAGCAATCCAATCAGACGATTCAAAACAATGTAAAGGAGGTCGATGCGGCCCGATCGAGAAAGCAAGTATTCACCGCGATCCGGGATGCACTGAAAGGTGATTAACGATCAACTCAATTATACCCATGACCACGAATCAAAATGAAAACCTTCACAAAGGTCTGGCTTACCTCAACACCATATTGTTGACCGCGACCGTCTTTTTTCTCACGCGCATGGTGGGGAATATTGACAAGCTCTCTGATAATGTTGTGACCATCCGGGTCGAAATGGCCAAAATGCAATCGGCGGTGGAGCAAAACCGGAGCGAGATCTATAACATCAAATTGAAGGATAACTCACATTCAAAATCCAAATAACCATGAAAGACATCACGAAGTGGCTGTTGAATATGCTTCTCAGCAAAGTAAATCTGAAGAAATGGGTCTTCTGGCTCGTGGCCTCGATCATCGGGGGAATCCTGTGGGCGATCGGCAACTATAATGAAGCCTGTGGCGGATGCCTGGCATGGTCGGGAACGGTCATGTCCATCGGTTCATTCCTGATGGGATTGATCATCCAACGGGCACCTGAGAATGATAGCCTACCACCTGTAAAATAGATAGTCTCTGAGAATCGCGTATCTGGATATGGGCCCAGGCTGTTTTCAAATACGCGATTCTCAGGGCCATTTTTCAACCCGAAAATTGACCTCAAATGAAAAATCTGATCTGGATCCTCGGTGGCGTTGCTGTTGGCTACTATCTGGCAAAAAAGCCAATGCAGGTGCCCACAAATGGCAGCATGCGACTACCCGGTGGCACCGCCATCCCAAATACCGGTCTAGCGCCAGCTCCGGGAGTGGGTGCCTGCCCTGGTGCACGTATCGGTCCATACCGATATGTCAATTGCAATTCACTGGCTGAAGCCAAAATGACATTTTAATGAAGGCATCACAGGGCACCGTCATAGTGGTGGCCCTGGTGGGTCTACTCCTTTTGTTTTCCAACACCGCAACTGCTACCACCATGGACGCAATGGAACGAAACCGGCTCATGGCCGTCAACTATCTGGGCAAAGCATCTTACCCCCGTGGGATGCGCAATAATAACCCCGGAAACCTCCGGATCTCATCCAGCAATTGGAAGGGGAAGATCCCGGCAGCTCAAAACACAGATAAAGCCTTCGAGCAATTCGAATATTATGTGTGGGGTGTCAGGGCTATGATTGTGTTGCTCCGTAACTACATCAACCGGGACGGCCTGAACACCATCCGGAAGATCATGGCGAAGTATGCTCCACCTTCTGAGAACCACACGGATAAATACGCCAAGTGGGTAGCCCAAAAATCTGGAATCGGGATCGATCAGCCACTGGTGGCCAATCAACAGTTCCTCCGTCCACTGGTGAAGGCCATGGCTCATTATGAAAATGGGCAGGATGCGGTGGAGGACGATGTGTTCACCCTGGCTTATGTGATGTCTTAAAACGTTCGTGAATCATGCAGCAAATAGCCGTCTATCTGATTTGTGGAGATCCTAACTGTGCTGATTCAGCAAGTAATAGAGATGCTGTGTTGGATGCTGTGAAGGCTGCAATTTCGCAGCTGGCCGGCCTCGATGGTCGGATTGATTATTACACTGCGTCAACCGCAAGCGAGGTAGCAAAAACGGCTAAGGTCACATCAACGCCCACGGTATTGATCATTGACCCGGACACCAACATGTTGATTCACAAATTACCGGGCGTGAACAAACCACAGATCACCAAACTGTTGGTGGAAATGGGTGGAGGCATTGACCTGGGATCCGGTGGGAATGATGGTGTTATTCCATCCGATACAGATCCTGGAGGACCTCAGTTCAATCCTTTCGGATTGTTCGATCTCAATATCAACCCTCCGGGGTGGATGTGGCTGGCCATCGCCGGCATTGCTCTCTATAAGGCATCCAGTTCGAAAAATCCTGCAGGTATGTACGGATGGGGTGCTGCTGGATTGGTGGCCGGGATGAATTATTGGAATAAGAGGAACAAATCAATTTCTGGATTTGAGATCCCGGAAATGGTTGGACCTGCTTTCAACCGAGACGCCACAGGTGATGTAGTTGCTGGTGATGTAATCGAATTCAAGGAGGCCGTTTTTGAGGGCTCCTTCAAAAAGCCTCGATATGTAGGCGATCGGACAATTCAGGCACGAGTATTGAAGGAAAGCTATGGTGCCGATAAGCAACAGCACACATTTACCCTGGAAATACTTTCTTCAACCGGGGCAAATGCGAATGAATACAAGCCAGGCCAAACAACTCGAAGAAAGGGAAGGAATATTTATAAAAATGGAACTTACCGCCAAAGTTGGGCAGACGAATCATTGCGCGAATCTGTAGCAAATGAAAAGCACGACCGGGGTGGTCGTGCTCGAACTGTAAGAGATCAAAGAAAAGGTTCTATTCCTGGATGGGGGTAAGCCGAATATCAATTGTGCAGTTAAGTACACCAGCAATTTTTCTAAGCTGCTTGATGCTTACCTCCTGCCTTCCTGATTCTATTGATGCAATGTAGGGCTGCGATGTTTCTATTTTTTCGGCAAGATCTAATTGGCTCATGTCTCGGTATCCACGAATTTTTTTGATCATCTGGCCGATATGCTGATTAACGCTGTCCATCGGATATCACTAATTTAAATCCATATTCAGATACATAATCGCTTACGCCGTGATCTCCGCTAATACATCGATCAAAATAAGTTTGTTTCCCATCTTTTTTTCCTGCCTTTTCGACAATTCTCAAGTGCCCTTGCACTAAGGGATGTCCAGTATTAAATGTGTTGTTTGATCCAGTCAACTCACTGGTGTCAACGTCATCAACCTTTTTTGTGAAAAGGGATCCATTTTTAATCTCATAGGTAACGTTCATGATAATGGTTTTGGCAAAGATAACCCGTTAGGTTATATATAACCGATAAGGTTATGTTAATGTTTTTGTCAAAGTAGCAAACTATCCAGATCCCGGATCTTTTCATTCACCCTGTGCAAGTTTTGAATATAGACCTGAGTGGTCGCTAAATCGGTATGCCGCAGTTGTTTCATCACTTCATCGATCGGGATCCCTGCCTGGATCAAAGCTGTGGCTCCTGTGTCCTTCCAGCTGTAATATGAGATTCCTTCTATATCAGGCAAAGAGCCCCGATCTCTGAGCGACCGAATCAACATTTTGTGACGTTGCCCCATTGTATTTGCTCCCACCGGGCCATCCGGTCCAGGATTCCCCTTTTTGCCAAATAGATACCAATGCCTGCCCATCTTCTTTAGGCGGTCCTCCATGATCGGCACCAGCTGGTGTGGTATGGTGATTATCGCATCCCTCTTGTTTTTTGAGATCGATCCCGGGATCCGGATGACACCCACCTGCAGGTCAAAGTGCCTCACCAGAATATGCCTCAATTCATTAGGACGAATGAAGCAATGATACTGGAGGATGATTCCCAGATACAATTGTGGATCTTCTTCCTTTGCTGCCCGGATGATCACCTGGGCTTCATGCCTGGTAATGGATCTTCTTTTCTTGTCAGACTCCTGCTCTCTTTTGATTCCCATCCAAGGATTGACAGCAATGAACTGTCGGTCCAGGAGCGCATTGAACATCCCCTTCAGCGTGCGCGTGTAATTGTTGTGGGTCCTGGCAGATATCCCCTTTTTGTCCATCTCATCCAGAAAGATGATAGAGTCTGATTTGGTAAACGCATTAACAGGCATTTGATCCATGCCCTGATCCTTCAAGTAGCGCACAAAAATGTCTGTGATAGAGTGGTAACTGTGAGATGTGCTTCTCCGGGCTCCGTGGCACTTTATCTGCACGGCCTTATCCATTGCATTGAGAATAGGGGTTTGCAGCATCTTTTGTTGTTCGGCCCCTTCATTAAACGGATATCCGGATGGCAGTTTCTTATTGATATCGGCAATGATCAATCTGGCTTTGGCCATTCGATCTTTTGGGCTTTTGATCCGGTTCAGATCAAAGCTCTGGCGAAACCGTTCGCGCTGTCCAGTGGCTGGATCCCAGGCGTAAAAGACGATATACCATGATACCCCTTTGACCAGCCTGGCAGGAAGATAGTCCTTCATCGTAGTGCTGTTTTGGTGGTGTCATTTCCCTGTCAGCAAACGATGTGTAGAAAATTGGAGGCAATATTCTGATATACAGACTATTGCCTCCCAAAAGTGTGGAGGATACCGGAATCTCCACCATCCGGCTTGAAACTGGAATAGAGAAGGTTTACCTGAGGGAACAATCCCTGCCACACATAGTAGCGAACGTAAGGCCCAACACCAAAGATGGAATATGAGTCTTTAACGGTCGTAACATTCAACATCAATCCAATGCCCAGGTTATCGATAACAAAATAACCGAAACTTGGTGCGAATGAAAACTGGGTAACAGCATCATCCACATCATCATAAGAGGTGGATGTGAAGCTGATGTCACCACCCAGCATCATTGTACCTGCGGGGAAAATCTGTGCTTGTGAAAAAGTCGCCAGGCTAAGGACCAGGGCAGATACCATAAAGGTTTTCAAAGAAGTTTTGTTGTTTTTCATACGTATAAGGTTTTGACGAAAATACAAAATATTCGAATATCCAGACCCCTCCACAATATAATTTGCAGCCCTATATACCTTGCAAAATCTACTCATTCACTTCCAGTTGAATAGCTATAAACAGCGCTCCATGCATCCATTTCTGGAACTGAACGGCAGAAAGGCGATTGAAGGAGCTTGTTGGAGTACAACAGAATCCATTCATGCCCGACAAATGATAGACATTGGAGGAAAAGTCAGGCGGAGTGGAGAGAAAAGAGTGATCCCAGCAGGGCTCGAACCTGCAACCTACTGCTTAGAAGGCAGTTGCTCTATCCATTGAGCTATGGGACCTTGAAGAATGCAAAATTAGACATTCCCTTCTTATCCCACGAAATTCTCCTAATTTTCCGACTCTCACATGATACCCAACCTATGTCCGCCCCTGAAGTACGTATCGAAACCGGTTGGAAAAAAGCGCTGGCACAGGAATTTGCCCTGCCCTATTTTCAGCAGATCAAACAGTTTCTTGTCCAACAGAAGGCAGCAGGCAAAACGATCTATCCTCCCGGAGCCCTTCTGTTCAATGCCTTTGACTCCACTCCATTTTCAAAGGTCAAGGTGGTCATCCTCGGTCAGGACCCGTACCACCAGCCGGGACAGGCCATGGGATTGTGCTTTTCGGTACCAAAAGGGATCCGGACACCTGCCTCACTAGTCAACATTTATAAAGAATTACATCGGGATCTGGGAATCTCCAATCCCGGCCATGGCGATCTGACCAGCTGGGCGCAACAAGGCGTTTTCCTTTTGAATGCCATGCTCACTGTCGAACACGCGAATGCCGGTTCGCACAGTCGCATCGGGTGGCAACGATTCACAGATGCCGTAATCCGACAACTATCCGAACAACGGGAAGGGTTGGTCTTTCTGCTGTGGGGTAATTTTGCCAAATCGAAAGCGGCCCTGATCAACCAGGAACGACACACCGTGCTCGAAGCAGTCCACCCTTCCCCACTGGCAGGAAACAAATTTCAGGGTTGCGGCCATTTCAGTAAAACCAACGAAATTCTTGCGAAACAAGGCCTTCAACCTATTCACTGGCAAATCCCCGCCTGATCATGCATGCAACACCTTTCCGTTCCGCTTTCCTTATCCTTTCCCTTTCGGGGGCGATCGCTGTGATCCTGGGTGCTTTTGGGGCTCATGCACTGCGCGACCTGGTATCTGCTGATTCGATCCAGGTCTGGAAAACGGCCTCTTTCTATCATTTCATTCACACCGTAGCAGCGTTGGCCGTTTTGCTCATGCCCGGGGATGCACGATCAAAAAAAATGGCTTCCCGATTCTTCCTATGGGGCATCCTGTGTTTTTCCGGATCCCTCTACCTGTTGAGCACGCTGGATGTGCACCATTTACCTGTTCGATTTCTCGGACCTGTTACACCTGTCGGCGGTTTGCTACTCACTGCGGGTTGGCTGATGACAGCCCTGTCTATTTACAAAGGAACTACCACTGCATAGCCGCAGAGGATCCTGCATCCGTCTATTGTTCATATCACTATCCGGTCATCTCACCAGACCAATCTTTTAATGCTCTCTTAAGAGGTCTTCACAGTTTCATAAGCCTATCCCGTCCTTTCATGGTGTCTCAGTAGTGAACCTTTAAAACAATAAGCCATGAAACGCTTCACCTACCTCGCCATCCTGGCCATGATGCTGATGTCACCTCTTTTCTTGCAAGCGCAGATTATCTTCGGCGCTCATGGCGGGATACATCCCAACAAAGTCCAGATCAAAGGCATCTCCGAAAGCTGGATCCCTGAAAATTCTTACTGGACCGGTGCGACTGCCGGCATTCATGCCGAAATACCGATCAACGATCGACTGGCCTTCCGTCCTGAACTGAATTATGCCGAAAAAGGATTTCGGGTGCGAGAAGGGTTTGAATTTGACATCTTCAACATCCCGGTTCCGATCGGTGCCGAAGCCATCACACGCGTCCAATACCTGGAATTGCCCCTCCTTTTGAAATACTCATTCACTGATGGCCCGGTCAGACCCTACATCTTTGCTGGCCCTCATCTGAGTTATGCCATCGATGGACAGGTCGATCTGAAAGCCAACCTGATCCTTGATTTCAATATTGGTTCCTATGATATTGATATGACCAACAACCGCTATAATCAGTTTGAGGTGGGCGGAATCGCCGGTGCCGGGCTGGTCTTCGAGGCTGGCAGAGCCGACTTCTTCCTGCAGGGAAGCTTCCAGCACGGGTTCACCGATATGCTGAATGATCCGATCGTAGACATCCGTATCCGTAATAGTGGATTCAACATTACCGCCGGGGTGCAGATGCCATTCTAACCTAGATCTCGACCATAGAAAGCAAAAAAACGGGCACTCCTCAAATGCAGGAGTGCCCGTTTTCAATGTCGGATCAACAGAAGGTCATTTATCTTCCAGTTGCTGTTCAGATTTTTTCTTGTTCCGCCACCATAGGAACACGAATGTCCCGACCAGCAGATAAGGGGTGGCCAACATATACAGGATGCCAGCATTCAGACCATTCCCTGCTGTTCCGCCATTGGCCATATTGGATTCGGCAGACATGCGACACATCGGACATTGAGCGACAATATCACTGGCCCCGAACAAACAGATCACCAGGATCAAAAGGCCAATGAATAAGGTGGGGGATCTACGCATAATAAGGCATTAACATCAGGTAACAAATCGGGCCTGTGGCTGCAACGTATGCCCAAACCGGGAACACCCAGCGGGCCAATTTGCGGTGGCGTTCGATCACGCCCGCATAACCACGGATAAAGGTAAACAGGATAAACGGAAGTATTCCGGCTGCCAGGAGCACATGGGTCAATAGCAAGAAGAAGTAGACAATTCGCCAAATCCCCTCACCTCCATATCGCGTTTCTGGAGTGGTGATATGATACACAACGTAGGAGATCAAAAACAATACAGACAAGATCAAGGCCAGAGACATCCTGAATTTATGCCTGGCAATTTCACCTGCCCGAATGGCCCGATATCCTGCAATCAGCACGATAAATGTAATGGCATTGACACTGGCATGGAAAGGGGGCAAAAAGGAGAAGTCGATGCCTGTAGATATCTTGATCCTGCGCATCATCAGAACAGCTATCAGGACCAGCACACTGATAACCCAGGCCCAACGGTCCAGCTGTTTGACTTTCTGTTCCGGTTCCATCATCTTTCTTTTGTTCTATTCAACTCAGGATGAACCAACTTTCGCGGAGGCAACAGGATGGCGACAACTTCCACCAGGCTGGTGAGGGAAGCTTTATCGCTGATGGAAAATGCCTGGCGCAACTGTTTTCTTCGATCGATGAGAAAGACGTGGGATACCGGATCAACCGGAAATGCAGATTCACAGGCAATCCACATAGAATCTACGCCAGAATTCTTTGGAAACAGGATTTTCCATTGAGCGGTATCTTCAGGAAGATCTTCGGATCGATAGGTAGAATCAGGTAAGATCTGATAAAAGAGTACATCCTCACGATCATCAAATTGGGACAGCACCCGAGACAAGCGATCCATCTGGGACTTCATCTCCTCCCTACTCTTTGCAAAAAGGATCAGACTGATCTGTTCAGTCCACTGATCTGAAGAAACTGTATTTCCATCCAGGTCCATCCAGGCTCCAAAAGGGATGGGTCGCCCTTCCTCCAAAGTCAACAGATGTTCCTTTCGATATTCCAATCCAGAACGGAGATACAACCACGAACCGATAGGCGCAACGACCAACAGGAGAAACAGAAAAATAAATTGAAAGGCCCTCCGTTTACGGGATGGCCTTTCTTTATGTTCGGTATTTTCTTGCATCAATGTGACTGAACCATCGTCAGTTCATTTGGTAGAACAAGATCAACAGCTTAATGTTCGCCCTCCGGTTTTCCTTCTTCACCATGGGTGGCAGCAGGGGGCGGTGGGGTATGCATTTCTTCCAGGCCGATCTGGTTGCGCTCCTGGATCACCTGACGATTGTGTTTCCAATTGTTCCCTTCGTTGAAGAATGCGATCACCGCCCAAACGAGGAGAAACATAGGTAATAGAACACTGTAGCGCAGGCCTTTCAGCTCGTACTTCATATGCATGAACTCATAAATAATGAAGTAAGCTTTATACAGGCTGAGCCCGATCATCAGTGGGTACATGATCCACTTGGACAAGCGGACGCCCTCGATCAGATGGCCATTGCCAAACAGTGCGATCAGAACCTCAAGAATGGTAATAATGCCGAGGAGGATCAGGCCTTTAAAGACCACCTTCTTCGCGTGATTGATATCGTTATGTTCCATGAATCGATAGGATTGTCGTTGTCAATAGATGATTAGAGTAGATAATACGCGAGGAATACAAACACCCAGACAAGGTCTACGAAGTGCCAATACAACCCGATCTTTTCTACCATTTCATATCCATTCTTCCTGGCAGCATAGAGCCCACTGGCGGCATTCAACATGATGATCAAGAGGAAGAGTACTCCGGAGAACACGTGAAATCCGTGAAATCCTGTAATAAAGAAGAACAATGCCCCAAATGCTTTTGGGCCAAATTCCTGTATGCCAACATGTCCGTCAGCGGTTTGGTATCGACGGCGGATCCACTCCTCCGTTTCATGATCCTTATGGATCAGGTAGGTCTCTCCAGCATGGAACGACTCTGCAGGAATAGAAGCTTCATAGGGATGACCATGTTCATCGTCCAGATAAACGCCATCGACCACATGCGAACCGAAAGGGTTGGTGGTCACTGTCATATTTTCACCGGCGATGAGGGTTGTCCACTCCCATGCCTGACAACCGAGGAAGGCCAGACCGCCGAGAATGGTCATGCCCATCCAGAAGACCACGCCATTCTTGTTTTCCCGTTGCCCCTCCTGTACGGCGCGTACCATGGTAACGGAAGATGCAATCAGGACAAAGGTCATGATCGTCACAAAGATCAGCGGGGCATGGTGAATACCGCCCGGGAGTGATGAGAATACAAAATCCGGCAGAGGCCAGGTCGGCACACTGAACTTCAGTGTGCCATAGGCGATCAGAAAACCGGCAAATGTAAAGGCATCAGACACCAGAAAGTACCACATCATCAGCTTGCCATAGCTCGCCTTGAAGGGTTCCTTGGCGCCTTCCCACATGTCTTGGTCGTTCTCAGCGACGCTTGAATGAACTGCAACACTATCCATAGCCATTCCTTTGGTCTTGATATTATTGGACGATAAAAAATATGATCAAATAGATCCAGAGGGCATCCACAAAATGCCAATAGGTATTCACCAGCTGAATACGCAATGTTCTCCGGGGAGATTGTTTGAAAGGCCCGAAAGCCGTTTTGACACCCAGCAACAATGCACCAATGCCACCCAGAACATGGGCTGCGTGAACACCGCTTATCACATAAATGAAGGATCCGGAAGGATTGCCATCAAGTGTTACCCCGATGCTTTTTAATTGTTCCCATCCGAGGACTTGAAGTCCCAGAAATAACAATCCCAGACCGAAGGTGATCGCTGTCAACCAGCGATAACGGCTGGCCTGACCTTTCAGATAAGCCTGATACCCCAGGTGTGCTGTCACCGAACTGATGATCAGCACAATGGTATTGTACAGGAAAATAGCAGGTAATTTGAATTCAAGCCAGTTACCCGCAGCTTTCCGGACGATATATGCGGAGGTCAATGCAGAGAACATCATAATAATGCCTGCAATGGCCAGCAACAACGCAAATTTCTTTGGGTGCCACTTACCTGTGAATAGAACAGGTGTCGGTTTGATCGTCGCTTCCGTCATCCGAGTAACCATTGATCCACAAACAACCCGATCAGGGCCATGGGGAGGTAAAGAAATGAGGCATACAACAAGCGTCTGGCTGACCCATCATCCAACAAGCGATAGAACGAATATCCGGCTCGTGTATAGTACGCCCCCAGGAGCAACAGGATACCCAGGCCGAGCCAACTGGTAAAGCCAAAAACATAAAACAGAATGGGCAGAATCGTCAGCATGCTGGCATAGATCAGGGATTGACGCGCTGTTTCTCGAGTGGGTAATCCAGACGCTTCAGGAAGCATCTTGAAGCCAGCACGACTATAGTCCTCATGCCCCAACCAGGCGATTGCCCAGAAATGTGGGAATTGCCAGAAGAATTGGAGTGAAAAAAGGAGCAATCCTTCTTGCGCCAACATGCCGGAACCACTCACCCATCCGATAAAGACGGGCATAGCGCCCGGGATGGCCCCCACCAGGACAGCTATGGGGTGGATCCGCTTCAGAGGCGTATATACAAATGCATATAACAGGAATGAGATCATTCCAAACAACGCCGCCCACATATTGATTGCAGCCAGTGAAACAACGCCGATCACGCAACTAATCCCGGAAAACAAGACCGCCTCCGACACACTGATCGTACCGGTCACCAACGGCCTGTTTTGTGTGCGCTTCATCAGACGATCATAGTCCTTTTCGAGAACCTGATTCATGCTGTTCGCTGCAAAAGTGACAAAGAGCCCACCGACCACGACCAGCAACAAAATACTGCCCTGGATGACATCTGCACCCAGAAAGTAGCCGAATACGGAGGAGAATACAACCAACAGGGTCAACCGCAACTTCACCAACACCGCATATTCCGCGAGTCGTGTTCGGATGAGTTGAATTGCCTGAATTGTAAATGCCATGTAAGCTCTGATCTTGAGTCTGCGAAATAAATGGATGGTCGGTTAATGCCCGTGATCTTTTTCTCCCTCCGCCAGCGGTGCGATCTGAGGAATAAAGTCTTCCCCATCCTTTCCGTAATCGTAGGGCCAGCGGTGAACGGCCGGGATCTTCCCTGGCCAGTTGCCATGGGGCGCATCGATCGGCGCAGTCCATTCCAAGGTAGTCGCCCCCCAGGGGTTCTTGGTCTTCTGCTTTCTACCCTTGAATATGCTGTAGAAGAAGTTGACAATGAATAACACCTGCAGGACAAAGACAATCATCGCCGCCACGGTAATGAACTTGTTCATCCCATCAAAGTGGGCAAACGTATCGAAGTTGTCAAAGCTGTAGTATCGACGAGGCACACCGGCCATGCCCAAATAGTGCATCGGCCAGAAGACGGCATAGGCACCAATGAGGGTACCCCAAAAATGGATCCGGCCCAATGTCTCATTCATGAAACGGCCAAACATCCGGGGGAACCAGTGGTACACGCCGGCAAACATGCCAAAAAATGCGGCTACACCCATCACAATGTGGAAGTGGGCAACTACAAAATAAGTATCATGCAATTGAATATCCAGGACGGAGTTACCCAGGAATATACCTGTCAAACCACCGGAAATAAACATCGACACGAATCCTATGGCAAACAGGCTGGCCGCCGTAAATCGAATATTCCCTTTGTAGAGGGTCGTGATCCAGTTGAACACCTTCACCGCCGAGGGCACCGCAATGATCAAGGTGAAGACCACAAAGAAGTTGGACAGGAATGGATTGATACCCGACATGAACATATGGTGGGCCCAGACGATAAAGGACAGGAATCCAATGGCCAGCATGGAGAAGACCATGGCCTTATAGCCGAAAATCGGCTTCCTGGAGTGCACCGCCAGAACTTCGGATACAAGTCCCATGGCTGGCAGGATAATGATGTATACTTCCGGGTGTCCGAGGAACCAGAATAAATGCTGGTAGAGGATGGGGCTACCGCCGACATTCTCGAGTGCCTGGCCTCCAACAAAGATCTCACTGATATAAAAACTGGTACCCAGGGTACGATCGCACATCAGCAAAAAGAAACCGGCAGCCAGGACAGGGAAAGAAAGGATACCCAGGATGGCGGTAAGAAATAACGCCCAGATGGTCAGTGGCATCCGCCACATATTCATGCCTTTCGTCCGCAAATTCAAGATGGTGGTCACATAGTTGATCCCACCGAGCAGCACAGAAACCACAAAAAGGACCAGACTGAGTGTCCAGAGGGTCATCCCAGCTCCCGATCCACTGGATGCCTGAGGCAAGATGCTCAAAGGGGGGTATGCTGTCCACCCTCCGGCAAATGGCCCTGTACTGAGAAAAAGGGAGTAGAACATGATCACGCCCGCCAGGAAGAAGAACCAATAGGAGAACATGTTCAACAGCGGTGACGCCATATCGCGCGCACCCAGCTGTAACGGAATCAACAAATTGGCAAATGTCCCGGATAGACCTGCCGTCAAGACAAAGAAGACCAGAATGGTGCCATGCATGGTGACCAGGGCATAATAGAATTCCGGAGCCAGCGTCCCAAACCCATCTTCATTGACAGTGATCCATTTTCCTAACAGTGGCTTGATCCAGGCCATGCTTTCTTCAGGGAAACCCAATTGAAGGCGAAAGATCACTGACATCATTGCGCCGATCAATCCCCAGAAAATACCGGTGATCAGAAACTGTCGGGCAATGATCTTGTGATCCTGACTGAAGATATAGTGGGTCAGAAAACTGGTCTGATACTTATCCCCATGATGATGATCATGGAAATGATCTTCAAATCCATGTTCTTCGATCAGGACATCTTCGTCGTATGTTCTCGTATTTGCCATAGCTACGATACGTTCAAAAGTTAATTTGAAAGAATTCTAAATTCAGTGCGACGATTCTTCGCACGATTTTCATCAGTGTCATTACTGACCAAAGGCCGGGTCTGCCCATAACCTCGAGCTGTGAACCGGCTGGCATCCACACCCTGCTTTTGCAGATATTCGGCAACCACATTAGCTCTGGATTGCGACAATGCCATGTTGTTCACAGCATCCCCCACATTGTCGGTATGTCCGGCGATTTCAATCCGCATATTGCTGTTCGCCTTCAATGCCTCGACCAGATTATCCAGTTCATATCGGCTGTCAGAAGTCAAATTGGCGGCGCCTGTTTCGTACTGTACATAGTTGAGTTGAACCACTTTCTCGACAGAATCAGGTGCAGACAGGGCCAGGTTCAAGGCCGATGTGAATTCCTTCTTGTGTTGTGTGATCTCCACGTCCAGGAGCTTGCCTTTCAGTGGATCTTCATCACCATTGCGAATATTCCCCAAATAGTAGGAATTCTGCTGAGACAGCCATGCTTCATATTCGGCCTCAGAAACGATCCGAACCACCCTCCGCATACTGAAATGACCCATACCGCAGAGTTCTGCACAAGCCAGTTCGTACTCAAATGTTTCCCACCGTTGAGGGCCTTCCGGATCATCGGGATCCGACGGCACCTGATATTCAGGATAGTAGCTCAATGACTGTCGGTACTCCTCTGTGGTTTTTGTAGGGGTAAAGATGAAGTATGTCGGGATTCCTGGAACAGCGTCCATTTTCACACGGAAGTGCGGTAGGAAGAAGCTGTGTAGAACATCACGTGAGGTAATTCGAACTCTGACCTTTTTATTGACAGGTAAGACGATCTCAGAGGGCTGGAGATCATCCTGGTTCTTCGGATCCGTCCAATCCTGACCAAGTGGGTTTACCCCGGTGATCAGTTTGAAGTTCCGGGTACCCAACAAATTGTCCGGGCCGGGGTAACGCAGGAGCCAGTTGTATTGAACGCCCGTCGCTTCGATCTCGATATAGTCTTCGTCATCTCCTACATCTGGCATGATCTCATTCCAGGCGTCCAGTCCGCTGATGACCAATAATGTCATCACGATGGCCGGCACCAGAGTCCAGATCACTTCCAGCTTATTGTTGTGTGAAATGAATTCGGCTTGTCTGTCTTTCTTCCCCTGGTACTTGTATGCAAACCAGAACAAGGCTATGTGCGTGATCACAAACACGATCCCTGTAAAGAACAGTGTCACATCGAAGAGGAAGTCGATCGAACTACCATGAGCGGAGGCCGCATCGTGTGGCCCGTACCCCAACATGTAGTTTTTGTAGTAAGCCGCCGAATAGACGCATCCGATGAGGAAAACCACAACAAAGACAAGAGACAGTATCCCGCTCCAGCGGTTGATCTCTACTTGAGTGTCTTCTTCTCCCCGGATAGAGGAGGCCAATTCGGTCACCTTTCCGATCTGGATCACAACGATTGTGATCAGGACAAGGCAGATGAGTATCAATAATGGCGTCATTGGGGTAGATTATTGTACGTGGTGATGCAAACTTTCAGCCAAATAGGGGTCATTCTTCGGCACCAATGGAGCCTTCTCCATCTGTTTGAACACGAAGAATATAAAGAAGGCCAGGAAGCCCAGGAAGGTACCGATCTCCAGCAGTCCTGGGATGGTAAATCCCGCTGTGAACGTACTGGCGTGATGAGCTGCTTCCGTTGCCGCCTCTTCTCCGTGATGAGCCAGAGCTTCATGAGTGGTATGAAGGACTCCAGGCTTGACCATCTGGAAAAAATCCAGAAACCGGCCCAGAAGAACGACAAATGCGACAAAGAACAGTGAACCCGTTTTGCGCTTTGTATCGTTCCGCATCAGGACAAAGAACGGCACGACGAAGTTGAGGACCAGGTTGCCGTAGAACAACACCGGGTATTCATTGATCCGTGTATGAAAATAAACTGTTTCCTCGCCGACGTTGGCATACCAGATCAGCATGTATTGTGAGAACCATAGATAGGTCCAGAAAATACTGAATGCGAACAGGTATTTACCCAGGTCATGCAGGTGTTCGGTGGTCACAAAAGGAAGCACTCCACGACCTTTCAGGTAGATCACCATCATGATGGTGAGCGCCAGACACGCGACAAACCAACTGGATGTGGCATACCAGGCATACATGGTGCTATACCAATGAGCATCTACAGACATCACCCATTGCCAGATCATGGCAGCACTGGTGAACGCACCAATGGGCAGGAAAATGGCTGCATACTTTTTGTACTTGCGATACAGGGAGAAGCTGGTATCGTGGCCCTCGGCATCTTCTTTCAAAGACATCTTCCGCATGGGGCGGGCAAAGAAAAAATACCAGGTGCCCAGGATGATTAATGTGCCAAACGTATACCAGTATTTGTTGAGGAAGCTCGATTTACCCAGGAGGACGGGGTCTTCAGCAACAGCTGCTTCATCCGCCCAGTGATAAAGGTGATGAAAATGTCCCCAGATACCGGCGATCAGAACGAGCATGAGTATCAGGCCTACCCACAGAAATTGTGCATATGCCTCCCAGATCCGTTTTACAACAATATACCAACCTGTATAAGTGGTGGTAAAAGCTGCTATGATAAAGAGTGCGATAAAGGATACTCCGGTAAAGAATACCGCATTGATCAAGTAATTTGACCAAAACCGCGAATGCACTGCATCGTCACCAATCAAGGTGAGTACAATGCAGAGTAGCCCAAGACCCATAAATCCGAAGAGCACATTTCGCTCCCGGCCGGTCATTGTAAAAGAATGGTCTCCGCTCATCATTTCCATCCGTGAATTAGAGTGTTGCGTGTTTGGTTTCCTTTCGTTTAGTGTGCACCTTCCATCCCAGCAGACGCTTCTACCGGTGATGCACTATCTGTAGACATATCAGCCGAGGGGCCGTATGTCATTCCTTTCGTTTTTGCCTGCAGGGAGCGGATATAGTGGATCACATCCCAACGTTCCTGATAGGAAAGTTTGTCACTGTATCCGCCCATCATGTTCCTTCCATACATGATGCTGTGATAGAATCGCCCTTCAGAAGAGGCAATGAAATCATCCGAAACCAGATTTGCAGGTTGTGCCGGATAGAGACCTCCGTCTTCCCGCACCAGATAGCCGGCACCATCTGCCTTTTCACCATGGCATATGGCACAATAGATCGTAAACAATTGCTGTCCTCGCTCCAATCCATTGGTGGTCACCGGAAACGGATTCGTGGTGATCTCCGCCATCGCCCGCGCCCGTTCTTCTTCTGTATCGGTATAATGGTAGGGAACAGAACCATTGGCTGGAGTAGCAATCGTATTGGCATTGAAGCTGCCCTGGAGGATCGCGTCATTATCTGCACGAGAACCGGCATAGCCCCGAGCGATGGTGCCGTTGACCGGATTCCGTGGCTGGCTGAGCGTCCGTCGGTCGATCACACTTTTATCATCCCATGAATTCAAGCTGTAATCACTGTACAGATTGGACTCAAAGGAAACAGGATGCACCATATCCGGGATGAATTCATGCCCGGTCTCATCTCCACTTGCAGGAGAACAGGCTGGCAAACTCAACAGGGCCAGGGCTCCAAACAGGAGAAATGAATTACGTCGTAACAGGATCATTTTATACATGAAGCCAAAATTTATATCGTTTTGGTATGTACTTCTCCGGCACCTGTTTTGGCAAAAAATGCCTTCAGTGCATTCAGATCAGCGTTTGCCGTTTCGAAAGCGATACAGAACTTGTCATCCGTGATTCGATCGTCCAGCACCGGATTTGTGACACCAGGGCCCAGTCCGCATACTGTATAGAAAGAAACCACCATTCCGATCGCCGCAAATAATACGGTCAACTCGAAGGTGATCGGGATGAACGCCGGGACAGACCAATAGGGTTTTCCACCAAAAATGATCGGCCAGTCACGGGTAAAAACCCACGTCATGAATCCGAAAGCTGTAAAAAACCCAAGCGATCCGAATACAAAGCCAGCGATATGCAATCGCGACTCCTCCAGATGCATCACCTTTTCCAGTCCATGAACCGGAAAGGGGGTATACACATCCATAATATCCAGGTGCTGTGCATTGGCCTCCTCGATGGCGTGGATCAGATCCTCCTCATCGTTGTACAGGCCGTAGAAAACTTCCTTTGTGTGTTGACTCATTGTTTCCGGCAATTAATGGGCAGATTCATGAATAGCTTCTGATCCTTGGGAACCCTTGGTTCTCTCGCCAATGTATTGATCCCCTGCGGACTTGAGAATATGCTTGACCTCCGCAACAGCCACAACGGGAGCCAGGCGGGTGAACAGCAGATAGAGCGTAAAGAAGATACCGAGGGTACCTAGATAGATCCCAATCTCCACCCATGTAGGCGTATAATAACTCCAGCTTGAAGGCAGATAGTCCCGAGCCAGGGTCGTTGCTATGATCACAAACCGCTCAAACCACATCCCGATATTCACGAAAATGGACATCAGGAAGGCGATATAAATAGACCGGCGGTACTTTTTGACCCAAAAGATCTGCGGCGAGAGGACGTTACAGGCCATCATACCAAAATAGGCCCACCAATAAATGCCCGTAGCTCTGTTAAAAAAGGCAAATTGCTCATAGAGATACCCGGAATACCAGGCAATGAACAACTCGGTGAGGTAAGCCACACCGACGATGGTACCCGTCAACAGGATCACCTTATTCATCGATTCGATGTGATTGATGGTGATATACTGCTGGAGGTTGAGGATCTTCCGTGTGATGATCATCAGGGTCTGCACCATAGCAAATCCTGAGAAGATTGCTCCTGCAACAAAATAGGGCGGGAAGATCGTCGTGTGCCATCCTGGTATAACAGAGGTGGCAAAGTCAAAGCTCACAATCGTGTGTACTGAAAGGACCAGAGGTGTAGCCAGACCAGCCAGGACCAGCGAGAGTGCTTCCCAACGCTGCCAATGCTTGGCAGAACCCGTCCACCCAAATGACAGCACATTATACATTTTCTTCCGAAAACCTACGGCACGGTCACGAACTGTTGCGAAGTCAGGTACCAGACCGGTATACCAGAACAACAGTGATACCGTAAAATATGTACTGATCGCAAACAGGTCCCAAAGAAGTGGAGAATTGAAATTCACCCAAAGTGGACCCCGCGTATTCGGATAGGGAAACATGAAGAAGTCAAACCATGGACGACCAGTGTGTGTAGCCGGGAACAAACCGGCACAGATCACCGCGAAGATGGTCATGGCTTCAGCCGCCCGGTTGACCCCGGTACGCCACTTCTGCCGAAAGAGCAAAAGAACGGCTGAAATCAGGGTGCCGGCGTGTCCAATCCCGATCCACCAGACAAAGTTGGTAATATCATATCCCCAACCGATGGTCCTGTTCAGGTTCCAGGAACCGATGCCAAACCAAACCGTCCAGGCCAGACAAAACAGGCCAAAAGTCATGGTCCCTACAGAGACGATGAAAGCAATGATCCAGGCAAGACTGGGTGCCTTCTCTGTAGGTGCACAGAGATCCTCTGTGATATTGTGATAGGACTTATGCCCTTCAATCAATGGTTCCCTAACGGGTGCAACAGGAGCGTGCATATATTCCTAGCTTTTTAATTGAGGCAATTAGCTTTCGAGTGATTCGTCACGGTTGAGTACACGCGCACGGTAGTTGACCGAAGGACGTGTATTGACCTCTTCCAGCACCTGGTACACCAATGGTGATTCCAGATCCTTATTGAGTTGGCTCTCCTTATTATTCAGATCACCAAACGTGATGGCATCCGTTGGACAGGCGGTCATACAAGCAGATTTGACGTCACCGTCACGAAGTATTCTGCCCTCGCGCTTGGCTGTCAGTTTGCCCTCCTGGATCCGCTGTACACAGAAACTGCACTTTTCCATCACACCGCGAGACCGGACTGTTACGTCTGGATTCAACACCATTCGCGTCAGGTTGTCCGCACCAAATGGCATTTCCTCACCATTCAAACGTGGTTCGTTTGCAGGGAAGAGGTCTGCGGTGGTGTAATCCAACCAGTTGAAGCGACGTACTTTATATGGACAGTTGTTGGCACAGTAACGTGTACCAATGCAACGATTGTAAGCCATTTGATTCAGGCCCTCCGAGCTGTGGTTCGTCGCCGAAACCGGACAGACGTTCTCACATGGAGCATTGTCACAATGCTGACACATCATGGGCTGATAAACCACATTGGGGTTTTCCAGCTCTCCATAGAAATATCGATCGATCCTCAGCCAGGACATCTCATGGTGGCGGAACACCTCTTTCTTACCGACGACCGGCACATTGTTTTCCGCCATACAGGCCACCGTACAGGCACTGCAACCGATGCACGCATTCAGATCGATGTGCATGCCCCAGTGATGGCCCATCGCATAGACATCATCATAACTGGGGTATAAGGTTTTATCATTGAGATTCTGGAACTCCTCCCGCTTTTCATGGATCTTTTCTTCCAGTTGATCCAACTCAGCCAGATTGCCCCGGAAAATGATGGAACGATCTACGAGCGAACCCTGATAGCCTTCTCCGATAGTGGCCACTGTCTTCTCATCAACATTGATGGTCTTCCCGGTCTTCGGATCAGCCCCTGTCACACCCATAGTGTGATGATGCTGCACACAGGCAAATTCCTTATCCCGACCGACTTTTCCGGAAACAACCGGAGCAACCGCATAGGAGGACGCATACCCATTCTTGTTGACTGTGAGGAAATCCTGCACATTAGTGCCGATATCCCGACCCGCTTTTCCAACAGTCTGACGCCCGTAACCCAATGCGATGGCATAGGTCCCTGGCATTAAACCAAACTGGTGAACGATGGTCACTGTCCGCGAAATACCATTGATCTCCAGATTGACACGGTCTCCGTCTTCCAGTCCTTTGAAGAAGGTATAGTCGTTGCCGCCGTCCCAACCGATGGGTACGAACAGGTAGTTACCCCATACACATCGGGTGATCGGATCCGATAGTTCCTGCAGCCATGGGTTGCCAGCAAACTGACCAGCGCCCATATTGATGGATTCAAAAAACTGAATCTCTTCTCCATCAGAAGGTCTGGTCAAACCGGAAGCTACTGAAGATACATCAGCAGAATTGCTACCGGCAGAAGGTGCACTACTGACCAGAAGCATACCATCGTGCAAGGAACTTTCCCAGAAGGAATTAAAGCTCTTGCCACCAGACTGGCTCGGATATACCGAACGCTCCCAGTTCTTCTTGACAAATTCGTAATAAGGCTGATCAGACGTGTTGTCCAATTCAGCGCTCTCTGCCCAAACCAGCAGACTCAGTTCCCATTGACGAACAGGGAACAATGGCGCGATCGTTGGCTGGATCAGATAGAACTGGCCTTTCTTGGGATAAGCGTCTCCCCAGCTTTCCAGCAGGTGGGTGGTAGGCGCCACATGTGTACTCAATGCGCCTGTTTCTTCCAGTGTTCCGGCACAGGCAATACGAGTCCCGACCTTGGCCATTGCCTTGCGGAATGCTTCACTTTGCGCGTGATCGAAAGCCGGATTGCCATCCAGAACGATCAGTGTTCCGACAGCCCCGGAGTTCATTTCATTGATCAACCCTGTCAGGTTCTTGTCGGAACCCTGGCGCTGGAAACTGTTGTCATTTTGGGTAACTGTGGTGCCATCGTTGCCGAGCAGGGCATTGATCTTGGCCACCAAAACCTGTTCCGCGAGATTATTGACCCCGCAAACAACTAGGCCCTTGCCGGCTGCCTTCATCAGGTCGGCTGCCACTCTGGTCATGGCCTTTTTGGCTTTGTCGTTCAAAGCAGGCGCATTGATGGTCGCTGCCCCATTGGCAGAGGCCACCGCATTATATAGTGCAGCGATTGCCGCCCCTTGTTCCGAAGGCTTGACCATGATCCGGTGGTCGGCGTTCGAACCTGTCATGGACATAAAGCTCTCCACCTGATAATGGCGAGACATCCGTACAGATTTCGTGTTCTTCACTTTACGACCCGTACTATAGGCCCGTGCGTATTCGACCGGAGAGATCCAGGTACCCAGGAAGTCGGCGTCAAAACTGACGATCACTTCGGCTGCATCAAAATGGTAGGAGGGCAAAGCCCGGACACCATAGCTCATTTCCTGGGCATCCAGGAGTGCCGAACAGGAGATCGGGTCATATTGGATCCAACTGGTGTTGGGATATTTTGCAGAGAATGCCGCGATCGCAGCTTGTGCGCTGGGGCTGATAACTGTGCGCGACAACAATCGGATCGCACCACCCTTGGTCAGACTGGCCTTCACTTCCTTATCCAGATCATCCCATGACATGGCAGCTACCTGACCGTTTTCGACCTTCCCAGCGGACTGGAGGCGATTGGTGTCATACAGGCTGAGGACGGATGCTTGAGCGCGGGCGCTGGTACCACCACCTGTCATCGGGGAAATGGCATTTCCCTCGATCTTGATTGGCCGACCTTCGCGGGTCTTCACAAGTACCGGAAGAAAATCACCACCGTCCACATAGGCACTGGCGTAATAGGAAGCCACGCCTGGAACAATACTATCCGGCTTGATCACATAAGGTATGGCCTTCTTCACCGGGATCTCACAGCTAGCAGCGACTGTTGCGGCGCCAAGGCTGAATCCAAGAAACTTGAGAAAATCACGGCGAGAGGATTCCAGGCGATCCATGGTTCCTTCCTTCCCAAGATCTTCGACGATGGAGGTTTCTGGAAATTCGCGGTTTGCGGCGGCCAGGAGCTCCGGATCATTCCGTAGGTCCTGGGCACTAACCCACATTTCCTTACTAGGCTGCTTCATAGAAGGTGATTAGCTGATTTGGCGATGACGGATGAGTGGTTTAATAATGACATTTTTGGCATTCTGTACCTCCGATGTCTTCCACCGTGACCTTTTCCCGTTTTCCGGAGGCCAATTCCTGGTGGTATTTCTCATACGATTTATAGTAGTCGTTGTCCATGAACTTCACTTCAGTCTGGCGGTGGCAATTGATACACCAGCCCATGCTCAGGGTAGCATACTGCTTGACAACTTCCATCTCTTGCACCTTGCCGTGGCATTGCTGGCAATCCAATTTGCCGACGGTTACGTGTTGAGAATGATTGAAATAGACATGGTCGGGAAGGTTGTGGATTCGATTCCATTCGATCGGGCCACCGATCTTCGGATCATGCTCACTGGTCAATGAATTGACCAGGTTATTCCATTGGTCCTTGACGGCCTTCTCCCCTTTTGCATCCAGGGAGGCCAGCTCCTTATCCGCGATATAATTGTCTGCGATCCACTTCTTATAGATGGCTTCGATATCCTCGGTGGCCATTTGATCGTAGTTCTCTATATAGGTGTCCGTCGTGGGATCGTATCCGACAGAAGCGAAGATCTTGGTCAATTCCGCTGTACCATAGGTCGATCCCTTTTTGATGGCCTTGTGGCAATTCATACATGTATTCGCAGATGGTATAACACTTTGCTTGCTCCGACGTGCTCCGTCATGACAATACTGGCAATCGATCTTGTTGACCCCGGCATGGGTCGCGTGTGAAAACTTAATCGGCTGTTCTGGCTGATAGTTCTGTTGCCGGCCGAATGAAATAGCATTGTTGACCGTGGTATAACCACCGAGCACGATGAGGGCAAAGATCACGAATGCGATCACAGACTTGGATGTCAGGATTTCACGGATAGATGGTCGTGGGGCTTCGGAATCGCCCGCAGCGACTTTATTCATGTGATCCAGATTGCCGACGATCCGTGCAAGAATCAGAGCGATCAAAGCCAGCAAGATGGCCAGGACACTGTAGATCAAGGTATAATTCGTCTTGGGTTGTTCGACGACGGCAACAGCACCTGCAGCGGCGGCGGCGTTGCCTCCTTCCGTGCCATTGTGGACCGCATCGATATAGGCCAGGATGGACCCGATCTCATCGTCCGTCAGATTGGGGAAAGGATTCATCAATACCTTGTTCCAGGTATTATAGAGATCCACCGCATATGGATCGCCAGAGGCGATCACCGATTGGGTGTTCCGAATCCAACTGTATAACAATTCTTCTCGTCCGGACCATCTTTCGGATATCCCACCAAGGGCAGGACCCGTCAAATTATCCTTCATATTCCTATTGTGGCATTGCGCACAATTGGCTTTGAAGAGCTGCTTTCCTGATTCGACAGACACTTGTGCCGAGCTGACGAAGGCGGTCAAAAGGAAGACCAATGAAAGCAGTGAGCTGATAATCAATCGCTTATTCACCATACGAGGGAATTGTCATTTTAATGTCACGGCAAAAATACAATCCGGTCCAAGCAGCACCAATCAAAACGTTAAGATGAGCATCTATTTAGATTTTATCTAAATAATTATACGGCCACTTCAGCCTTGATATGGGGGTGTGGATCATAGTTCAGAAGGGTAAAATCTTCAAAAGAAAATGAGAAAATATCTTTTTGTTCCGGATTGATTTTCATCTCGGGCAAGGGCCGGCATGTCCGGGTCAATTGCAATTCTGCCTGAACTCGATGATTGGCATAGAGATGCACATCACCAAAGGTGTGGACAAACGTTCCCGGTTTCAGATCACATGCCTGAGCCATCATCATCGTCAACAAGGCATAGGAGGCAATATTGAAGGGCACCCCCAAAAAGACATCGGCAGAACGCTGGTACAACTGACAGGATAATTTCCCGTCACTGACATAAAACTGGAACAGACAATGACAGGGACTCAGCGCCATCTTGTCCAGATCTCCCACATTCCATGCGGATACAATGATCCTTCTGGAATCCGGCTGATTCTGGATCAGATGCAGCGCATCGCGGATCTGATCATGGGTCTGCCCATCTGCCCCTTCCCAGGATCGCCATTGCTTTCCATATACCGGACCCAACTCTCCTCCTTCATCCGCCCATTCATTCCATATGCGCACACCGTTCTCCTGCAGGTAGTGCACATTGGTATCTCCGTTCAGGAACCACAGCAATTCGTAAATGATGGATTTGAGGTGCAATTTCTTGGTGGTCACCATAGGAAATCCGTCAGCCAGATCAAACCGCATCTGATAACCAAAAACACTTCTGGTTCCGGTTCCTGTGCGGTCTGATTTGTCTGTGCCCTCATCCAGAATATGGTGTAACAGCTGATGATATTGTTTCATAGTATGGTTGCCGGCAAATCTACAAACTCATGTGGAATATCTTTGTTGCGTTTCAAACTACTTCAGTATGTCCTACCGCAGTCTTACCGCAGCCACCCACGATCTGGAACGAACCGGCCAGCTCGTCCGGGTCGATCACCCGGTCGACTCGAACCTGGAAATGGCCGAGATCCATCGTCGAGTGCAGGAAGCGGATGGACCTGCCCTTTTGTTTACCCAGGTTGTGGGTTCTCCCTTCAAGGCACTGTCCAATTTGTATGGCACCTATGAAAGAGCCCGGTATCTCTTTCGGGATACCTTCCCGCTGGTGGAACAGGTGGTCCAGTTGAAAGGAGACCCGATGGCATTGCTGCGTCATCCCTGGTCTTACCGTAAGGCTCCCTTCGCGGCACTACATGGGTTACCCCGAAAAAGGAAGCAGGCGAAGGTCAGATACGGTCGAACCTCCATCGATCAACTGCCAATGGTGAAAAGCTGGCCGGATGACGGAGGAGCATTTGTCACCCTCCCTCAGGTGGTGACTTTTCCTCCGGGCAGCCGGCAGGTCATGTCCTCCAACGTGGGGATGTACCGCATCCAGCTATCCGGTAATGACTACCAGATAAATAAAGAGATCGGACTCCACTACCAATTACATCGAGGGATCGGGATTCATCATACGCAATACAATCAAACGGACCAGCCCTTTCGGGCTACCATCTGTGTCGGGGGGCCGCCGGCCAATGCCTTTTCAGCGATCATGCCGCTGCCGGAAGGCCTGTCAGAACTGACCTTCGCCGGTATGCTCAATGGACATCGATTCCCCTATCACTTTCTTGATGGCCATTTCCTGGCGAATGAAGCCGACTTCTGTATCACGGGAACGATCCGGAAGAATGCCTTAAAACCGGAAGGCCCGTTCGGCGATCATCTGGGATACTACAGCCTGCAGCATGATTTTCCAGTGATGGATGTAGAAAACGTCTTCCATCGCAAGGACCCCATCTGGCATTTCACGGTGGTCGGTCGGCCACCCCAGGAAGATTCCATCTTTGGGCGTTTGATCCACGACCTGGTGGGAGATCTCCTCCCCAGTGAATTTCCCGGCATCCGGGATGTCCATGCCGTAGATGACTCTGGTGTTCATCCGCTCCTTCTGGCGGTGGGATCGGAGCGCTATATGCCCTTTCGAGAACCGGTTCCGGAGGAGATCCTTACCCAGGCCAATCACCTCCTGGGCAAAGGGCAGACCTCGCTGGCGAAATTCCTGATCATCACAGATGGCTCGGATCACCCCGACCTGACCTGCCATCCCATCGAACCCTTCTTTCAGCATGTGCTTTCCCGGATCCGGTGGGATCGTGATCTGCACTTCCAGACTCAGACCACTATGGACACCCTGGATTATTCCGGCACCGGATGGAATGCAGGCTCCAAGGTCGTCATGGCCAGTCGTGGACCGTCGATTCGAACATTGGGTACAACGCTCCCTCCTCTTCGACTTCCAGGAGGTTGGGACCAGGCGAAACTGGTGATGCCAGGCGTTATCGCTTTGTCTGGTGTCGCCTACTTGTCCCCTTCTGACCTGGACAAGCAATTGGCTCCCCTCCTCGAAGCACTGGAAGGAGCCGATCTGACGGCCTTCCCCCTGATTCTACTACAAGACGACGCTTCCTTTGCGGCCGCCAATCTGTCCAACTTTCTGTGGACGACATTCACCCGAACCAACCCGTCGCATGACATCCACGGCGTGCGGTCTTTCTATCGGGACAAACATTGGGGTTGTGAAGGGCCACTTGTTCTGGATGCCCGCACAAAACCACATCATGCACCGCCATTGATCCCTGATGCAGCGGTCACTGAACGCGTCGATCATCTGTTCCGGAAAGGCGGACCATTGGAAGGTATTCTATCTTAGTACCTACATGGAGTTACCACTGGCTTTCCAACACGTAATGCGATCTCAATTGGGTGACTCTTTTGATGCCTTCCGAGATGCGTTGACAACGCCTTCCCCGACGTCCATCCGTCATCATCCACTCAAGCGATCTCGATCTGTAGAGCAGGACAGATCCGTTCCATGGTCGCCTATGGGCGAATATATCCAGGAAAGGCCGGTGTTTACGCTGGACCCGTTGTACCATGCCGGATGTTATTACGTCCAGGAGGCCTCGTCCATGATCCTGGAAGCTTTTTACCAGATGCTTCCTTCTGGCTCTAGATCCCGAAGTTTTCTGGATCTGTGCGCCGCACCGGGAGGCAAGGCCACACATCTTCTTTCGTTGATGCAGGGAGACGACTACTTGCTAGCCAATGAGATCCATCCCAACCGACACAGTATCCTCTTCGAGAATCTGACCCGATGGGGTGACCCTCGTGTCATCATCGGTCGATGCACCTCGGAGGATCTGGCCAGTCGACATCCTGAACGGTTTGATGTCATTCTGGTCGATGCTCCTTGCTCTGGTGAAGGCATGATTCGAAAAGATCCGGTTGCCCTTCGGCAATGGACTGAGGAACTGGTTCAGAAATGTATTTTGCGTCAACAGTCCATCCTCGAGCAAGCCATGACACTGCTGCGGCCCGGCGGCCATTTGATCTATTCTACCTGTGCATTCAACCGGGGAGAGAATGAAGAACAGATCGAGGGATTACTGCGTACATATGACTGTACAGAGGTCCGGCCGCAGATCCATTCTGACTGGGGTGTCGTCGAATCTGACCATGGGGTGCGATGCTATCCACATCTGCTGGCAGGAGAAGGGTTGTACATGAGCATGGTCCGAAAGAACAGCTCACCGGGAACAGGCCATGATGCAGAACCATCCACTCGGCTGGCAAACCGGCATTTGGGCGTACCTGCTCCTCCGCCTGCCGACGTCCGGAATTTCATTCAAGCAGAAGATTTCTACTGGTATCAAGGGCGGCAGGATAACTGGCGTGCCATCCCTCAAACACTCCAGAATGAAGCTGCTGATCTGATCGGCAGTCCGCTGGATCTGCAGTCCGGTCTGATCGTGGGAAAGATGAAAACACCGACCGTATTCATCCCTGACCATGCTCTTGCATTATCCGAAATCTGCCGTCCAGAAGTAGATGAGCTGGAACTGGAAAAAGAAGATGCATTACGATTTTTAAAGAAGGAAACCATCCTGGCCGTCGAATGCCCCAAGGGCATCTATCGGGTCACCTTTCAGGGTCGGGGACTGGGATGGGCCAAGGTCATTCCCGGTCGTATCAACAACCTGATCCCACATCATTGGCGCATCCGGATGACCATCCCGGAATAAGCCCTAATGGCGTTCCATTCTACCCAGTATATCATATGCAATTCACCTGGCTTTGGTGGTAATGAGGCCGACTTTAAGATGCATACAAACGTATTTTAATTTGCAAGTAAACCTGGTATGCCCTGGAAGGGTCGTACGGGAAAAAGCAATCTTGCAGAATTGCAATAAATAGGTATCTTTTCCCTCTCAACCAACACAACAAGATCGTATGGAACGTGGATTCTACAGGAGTTTCTGGCTATTGATCACGGCCTGCTTTTTCCCGGGAATGGCAATGGCGAAAGGCCTGGATGAACGCATCAATGACTTTGTCAAACCGGCAACGGATGCGATCAGCAATGTGGTCTTTTACAGCATCAACCTGTCACCGGATGTCTCCGTTCCGATCGTGTTGATCATCCTCATCGGCGGTGCAGCCTACTTCACCTTCTATTTCAAATTTCCCAATCTGCGTCACCTGATAACGTCGGTCAATATCATCCGGGGGAAATATTCAGGACTGGAAGGACCTAAAACAGAAATACTCCCATCCGAGATCAACATCGTTGATGGTGACCAACCGGATACCATCCGGATCGAGGGTCATAATGGCGAGGTCAGTCATTTTCAAGCATTGACAGCCGCGCTTTCTGCTACGGTGGGATTGGGGAATATTGCCGGTGTGGCGATCGCCATCGCCATCGGTGGTCCGGGTGCGACCTTCTGGATGATCCTGGCCGGTTTTCTGGGAATGGCTTCCAAGTTTGCGGAGTGTACACTTGGTGTCAAATACCGGGATATAGGACCGGATGGCACAGTATACGGTGGCCCAATGTACTATTTGAAAAAAGGTCTGGCTGCATACAACCTTGCCAGATTGGGTAAGTTCTTCGCCGTCTTTTTTGCGATCATGTGTGTCGGTGGTTCGTTTGGCGGGGGCAACATGTTCCAGGCCAACCAGGCTGCGGAAATGCTCACGGGGACCTTTAACATCAACTCCGGTTCTGCCGGATTTTTAATCGGTATTGGTTTTGCTGTTTTGGTAGGGATCGTGATCATCGGCGGAATCAAACGGATCGGCGCCTGGACCGAAAAGATCGTCCCCTTCATGGTGGGCATCTATGTAGCGGCAGCGTTGATCATTCTGGTTTCCAAATTCAGTGAGATCCCGACTGCCATCGGTCTGATCTTTGACGGTGCCTTCTCCCCCATTGGAATTGCCGGTGGATTTGTAGGCGTATTGGTTCAGGGTTTTCGCAGAGCCGCATTCTCAAATGAAGCGGGTGTCGGATCGGCTGCCATCGCTCACTCTGCCGTGCGGACAAAGTATCCAGCCAGTGAAGGTATGGTCGCGTTGATGGAACCTTTCATCGATACGATCGTCGTCTGTACGATGACTGCCCTGGTCATTGTCATTACTAATATTGACGGTGGCTTCCTGACCTATGGCGCCGGAGATGGTTTGAACGGATCGACTTTGACGGCAACTGCTTTTGATTCAGTGATTCCACACTTCTCTTATATCCTGACCATTGCCGTGGTGCTTTTTGCCTTTTCGACTATGATCTCCTGGTCGTATTACGGTCTACAATCCTGGTTGTACCTCTTTGGTCGGACTCGTAAAAATGAAATGATCTACAAGGGCCTGTTCCTGATCTTTGTTGTTGTGGGTGCTTCTGCCAGCCTGGGTGCGGTGGTGGACTTCTCCGACGCGATGATCTTTGCGATGGTCTTCCCCAATATTATTGGCGTGATAATCCTTGCTCCGGAGGTCCGGAAAGAAGTCAGTCGATATCTGGAAGCTATACGTTCGCTGCCCAAAGAATAATGGCGCGCACCTCCTTATTCCTGATAGTTGCCTTTGAGGAGGAAGCGGCGACAGACTTCCCAAATCTCGGGTGATTTGGCCATGCGAAAATGTCCATATCCTCGGGTTTTCATCAGGCGTACCCCTGGCAGCCTGGAAGCAATGCGTTCGGCTTCCCACATGGGAACAATCTGGTCCTGTTCATCATGGAGTAACAGTATGCGGGCTTTGACAAGCTCTCCCATTGAAAAGATCTCTGATTCAGTGACGGATCTGCCCAACATTTGCGCCATCCTGTGGAGGACAGCCGGTTTGAGTTTCTCTGGCAATCCCAATTGAACCATAAAGGTATCGATGATCTCTTCGTAAGCGTTGGGCGCAGCCAGCATCACGATCTGTTTGATCTGCCACGGATAGTCCTCAAAAGCCAGCGCAAAAGCCAGCGCCCTTCCTCCGAATGAATGGGTAATGGCCCCTTCAAAAGGACCGTGCATATCATCAACCGCCCGGATCGCTTTTGCATAAGAGACCAGGGTGGTTCGCCATCCGGATGACTCGCCATGTCCGGGTGCATCCATAGCGATCACCGTGAGGCCACGTTCTACAAATGATGGTACCAGATATCGCAAGGCTGTGCCTCGACTTTGCCATCCGTGAAGCAGGAGTATCCGACGTTGTCCTTCCCCCCATTGGTACACCCTTAACCGCTTTCCGTTCATCATCACCCAGGACCTCCTGGCAGCAGAGAAGAGATGATCCTGACGATAATGCCGCGCTTTTCGACCTGGAAAGGTGAAAAAAAACAGCACCAACTTGCTAGCCAACCGGGGAGATATCCAGCTCAACCAACGCAGAATCGCCCCCCAGAAAAATAATCCCGGAATGGTTCTGATTTCCTGATGCTGATCGGCCAACTGATCCTTCATTTTCTGTATACTTGGGTCTGCGAACTCCCTATAGTAACGTAAATATCACGTGTGTAGATCAGTTCTGCTCATTTTGACAAATTGAACAGTTGGAATTCATGCTTCAGACCTCGATCGATCAATTGATTTTCTTAGGATTGGGCAGCAATCTTGGAGACAGGAACATGCATCTTGCTCACGCCAGGGAACTGATCAAAGACCGGGTCGGCAACATTGTGATAGCTTCTTCCATCTATGAATCCGAACCCTGGGGAAAGTCGGATCAACCCTGGTTTTACAATCAGGTCATCGGTGTAGAAAGCACCCTTCGTCCCCGTCCATTGCTCGAGGTATTGATGACCATTGAAGCAGAAATGGGACGAGAACGACTGGAAGAAAACGGCCCTCGGACCATCGATCTGGATATCCTGATCTATGGCCGTGAAATCGTGTCAGATTCAGACCTTGAAATTCCTCATCCCCGGATCCCAGTTCGTAACTTTGTGTTGATACCCCTGATGGAAATTGCCAGCGACCTCTGTTTGCCCGGTACCAAGCTGACCGTAGAGGAGTTGTACATCGACAACCGGGAAGACTTGGACGTTTGCCTTTTGGAAGAAGATCAATGACACATCCCGAGATCCCTTATTCATATGTTGCCATTGAAGGCAATATCGGTTCAGGCAAAACCACTTTGTCTGAAATGATGGCCCGGGATTATGAATGCAATTTGATCCTGGAGCAGTTTGCCGACAACCCCTTCCTCCCCTACTTCTATGAGGATGCCCAGCGCTATGGCTTTCCTCTGGAGTTGTTCTTTATGACTGAACGGTACAAGCAACTCCAGGCATTGGGTACCCAACAGGATCTGTTTTACAACTTCCATATTGCGGACTATACATTCATCAAGACATTGCTGTTTGCCCGCAATAATCTGGCTCCGGATGAATTTCGGATATTCCAGAAGCTCTATCAAACGCTGGAAGTCAGTCTGCCCAAACCCGACCTGATCATTTATCTGCATCGTCCGATCGACATTCTTCAGGCACAGATCGCCAAGCGCGGGAGATCCTACGAATTACAGATCAAAGCAGAATATTTACGGGAGATTCAGAATGTCTACTTCGAATATTTCCGGAGTGAAGGAGTCATCCCAATCCTCATCTTTGATTTGCAGGAAGCCAATCTACACACAGAAGCAGCTTATTATCAGGAGATCCTGAAAATGATTGCCCAGGAGCATCGTCCCGGAATTCAGCACGTCCGCATCCACTGATCAGGACTTCTCTGCCCAGATCGAAGCCAGATTGATAATGGTCTCTGCGGCTTTCTCCATGTCCTGTCGAGTCGCCCATTCCTGTTTGGAATGAAAGGCGTGTTCACCTGCAAAAATATTCGGACAAGGCAATCCCATAAAGGATAAACGGGACCCGTCGGTTCCACCCCGAATGCTGGAGCGGTGGACTTCCAGTCCTGTACGCTCGATGGCTTCCTGGGCATAGTTTGCCACCTGGGGATGCAGGTCGAGGACCTCCTTCATATTACGATACTGTTCCTTGATCTGCACTTCATATGTCGCTTTCGGATGACGACTCAGCACCTCCTTCACAATAGCCTTCAACGTCTCGCCATGCTGTGCCAGACCATCCCGGGTAAAGTCGCGCAGAATGAACTGAATATTGGCCTTTTCTCCATTTCCTGTGATGTGGACAGGATGGATGAAACCCTCTCTTCCGGACGTTGTTTCCGGAGACAACCGATCCTTGGGGAGTGCATCCAATACTTCACCGGCGATTTTGATGGCATTCACCAGTTTGTCCTTTGCAAATCCCGGATGAACGGAAACGCCATGAATGATGACCTCTGCCCCATCTGCACTGAAGGTTTCATCTTCTAATGAACCGACACGTTCTCCGTCGATAGTATATCCAAAGTCAGCAGCCAATTTTGTCATATCCGCTTTGTCGACACCGCGGCCGATCTCTTCGTCCGGCGTAAACATGATGCGAATGCGTCCGTGGGGAATCTCCGGATGCCGAAGCATTTGGGTCACGGCATCCATAATGGCCGCAACACCCGCTTTGTTGTCTGCACCCAAGAGTGTTGTACCACTGGCAGTGATGATGTCATGCCCCGTCTTGCTGGCCAGTTCGGGGTGATTGGCAACTCGCAAGACCTGTGTTGGATCATCTGGCAAAACCAGATCCTGGCCCTGATAATTTTCATGGATGATCGGTTTGACATTCGTCCCTGAACAATCAGGAGCTGTATCCATATGGGAACAAAAACAAATGACCGGTACTTTCTTATCGACGTTGCTTTCCAGGGTGGCATATACATACCCGTTCTCATCGATATGCGCATCTGCCAGGCCGAGTTCCTGCAATTCCTTGACGAGTAAACGCCCCAGGTCCTTTTGTTTTTCTGTGCTGGGACAAGTGTCAGAAAATGGATCAGATTGAGTATCAATCTTGACGTAACGCAAAAAACGATCGAGTACGGTGTGCTGAAAATTCATTGGACATTCTATTTAGGTCGGCTTAAAGGTAGCCAGTTTCTAAAGGACAAATTGATGATCTCCGTCAAAAAACGACAAGAATCTGTCATCGCATGACGGTATCTTTCCCTAGCTTCATGCTTCAACTCCAGACAAATCGAACGCTAGATGAGATGTATCGCCTTACTTATTTGTTTTGTTTTTTCCTTTTCTGTTCAGGCACAAACAGATGTGCGTGTTCCTCTGAAAGGGAGCCTGCTGGCATTTCAAAACACATTCTCTTCCCATTCCGCCCTGAACGATCAACTGCCCCCAGTATCCCCAATGTTTGGCTATCGGAATTTCTGGATGCACTGTGAGCAGCCATTGACCACTGCCCATCTCCAGGACCTGAATCGGGCTGGTGTCTATCTTGCAGGATACGTGCATCCTGGCACCTATCTTGTTGCCATCCCGGTGAACATTGAAGGAAATCCCCTTCAACGCCTGCCGATCACCGGGTTTTTGCCCGTTGCACCCGCGCATAAAGTTGCCCCGGAGATCATACCTTTTCTAGATGAAGTCGCACCCAGTAAAGACCGATTGAATCTCACTGTCCGATACTTTGAAACCTTGCATCCATTCCAGATACTTCAGGCTCTGAAGGAAGAGGGTTTCAGTGTTGCTTCAATGCTGGAAGGTGCACCTCTGGTGGAGGTCACTATTCCTCGACATCGACTCCTGGAACTGGCCATGCTGCCTGTGGTCCAATATATAGAATTGACTCGCTCGAACGGGGAACCGGAAGACAACTATGGTCGGGCTATGCACCGGTCCAACCTGCTGATCGATCTCTCGGCTACACCAGGTCTTCATCTGGACGGCGATGATGTGGGCGTTCTCGTCCGTGACGATGGTCAAATAGGCCCTCATATCGACTTTGCTGGCCGGCTGAATCAACAGTATTGTTACCGTCCGGCAACCGATGGGACACATGGCGATATGGTCTCAGGAATTGTCGCGGGGGCTGGCAATCTACTGCCGTTTGTCAGAGGGATGGCACCCGGAGCCCGTCTCTATACCCAGGATTACCTCGCCAATTTCCTCGGGCAAACCATGGACATCATCAATAATGAAGGAGTGGTGATCACCAATTCATCCTATAGTGACGGATGCAATGATGGTTATACCAATCATACAGTCACCGTGGACAGACAGATATATGACAATCCCCAATTGATGCATGTCTTCTCTGCTGGAAACGCCGGAACTTCCGATTGTGACTATGGGGCTGGACCCTTCTGGGGCAATATTACGGGTGGACACAAGGCTGGAAAAAATTCTATTGCGACTGCCAACCTTTTCAATGATTACACGCTGGTCAATTCCAGCAGTAGGGGGCCGGTCTTTGATGGTCGGATCAAACCAGATATTGCGGCCAATGGTCAGAACCAACTCAGCACCTTCCCCTTCCATACGATCGATCTTGGAGGGGGCACTTCTGCTGCCGCGCCCGGCATCGCCGGCATTCTGGCACAACTGAATCAAGGCTACCGGTTGGATCACAATAGTGAGATCCCCCCTTCAGCCCTGCTCAAAGGGGCTTTGCTGACCACCGCGAGTGACCTGGGGAATCCAGGACCTGATTTCATTTTCGGATGGGGCCATGTCAATGCCTACCAAGCCCATCAACTTCTGACAGAACAGCGATATCAAGTCCTGGATCTCGACCCTGGAGAGACCTATTCAACTATGATCACGGTTCCTGCCAATACTGCTGAGGTTCGGTTTATGATCTATTGGCCTGATCCTCCTGCCATCCAACAAGCGACCAAGGCACTGATCAATGATCTGGAACTGCGGGTGTTCGCGCCGGGATCTCCTGATGCGCTGCTTCCGCTCATTCTGGATCCGACCCCCAATGCCACTAATCTGAACGCACCCGCCGTTGCTGGTGAAGACCACTTGAATAATATGGAACAGGTCCGGATCAGTGACCCTGCCGCCGGAGATTACGCCATTCATATCCAGGGGTTGACCTTACCATTTGGCAGCACCAGAGCCTACCTCCTGTGGGAGTTCAGGACAGACGAACCCACGCTCGTCTATCCGGGAGGCGGCGAATCCTTCGAACCCGGTCAGGCCAACAGAATTTACTGGGAGGCTATGCGCGATCAGGAAAACTGGTCGGTTGATCTGTCACTCGACTCCGGAGCGACCTGGATGCCCCTAGCCGAAGATATACCTGCCAGCCTCCGATTTGTCAACATCACCTATCCCGACACCTTCAGCCATCAGGCATATGTGCGCTTGAATCGGGGAGGCACTACAGTCAGCCATTCAACTGCTTTTCAGCTGTTGGGATCTCCCGTTGATCTGAAGGTTGTCAAAGCCTGTCCAGACAGTATTACCTATGAATGGTTGCCGACTGATCATGCCACCGGATATGATCTTTTCACAATGGGGGCCAAAACCATGGAAATCATTGGTTCGACAACCGCTACTACGTTTACACTGCCCACAGCCAACCCATTAGCGGACAACTGGCTGGCCTTGCGAAGTGTTGGTGAAGGTCCTCTTGTTTCGGAGCGAAACAGGGCTGTTCTGTATAAAAATGGACTCTATTTCTGCAAACAGGCCTTCGATCTGAGGCCAGATAAAATCGTCACCCCTTCTCTGACGATCCAATCCTGTGACCCGGTTCTGTTCAACATGGTCCTGTCCATTCGGAATGATGGAATCAACCCTGTATCCGAGGTGCCGATCTTCTATCAGCAGGACCAGAAACCACCGGTTGCAGATACGATCTCAGGCACCATCAACCCTGGCGGATTCAAACTATTCAAATTTGATCAACAGCCCTACATCACCCAAACAGGGATGATCCCGCTGCGCGTCTGGACCACCTATGAAGCTGAAGATTTCCGCTTTAATGATACACTGTCAGTGGTACTCAAAGCTCAAATTCTAAGTACTGGAATGATCACGCCAAATCACACCGAATGGTTTGAAGCTTCTGTATTGCCTGATAATTGGTCTATCTCCAATCCGGACGAAGCTGCAGGATGGATGATCCTCGGATATGATGATGGGGGACCGGATTCAAATTATGCCGCCATCATGCCCAACTTTTTCTCTCCGGAACTGGGACAAATTGATATACTTTCAACTCCCCAGATCGATCTGACAAAAGTCAACAAGCCTGCCTTGCGATTTGATCTTTCCTATAGCGGCATCGTAGGTCTGGGTCTGGATACACTCTACATTGAAATATCCACCGATTGCGGGGAAACCATTGAGAAAATCGTGTATATGAAAACGGGACAGGATTTGATCACCATTCCCAATAGCGCCTCTATTGAAGATTCATGGGTTCCGGAATCATCCGACCAGTGGCGCGAGGAACATGTCGATCTGACAGAATTCGCCGGGCAAAAAATCCAGATCCGATTTGTCAACCATTCCGGATATGGAAATAATCTCTGGATCGACCGTATCCGTTTTTTGGAAGAAATGCCCTCACCCCTTCAGGCCGGCATCAGTCTCAGTCAGGATACGGTTTGTATTGGCTTTTCCCTGGTCATTGAGGATGTCAGCGGCGGGTTGCCCAAGACATTTGATTGGCAATTTGGCGAAAGTGCTGTACCTGCCACTGCCCAGCTCAGTGGTCCGCATCTTGTCACTTATCTGACAAGTGGTTGGAAGACCATTCAACTGATTGTCGGAGACGGGATCGCATTCGATACGACCACGAAAATGGTCTACGTCAGCCCGCAGCCGGACGCCCAGTTTACCTGGATGATGCAAGCAGACACGCTTTTTTTAACCAATACTACACTCTACGGAAGCACCTACAGCTGGTCGGTGAATCAAATGCCATTTAGCACACTAGCAGACCCTTTTCTCATCCCGACAGAAGATGAAGTACTGATCACCCTCATCGCCTCCAGTGCATGTGGGGATGACACGCTGTCTCAAAGCATCAAGACTACTGCAGTTTACCCTGCCGAGCCAGGTATCTCGATGATCAGGCTAACGCCGAATCCAACCAGTGGACAATGCCGGTTAAGTGGACATGGTGGATCGGGGGATCTGTACGTAGAGGTGCTTGACATGTCGACCAGAGTCGTCTGGCAACAGTCCTGTGCTCCTGGGACAGAAGACTGGTCCATGCCGATTGATCTTCAGCGGTTGACAGCAGGCAGTTATCTGATGCGATTGTGGCGGAACAACAGCTATCACGTTCTTCCTTTTCAAGTGCAATAACCTGGTATAAGCAGGGTAAACTGTAAACCGGCCAAACAGACCTGGTGCAAAGGAAAAGGGGTGGCTCCTGTTGGAGTCACCCCTTCTTTATTGAATCCCAAGAAATCAGATTACTTCACAGTGAGACTGACGTTCAGGTCAAACTCATCATAAATAGTCTTATCACCAAGGTTGTCAAAAAAGCTTCCGGAACCGTACCGTACATCGTACTCGGAACGATCAACTTTGATCTGTGCGTTGGCGATGGCGGTAGTCCCTTTGGATCCCATGTTGACAAAAAACTTCACTGGCTTGGTAATGCCCTTGATGGTCAGGTTGCCTTGTACTTTGTAATTTCCTTTCGAATCCTGAGGGATCACGCGAGCAATTTTCATGGTCGCTGTTGGGAAGGCAGTGGAATTGAAAAAATCCTCTGACTTGAGGTGGCCGACCAGCTTGTCCCTCCACTCCCCTTCCAGGTCTGTACAGGTAATCGATGTCATATCGATGACAAAGCTACCTCCAGTCAGTGTACCATTCTCCATGACGATATCGCCAGATTTGATCTTCACTGACCCGGTATGTTCACCAGTCACTTTGTATCCCTTCCATACCACTTGACTGGAAGTAACATCCACAGACATCGTTTTGACATCTTTCACCGGATCGGGATTCACCCAACCCAAAAACATCGAAATAATAATTAGCATTTTCATATTAATCAAGTTTGTATTTACACACGAATTTTATCCAGTAACGAATTCAATTGGGTCGCCTCTTCCAGGGTCAGGTGTGACAGATGCCGCCGCAAATCACCTTCCATGGCAATCGAGGCTTTATGCATCTCTTCGATCCCGTGTTCCGTCAGGGTGATTTCTACCTGCCGACGATCTTCCGGACACTCTTTCCGAATCACCAGACCTTTCTGCACCAGTTTGTCAACTAACCGGGAGGCATTGGAAGTCTGGTCGATCATTCGTTCTGTGAGATATCGTACGCTGGCAGCTTTCGGTTGACAACCCTTCAGTATCCTGAGGATATTGAATTGTTGCCAGCTGATGCCGTACGGTTTCAAAGCTCTACTCTTCAAATTCGCCAGCCAGGAGGCGGTGAACATGATGTTGATGTCCGCTTTGATGTGGATATCCGGAAAATGTTTCTGTTGAATGGCGTCTTCCAATCGAATCATGGCTCAAATTTAATGTATATACATTTAATGTTGCAACATTTTAATTAAACTTTAACAGGGTCTCAAAGAAAAAGAGCCCTGTACAGTCCAACCGTACAGGGCTCTTTTGCAATAAAACCGAAGCATTACCTATCGAATCAGGGTGCTTTGTCCTTTCATGAATGTGCGTTCACCGTCCGGAAATAGCGCCTCCAGACTCCACACATAGACAGCCGAATTCATGGGTTCGCCTCGCAAATTACCATCCCAGCTGTTCGCAGGTGTCAGCCCGTTCTCAATCGGGAAGTCTTCAGCCAGAAACACCTGTTCCCCCCATCTGTCATAGATCTGGAAGTTGAGGATCTGAGTCCCGGGTCGTCCGACGATACCCAATCGGTCATTGTTGAGGTCACCATTCGGGGTAAAGGCAGTTGGCACCAGGATCACGCGCGTTTTCTGCACATTCACTGTCACCACCTCCTCGTTGGTACAACCATTGGCATCGGTGACCAGCACACGGAATGAACGAGTGAATTGCAAATTCTCGACGAATGGATCCGGGCAGGTCAGACAACTGAGGAAATTACTGTCCTGAGGGCTCCATTGATAGGTCAGCGGGGCAAACCCGTTGGTTACCTGAGCGATCAATTGAGTATCCTTTCCCAGCTCGATAAAGAGCTCGTCATCTAAACCGATGAGGATAGGTTCCGGCTGATGGATGGTCACTTGTCCGACATAAAAGGCACAACCAAGTTTGTCCCGGACATACCCGTCATACGTACCTGCTTTCAGACCGATCTGAATGTTCGAACCGTTGAATGTCGTCCCATCCAGACTGTACTTGTAGGCCGGCGTCCCTCCCATCACAGAAAAGACCACCCGACCATCACCATCGCCAAAGCAATCCAGTGAATCCGCTGTCATGACAGCAATCAATGGATTTCCAGGCTGAGCGATCTCCAGTGTATTTTCCAGGGTACAGCCATTCTGGTCGGTGACGGTGACGGTATAAGAACCAGGCAAGAGTCCAGTGATCTCAGGAGTTGTCTGACCATTGCTCCACAGATAGCTGTAATCGGGACTCCCCCCGGTGATGATCGCTGTTGCAACACCCGTTGAATCGCCAAAGCAGGCAATGTCTTCGGATTCGTATTCACCCATCATGCCTGGAGGGCTGGTCACCTGAAGGTTGAACGTTTTCTTACACTGATTGGCATCGGTCACGGTGACCACATAGATACCTGGCCCCAGACCTGTGGGATCTTCTACCGTGGCGCCATTATTCCAATTGAACATATAGGGGCCAGCTCCTCCCGATACATTGAGATCGATCGTACCGTCCTTGTCTCCCGTACATTTGACGCTGGTGGCAGAACCACTCAAGATCAGTTCCGGAGCCTGATCGATCACACCACTGGCTACAGAGGTACAACCTCTGGTGTCGGTGATGGTGACGGTATGTGTTCCCGGTGTCAGATTCTGAGCGAGGGATTGTTGTGTTCCATTAGACCAGGAAAACTTGTACGGTTGGGTGCCCCCCTGGGCAATTGCCTGCGCTTTCCCGTCATTTGAACCAAAGCAGGTGATATTCTGAGCATCCACAGAGGCGGTCAGGAGTGGAGGATCAACCAGAGTAAGCGTGTCGCTGGTGGTGCAACCATTCTTATCTGTAACGGTCACAAAATAGATACCACTCAACAGTCCCGTAGCGGACATGGTTGTTTGCCCTGCAGGATCATTCCACAGGTAGGCATAAGGCCCTGTACCACCGAGTGGTGTGACCGTACCCTCACCATCTGCAACACCAAAACAGGAGATCTGACCGGTGATCATAGCACTGGAAAAGGGCGGCGGTTGAGTGATCTTCACTGAATCAATGGCCGTGCAACCGTTCATATCCGTAACAGTAACATGATATGTACCTGCCGGGAGATTTCCCACTGAAGCACTCATCGAATTGGAGGGATCATCCCACAAGAATCCGAACCCGCCAGCACCACCTGAAGCGCCCACTGTTGCCGAACCGGAAGAACCTCCAAAGCAATTGACATTCTTTCCTCCGGTATTTGTGACAATGGGGGGTGGCTGGTTTACCAGGAATGTATCGATGACCGAACAGTTGCTGGCGTCCGTTGTCGTGACTATATATATTCCCGCTGACAGGTTGGAGATCAACGGACCCATATCACTGGTACTCCACACAAAATCATGACCGCCACCGCCACCGGTGGCTATGACACTGATCGATCCATCCATTCCTCCCGAACAGCTTACATCTGTAATCGTCGGAGTGACTACAATGGGTGAAGGGTCAGCGACGATCAGTGAATTATCGCGAATCTCTGTACAACCACCCTGGTCCGTTACTGTCAGGGAATAGGTGCCGGCTACCAGGTCATTTCGGAAGTTGATATTCGGTCCACCGTCACTCCACTGATAATCATATGGAGGGGTCCCTCCGGTCACACTGACCGTGATCTTGCCATCATTGCCACCAAAGCAGCTCGTCGGCTCAATAGTGATATCCACCAGTATATTCGTCGGCGCCATCAGCGGGTATGCCTCTACATCCGTGCAGCCATTCTGATCCGTCACGGTGACCGTGTACGTACCGGAGGCCAAACCGGTCGGATTGGCACCAGACAAGCCCGACTTGTCCCAGGCAAACTGAAAGAATCCTGCTCCGCCGGAGACGGTCAAATTGATCTCTCCATTGGCAAGGTTCTCACAGGTGGGATCTTTGGTTACCGGATCGATCTGAATATCCGCAAATTCAAACAGGTCTATGGCTTGAGCTACTGAGCAACCATTCGCATCGATGATGGTCACGGCATATTGTCCACCCGATAGTCCGGTCCGCAGGGAGTCCGTCATGCCATCCTGCCACGTAAACGCATAAGGATGCGTTCCGCCTTGTACGACCGGGGCCAACTGTCCATTCTGCGCCTGAAAGCAGAAGACTGTGTCGATCTGGATGGATGGAATTTCTATTTGATCCGGTTGGGTCATAACCAGCATGATCTCATCTGTACATCCAAGTGTATCAGAGGCAGATATCATGTGTGTTCCTGCCGGCAGATTGTTGACGACTCCGGAATTGGCAGGGTTTCCATCGACCTGAATATTCACGGGGTTTATACCGTTTCCAATGGCGATCTGAAAACTTCCGTTCGTGAGACCAAAACAGGAGGGCATAATGACATTATCCACCACCAGTTCTGGTGGTGTGCAATTCATGGTTTTACAACCGATCGTATCCAGTAATTCATTGCATAAGCCAATGGCCTTCACGACGAACGTAATGGAATCTTCCAGATTCAGGCCATCCAGTCTGAAGGCAAAAGGGCCCTGATTCGGAACTTGCCAGGGGCCACCATTGACACTGATCTCGTAGTTCTCATTGAGCGTCTGATCATTCCAGTCAATCAGCAAATGTTCAAATCCGATGTCTGCACAAGTGATGACAGGTGCGGCCACATCGGGCATGAGATCTATGGCTACCGTATCTGCCCGCGCACATCCGTAGCTATCCAGTGCTTTCAGTACGAGTGTTTTCGGATTATCGAGGGTGGTGGATGTAGCGCTACAAGTGTCACAGAGGACTTCCACACCAGGCGTCCAGGAGTAGTCGATATTGTATTCCGGGTTGAACGAGATCCGCCAGTTCAGGAGCGTCCCGTTGGGGAGGGGTGCATCATCCAACACCAGGAGGCGCCATTGCCCATTGACCGGATTCGACGGAGCATCCCATAGATTGTGCCATTTCCCTTCTGGCTCGAAGGTGCCAGTGAAGGGCGCCGCCGACTTTGGCGCACCAAAAGGATCGCCGTAATCGATCGGCTGTGTCGCCCGAGGGCTAAAGCAAGTCTCGGTATAATTGTCGCCATCCCTGCCGTTGTCCGAACTGAGTTCGATGAAACGACCGCTGGGGGCGATCAGATAGATATCGATGTCATCGATCCATTTGTGATCAATGTTCACACAGACATATTCGATCATTCCCGGGCCCAATTCTTTAGGAAAAACCCCATTCACCTGGATGGGTGAATACACTGGTATAAGCGGACTGCTGTTGTCCGGTGGGGAGATCAGATCATAGGGATTCTGATTCTCAAATTTCTTGGGACTGGGCAGCATGACGGGCAGAGTGCCATCCAGGTTGACCAGGTCATTGGTACATACCAGGAGGTCAGGACCCAAATCGGGTTTCGGTAGGGTATCATCTGTGATGTAGAACCAGACCGTATCCAGTTTGCAGGGGTCGCGTTGAATGACCATCCCCACAGATTCTCTGCCTTCCAGGATATTGTCAGAAAAGACTTCAAACGTGGCAGTCACCTCACTTTGCCCCTGGGGGATGGTGATAAACGGGGGTTGCATATCATAGTCCACTCCGAAAGTGGCGGTCCCGATGAAGGTGATCGGAATGATGATATCCTGTGGAGCGGGATAGCGAATGGAAAAGGAACCTTCTCCATTGGCGCATCCTTCGGCGATGGTTTCATTGGAAGAGACGGTGGTCACTTCCACATCGATGGTCGTGGTGCCAAAGCTTTTGGCCTGCAAGAATACTCCGGAATCAAAGATAAAGTCGGAGGCATCTGCCAGGGAAAGGCGAATGGTATAGGTGTCACATGCCATAACGATAGACCGTGCGGTGAACACGTCCGTAAACCCGTCATACACAGGCTGACTGCCATTGGGATTAACGTTGAAATATTGATTATTCTGGGGAGGGCAAACGGCGGGAGACTGGTTTGGATTTCCATTATTCACAGTGCCTATGGCCACAAAATCATTGGTCCCAGGGACGATGGCGATATTTTCTCCATTGTTCGAAAATGGACCAGAAATGCCGGGACCGCTGATAAAGAATCCGAATACATCATTAAAAGGGGTACAGACGTATTCTTCATACTCTTCAGAGCCGAAGACATAGTTGAATTCAACCGTATCGGCGTAGGGGATGAAGGTGATCTCAAAGATGCACAGGTCTCCGATGGACATGGGCGCCACCAGACTGGCCAGATCCGGATCGGAATACTGTCCCATGGATGTCGGAGAAGATGCAAAGCCATTCCCACCTAAACCATTGGTATTATCTGCGTCCAGGGCACTTCCTGTAGACATGACGATCCCTGTTTCAATGCCGATGTTTGTCAGTCCTGCAGAGAAATAGCCGATCGACTGCGGGTGACCGAAATACTTGACATCCAACACTTCTACCCCGGAGGAGAGAAATACATTCTGAATGAGATCCTGTGGTGAAAACACACCTGTGGATACTTGCATTTGAGCATCCATACGCCAGGCGGACAGCATAGCGATCCACATGGTGATGAGGAGGGTGGTCTTTCTCACAAATGTGCGGTTCAAGGTCATAGAATAATACATCTCATCCTGGTAAAAAAATACAGAGAATCCCTAAGACAACAGAGCCCAATTCGGGAACTGCCGTTGCCTGCAACGGGAATTCATCTGGCAATTTAACAACTTCATCGAAAAAGCAAGGTGCATCCTGTGCAAGGCATTACCTTTAACCCATCAAGAAAGCGTAAAAATCCACCATGCGTCAGTTTTTCAAATTTTTTACAGCCTCCTGTCTCGGGACCATTATTGGCATCGGTCTTCTGTTCGGTCTGTTCTTACTGATCGGCACCAGAATGATCTCCAGTATGGAAAAGATTACTTCCATTACCCCTAACTCGGTTTTGGAATTGACCTTCGAAGAAGCGATGCCCGAAAAAACCAACAATATCGAATATACACCGATGGATCTTTCGGACAAGAAATACATCGGTTTGTATGATTACGACAAAATGATCCGCCATGCAGCGGAAGATTCCCGCATCAAGGGCATTCTGCTTCGGCCGGAGATGGCCTCCTTGCCAGCCTCTGAAGTTACGGTCATTCGCAGGGCACTGAAAGCGTTCAAAGAAAGTGGAAAGTTCGTCTATGGATATGGTAAGTTCCTGACCCAGAACAACTACTACCTCTGCTCCGTCGCTGACAGTGTCTTTCTCAATCCGGTTGGGACCATGGAGTTTCGCGGTATTGCCGTGGATATCACCTACTTCAAAAAGATGCTCGACAACCTCGACATCCAAATGGATGTTTTCTATGCGGGTCAATTCAAGAGTGCGACCGAACCCTTCCGGATGACCGGGATGAGTGATGCCAACCGCATCCAACTCAGGGCTTATATTGAAGATGTTTTCGGGCTGATGCTGGATGACATCAGCACAGACCGGCATGTGTCTGTGTCCGATCTCCGCAATATGGCGGAGACATGGAAAAGCTTCGATCCGGATACAGCGGTCGCCCTGGGCCTGCTCGACGGATTGATCTATGAAGATCAACTGACAGATCGCCTTCGCGAGCGGACCGGTTTGTCTGCAGATGACGAACTCAACAAAATCGATGCTCAGGACTATTACAAGGAAATCGGCTCCAAGCTGGATTTCAGTGGCAAAGACAAGATCGCCCTTGTCTTCCTGGAAGGTGAGATTATCATAGGGGATGAATCCGGTGGAGTGATCACAGATGATTATTATCAGCAGTTGCTAGCGGATATCCGTGATGATGACAAGATCAAAGCCGTTGTCCTTCGTGTCAACAGCCCGGGTGGCAGTGTCCTGGCATCAGAAAATATCCTGCGGGAGATCCGCAATATCCAGAGGGCCGGCAAACCGGTTGTCGTCTCCATGGGGCGTTATGCCGCATCCGGAGGGTATTATATCTCCTGTTATGCCGATTCCATCTATGCACAACCGAATACATTGACGGGATCGATTGGCGTATTCAGTATGATCCCCAACCTGGGTAAATTCCTGGACAACAAGATCGGTATCACCTTCGATACGGTTCGGACCACCGAAGCATCGACCTATCTCACTGGCGTTTATGAATTGGGGCTGAAGGAACGCCAACTCATGCAGAAACTGACCGATGACATTTATGCCGACTTCATAGGCAAGGTAGCCGAAGGGCGAAAAATGCCGATTGCGGATGTCGCAGAAATCGCCCAGGGCCACATCTGGACAGGGCGAAAGGCTCTGGAAATCGGTCTGGTAGATGCACTGGGTTATACAGATGATGCAATTGCCTGTGCCTCCCGATTGGCAAAACTCGATGGTTACCGGATCGATGAATACCCGAAAATGAAGGACCCCATTCAACGTTTGATCGCCAAGATCACGGGCGAAGAGGACATGAGTACTCCCATGATCAAAGAGCAACTGGGATCCATGTACCCGTATTACAAACAATTCAAGTCCTTGCGGAATCTGGAAGGGACGCAGGCCAGACTGCCGTTCCTGATGAAAGAGTAATATCAGGTGTCCAGTAATCCAAAGAGGGCGTGTCAGATAACTGGCACGCCCTCTTTGGTTTTACATCTTGCTCATTCTGTTAAGATTTTCGTCAAACAACGTAACCCTGCACAGATGGCCCCGTTTTTGCAATAGGTAATATGCTCTTTGAGCATCATCCCATGCAACCGTCCTCCTCTCAGTCACAGAGAGGTCAAACCGTGTATTCATGATGAGACTATTTGCATGGCTGATCCTTTTGCTCCCATTGGGTACGCAACATCTTTGGGGACAGACCGAAAATATAGAAGCGAAAATTCAGGCTTTATCCAACAGTGAGGTCCTTTCCACTTCGGATTTGCAGCGTGCTGCAGTGCATCAACCGTTTTTGATCGATCGGTGGCATCTCATGGCCACCAGTGGCTGGAAGTTGAGTGCCTACCCCGATGGCAAGGGTGAACCGAACTATCCTGTCTTGAGCGCCGAACTCTGGGATCGATATACGCCGCTGGACCTGGAATTAATGGGTCATATCCACAGGGACCGGATCTCTTTTTCCCGATATCGAATTGGCAACACTCGTCAGATCCTGACGCTTCTTCCATCCACAAAACTGATCCAGGTTTTGAATGACACCCGAGTGCTCACCCATCCCAGCTCGGGTCAATAACAACAGACTACGATGATCAAGCGCATTTTCCTTTTCATTGCTCTGCTGTGTTTGTGGTCCTTGCCACTTTCTGCCCAATACCATCTCATTTCCGATGGAAGTATCGTCGATTGCGACGGCTTCTTTGTGGACAGTGGCGGCAACCTGGGCAACTATGGACCCAATGAAAACTTTACCATATCTATTTGTCCGGATGGCTCTACAGGTACCCATACCCGCCTGCGGTTTTCAGGAGTAGATCTCCAACCCGGAGATGAACTATGCTTTTTCGATGGCCCCAATATCCTGGGAACCTCTTTGGGATGCGCCAGTGATTACCAGGCAGGTGCACCTTTTATACTCCAGGCCAGTCCATTGAATTTCAGTGGATGCATCACAGTTACATTTATGAGCACAAGCAGTGGCCAGGGAAAGGGTTGGATCGCCGATATCGACTGTGTCCCTGCTTGTCAGGCGTTTAATGCCTTGATCACCAATACAGATCCGGCAGTAGTGCCGGCAGATACCGGGTGGATCGATATTTGCCCAGGCACCAGTATTGACTTTTCGGCAGGCGCCACCTTCCTTCAGAATAACCTTCTATACAACCAAAGCGAAGGTTTGTGCACGTTCGAATGGGATTTTGGCGATGGCAATATTGTCAATGGATTGAACGTGGCCCATCAATATGATCTTCCCGGGGGATATGTCGTCAGTCTGCATGTGCGGGACCAACTGGGATGCGGGAATACCAATATCATTTCCAGAAAAGTGCGTGTCGCGCCCCCTCCGAAAGTGAACATCCCCGTTTTACCCGGACCCATCTGTTTTCAAGATTCGCTGACGTTGACCGCACAGGTTGGGTCCATCGGAACATCCAATGTCCAGGTCATTCCCCAATTGAGCAAGTTTGAATTGACCAAGATCCGTTCCGATTCATTGGCTCTGCCGGATGGGAATGGTGCATCCTACCAAACCAGTGTCTACTTCACTGAATTCCCGAGCGACAAAGTGCTCACTGACCCCAATCAGATCTTGTCGATCTGTGCAAATATGGAACACTCCTGGATGCGTGACCTTAATATCACCCTTACGTGCCCTTCCGGCCAATCGGTCACGCTGGTTAATCAGGAAGAAACTGGAGATGAGGTCTTCCTGGGTAACCCTTTTGAAGGTGATGAACTCCTGCCAGAGCCTATTCCTGGCCAGGGTTTTACGTATTGCTGGACATATGGTGCGACGAATGGCACCTGGCTGGAATATGCCAATGCCAATGATCCAGGCACATTGCCACCTGGAGACTACAACACTTTTGAAAACTTGAGCGGCTTGATCGGCTGCCCCTTGAATGGCGAATGGGTGCTGACCATCCAGGACTTGTGGGAGATCGACAATGGCTTCATCTTTTTCTGGAATATCACCTTTGATGAAATCCTGCTGCCCAACATCGAGACATTCACGCCGAACATCACCAACCTCAATTGGGTCAACCAGCCCAATATCTATCTGAACAAGGGCAAAGAGATCCAGGCAACTGCACCGACGGCAGGAGAGATCTTTTTTGCTCTGACCTATGAAGATGAATTTGTTTGCCAGGGAGATACGTTTGTGACCATCGCTGTCCTGCCCCCCACCCATCCGGATTGTTATCAGTGCACTGGCGATCTGATCATCACTCCGGATACGGCAGTGTGTGTTGGTGACCCCTTCAGTCTGGACGCTTCTATCAATGGATTCCAGGGAATGACCATCCCTTTTGCAAGCTATCCAATGGTTCCGATCGGGTATTCTACAAATCCCCCACCCAATCCGTACAAAGGGTCGATCCTGGTGGACAATGTCTATCCGTTGACCTTGTCTGCAAATGCTGCAGAAATCGAATCCGTGTGTTTTACGCTCAGAACAAATCCCGTCAATAATATCAATGTCTTCCTGGAAGCACCCGATGGAAAGCAATTGGAATTGACGACTGGAAACGGGGGCAATGGCATCAATTATATCAACACTTGCTTCAGCCCGAATGCCGCTACCGGCATCACAGGTAATTCCGCACCATTCACAGGTGTCTATCTACCTGAAGGCGACTGGAATGATCTGACTGGCGCTCCAATCAATGGCGACTGGAAACTTGTCGTGTCGGACAATTTCGGGTTGAACCGAATGGGCCTGCTCGAAAGTTGGTCGATCAATCTGCATGCGGGCAATCAACAAACCTATACTTGGGCACCATCCAATGCATTGAGCTGCTCGGATTGTCCCAACCCTGTGGTCAACACCGATTCGACACGGATCTATTCTCTGGAGGCCGAGGATGCTTATGGTTGCACCTTGAATGCCTCATCTGAAATTACCATCTATCCGACATTTGATGCGCCTGAGTTGACATGCGGAGATATGTCCAATCATACTCTGACCATCAATTGGCTGGCGATACTTGGCGCTGCCGGTTATACCGTCAATGTCAATCAAAACGGGTGGGTGCCACCGACCACCAACCTGACTCACCTGATCAATGGCCTGAACAATGGTGATTCCATTACCATACAAGTCAAAGTATTGGATATCAACCCGGCCTGTCCGAATGAGATCGCCACCCTGGGGTGCCGTTTTCTGGATTGCCAGATGTACGCGGTAGTAGAAAACACTGTGCCGCCCTCTTGTTACAGTGGCAATGATGGTGAAGCATTTATCTCTGCATATGATGGCACTTCCCCGTTCAGCTATAATCTGGACAATGTGAAGACCCAAGGGATCGGCTATTTCAACAGTGTTGCTGCCGGTGATCATTTTGTTATCGTCACCGATGCGATGGGCTGTATGGATACTGTGTATTTCACGTTGGACCAACCGGATCCAATCGACATTCAGATCGACATCGATTCCGTGTTGTGCTACGATCAGAAGAACGGTGGGGCAACCGCCATGGCCCAGGGTGGGACATCACCTTTTCAATATGTATGGTTTACTGTCCCTGCTGTATTCAATGCGGTGCTGACCAATGTAAAGGCCGGCTCCTATACCCTGCGCGTTACCGATGATAACAGCTGCATCCGGGACACGCTAGTGACGATATCCCAACCAGACCCGATCCTGTTGTCCTTCCAGACGGATTCCGTGTCCTGTCCGGGTAAAATGGATGGATCCGCCACAGTCAACCCGATAGGTGGAACGATGCCCTATACCTATCTATGGAGCAATCTGCAAAACACGAAACAGGCTACCGGTCTGGATATGGGACTGTACATGGTCACGGTCACTGATGCGCATCAATGTAAAACCAGCTCCACGGTGGAGGTCCATGAAGGCCCCCCCAACCAGTATCAGCCGCAGTCTTTACCGGTCTCATGTTATAATGGAATGGACGGCACAGCCTGGGTGGAAGTGATCCAGGCGCCGTTACCTGTTGTGTTTGCATGGCAAGACCCCGCGATGCAAATGAGTGACACCGCATTAGCCTTAACACCCGGTGTCTTCGAGGTCATCATAATGGATGTCAAAGGATGTTTGGATACGCTTTCAGTCACGATTGGCAACCCGGATAGCATACAGCTTTCTACCAGCAGCACACCTGTTGGTTGCCAGGGTGTCATCGATGGCACAGCAACGGTCAATATCGTCTCGGGCGGATCCGCACCTTTTACTTTTTTATGGAACGATTCTTCTGGTCAGATGACACAGACGGCTGTTGGATTGAATGCGGGCATATATTCTGTGACCGTCACGGATGCAAAGGGTTGCACCCAAAAATCGCAAGTGGTGGTCGGGGCACCCGGTTCCATTTCCACAGATATGAGTGCTGTGGAGGCGACCTGCATCAATAGTCAGGATGGTTCCGCTATCGTCATGCTTGCCGGAGGGACACCCCCCTTTAGCTATCTCTGGAATGACGCAGGAAACAGTACTACAGATACCATCATGGGAATCAACCCCGGGCTTTATATGGTTACCGTCACCGATCAAAATGGTTGCTCTGTAGTCGATTCAGTAACAATCACTGCCAAGGCTCCTCTGATCCTGGACAGTATCAACGTCACTCCGGTCACTTGTTTCCAGGGTGCCGATGGCACCCTGGAGGCAATTGTTTCCGGCGGGTCCGGTATCTATTCCTTTCAATGGTCTGATACGGGCGCTCAAACGAGCAATCCTGCGGTTGGTCTTACCGCAGGCATGTATGGTGTCACCATCACAGGATCTCTGGGTTGCCAAACTACAGGTTCGATCAATCTACCAGAACCGGCACCGATCCTGGTAAATATTGTTGCGACACCCGCTCCTTGTCTGGGTCAATCCGGTGGAAGCCTAACTGTCACGCCCTCAGGTGGCACAGGCCCTTACACGTATCTTTGGAGTGACCCATTGGGTCAAACCTCTAAAGTCGCCGTTGATCTGTTTGCGGGTATGTATACTGTTACTGTCACGGATGCCAATCAATGTACACAAGTAGGCAGTGGGGTTGTCGCCGAACCCTCCACAGCGCTGACCATCATGGCCCAACAAAGTGGGTCGGGATGTGCCGGACAAGATCAAAATGAAATCACCGCTACGTCGTCAGGTGGCAGTGGAGGCGGGTACCAGTATGTTTGGAATACCGGAGACACTGCCAATCCGTTGAGTGGGTTGGGACCTGGCAATTTCGCAGTCACCGTCACAGATGGAGCCGGTTGCACCGCTGAAGCATCCGTTCTGGTCCAGGACTTACCACCTGTACTGGTATCCGTCGCGGGCATGATGCCATCCTGTTTTGGCCAGGCAGACGGCTCCATAGGCGTCACTTTCGTAGATGGTGGCTCCGGAGGGGGCATTCCAGCAAATTACACCTATACCTGGAGTACCATGCCCGCACAAACCGGGGAACTGGCCAGCGGACTCGCAGGAGGCATATCCTATACTGTGACAGTGACTGATCCATCTGGATGTACAACAAGTTCCACCTATTTCCTGGAACAGCCGGCTCCCATCACCGCAACATCGACGATCACACCTGTATTGTGCTTCGGTCAGAAGAACGGTCAGATCGATCTGTCCAATATCACTGGAGGTTCCGGAAATTATCAGATCATCTGGGATCCGAAAATCATCAATTCCAACGGGAACCAGGCTCTTGATCTCGCAACGGGAACGTATCAGGTCACCATTTCGGATGACCAAGCATGTAGCGTAGTGCACGACTATTTTGTACCTCAACCTTCTCCCCTGCAAATCACGAATACCAATCGAATTTCGCCCAGCTGCCAGGGATTGACGGATGGATCCATTGCCATCATGGTGTCAGGAGGGACTCCAACCTATCAGTATCTATGGAGCAACAGCAACATGTTAGCGCTCAATGGCAATCTGGCGGCCGGCACCTATTCAGTGACGATCACAGATAATGCCGGATGTACATTGACATCCAGTGTTCAAATTGATGAACCTGCTCCACTGGTTCTCGATCTTGACGGCGTATCTCCAACATGTGCCAACACGAAGGATGGTCGGATCACAGCTATCGGTTCAGGGGGGGAAAGCCCTTATATGTACAGTCTCAATGCGGGACCACTTACACCTAACCAGGTCTTCACGCCTCTGGGGCCAGGACAATATCTTGTCCGACTCACCGATAAAAATGGTTGCACAGCAGAATCCATGGTCGATCTAATTGATCCGCTTGCATTTGAAATCGACCTTGGCGATGATGTGACCATCGATCTGGGACAAAGCATTACTTTATCCTTCTCACATAATGCATCCACTCTGCCATTTGTGTTCTGGCAAGCCCCTTATAGTGGTACCCTGAGTTGTACGACATGTGCCACACCTGTTTCAACGCCGTATTACACCACCATATATAAACTGGTGGCTGAAGATGATCGCGGCTGTGAGGCTGTCGATTTTATTACTGTTTGGGTCAACGCTAACCTGGTTGTGTTGGTACCTACTGCATTTACACCCAACCAGGACGGGCAGAATGACAAACTGTTGATCCACGGACGTGATGGGATCAGAATCATAGTCTTCAAGATCTTCGATCGATGGGGAGAACAACTGTTTGAACAGCAAGATTTTCCGATCAACGATCCACTAATTGGGTGGGATGGAACATTCAAAGGGGAGCAAATGAATAGTGGTGTTTATATTTGGACGCTAGAGGTGGAATTCATCGACGGCTTCAAGCAGCTTTTTTCCGGTCAGACAACTCTTCTTCGCTAAACCAATCTCACTATGAGGCTTATCATCCTTGCAGTTTTCTCTTTCCTTTTCCTTTCGATGCCTTTGCAGGCACAAGACCCGCATTTCAGCCAGTTTTACAATGCTGCATTGCAGATCAATCCCGCGATGACTGGTATTTTCAATGGCCAGTTCAGGGTTGCCGCCAACTACCGCAACCAATGGTCCAGTATTCTGGGAACTGACGCTTTCCAAACCATTGCCGTTGCCGGAGATATGCGTTATCGGGTTTTCCAGGATGACTATCTGACCTTTGGCGTGGCTGTATTGCAGGATCAGGCGGGTGCCGGACAATTGAGACAAACCCGAGGCGGTCTCAATCTGGGCTTTATGAAACAACTGGCCGGCGGAAAATACCGTACAAATGATCAATACCTGTCGTTCGGTCTTCAGGCGGGGTTTGGCCAATACTCTCTGGACTATGGGAATTTCTGGTTCAGCAATCAGTATAATGGAGGTACAGAAACAGTGGATCCCACCTTGCCCTCCAACGAACTGATCGGAGACAAAACCAATATCTTTCTGGACATCAGTGCTGGCTTACTCTATTATGCTCTCTTTGATGATGATGCCAGCATATATGGTGGCGGTGCAATTGCGCATGCCAATCGTCCGAATATTTCTTTTCAGGAAAATGGTGATGAGTCACTCTATTCTAAATATATCATTCATGCAGGGGGACAAGTACCGTTCAACCCCAATTTCAGTATGCTCCCGGGAGCAATGTTTGCTTTTCAGGGACCCTCCCAGGAAACAGTATTCGGCACAAACTTTCGGTATACCAATCACGATAGGTATGAAGTAGCGATTCGAGCTGGTGTCTGGGCTAGATTGGCAAATAAACTGGACCAGGGAGTCAATCTGGACGCTTTGATCTATAGTTTTATCCTGGAGGTAGAGCGATGGAATCTTGGCATCAGCTATGATGTCAATCATTCTTCCTTAAAAAAGGCCTCACAGTCGCGTGGTGGGGTAGAAATCTCCCTTATTTACGAGCACCCGTACGAGTCAAGATATCGGGTTAACTGTCCTCAATTCTAGGGAAAAGTATTACCGGCGTTGCCGATTGATGCTGTAGGCTTCCAGCAGATAAAAAGCGACCGCCAGAAATGATACTATTGCGATGACTGAAAGAATCAGCATTGGTTTTCCTGTTGTTGTTTGTCCCAGCGAAAGATAGCCAAAATCCTCAGAAATTATCTTGAAGACAAAAAGAAATCGCGAAAAATGAAGAGCCCCATCCATTTCTGAACGGGGCCCTGCTTTAGCGTGGTGATCTCGATGGGATTCGAACCCATGACCCTTTGATTAAAAGTCAAATGCTCTAACCAGCTGAGCTACGAGATCATTTTTTCAAAAAGCTCTGCAAAGATACGATCATCCTTTGCATTCACCAAATCATTTTAAGTTTGGTTAATTTGGGACCCCGTCTCAATAGAAATCTATGCCACAGAACCCTCAAGCTGCTGCGGAAAACTACCCGATCAGTCCCACTGAACTATTATCCGTTCTGGATCTGACGATGACCTATCATACCACCGAAGGATACCGAGATCGTCAACGATTGCCCTTGTGTATATGGGGACAACCAGGGGTTGGTAAGACTGAGATCGTTCAGACGTACGCTCGATCCAGGAATATTCCGCTGGTGGTAATCCATCCTGCACAGTTCGAAGAAATGGGCGATCTGCTCGGCATGCCTTTTCGGGAAGGGCATCAAACCCATTGGGCCCCTCCCGCCTGGGTCCCCACAGTTGCCGGCCCCGGCATTCTCCTCCTCGACGATCTCAACCGAGCTGATGCGCGCATCCTGAATGGTCTGTTGGCGCTCCTCCAGGACGGTCGTCTCGCCTCCTGGGAGTTACCTGATCAGTGGGTGATCGTTGCAACAGCCAATCCCCAGATGATGCATATGTCCGTCACTCACATGGATGAGGCGATCACCGGAAGGATGCAACATGTCCATTTGCAATTCGATCGCCAAAGCTGGTTCAGCTGGGCTCGAGACCAGCATTTCGATATCACTGGACTCAGCTTCCTGGCGAGGTATCCCGAACTACTCGGAACGGAAGTTTCACCCAGAGAAGCTGCTCAATTTTTACAGGTATTTCAACTCATCCCAAAGGATCAGAAAGCGCAGATCCAATTGATCGCGAACAGCATGCTCCCTCCACCCTACGCGGACCGATTCAACACATGGATCAACCTCGATCAGTTCGCATGGCTGAATGTCGCAGAATTCCTGGAGGTGGATGATGCCGCAAGTCGGCTATCGCAATTGGACCAGCAACTGGATCGGGAGCAACGTCTTCGTTTGAAATTGGAATTCCTACAGGAATTGATCGACTACCTGGCCAAACATCCACGACTTCAGCCCAAGGCTATCCAGAACCTGGTCACCCTTTTGTCGGATCCGCAAATAGATGGAAATATGGTGCTGGTTTTTCTCCATTACCAGGATGCCTCTTCCCCACTCCATCAAGCGGTGATCGAGCATCCATTGTTGCGTTCCAAGATCTTATGACCCTGCCTTAGAAATATCTTGGCGTAATGATTCGGTCTACTTCGTAGCTGAAATCATACCCCAACATCAGTTCATAGGAGCCGCCGGCGAAGGATTGGAGATCTGTCAGTGTGTAATCATAGGCGGCCCCGATACGCAATCCATTTCGCAGGTTCAGACCTGCCCAAATATCTCCGGAGTCCACAGAACTGGTCCCATCAATGGCTTGAAATGAAGATCGGTAAGACACGCCCAGCCAGATCTTCTGGCTAAATAAGAGGGCCAGGTCGAGATCAAACTCGGTCGGTGCAGCAATACGCCCACGAGCATTCTTGGCATCTCCAAAAAGGCCCACGTTCTTCACCAACAACGTCGGACGGAAGACCAATGCATCACCATTTAATGGGATGGCCGCTCCCGTAAACGCATAATAATGACGATAGATCTGAGCTGCTGGCAGGTTATCTGGCTCCGTTGAATCCTTCTTCCGCAAATCATAATTGACCAGGTGAGGAGAGCTGAAGCCAATGAAGAACTTTGGTGACTGATAATAAACACCCGCCCCAAAATTAGGTAGCCATCGAGTTGGTTGCATCTCTCGATAGGCCGGGTCCTGGCTTTGGGGGTCAAAAAAATTCAGTTTGCTCCAATCAGCACGCCACTGGAATACCCCCGCCTGAAGACCGATGGACAACTTCCCCACGCCGATCGGGATCCGGTATGCATAAACCGCATTCAATTGGGTGGAACCCGTTGGCCCGATGTTATCATTGATCAAAGACAGACCCAATCCAACACGGTCATTGACCGGACTATGCACAGAGAGCGTCTGTGTGGTCGGAGCGCCATCGATCCCCCACCATTGACCGCGATGAAGTGCGTTGATGGACAAGTGGTCGTGACTACCCGCATAAGCTGGATTGTAGACCAGCGTATTAAACATGTATTTGGTGAACATGGCATCTTGTTGGGCGACCAACAAAACAGGACCAAGCATCAGACCAAAGACCAGTGTTTGTAAAGAAGGGAATTTCATTGTCTTGGCGATTTAAGATAAAAAAGGAGCGCACCCATTTTTAATTACGGGTGCGCTCTTAAAGTCTATCGGTGGATCTGAACATAACCGGAGTAGGATTCACCTTCTCCATCCCGGATGATATAGAAGTATGTACCATCTGGCAGGTCATTACCTTCCCAACGTCCATCCCATCCACCATCGGTGGTGTATCCACGTTTGTGGTATACCTGGTTCCCCCAGCGATTAAAGACAGTCACCTCGTTGTCTGGATAATCATCGATGCCATCGATCATAAACACATCGTTGACGTCGTCACCATTCGGTGAGAAGCCACTGTAGATCTTCAGTGTCCGGCAGACCACTGTCACGTAGACGGTTGCCGTATCCATTCCGACTGCATTAGCAATGTAGTAGGTAAATGAATCCACTCCGTCACAGAAGCCTACTTGCGGCTTGTAGGTAAAGTTGCCCGGTAATGTTCCGGTCACGGTACCTCGTTGTGGGCCATTGACGATGCCTCCTCCAGTGAATACTCCATTGATCGTGTCATTCATCATCACATTGATCATGATGGTCCGGTTCTCCTTCACTGAGGCGGAGTCATTCACAGCCACTGGTGGTTCTTCAACAGGACCTCCCGATTGTGTGACATTCACAATGATGATCGTGGTATCACACGCGATTGCATCACAGAACACGATACAGGCCGTGTCGGATCCAATTGACAATCCAGTGAATTCAATACACAGTGTCGTGTCATTGATGGTCCAGTCTACTGTCGTTTCCGGATCAGCGCAGATATCAGTTACACTGACCACTGTACCACTGAGTTCACTCAGGTCCAGACAATGCACCGAGTCCTGATCTACTTCAATGTTATAGACCACCACATTACCAGTAGGTGGTACAACATGGATGATGACAATAGTGGTGTCACAGTTTCCGAGATCATCGCAGATGACGATACAAGCCGTATCTGATCCGATCGCTTCCCCAGTAATTTCCAGACAAGGCGTTCCATCAATGGACACAATGTCAGCAAACATACCTGAGGCGGCGGGACAGATATTGTAGACGGTATCGATCTGACCGGTGATCTGCGGGCTCAGACACAGGGTGTCTGTAAATCCGATGAGGATCGTCGTCTCCAGTGTATCCGTACTCATCGTCGGTGGCACCACATGAATGATCACCATGGTCGAATCGCAACCCAGATCACCACAGATCTCGATGCAGAAGGTATCTACGCCGATATTCAAGCCGGTGTAGGCAAAGCAATTCGTTCCTGTAAACCACTGGATGCTGGCGTTGCCATCCGACAACTCCGGACAGAGATTCGTGAATCCGGTAATGATACCCACGTCATCGATATCCAGACACAGCGTATCGGTGTCACCCAGGACAACCAGGGTATCTATGACATCGTAATCCGGTGGAGTTATCAGACATTCCACCTCAATATTGTAGGTATTCATACAACCTGTAGCAATCGTCGTGATGACCAGCTGGTGAGTACCAGGTGTCAGACTGATCTTCGTGCCGACTGGAATCAGGAGGATGTTCGGCTGCAGAATTGCAAGCTCATTTCCACCCTTCAATATCCGTAACAGTCCATAGTCATTCAGACCACTACCGCCGATGATCATTTGGGTCGCTTCATCCAATATCCAGTTTCCATTTGGATCCCACATATTCATTGAATCAACCAATCCCTGAATATCGGCCACCTCTGCACCATACCACTGTCCATTCACGACCCAGTATTCAATGGTGTAAGGGCCTTGTGGATCAGCATTCACAACTGCGAAGTAATTGTACGAGAGGAGTGAATCCACAGTGCAAGGCTCTACCCCACCCTGATATGGATTACCGTTATCCAGGATCGTATAACCACCCTGAATATCCATTACATCCACATCGAGACAGATGGAAGCAACATCGTTGCAATCGGCCAACTCGAGGGTATCTGAACCAGTATACAGCTCAGGACAATCGAAACAGTTGACATTCAATGTCAGCGTATCCATACAACCCGTGGCGATGTCGGTGATCACAATGACATGCAGACCGGTGTCTACAGCTACCAATGTTCCGAAAGGTCGCAACAAGTCATTCAATTGGATATTGGCCTTCACGAATGTATTGATCTGAGTGATCCGTAATGGACCATAATCGGAGACTTTATCACCACCAATGATATTCAGGATCACGTTATCAACGACCCAGTTTCCGGCAGGATCCCAAGTGTTCATCGAATCGACAAGACCATTCAGATCCTGGAATGTGCCACTGTAGATCACTCCATTGATCGACCATTCATCCAAATGGTATGGGCCGGCATTCCCCTGACCCGGGATCAATGAGTAATTATAGCCGAACAAGGAATCGAAGTCACAACCATCCACAATTCCGTTGAATGGCAATCCATCTTCCTCGAAGGTGTAATTCACGATCTGATCCAGTGGAATATCCAGACAGTACGTGGCTTCACCAGCACAATCCATGATATTGATATTGACCACCTCATCCTTCAGGATATCGGGGCAATCCGGTGTAATGGTCACAATCACATAGGTCGTATCGCATACATTATTCACTGAATCGCAGGCAATCACACAGAGCGTATCCACATACAAGCCCGGCACATCGCCAGCTGTATAATTGAGACAACCCGCTGTTTCATCCAGCGTCCAGCTACCATAGTTTGTCGTTCCACTACTCTGGCCATCACATGTTGTGTAGGCAAGTGCTGTAGAATCCATACAGGCTTCCAGTTTGGCACAAGCGAATGCTGCACCATTGACTGGAATACTCACATATATCGTTTCGGTCTCACTTTCACAAGGTTCATCCTCCGTGATCGTGATAATGATATAGGTGGTATCACACACATTGGCAACAGAATCGCAAGCGACCATACACAACGTGTCCACTTGATCACCAGGCGTATCGCTTGCTGTATAGATAATACATCCGGTGAACGGATCGATCACCCATTGGCCATAGTTGGTCACCCCACTTGTCAAGCCATCACAGCTTGACAGGATCGTGATCAATGGATCCATGCACGGCTCCAATTCTAAGCAGATGGTAGACTGTGTATTGACTTCCAGACTCACTTCGATGGTGTCGATCTCAGCAGTGCAAGGCACTTTTTCAGTGATCGTAATAATGACATATGTCGTGTCACAAACATTAGCAACCGAATCACAGGCGATCACACACAGTGTGTCAACCTGATCACCCACTGTGGTTCCGGAAGCATAATTGATGCATCCGGTATTCACATTGAGTGTCCATTCGCCATAATTTGTAATGCCCGCATTTACGCCAGAGCAAGTACCATAGGAGGTGGACACCTCATCCATACATTCTTCCAGTTCGACACAGATCTGATCCGAGGAATTGACTTCGATAGAAACCTGGATCGTATCTACAGATACCTCACAAGGCATTGTTTCCGTGATGGTCACAATGATGCAGGTGGTATCATGGGTACCCATGGTATTGGTTGCAATCACGAGGATCGTGTCAACACCACTTCCAGGAATGTTTCCTGCATTATAGATAAGACAACCGGCTTCACTCAAGGTCCAGGAACCGAATGTAGATCCACTCATTGTACTGCCATCCGCCAGGGCGAATGTGGTCGTAAATGGATCAAACATGGGCTCGAGGGTCACACAGAGCGTATCCGTGGTATTGACCGGCAGAGTCATATACAAGGTCTCCTTGGTAGGCGGAGCTTTGGGGGTAATCGAAACGATGATGATCGTTGTATCGCATTCACCCGAACCATTGCAGGCCACCAAGCAGATCTCATCGATGAATATACCCGGATCATCGAAGGCGGTGTATGTCAGACAACCATCGCCACCGATAACCCATTCTCCATAGTTGGAGGCTCCATCCGTCGAGCCGTCACACAATGCATAGGTCACCTGACCATCATCAAAGTCTGGTTCAAGTTCTACACAAGTGGTCTTCGACTCATTGACGGGGACCTGGACATATAATGTATCTGTCGTCAGCATAGAATCTGGCTGGCAGATCACGGTCACGATCAGTGTATCTCCACAGTTTTCTCCCTGTTTGTAGATCACCAGTTCATGAGTACCAACAGGTAAGAGAAGCTTCGTAGTCGTAGATACGATACCATAATTGAATCCAATTTCTGCATACGAATTCGGGAAGGCTAATTGCTTCACCTGCATCATGCCGTAGACTTTGGAGAAGTCACCTCCAACGATCAGTAACTGACTGGGCAATTGCATCCAGTTGCCTGTTGGATCCCAAACATTCATCGAATCCACCAGATCTTCCACATCCTGGAAGATGCCGGAATACACTTGTCCGTTAACCGTCCAGGATTGCAGGTCATATGGACCGGCATATCCAAAGCCGAGTAGTGTGTAGTACGTATAGGCGATGACTGAATCAAACTGGCAACCGGAAACCGGCTCGTCATAGAGATCACCGTTCCAAAGGACTACGTACTCATGGTAGTTTGCCAGAGGGATCTCCAGACAGACACATCCAGGTTCATCACAATTACTGGTATAAACTGTCAGTGAATCCAGAGATGGTGGGCAAGGATTACACATGTCCTCGATCACAATCGCACCCAATACAAGAGTACATCCATGATCATCTGTAATGGTGCAGCTGTAAATGCCCGCATTTAGATCGACCAGGTTCTGGACATTATTCGTGCCCGGCAGATGATCCCAATCGAACTTGTATGGCATCGTGCCTCCTGTGACCTCCAGGGTGATACTACCCAGTGTGTCGCAGGTTTCGTTGATCACGGAGATCTCTGTCTCGATCGGATCTGGAGCGAGTACTGTGAAACAGAACTCACCGGCGAAGCAACCATTTGCATCGCTCACCTTCAGGCAGTATTCTCCTACAGTCAATGAACCATTCTCAACAGTCGAGCCCGTGGCATCGACAAAGACCACGGTTGCCGGCAAGGCAAATGCAGTATCCGGCACCAGCTGGTATTCCAGCTTGCCGTTTGCACTATTCCAGCAGGTTAAGGTGATCACTGAATCCGCCAGGACTGTCACACCTGGCACCTGATCAAACAGGGTAAAGGTGACCACATCTTCACAGAGGCTCACTTCATCAGTTACCGTCACATGGTACGTACCGGAAGTCAGATTATCCTTGGTAGCACCAGCACCCCAGCTGTAGTTATAGCTGCCAGATCCACCAGTCACATTGATCGTAACACTGCCATTGTCTTGTTGACAAGTCGGCATTGAGTTGATCACTGTAGATGTGATAAGGGTGTTTTCCAGATCAATTGTGACGTCCAAAGTTGCAGTACAACCTGTTTTGGTATCTGTCGCTGTTACGGTATAAGTTCCAGCTTTCAGGTTATCACGGACATCTCCTACTCCAAGATCTGACCACACATATATATATAGGCCAGGAGAAAGCTGAGCTGTTCCGTATGCACCTGCACATGTTTCAGCGGTAGTAGATACAATCTCGATCTCGAGACTGTCCACCTGTCCAATAGAAACCTGGATCTCAGAGACACAATTGGTCACTGTATCGGTCACAACAACTGAATACATACCAGCTTCCAGATCATCTCTGAAGTAGCCGGAGCCACCATCTGACCAGGTGTACATGTATGTCTCCGGTGACAGGGTAGCTGAACCATCAGCTCCTGCACAAGACTCTGGTGTGGTATGAACAACCTCTGCTTCTGGAGCATCCGGGTTGGTCAACATGATCGTCAACTTGATCAGACATTCCGGATTATCCTTATAAACGATTCGAACGTCATATTTACCGGCATTCAATTGAGAAGCCTTGTTGGTCGAACTCACGTTTGGCTCCCACATGAAGAGGAAGTCTGAAAGGTCATTCACCAACAGGATCTCGATCATACCATCACCTCCCGCACAAGTCGGTTGGGTGATCAGGATCGTATCCACTTCCGGATAGACGCAGTTGCATTCATCCTTAACGATGATCTCTTCGTACACTTTGCTACAACCATTTGCATCTGTGATGGTCAGGCTATAGGTGCCGGCTTCGAGATCGGTCCGGACATCCACATCGACCACGCCTGGCAGATCTGCCCAGTTGTAGATGATCGGTGTTTGTCCCATGATCACCGTCACGGCAATACCGCCCAGCTTATCACAGGTCTTATGGTTGATGGTCAACTCTACTTCCAGTCCGTCAATTACTGTAATGGTTTGGGACTGAATGGCCATGTTGCCGCAGTTGTCTTCTCCAGTCCAGGTACGCACCAGCGTATATCCACAGGTTCCTGCTACAACTTCTTCATCGAATGATAGAGTGACGTTGTCATCACAGTTGTCCGTGGCTACAATATCCATTGGGATACCCGGTACGACCTCGCCCAGACTCAGGTTGATGGTCACATCAGCAGGCACACCTTCGATGATCGGTGCTGTCGTGTCTTCGACCAGAATGACCTGAACGTGACTGACTCCATTGCCACAATCATCTTCTGCTTCCCATGTCCGCGTTATCGTATAGGATTGAGGACAGATACCCGGTGTGATCACCTCATCAAAGAGGACATCAATATTCGGATCACAATTATCCTCTGCGGTCAATGCAGCAGCTGTAGGAACATCTGCATCACACTCGATGGTTATATCTGCAGGCAGGATTCCAACGAAGACCGGTGGGGACTGATCCCCGATCACGATCGTGTAGGAAGCCGTAGCTGAATTGTCACAATGATCCGTAGCTGTCCAGGTGCGGGTCAGGGTATAACTACCCTCACATGTGCCATCCACCTTGGTTTCTTCCAGGGTCAGGCTCACATTTGGATCACACACATCTTCAGCTGTTACGATTGGAAGTGGCGGATCATCTGTGCTGCAATCCAGGGTGATATCATCCGGTACACCAAGAATGACTGGCGCGGATTCATCACCGACATAGACATGCTGCACCTTACTGGAGGTATTGCCACAATTATCTGTAGCCACCCACAGTCGGGTGATCGTGTACGAACCAGCACAATTGCCGGCTACTTCTGTCTCTGTAAAAGTCACCTCTACATTCAGGTCACAATTGTCTGTGGCCGTCACTGTGATCGCTGGTGGAACATCTCCGCCATCACAATCCAGAGTAACATCCTTCGGTACAGGTCCGAGAACCGGTGCCTTGTTATCGGTAACTGTGATCGTTTGAGACAGGGCTGCACTATTGCCACATGGATCAGTCGCCGTCCAGGTCCGAATGACCTTGTAACTGTTTTCACACGTTCCAGGTACGGTTTCCTCTGTCAAGATCGGATCAATATCTCCCGAACAGAGATCTTCGGCGAATACTGCAGGTGGCGTTGGCAGGGCCTGATCACATTGAATCGTCACATCAACGGGCACCGCACCCAATGCAGGTGGTAGCCCATCGATGGCTGTAATGGTATGAGACCCTGTGGCTGTATTGCCACAATTGTCCGTCGCTGTCCACAAGCGCGTCAATACATATGTACCCGCACAAGGACCGTCGACATATGTCTCTGTCAAGACAATGGTCACATCTGCATCACAATTGTCGGTCGCCGAAACGTTGGCGATCGGTGGCGGCATCCCGTCATCGTTACACTCGCCGGTCATATCGACTGGTACACCAGTCATGATTGGTGGTGTCGTGTCTTCCACAACCAGGTTTTGTGTTGCCCATGAAGTGTTACCACATTCATCTGAAGCAACCCAGGTCCTGATCAGTGTATATGAATCTTCGCAGGCACCTTCGATCACCACTTCTGTATAGGTCACTTCGACATCGTCATCACAGGCATCTTCGGCGGTCACAGTCGATGGATCGATGATCTCGTCACATTCGACGGTCGCATCTGCCGGTACACCGACCAGGACTGGTGGTGTAGCATCTCCGATCGAAATGAGCTGGACACCGGTTGCTGTGTTGCCACAGTTATCCGTTGCTGTCCAGGTGCGAGTGACCAGGAATGATCCAACGCATCCACCTTCGACTTCTGTCTCTGTAAAGGTGATCGTCACATTGACATCACAATTATCAGTGGCGGTTACGGTCGCTACTGGAGGTACATCGCCACCATCACAATCCGCGGTGATATCATCAGGTACTCCGATCAATACAGGTGACTTTGTATCCTGAACCAGGATGGTCTGACTGGCAGATGTGGCATTGCCACAATCATCTTCAGCAGTCCAGGTCCGGATCAGTGTAAATGCATCCGGGCATGAACCTGGAATGATCTGCTCACTAAACAGTACATCTACATCGTCATCACAAACATCTTCAGCGACAACAGTAGCCGGTACAGGGACGGCATCACACTCGACGGTGGCGTCGAGAGGCAGGCCGACAAAAACCGGTGGCGTGGCATCACCCACTGTGATAACCTGCTTCTTCGTTGCGGTATTACCACAATTATCGGTAGCGGTCCAGACACGAGTAACTGTATAGGATCCATCACAAAGCCCGGGGGCTTCTGTTTCAACCAGGGTCACTTCGACATCGGCATCACAGTTGTCAGTTGCCGTAACTGTATTGGCTGGTGGAACATCACCACCATCACAATCCAGCATGACATCCTTCGGAACAGGTCCGAGAACCGGTGCCTTGGTATCAGTCACTGTGATCGTTTGAGACAGTGCCGCACTATTGCCACATGGATCGGTCGCCGTCCAGGTCCGAATGACCTTGTAACTGTTTTCACAAGTTCCCGGTACGGTTTCCTCTGTCAAGATCGGATCAATATCTCCTGAACAGAGATCCTCCGCAAATACAGCAGGTGGCGCTGGCAGGGCCTGATCACATTGGATCGTCACATCAACGGGTACTGCACCCAATGCAGGTGGTAGCCCATCGATGGCTGTAATGGTATGCGACCCTGTGGCAGTATTGCCACAATTGTCCGTCGCTGTCCACAGGCGTGTCAGTACGTAGGTACCCTCACAAGGACCGTCGACATATGTCTCTGTCAAGACAATGGTCACATCCGCATCACAATTGTCGGTTGCCGAGACGTTGGCGATCGGTGGCGGCATGCCGTCATCGTTACACTCGCCGGTCATATCGACTGGTACACCAGTCATGATTGGTGGTGTGGTGTCTTCCACAACCAGGTTTTGTGTTGCCCATGAAGTGTTACCACATTCATCTGAAGCAACCCAGGTCCTGATCAGTGTATATGAATCTTCGCAGGCACCATCAATGATCGATTCTGTGTATGATACCTCAACATCGTCATCACAGGCATCTTCGGCAGTTACCGTCAATGGATCGATGATCTCGTCGCATTCCACGGTCGCATCTGCCGGTACACCGACCAGGACTGGTGGTGTAGCATCTCCGATCGAAATGAGCTGGACACCGGTTGCTGTGTTGCCACAATTATCCGTTGCTGTCCAGGTGCGCGTGACCAAAATAGATCCTGCACAGCCACCTTCGACTGTTGTCTCTGTAAAGGTGATCGTCACATTGACATCACAATTATCAGTGGCGGTCACCGTCGCTACCGGTGGCACATCGCCACCATCACAATCCGCGGTGATATCATCAGGCACTCCGATCAATACAGGCGCCTTTGTATCCTGAACCAGGATGGTCTGGCTGGCAGATGTGGCATTGCCACAATCATCTTCAGCAGTCCAGGTCCGGATCAGCGTAAATGCATCCGGGCAGGAGCCAGGAATGATCTGTTCACTGAACAGTACATCCACATCGTCATCACAAACATCATCCGCAACAACAGTCGCCGGTACAGGAACTGCATCACACTCGACGGTGGCGTCGGAAGGCAAGCCAACCAATACAGGCGGCGTGGCATCACCAACAGTGATGACCTGCTTTTTCGTAGCCGTATTACCGCAGTTGTCCGTGGCAGTCCAGACACGTGTCAAAATGTAAGATCCGTCACAGAGACCTGGGGTTTCTGTTTCGACAAGGGTCACATCGACATTGGCATCACAGTTATCCGTTGCTGTGACCGTATTGGCTGGTGGAACATCACCACCATCACAATCCAGCATGACATCCTTCGGAACAGGACCCAACACAGGAGGCTTGGAGTCGATAACCGTTATGGTCTGAGTTAACGCAGAACTATTACCACAAGGATCGGTTGCCGTCCAGGTCCGAATCAGTGTATAAGCATTTTCACAGATTCCGGGTAAAACTTCTTCTGAAAGTGTAGCGACAAATGTACCTGCACACAAGTCATATGCATCTACGCTTGGTGCCGTCGGGATGGCATCGCATTGTACCGTCACATCAGCTGGAATAGCGCCTACTGCAGGAGGTGTTTGATCCACTGCAGTGATCACTTGCTGATCAGATGCGGTATTGCCGCAATTATCCGTTGCTGTCCAGATGCGTGTCAGAACATACGTTCCTTCACACGGTCCGTCTACCATCACTTCTACCAACGTAATGGATACATCTGCGTCGCAATTATCCGTTGCAGATACATTGGCGATCGGCGGCGGCATTCCATCATCATTGCACTCACCTGTGATGTCTTCAGGGACACCAACCAGAACCGGAGGCGTATCATCGATCACGGTGATCACCTGAACCAGGGTATTGGCATTATCACAATTGTCAATGGCCACCCAGGTACGCGTGATGCTGAATGCATCGGTGCAGTTTCCTGGTGTGATGACTTCACTGAAAGTGACAGCGACGTCCGGATCACAATTGTCTGTGGCCCAAACTGCTGTTGGTCCAGGTATATTATCACACTGTACCGTGACATCTTGTGGATCCACATCAAATTCCGGTGGTGTTGTATCCCCTACAGAAATCTTCTGTTCTCCGGTCGCAGTGTTGCCACAATTATCTGTAGCCGTCCAGACACGGATCAGCGTAAAGCTGTTGGGGCAAGCCCCATCCACCTTGGTCTCTGCAAAGGTGACTTCTACATTCGTATCACAGTTATCGGTAGCCGTTACAGTCGCAACCGGTGGAATGCTCGTACCATCACAATCTGAAGTGACATCTGCAGGCACATTGACCAGTACGGGTGCTGTTTCATCAATTACTGTAATGGTCTGCACCAGCGTATTGGCATTATCACAATTGTCAATCGCGATCCAGGTCCGAGTGATGACAAACTCATTTGTACAGGCACCGTTTGTAATGACCTCACTGAATGTAACAGTCACATCCGGATCACAATTATCAGTCGCCGACACTGCTGTAACTGTCGGGATAGCATCGCATTCGACCGTCAGGTCTGCAGGATCGACATCAAACTCAGGAGGAGTGGTATCCCCGATAGAGATCTGTTGTTCTCCAGTGGTTGTATTACCGCAATTGTCCGTAGCAGTCCAGCTGCGAATCAGGGTAAAGCTATTCGGGCAACTGCCATCTATCTGCGTCTCCGTAAAGGTGACGATCACATTATTGTCGCAGTTGTCTGTAGCTGTCACAGTTGGCACTGGTGGAATATTCCCGCCATCGCAATTTGCTGTGATGTCAGCTGGCACTCCTACCAATACAGGTGGCGTTTTATCAAACACAGTGATCTTCTGAGCGTGGGTATTGGCATTGTCACAATTGTCAATGGCGATCCAGGTACGGGTGATGACGTAGCTGTCTGCACAACTTCCATTCGTGATCACTTCACTGAATGTCACGGTGACATTGGCATCGCAATCATCCACAGCAACAACGTTCCCTGCTGAAGGAATGGCATCACACTCCACAGTCAGATCGACCGGTGTGGATACAAATTCTGGTGGGGTCACATCGCCAACAGAAATGGTCTGCTTTCCTGAAACTGTGTTGCCACAATTATCGGTCGCTGTCCATACCCGTGTGAGGGTATAGCTATCCGGACATGAGCCATCAACTTTCGTCTCGGCAAATATCACCTGGACACTATTGTCGCAATTGTCTGTAGCGGTGACGACTGCTGGCGTTGGTATATCGCCTCCATCACAATTGGCTGTGATATCCGCCGGGACACCTACAAGTACCGGAGGCGTTTGGTCAATTACCGTAATCTTCTGGGTGTGGGTACTGGCGTTGTCACAATTGTCGATCGCCACCCAGGTACGGGTGAGGATATAACTGTTGACACAGGAACCAGGGGTTTTCACCTGGTTGTAGGTAACGGTGACATTTGCATCACAATCATCATTTGCTGTGACCAGAGAGGGGCCAGGTACGGCGTCACAATCAACGGTAATATCTGCAGGCTTGCTGTCAAACACAGGTGGCGTGATATCTCCCACTTGGATTTCCTGAGAACCTTTTGCAGTATTTCCACAATTGTCGGTGGCGGTCCAGGTCCGCACTAAAGTGTAGCTGTCCGGACAATTGCCGTCAATCTTGGTCTCGCTGAAAGAAACCGCCACGTCTGCATCACAGTTGTCCGTACCTGTCACGGTGGCTACAGGAGGAATATTATTGGAACCACAATCAGCCGTCACATCTCCAGGTAAGCCGACCAATACTGGTGGCTTGGAATCAATCACTGTGATCTTCTGCACCTGTGTTGCAGCATTATCACAATTGTCAATAGCGATCCAGGTTCGCGTGATGGAATAGCTGTTCTCGCAAATACCCGGTGTCACTACTTCATTGTATGACACAGTAACCAGGTTATCGCAATTATCTGTGGCAACGATCGTACCTGCTCCAGGGATCGCATCACATTCGACCGTCACATCTGTTAGGATGGTCGTAAATTCTGGTGGAGTATTATCTCCTACAGAAATAGTTTGTTCAGCGCTTGTGCTATTGCCACAATTATCTGTAGCTGTCCAACGACGGATGATTGAATAACTGTCAGGGCAACCACCATCAATGGTTGTTTCGAGGAAAGAAACAAATACATCCACATCACAATTATCAGTAGCAGTCACGACTGGTTCTGTTGGAATATTGATGATCCCGCATTCAGCTGTAACATCAGCAGGAACACCTACCAGTTCTGGTTTCGTTGTATCACGAACCGTGATCTTCTGGACATGTGTATTGGCATTGTCACAATTATCCACTGCGATCCAAGTCCGAGTCAGCACGTAACTGTCAGGACAGCTACCATTCGTCCTCACCTCGTTGAAAGTGACGGTCACATTGACATCACAATTATCTGTGGCTGTTACATTTGCTACTCCTGGAACAGCACTGCACTCTACAGTGAGATCCCCTGGATTGATCGTGAATTCAGGTGCCGTATTGTCACCCACAGAAATAATCTGCTGTCCAGTAGTGGTGTTACCGCAATTATCGGTAGCCGTCCATAACCTGTAAAGGGTATAACTGTCCGGGCATGCACCATCCACCTTCGTTTCCAAGAAAGAGACCGACACAGATGGATCACAATTATCCGTTGCCGTAACTGTCGGAACGGTAGGAATATTGATTGCTCCACACTCTGCTGTCACATCTTCAGGAATTGCAGATAATACTGGCGGAGTTTTGTCTTCTACCGTGACTTTTTGGACATGTGTAGATGCATTACCACAATTGTCAATGGCGATCCAGGTGCGTGTCAGAATATAGCTGTCCACACAGGTACCCGGAGTCTTCACTTCATTGAACGTGACATTGACATTAATATCACAGTTATCATTCGCGGTCAATGTTGCCGCATTTGGTACGGCATTACATTCGACAGTGACATCAGCAGGTTTGAACGTGAATACCGGAGCCTTGGTGTCCCGAACAGTAATGTTCTGGGTCACTTTGGCAGTATTACCACAATCATCGGATGCGGTCCAGACCCGGATCAGCAAATAGCTGTCTGGGCAGGCTCCATCCTGACGCGTCTCTGTAAAGTCGACGTCTACATTCGCACCGCAATCATTGTCGGCTGTCAGGGTTGGCGCCGTCGGAATATTATCACACTCGACAGTAATATCTCCAGGTACATTATCAAATGTTGGTACACTGTTATTGGTCACGACCACGACCTGTTGAACAGAAGTTGTGTTTCCACACTGATCAACCGCTTCCCAAGTTCGTGTCAGGGTATAATTACCAGCACAAATGCCTGGCAAGAATGCTTCATTAAAGGCGATGAACACAGTGCCACAAGCATCGATAGCTTGCAGATCCTCAGCTGGTGGAACACTACTGCAATCCACCGTGATATCCGCAGGTGTTGAGGTAAATACTGGAGGATCCTTGTCCACAAAAGTGATCTTCTGGACGTGCGTTGTCGGATTATCGCAATTGTCCAGAGCCAACCAGGTACGCGTTTCAATATAATTACCCGGACAATTACCCGGAGTAATGACAGAGCTGTACGTCACGGTCACATTGATATCACAATTGTCAGTTGCTGTTATGGTTGGTACGGCAACAGTTTCGTCGCAATCCACAGTAATGTCAGCCGGCTTGTTATTCAAGACCGGAGGTGTTGTATCCTTCACTGTTACACGTTGTGTGTGGGTACTGGCATTGTCACAAATATCTGTGGCGGTCCAGGTACGGATCAGGGTATAGGAGTCAGGACAACTGCCATCCTCTTTTACTTCTGTGAAGGATACCAAAATATCATCATCACAAGCATCTTCTGCCGTCACATTCGCAGGTGTTGGCACAGCATCACACTCCACAGTCACATTTGCTGGTGGGATGATAAAGCTTGGTGCACTGTTATCACCGACGAAGATATTCTGTTGATCCGAAGAAGTGTTGCCACAATTGTCGGATGCGGTCCAGGTACGGATCACCGTATAGTTGCCGGGGCAGGTTCCATCAACGATCACTTCTGTGAAAACCACAGAAACAACCAGATCGCAATTGTCCGTTGCTGTTACAACTGGTACAGGTGGGATGTCTTCGACTCCGCACTCAACCGTATTATCATCAGGAACGCCGATCAAAACAGGAGGCTCGGTATCCTCTGTTGTGATCTTCTGACTGACCTGAGCTGTATTGTTGCAGTTGTCTTTTGCCGTCCAAACGCGTTGGATGATGATACTGTTCGTACAGTTTCCCGGAAGAACTGTTTCAGCCAAGGTCACGATGACATCGGCATCACAATTGTCCTCGACCTCAGGTACAAACAATGGTGGTACTTCATCACAATTCACTGTCAGATCTGTCGGTGTGGTCAGGAAGACAGGTGCCTTCGTATCCCGAACAGATACTTTCTGAACATGGGTGGCCGGGTTGTCGCAATTGTCCAGAGCGAGCCATGTGCGGGTCAGCACATAGGTATCCGGGCAATTGCCATCCGTACGCACTTCGGAGAACGTGACCGTTACATTCTGGTCACAGTTGTCCGTAGCCGTGACCACCGGTGGCGTGGGCACAGCATCGCATTCGACGGTGATATCTGCAGGCTTGTTGTCAAACACTGGAGACTTGGTATCCCGAACCGTTACCTTCTGACTGTGTGTACTTGCATTGTCACAATTGTCAATGGCGATCCAGGTGCGTGTCAGGATGTATGTATCCGGACATGATCCATCTGTATGCACCTCAGTAAAGGTGACGACTACATTCTGATCACAGTTATCCGTAGCTGTCACCACAGGAGGAGCAGGAACAGCATCGCACTCCACAGTGATATTCGCCGGCTTATTGGTGAATACCGGTGGTTTGGTGTCCTGTACAGTGATCGTCTGGGTATGGGTCGATTTATTGTCACATTCATCGGTAGCGATCCAGGTTCTGGATAGAGAATAGCTATCCGGACAAGGGCCATCTGTCTTGACCTGAGAATAGGTAACCTGAACATCCAGATCACAATTGTCAGATGCCGTGACAACCGGAGGTGCCGGAACAAGATCACATTCGACCGTAATATCTGCCGGAGCATTGTCGAAGGTTGGATCCGTGGTATCCTCTATAGTTACCTTTTGAATATGTGTTGTGGCATTACCACAGTTATCAATAGCGATCCACGTACGGGTCAGGGTGCCATTATTGGCACATGATCCAGCGGTGAGGACCTCGTTGTAGGTCACATGCACGTCCAGATCACAGTTGTCAGTGGCTGCTACCGGTGGAGCCGGTGGAATGCCATCGCATTCAACTGTGATGTCACCAGGTGTGCTGGTGAATACAGGTGGTGTGGTATCCTGCACGTTCACCTTTTGCACATGAGTCGTTGCGTTGCCACAATTGTCTAGCGCGATCCAGGTACGGGTCAAGGTGTAACTATCCGGGCAGGATCCATCTGTTCTCACCTGGTTGTACGTCACCTGAACATTCTGGTCACAATTATCAGTGGCTGTTACGATTTCAGCTGTTGGAATCGCATCACACTCTACGGTGATGTCTGCAGGCTTGTTGTTCAGCACTGGAGGAGTCGTATCCTCAACTGTGACCTTCTGAACATGTGTTGAGGCATTGCCACAATTATCGATCGCAATCCAGGTGCGGGTCAGGGTGTAATAATCCGGGCATGAACCATCTGTTCTCACCTGATTATAGGTCACCTGGACATCCAGATCACAGTTGTCTTGAGCCGTGACCACTGGTGGTGTTGGAACAGCATCGCATTCCACGGTAATATCTGCTGGCTTGTTGTCAAACACGGGCGGTGTGGTGTCTTCCACATTTACCTTCTGGACATGGGTCGTCGCATTGCCACAATTGTCAATGGCGATCCACGTGCGAGTCAATGTGTAGTAATCCGGACAGCTTCCATCCGTCTTCACTTCATTGTATGTCACCTGGACATCCAGATCACAGTTGTCGTGAGCCGTGACCACCTCTGCAACAGGAACCGCATCACACTCGACAGTGATATCCGCAGGCTTGTTGTCAAACACAGGAGGTGTCGTATCCTCCACTGTTACCTTCTGCACATGCGTCGCTGCATTGCCACAATTGTCGATCGCGATCCAGGTGCGCGTCAATGTGTAGTAATCCGGACATGAACCATCCGTTTTTACTTCATTGTAGGTCACCTGAACATCCAGATCACAGTTGTCATGAGCCGTGACTACCTCCGCTACAGGAACTGCATCACACTCTACTGTGATATCCGCTGGCTTGTTGTCAAATACCGGAGGGGTCGTATCCTCTACTGTGACCTTCTGTACATGCGTCGTCGCATTACCACAGTTGTCGATCGCGATCCAGGTACGCGTCAGGGTGTAGTAATCCGGACATGAACCATCCGTCTTCACTTCATTATAAGTCACCTGGACATCCAGATCACAGTTATCTGTAGCTGTCACCACTTCGGCAACAGGAACTGCATCACACTCTACTGTGATATCCGCTGGCTTGTTGTCAAATACCGGAGGGGTCGTATCCTCTACTGTGACCTTCTGTACATGCGTCGTCGCGTTTCCACAATTGTCAATGGCGATCCAGCTGCGGGTCAGGATATAGTAATCCGGGCATGAGCCATCTGTCTTCACTTCATTGAAGGTTACATCCACATCCAGGTCACAATTATCTGTAGCCGTCACCACTTCTGGCACCGGAACCGCATCACATTCGACGGTGATATCCGCTGGCTTGTTGTCAAACACAGGAGGGGTTGTATCCTCAACCGTAACCTTCTGTACATGCGTTGCAGCATTACCACAGTTATCAATGGCGATCCAGGTACGTGTCAGCGTGTAGTAATCCGGACATGATCCATTGGTTTTGATCTCATTGAATGTTACTTGAACATCCAGATCGCAATTGTCATGAGCAGTCACTACTTCTGGCAATGGCACCTCACTACATTCCACTGTGATATCCGCTGGTTTGTTGTCAAATACCGGTGGCGTCGTGTCTTCAACACTGACCTTCTGGACATGTGTCGTCGCATTGCCACAGTTATCGATCGCGATCCATGTGCGTGTCAATGTATAGGAATCCGGACAGTTACCATCCGTCTTCACTTCATTATACGTCACATCTACATTAAGGTCACAGTTGTCAGTCGCCGTAACGACTTCTGCAGTCGGCACAGCATCACATTCGACCGTCACATCTCCAGGTGTATTATCAAACACTGGAGGTGTTGTGTCTTCCACTGTGACCGTTTGCACATGTGTCGTCACATTGCCACAGTTATCGATCGCGATCCAGGTACGCGTCAGCGTGTAGGAATCCGGACAGCTTCCATCCGTCTTCACTTCGTTATAGGTCACCTGGACATCCAGATCACAATTGTCCGTAGCTGTCACGACCTCCGCCACAGGAACTGCATCACATTCGACGGTGATATCCGCTGGCTCGTTGTCAAACACAGGTGGTGTTGTATCCTCTACAGTCACTTTCTGTACATGGGTCGCCGCATTGCCACAATTGTCAATCGCGATCCAGGTACGCGTCAGCGTGTAGTAATCCGGACAGCTTCCATCCGTCTTCACCTCGTTGAAAGTGACATCCACATCCAGATCACAATTGTCCGTAGCTGTGACTACCTCTGGCACTGGAACTGCATCACATTCAACTGTGATATCCGCTGGCTTGTTGTCAAATACCGGAGGGGTCGTATCCTCTACAGTCACTTTCTGTACATGGGTCGCCGCATTGCCGCAATTGTCAATCGCGATCCAGGTACGCGTCAGGGTGTAGTAATCCGGACATGATCCGTCTGTCTTCACCTCATTATAGGTGACATCCACATCCAGATCACAATTGTCCATAGCCGTGACTACCTCTGGCACTGGAACTGCATCACATTCGACTGTGATATCCGCTGGCTTGTTGTCAAACACAGGAGGTGTCGTATCCTCTACGGTTACTTTCTGTACATGCGTTGCCGCATTGCCACAATTGTCAATCGCGATCCAGGTACGCGTCAGGGTGTAGTAATCCGGACAGCTTCCGTCCGTCTTCACCTTGTTATAGGTCACGTCGACATCCAGATCACAATTGTCATGAGCTGTCACCACTTCGGGTACCGGAACAGCATCACATTCGACCGTGATATCTACAGGCTTGTTGTCAAATACAGGTGGTGTCGTGTCTTCAACCGTTACCTTCTGTACATGCGTCGCGGCATTGCCGCAGTTGTCGATGGCGATCCAGGTGCGCGTCAGGGTGTAGGCATCAGGACAGCTTCCATCCGTCTTCACTTCATTATACGTCACATCCACATCCAGATCACAGTTATCTGTAGCCGTGACTACTTCTGCCACTGGTACTGCATCACACTCGACGGTGATATCCGCTGGCTCGTTGTCAAATACCGGTGGTGTCGTATCCTCTACGGTTACTTTCTGGACATGCGTTGCAGCATTACCACAGTTATCAATGGCGATCCAGGTGCGGGTCAGGGTGTAGTAATCCGGACATGAACCATCCGTCTTCACTTCATTATAGGTCACATCCACATCCAGATCACAGTTGTCATGAGCCGTCACCACTTCTGCAACGGGCACTCCATCACATTCTACAGTGATATCAACTGGCTTATTATCAAACACAGGAGGTGTCGTATCCTCTACAGTCACTTTCTGTACATGCGTTGCAGCATTACCACAGTTATCAATGGCGATCCAGGTGCGGGTCAGGGTGTAGTAATCCGGACATGAACCATCCGTCTTCACTTCATTATAGGTCACATCCACATCCAGATCACAATTGTCCGTAGCCGTGACTACTTCCGCCACTGGAACTGCATCACACTCGACAGTGATATCTGCCGGTTTGTTGTCAAACACAGGTGGTGTTGTATCCTCGACAGTTACCTTCTGAACATGCGTTGATGCATTGCCACAATTGTCGATGGCGATCCAGGTGCGAGTCAGGGTGTAATAATCCGGACATGAACCGTCCGTCTTCACCTCGTTAAAGGTGACATCGACATCGAGATCACAGTTGTCATGCGCGGTCACCACTTCTGGAACTGGGACTGCATCGCACTCGACCGTGATATCAACTGGCTTGTTGTCAAACACCGGAGGTGTAGTGTCTTCTACCGTTA
>JAIPBE010000010.1 GCA_021738725.1 Saprospiraceae bacterium | reverse complement strand
AACATTCGCTAACTGTTTGGTCATTTGCATTTGAGATTTGAGGTTTATTTGGGATTTGGTACTTGTGTTTTGGTATTTCCCTTGTCGGTTGTCAGTTTGGAGAGGGATTCCGTATTCCTGGTTCGGTGTTGGGTGTTGGCTAATTCGTTTGATCTAAACATTCGCTACCTGTTTGGTCATTGGCTTTTGAGATTTGAGGTTTATTTGGGATTTGGTACTTGTGTTTTGGTATTTCCCCTGTCGGTTTTCAGTTTGGAGAGGGATTCCGGATTCCTGGTTCGGTATTGGGTATTGGGTAATGGCTAATTCGTTTGATCTAAACATTCGCTAACTGTTTTGGTCATTGGCTTTTGAGATTTGAGGTTTATTTGGGATTTGGTATTTGTGTTTTGGTATTTCCCCTGTCGCTTGTCAGTTTGATGAGGGCTTCCGGATTCCTGGTTCGGTGTTGGGTGTTGGGCTTTGCGTGTTGGGTGTTGGGTGTTGGCAAATTCGTTTGATCTAAACATTCGCTAACTGTTTTGATCATTGGCATTTGAGATTTGAGGTTTATTTGGGATTTGTCGTTTGTTATTTGGTATTTGGCATTTGCACCTGCTGGTTGGACTTACACAAATAAGATTTTTGGCGGGGAGGTATTGACTTGCACAAGGTTTGACCCCTACAGGGCCGCTGGCTGATTTAACCGGAATAACTATAATCCTTTGACCGCTACAGGGCCAGTCTGGGGCGGCTTTGTCCGCCAATGTCCCGGCCTCAACTCCGATGAGTGGAGGAATCGAGAAGTCGAGGAGAAAGGTACTGGGTATTGGGTAATGGTGACCTTGCCTGAAATAGGATGGAGTTGTTTGCTATTTGGAATTTGGTGCCTGGAATTTACCTGCCAGCCGGCAGGCTGGTTTGTGATTTGTTCTTTGAGATTTGGGATTTGGTCTTTTGAACCGCTCCTCTGACTTAACTCAATGTCCCGTTAAAGATAGCAGGTCCACCCTTTTACCTTTCACCCATTACCTTTTACCTTTTACCCATTCAGGTACAAGCCACCAGAAAAACGGAAACATGTCCGAGAACAGAAAGGCGCAAAAGACCACCTATCTCAGGTGGCACATATACTAAAAAAGCCTGCCTCGAAATTCGAGGCAGGCTTTTTATTCTCAGGAGACAAGCGCCTACCTGTACACCCCTTCCTTGCCAAACTTCTTGACGAGGAGATAGTAGAACATCGCACGGTACTTGTTCCGGTTTGCAGAACCCAGTTGCTCGCAAACTTCCTTGATGGCCGCATCCAGCTTGGCATCATCCTTCAAGCCCAATTTCTTAATCAGGAAGTTGGTTTTCACGCGTGCCAGCTCATCATTGTCAGAGCAGGATACCTTGGAGGCATCTGCACGATAAATTGATGGGCCCAGGCCTTTGGTGACAGCGGTCAGCAGGGTTGCATCGTATTTGATGCCCAGCTTGTCCATTTCACTCTTATAGGTATCTACAGCTTCTACAAACTTACTCATGGCAGATTTTTTAACACTGTTATGTTGGGCACCTCTATCAACCCCACTCAATGACCAACTGATTCCCTTCGGTCATCGTGCCAAAGAATATCATCGTGATACTTCGTTGTTTTTCAGTCACATAGCTATGGCTATTCTCCTTCAAAACGCCTTGTCACACTCGATTTTCTTTGGCCTTGATCTATTTCGGAGGTTAATAGAAGTGCCCTGGTGTGATTTTCAGTCACAATGATACGGATTATTCAAACATTGGCCAATGTTGGCCTCATCTGTTCCGGATGATCTCATCCGGGATTAGAGGGCAATTCTCCGTCAACTTTCCATTTGATTCCCAATGCTTCCAATCAAGGATCAAGCCTTTCCTTTCAGCATCAGATTCCAGTACATGAATGGAAGTCCATACTTTTTCAAGAGCCACATGCTATAATTCTCCTTGGTGGTATCCACAAACATGGAGATCATCTTATCGCTGTCCCGCACATTGTCATATTTGAATTCTGCCAGGACCATTTTGCCGTATCCCGTCACCAACGGGCAGGACGAATATCCATGGTATCCCGGCGAAAGCTCCTTCTCCTGATGGAGCACATGCAGCAGATTCTCAACCACCACCGGTGCCTGCTTTCGAACAGCTGCTCCGGTTTTTGCAGTGGGTAATGCCGCGACATCACCCAAGGCAAAGACATTGGTGTACTGACTGTGTTGGAGTGTGTTGATATTGACATCCACCCAGCCCTTGTTCGGTCCATCACTGAAGGCCAGTTTGGACTCCTGGATAAAAAAGGGAGCAGCCTGAGGCGGTGCCAGATGCAGCATATCATATTCAAGGACCACATCTGTTTCGGAAGGATCCAGATCTACGATCTCCGGATTCAGGGCGTAGAAACAGCCGGCGATCATCGATGATTCTGCGGTGATCTTGTAATGCACCTGACGCTTTTCTGCATCGACCTTCATCAGCTTGTGGAAAAAGCGCAACTCGATGCCATACCGGTCCACCACCTTCATCAATGTCTTGGCAAATTCCGGAACACCAAAGATCACGGAACCCGGAATGGGGAAGGTAATATTGACCTTATCCGCCAGTCCATGTTTCCTAAAATAATCAGCGGCCAGATACATGATCTTCTGTGGTGCACCACCACATTTGATCGGGGTCGCAGCCTGGGTAAAAATGGCGTTCCCCCCCTTGAGGTTCCGCAACACCTCCCAGGTATATTCAGAATTGACATAATTACTACAGACACCACCTTTGTTGATGGCATCACCCAGTCCTTCGACCAGACTATAGTCATTGATCAACCCCGGGCTGACCACTAAATAATCATAGTCTATCCGATGCCCGGAAGCCAGTTGAACAGCATTCTTATCCGGGTCAATGCTGCTGACAGCATCCTGGATCCATTTGACACCGGGAGGGATCACCGACTCCATAGGCCGTTCGGTATCTTTAAAATCAAATGTACCGGCCCCGACCAGGGTCCAGGCGGCCTGATAATAATGTTTATCAGCTGGGTCGATCAGGACGACATCCAGATCTTTATTCTTGCGTTTAAATTGTGCAGCGACAGTAACGCCACCGGTTCCGGCGCCGATAATAACGATCTGATGATGAGTATTTGACATGATGATGAAGTTTAGAATGACTTAATGAGGCAGGTACTTGCGAAGCAAGCCATAGACGAATGTGCCGGTGATCGCAGACAACAGGAAGATCACCAGAACGGTATATCCACTGCCCAGCACAATAAACATTGGACCAGGACAAACCCCCGCCAGAGCCCAGCCCAGACCGAAGATCGTACCGCCAATAATGTATCGGGGAGCATGCTTGTCCTTGTCCGGGATCACTATTTCCAAGCCCTCGGTCGATTTCATATGGGTCCGTTTGATCCACTGAATGATCAGTATACCCATAGCGATGGAGGAGAAAATGATCCCGTACATATGAAAGCTCTGGAAATGGAACATTTCATAGATCCGGAACCAGGAAACGGCTTCCGCTTTGAAGAGGGTCATTCCAAAGAGAATGCCGATCAGGATGTATTTGGATGAGCGCATCATAATGGATCAAATTCAAAAGATGAGAGGAAAGATGACATAGGTCATAAAGAGTCCACCGGCGAAAAAACCGAGCACTGCATACAGCGAACCTAATTGGAGGGCTGACATCCCGCTGATGGCATGACCAGAGGTACAACCGCCGGCATATCTGGCGCCAAATCCGACCAGAAATCCGCCGACGACGATCACCATAAAACCGGGAAGGGTAAACAGGGCTTCCCAGGAATAGAACTCCGGGATCAGGGGTACCTGTCCTTCCTGGTAGTTCAGCCCCAATTGCTGCAGACTTTCAACAGTGGCCGCACTGACATGGGCAATATTTCCTTCTGCACCGGCAAAATAGTGAGAGGTCATATATCCGCCGAAAACCGCGCCCAGGGCCACCAGCAGGTTCCAGCCCTGAGATTGCCAGTCGAATTTGAAAAAGTCGGCATAATCCCCGGCACCCTCCGCAGCACACATGATGCGGAAGTTGGCGGATATCCCAAATTCTTTACCCAGCTTGAGCAGGAGAAACATGATCACAGCGATCATCGGACCCGCGACCCACCAGGGCCATGGCTGGCTGATGAAGGCGATCGCATCGAGGATAAATTGAGGAACCATTGTTGGAGGTTATGAGTGGAGGAAGTTATGAGGTTATGAGGATGTGAAATCGTTCATTTACTCCTGCAAGTTAGCCTGCATCAGGAGACCCCTTGTGAGATATAGATCACACAAGAGGTTGATGTCAATGGGTGAAAGAGCTGATTATGGTGACCTGGGTCACCTTCCTTTACCGAAAGTCTCTATGGCTCCTGGAATTTGGCATGGATGTCATAGTGGGCATAGAGCCGCCCTTCATCCTCTCCGATAGGATCCAGGTACCCATCACAGCAGAACGTGGGGTCTTCGATCAGGCTTCGTGCAAAATTTCGGATATCCGCACATAAAGGGTCTAACACCCTTTCCAGCTCCTCACTCAGATCTATCGTCTGTGACTGAACCGTATCAATGGACACCGCATACAGAATGATCTCGGGCATCCGATCCAGAATGGTCAAACCTTCCAGGAGATCACGCAGCCCGATATCATGTGAGCTCAAGGCTTTGGGAAACTCGCGTGCAAATCGGGGGCGAAGACGACGGACCGTCCCCGCTGGTCGGTGATCCAGTGTAGCATCGATCATAATGACCTGATCGGCCAATTCCAGATGCTCCATCAAATGAAATCCACCGGTGCCCCCATCCAGCACTACAACTCCTTCCGGCCACAAGTGTGATTCCAGCGCCCGTGCCACATGCACACCCACGCCTTCATCGCCCATCAAGACATTGCCCACACCCAGAATCAACACTTTGGTCTTCATGATTTTACCCGCTTTTTCGCCGCTTTTTCCTGATGCAGTTTCTCATCGTGTTCAAAAGCCTCTTCCTCAATAAATTTCCATCCGCCTCCCATGGAGGAGATTTCGCCGCGCCCTTCAACATAGTCGTGATAAAACACCAGGTACACATGCACCATGGCAAACAGGATAAAGAACCACATGGCGATATGATGCCATTGACGGAGGCCGAAATCGCCGCCAAAAAAGGCGGGCACCCAAGCGAACAGACCTGCAATAAATGATTGCGACATGGCCGCATATAGTCCGAAGCCGGTAAAGACCTGCACCATAAAAGCGATGAAGGTCATGAAGTAGATGAATCCGGCCAGCGGGTTGTGCCCCACCGCCATATGCTCCTTGTTCCGGGCCAGAAAAATATCGATGCGGATCACCTCCCACATTTCTTTGAAGAAGGCTTTACTGGTAGGGATAAAATTTTTCCAATCGGCGTACTTGTTTCCGACGAACCCCCAGTAGATACGAAAGATGAAATTAAAAAAGAAGAGATATGCGGCGATGAAATGGATATAGCGCACCCACCCAAACCAAAAGTTGTCATACGCCTCCCCTCCTGTCTGGATCGCAGGCGGGTTGCCAATGATCAGCCCGGTCGCAACCAGGGCGAGAATAGCCAGCGCATTCAGCCAATGGTAGATGCGGACGGGTAATTCCCAGACAAAAACACGGCGTAAAGCATGGGTAGCCATGATGATCCGTTTGCTTGATGATTAAAAGCAGCCGACCGAGGATGTCTTGTTGTTGATCAGCTCGGGATGAGACGAAAGGTCAAAGTGGATTCGACCTGAGAACATCTACCCGGGCGACTGCTAAATTCGAGTTACTCAAATGAACCCTTCAATCACCCATGACACTGACACGACTCAGATGCTTGCCTTCCTCATCATAGAGGTGGACAGCACAGGCCATGCAAGGGTCAAAGGAATGTATGGTTCTCAATATTTCCACTGGTCGTTCCGGATCTGCCACCGGTGTATCCAGCAATGCTGATTCATAGGCGGACCGTTGTCCGTTATGATCTCGCGGCGAACCATTCCAGGTCGTCGGGACAACCAGCTGGTAATTAGCGATCTTTTGATCTTCGATCACGATCCAGTGACCCAGGGCCCCACGTGGTGCTTCCGTATGGCCAACACCAACGGCCTTTGCCGGCCAGTGTTTGGGGTCAAACATTTCCATGTTGGCCATCCGGGTGTCGCCATTGCGAATATTCCCGATCAACTGATCGAAAAACTCCTGAGCCCAATCAGCGACGAGGATGGATTCCAATCCTCGGGCGGCGGTCCGACCGAGGGTCGAGAACAGCGCAGTCGCAGGTACACCCAGTTTGCTGAGGGTACTGTCAACGACCTCTTTGTAATCTTCACGTCCGCGGGCATACCCCACCAGAACCCGGGCCAGCGGTCCGACCTCCATGGCATGGCCCTTCCACCGGGGTGTCTTGAGGTAGCTGTACTTCTGATCGACATCCAGAAACTCATATGGTGGTTTGGGTCCCGTGTACTTCAGGGTGGTCTCCCCTTCCCAGGGGTGCTTCCCAACATCATTTCCTTCGGCGTAGGAATACCAGGAGTTGGAGATGAATTCCTGAACCTGTGCATCTTCCCGCAGATCGACCTCATACACCTGGCTGAGATCCTTGTTGAGGATGGCCCCGCTGGGGAATTTATACCCCGCGGTATCCCGATATCCATTAGCAGACATATCGCCATAGACCAGGTAATTGCCCAATCCTCCGCCGATCGCTCCCCAATCCAGATAGTAGGGGGCTACGGCCAACAAATCGGGGATATAAACCTGATTGATAAATTCTTTGGCGTCCTTCAGCAACTGGCCGACATAGGCCAGACGTTCAGCGTTGATGGCACTGGATTCATCCAGACCGATGGCGCAGGCCATTCCGCCCACCAGATAATTGGGGTGCGGGTTCTTCCCGCCGAAAATAGTGTGGACCTTGACGATCTCCTTCTGCCATTCCAGGGCTTCGAGATAGTGGGCCAGCCCGATCAGATTGATCTCGGGTGGCAACTTATAGGCCGGATGCCCCCAATAGCCGTTCGCGAAAATGCCCAGTTGGCCGCTTTCCACAAACTTCTTGATCCGCTTCTGGAGATCCGAAAAATATCCCGGAGAGCTCTTTGGCCAGTTGGAGATGGATTGGGCAATTTCAGACGTCGCCTTTGGATCGGCTTTCAACGCCGCCACTACATCCACCCAGTCCATGGCATGCAAGTGATAAAAATGAACGACATGGTCGTGCATGTACTGGGTGCAGAACATCAGATTCCGCACCAGTTCTGCATTCGGAGGGATGGTGATATCCAAGGCATCTTCCACGGCCCGAACAGAAGCCAGGGAGTGGACCGTGGTGCAGACGCCACAAACACGGCCGACAAATGCCCAGGCATCCCGGGGATCACGCCCCTTCAGTATTTCTTCCAGTAGACGGACCATGGTCCCCGCCGAATAGGCATCGGTGACCTTTCCATCATTAATTTCTACCTCTACCCGCAAGTGTCCTTCTATGCGGGTGATCGGATCTATGACCAGTCGTTCTGCCATGACTATTTCGCTTTAGCGGAAATTCAAAGTTCCTGTTCTGATTCCTTGCCCTCGTTGATGTGGGCATCGATCAATTTGGATTTTCGGAGGTTGGTGCCGATGGCATGGGCGGCTATGCCGACACCGGTTGCAGCAGCGGCCATCAGACCAATTTCGTCAGCGTTACTTTCGATGCCAAATCCCGGAAAGGATTGCATGCGTCGATAGAAAGGACCTGCATCCCAGAAGTTGGCTTCCGAGCATCCAATGCAGCCGTGACCGGATTGGATTGGATAGCTGACGCCATTGTTCCACTTGATGATCCCACAGGAATTGTAGGTGCTGGGTCCTTTACAACCAACCTTATAAAGACAATATCCTTTCTTGGCATTCTCGTCGTCAAAGGATTCGACAAACATCCCGGCATCATAATAAGGTCTGCGGTAGCAACTGTCGTGCACCCGTTTGCTGTAAAATGCTTTGGGTCGGCCGGCACCATCCAGTTCGGGAAGCGTACCGAAGGTGACCACATGAACGATCACCCCGGCCATCACCTCACCGATGGGTGGGCACCCGGGTACCTTGATGATCGGCTTACCACTCACCAGTTTATGGATCGGAGTCGCATGCGTCGGATTGGGTTTGGCAGCTTGTACGCACCCATTACAGGCACAGGAGCCCCAGGCAATGATCGCCTTGGCACCGGCAGCTGTCTCCTGCAGGATCTGCTCGGCAGATTTGCCCCCTATGCAGCAATAGGCGCCATCCGCTCCAGTGGGTACAGACCCTTCTACGCAGAGGATATATTCACCATAATAGTCTTCCATGGTCTTGTGCATGGCCGCTTCAGCGGCATGACCGGAGGCCGCCATCAGTGTTTCTGTATAATCCAGTGAAACCTGATCGAGGATGATGTCCGATACGATCGGGTGGGAAGACCGAATAAACGACTCACTGCAACAGGTACATTCCTGAAAGTGTAGCCAGATCACCGGGAGGCGCGGTTTGGTTTCCATCGCTTTGGCGATCTGGGCCACGCCGCTAGCTTCCAATCCCATATATGCCGCCAGGCTCGTACATACTTTCATAAAATCTCTTCGGGAGTGCCCCCGCGCCTGAAGCTCTTCATAATAGGTGGGGCGTGTCTTGGTTGGAGGAGCCTGGATCATACCTAGAATAGTTTACAGGTGATTTGTACGGCAAAAATGAATGGCCTAATGTAAACCTCATTAACCTCGCAAGACACTGACCCTCATCATATTGCAAAATGATCTAGATCATGAACCGAAATGTGCCGGAGAATCTAACTTCCCTCTCAAATTGCGCTTCCTATGAAAAAGCTCATGTTTTTAATTGCTCTTTCGCTGCCCGGATGGATCCAGGCGCATCCGGGTCATGGTGTCGATGAAGGCTGGTCTATTCTGCATTATACCTTCAGTGCTGAACACGCGATCCCTCTTGTTCTTGGCCTCGTCGCCGGTGTCATTCTCTGGACCCGAGTGAAGGTGATCAAGAAGATCAAAAAAGACATTTGACTTTCAGCGCATGCATGAATTATCCATTGCCATGAGCATCGTCGATATCGCCCGTGAAGCGGTAGAGAAGGCCGGTGCACAGGCAGTAGAACACATCGAATTGGAGATCGGTCAATTGGCAGGGATCGAATTGCAAGCCCTGGAATTTGCCTGGTCGGAAGCCGTCCGGGGAAGCGTTCTGGCCCATGCCACCAAATCGATCAACCACATCTCCGGAGAAGCCCGGTGTATGGAATGTAATACTGCTTTTCCCATCCAAGCTGCATACGACAGATGCCCATCCTGTACCAGCCTATTTATCGAAGTGGTCCACGGAAAAGAATTACGGGTACATGCCCTCACTGTTCATTAATGTAAAACCTGTTCACCATGTGTATAACCTGCGGATGTAATGGAGATGGTCACCAACTGCACTCCCATGAAGCGCCCTCGCACCAGCATCAACATGCCGATCATCAACATGAGCAACATGATACCGATCGCCGGGTAATCACGCTGGAACAGGATATTCTTCATAAAAATCAACTCCTGGCTGAACGCAATCGTGGATTCTTCGAAGCCATGGGGATCACGGCACTCAACCTGGTGAGTTCGCCAGGCTCAGGCAAGACCACCATCCTGGAACGCACGCTGGCAGATCTGCTACCCGACATACCCTGCTTTGTGATCGAAGGGGATCAGCAGACCAGTTGCGATGCCGACCGGATCAAAGCTACTGGCGCCCCTGTGGTACAGATCAATACCGGCAAGGGCTGCCATCTGGATGCCGAAATGGTCAATGCCTCCATCAAGCACCTCAAACCTTCTCAGGATGCGATCCTGTTCATTGAGAATGTGGGCAACCTGGTCTGCCCCGCTATGTTCGACCTGGGCGAATCAGCCCGGGTGATCATCATCTCAGTGACGGAAGGCGATGACAAACCACTGAAATATCCGGACATGTTCCATTCTGCTGATCTCTGCCTGATCAATAAGATCGACCTTCTCCCGTATGTCAACTTTCATGTGGACAAGATGATCGAATACGCTCGACAGGTCAGTCATATCGACACCTTTATTCAGGTCTCAGCCACGACCGGGCAGGGCATGGAAGAATGGTATAGTTGGTTGAAGGAAAAGACAAGTGTAGAAGTGAGGTTATGACGAAACGGCGTTCGGAAGGCGGAAGGCGGAAGGCGGAAAGCGGAAGGCGGAAATCGGAAATCGGAAATCTCTTTGAGCCTTTTCTGATTTTGCGAACCTGGCGCCTTTGCGAGAAACAAAGAAGTGGAGAATGATGAATGAATACTCTGTGAGACTTTGTGTCCTCTGTGGTAAATCGGAAAGTGGAGAGTAGAGAGTTGAGAGTAGAGAGTTGAGAGTATGAACAATAACTCTGTGTCCTCTGTGGTAAATCGGAATTCGGAAGGCGGAAGGCGGAAGGCGGAAATCGGAAATCTCTTTGCGCCTTTTCTGGTTTTGCGAAACTGGCGCCTTTGCGAGAAACAAAGAAGTGGAGAATGATGAATGAATACTCTGTGAGACTTTGTGTCCTCTGTGGTAAATCGGAATTCGGAATTCGGTGTTCGGTGTTCGGTATTGGGTATTGGGTAATGGGTATTGGGTAATGGGTAATTAAAAAAACTCTGTGAGACTCTGTGTCCTCTGTGGTAAATCGGAAGGTGGAGAGTAGAGAGTAGAGAGTTGAGAGTAGAGAGTATGAACAATAACTCTGTGTCCTCTGTGGTAAATCGGTATTCGGCGTTCAGAATTCGGTGTTCGGTGTTCGGAATTCGGAAGTGAAGGATCGTACAGGCTGCTTTAGCTGCCGTGCTAAACGCTTGGGTATCTCTGATCCGGTTAGAAGAAAGAACTGAGTGTAAAGTGAGACTGCCAGAAAAGTCGGAAAGCGGAAAGTAGCGAGTGGAGAGTGAGGAGTAGAGAGTGGAGAATAATGAATAAAAACTCCGTGAGACTCTGTGTCCTCTGTGGTGAATCGGAAAGTGGAGAGTAGAGAGTAGAAAGTGGAGAATAATGAATAAAAACTCCGTGAGACTCTGTGTCCTCTGTGGTGAAAAATAAATACGAACCAACCATTCCGATCACCGGTATTTGAATATTTGAATTTGAAAATTAATTGTGATTTGAGATTTGATTTTTGGGATTTCACGTCACCTGACTCCTGGAAGGCAAGGACAGAATTGAACTTAATCTATGACCCATCAGGAACAATATCATATTCATATCCAGGGACAGGTCCAGGGGGTCGGTTTCAGGCCACTGGTGTATCAACTGGCGGAAAAAAAAGGCTGGCGCGGTTGGATCAGCAATGGCAAAGATGGTGTGCATTTGGTCCTGGCGATGAACCGCCTGGAAGTCGAGAACGCCCTGAATAGCATTCGGAACCAACTCCCCTCCTATGCCCGCATTCTGAACCTGCACATCCACCGGATACGGGCCGAAGTGCCTGCAGATTTTCAGATTCACACCAGCGATGATGAGGCGGCTTCCGAGCTTGTCCTGACACCCGACCGAAGCATGTGCCCTTCCTGTCGGGCAGAGATCATGGACCCCGACAACCGTCGCGCAGGATATGCATTTACGACCTGCCTGCAATGCGGTCCGCGTTACAGTATCACCCGGAGTCTCCCCTATGACCGCGAGAGGACGACCATGGCACCTTTTGAGGTCTGTCCATCCTGTCAGCGTGAGTACGAAGATCCATTGGATCGCAGATATTTTTCCCAGACGAATTCGTGTCCTGACTGTGCCATATCCCTCATTTGGGAGGACCCCCGGACGCAAACGCAAACCCGGGATCCAGACCGTATAACAGATCTGGCTGTAGCCGCGTTGCACGACGGGCACATCCTGGCCGTCAAGGGTCTGAGTGGGTACCTGCTGTTGACAGATGCATCCAATCCGGCAGCCATCCAGGAACTTCGATCCCGCAAGCACCGCCCGCACAAACCGTTCGCGATCATGTATCCCGATCTGGCTATACTGGAAGGAGATGTCCACCTCACGGACAAAAGCCGGCAGATCTTGTCGAGTCCTGAAGCACCGATCGTACTGTGTCCGAAGCAAATGCAGATCCGATCCGGAATTGCCATCACAGACATTGCACCGAATCTGGATCAGTTCGGCGTCTTCCTGCCGAATACACCCCTGTTCGCCTTGATCCTCAAGGCCTTCCCCTACCCGATCGTGGCTACCAGCGCCAATCTCAGTGGATCGCCGATGCTGTTTCGCGAAGCGGATGTGCGACAGGGGCTGGCCAGCATGGCCGATTTCTTTATCCATCACAACCGCGAGATCCTGGTGCCTCAGGATGACAGTGTGATCCGAATGATGGATGACGATCTGGAACCCCTGCTCCTCCGTCGGTCACGGGGTTATGCCCCGGCGTATATCCACGAGTCTTTTGAGGATTGGGATGGATCCGTCCTGGCGTTGGGCGCCCACATGAAGGGAGCAATGGCTATTCAGCACCGTGGACTGACCCATATCAGCCAGTATCTGGGCAATCTGGAAAGCTATGAAGCCGAGGAGTCCTACAAGCAAGTTGTCCAACATTTGCTGTCTGTGCTGGATGCCCGGCCAGAAGTCATCCTGACCGACAATCATCCCGGCTATTTCACTTCCCGATACGGTGCCTCTCTGGCAAAGGCTGCTGGTGTACCCTTGCAGACCTACGGTCACCACCATGCGCATTTCGCTGCTGTCCTCGCCGAACATCAACTGCTCTGTGATCCGGAACCCACCCTGGGGGTGATCTGGGATGGGACGGGGTTCGGTGATGACGGGACGATGTGGGGCGGAGAATTTTTTCTTCACCGGAATGGAGACTACCACCGGCTGGCACACCTCAAACCATTTCCGCTGATCTTGGGTGACAAGATGGCCCGCGAACCACGTCTTTCGGCACTGTCGCTGACAGAAGAATTGCCGGCAGGCAAAGAACTGGTCGATGATCTGTTTCCCGAAAAAGTGATCCAATTCTATCGCCAGGTGCTTCGTCAGGATGAACATATGATGACCTCCAGTATGGGTCGGTTGTTTGACGGTGTGTCCGCACTTCTGGGTCTGGCAAGAATCCAAACCTTCGAGGGGCAGGGTGCCATGTATCTGGAGACCATGGCGGCCCGTGCACCACATCGTTCATCCTATCGCTGGACCACTCCGGATGAAGGTGTTCTGGATTGGACGGAACTGATCGACCGGATCATCCGAGACCGGAAGGCTGGTCGCCCCACAGAGGAGATCGCGGACGCTTTTCATACCAGTCTGGTATATAAGATCGGTCAGATCGCACATGCCACCGGTGTTCGTCGGATCGCCCTCAGTGGCGGAGTCTGGCAGAATGCGTACCTCACGGAAAGGGTCATTCGAACCCTGGGACAGGAGTTTACCATTCTTCGACACACACAATTGTCGCCCAATGATGAAAATATCCCCCTGGGGCAACTTGCATTACTCTGGCAGGAAGAACAGGGACTGTATCTTCCGAATGCTCTATCGACAAATGCGATTCACTCTGTCATTTAAACCTTTCTGATCATGTGCCTGGCCATACCTGGAAAACTCGAATCCATATCCGCTCAACTGGATGACGTCTTTCGTCTGGGCCGGGTCTCCTTTGGTGGCATCATCAAGGAGGTCAATCTCTCGATGACTCCCGAAGCGAAACCGGGCGACTACCTCCTGGTCCATGTCGGCGTCGCCTTGCAGATCGTTGACGAAGCGGAGGCTCTGGAGACCTTCCGCTATTTGCAGCAGGTCGGCGAACTGGAGGATCTTGGCCCCTCGCCATTTCCCGAACGGTCACAACCCAAATCAATATGAAATACCTCCATGAATTCCGCGACCCCGATGTGGTCCAGCGTTACCTGAACTCCCTCCATGGGATGGTGACCCGACACTGGACGATCATGGAGATCTGCGGTGGTCAGACCCACAGTCTGGTGAAACACGGCATCCTCAACATGCTACCTGAAAAAATCACCATGGTGCATGGCCCCGGTTGTCCGGTCTGCGTCACGCCACTTGGGCTGATCGATGAAGCCATCTTTCTCACCGAACAAAAAGGGGTTATCCTGTGCTCTTTCGGGGATATGTTGCGGGTCCCCGGAACAGAGAAAAGTCTTCTGGAAGCCAAAGCCAGCGGTGCCGATGTTCGGATCGTCTACTCTCCGCTTGAAGCGGTCCAGTTGGCCCGAACTCTTCCCGAGCAGGAAGTGGTCTTTTTTGCTGTCGGGTTTGAGACCACTGCTCCTGCCAACGCCCTGTCCGTCGTCCATGCGCAGCAACTCGGTCTGTCCAATTACAGTGTGCTGGCCTCCCACGTGCTGGTCCCACCAGCCATGGAAGCCATTCTCAGTGATCCGGAGACGTCGATCGACGCCTTTCTGGCAGCCGGCCATGTCTGCACCATTATGGGCCTGGCGGAATATGAACCCATTGTCGAGCGATTTCAGGTCCCCATTGTCGTCACCGGTTTCGAACCGGTCGACCTCCTCCAGGGGATCACCATGGCTGTCCGCCAGCTGGAAGCTGGTGAAGCCAAACTGGAAAACCAGTATGCGCGCGTCGTCCAGGAGGCCGGTAATCTTCACGCACAGGAAACGATCAACACAGTTTTTGATGTATCTGACCGGGAATGGCGGGGTATCGGTACCATACCCGCCAGCGGTTATTCGGTCAACCATGCGTTTGCTGCTTTTGATGCACGAAAGAAATTTGATCTCGCAGCGACCACGGCAGAGACCAATAATGGCTGTATGGCCGGTTCTATCCTCAAAGGAAAAATGAAGCCGATAGAATGTCCGTTCTTTGGAAAGGAGTGCACACCTGAGAATCCAATGGGTGCCCCGATGGTCTCCAGTGAAGGAGCCTGTGCGGCCTACTATCATTATGCTGGCGTGGGTGTGGGGGATGGGTAATGGGTATTGGGTATTGGGTATTGGGTAATGTGTAATGTGTAATGGGTATTGGGTAATGGGTAATGGGTAAAAGGTAAAAGGTAAAAGGTAAAGGGCTGTTCGCCGTTCGCCGTTCGCCAAACTCGGTTGAATAAAATGGGGTTGATTCGGAATTGGGATTTACGCTCTTGAATGTCCCTCCAAATTGATCTAAGGTTTGTTTTTTATTAATTGTGATTTATTTGTTTTTTGTGATTTGGGTTTTGTGATTTCAAATGCACCAAAATAAATTTGACTTACTTCAAACCACCTCAATGGAAGTACGCTTTTCTCTAAACTGTCCGCTTCCCAAATTGGATTTTGATGTCATCACCCTGGGGCATGGCAGCGGTGGTGTGTTGACCCATCGGTTGTTGGACAAGCTGATCTTTGAGGCGTTGCGCAACCCCATTCTGGAGCAGGAGCACGATGGTGCCTATTTCACCTTGCCCGGCGAACTGGCCTTTTCCACCGACAGTTTTGTGGTCCATCCGGTATTTTTTCCCGGGGGAAATATCGGCGAGTTGGCGGTCAATGGCACGGTCAATGACCTGGCCATGTGTGGCGCTATTCCGCGCTATCTTTCGCTGGGATTGATCCTGGAAGAAGGGCTGCCTGTGGCAGAACTATGGGAGATCCTGCAGGCCATCAAACACGCTTGTGTGGAAGCGAATGTCCTGGTGGTCACCGGAGACACCAAGGTGGTCGACAGAGGCAAAGGGGACAAGATCTTCATCAACACCACCGGGATCGGCACGGTCCATCCGAACGCCCGTATCGGGTCAGAACATATTTGTGTCGGCGATCAGATCCTGGTCAGCGGCCCCATCGCTGCGCATGGCATGGCCATTCTGTCTGTCCGGGAAGGACTTGCATTCGAGAGTCCGATCCTCAGTGACACCCGGTCGGTCAATCATCTGGTGATCCGCCTTCTGGATGCATTTGGCGATAAGGTTAAATTCCTTCGAGATCCGACCCGCGGCGGTGTGGCGACAGTGCTCAATGAGATCAGTCAGAAGTCAAAACTCGGCATCCGCCTGCAGGAAAAAGATCTGCCCGTGGCCGAGGCCGTAGAAGGCGCCTGCGAACTGCTGGGCCTCGACCCGCTTTACGTCGCCAATGAAGGCATCTTTATCGCAGTCGTGGACCCTTCGATAGCCGAAGCAGCGAAGACCCTGCTTGGGTCAGACCCGAAGGGTACCGGAACTACTTGTATCGGGGAGGTCGTCGACACGCACCCCGGACAGGTCGTCATGAAAAGTCTGATCGGTGGATCCCGGGTCGTGCACATGTTGCCCGGGGAGCAGCTGCCGAGGATCTGCTGACTTGACACAGTTAACCGATCATGTAAGCGCAAACTAGGAGCGAGCAAACTGAATGAGTGGTTGTAAATCTCCTCTGTCTGCACATTGTAGAGCTTGAATGTATGCTGCTCTGATTTTTTCAGGTCTTTGATCTGATTGTCCGCCCCAGCTAAACTCAGGAAGTTGAAATATCTTGCTTGCTATCAAATCAGCCATCAACCTGCTGTGGCGGCCATTCCCATTCGGAAAGCAGTGAATACTGACCAACTGATGTTTAAATCGAATTGTCACTTCATCAGGTGGATAGATGGATTCTTCGACCCATAACTTGGTATTTTCACAAAGCATTCTCAGGGCTGTTGATATCTGCCACTTATCTATCCCAATATTCTTGTTAGATGTTCTGAAATGCCCCGCCCAAGACCAAACATCTCCATACATGCGACGGTGAATGGATCGAATAAATTGCTCGTTGATAATTTGTTGTACATCCCAACTTTTTCCTTGGATCCAAATGAGGGCCTTTTCAATATTCATCTGTTCAAATTCATCCAATTCCCACCGATTTGTAATCGAAAGAATTTTCATCCCCTCCTTCTCCTCCTCCGATAGTGGCGTTTGACCAGGTCCGTAATTGATCGTTAATCCCATAATATCCGTGGAATGTCACGAGTAAACGCTTCAGTTCGCTCCTGAATAGATTCCCTCTGCCTCTGTTCTGATACAGCCTGATCCTCGAGGGCCATGGATTGAGAAGTTCGTTTGATGATTTTCTCTGCTAGCGCCCTCGCTTTTCGGGCCACCAAGTTCTCCATAGAACCATCTCGGGGCACCAATCCATAAACCAGCTCCATATCCATGGCCTGTGCTACGTCTCGCAATGAGGCCAGGGTTATCCTCCCATCCCCTTCTCGTTTCTCTAATTGTTGAACACCTTGGGGAGTCATGCCCAACTTCTGTGCAAGTTGCTTCTGGGACATATTCAGAGCCTGCCGAATCGAGCGTATCCAACCCATTCCAGGAATCTGGTGTGGCTCAAATTGATAGATTGACCTTAACTTGTCATCCAAGTGCCTGATTTGCAGCCTCTTTGAATTCATTTTAACAACGTTTATGTTGACAATTATACACAAATATCAATATATACATTGATATATTCAAGTATTATACAACATATAAGTTGATTTATTTACAGCAATTGTTAAAAAAACGCCGCCCCAATTTCTCGGAGCGGCGTTTCGCATTTGGTTGAATCGTGTGCTTCTTATGGTGCCAATTTCTTGGTCACAGTCACATCTCCGGAGAAGACTTCCTGACGGCCGTCGAAAAATTCGACGATGAACATGTACACGTACACGCCCAGTTCTACAGGCTGTCCCTTGGTCGTACCGTCCCATCCGTATTGCGGATCATTCGGTGGTATATCATCTCCCTGGAACATCAGGCCACCCCAGCGATCAAAGATCTTCATCGAAATGATTCGTTTGACCTTGTGATCACCATACAGAGTGAAGTTGTCATTAATTATATCACCATCCGGTGAGAAGGCATTCGGAATATACACCTTGGTATCCTTCTTTACCACAACAATGATATAGTCGGTTGCAGAACAACCTCCCAGATCAGTGACCGTAACTTTGTATTCCTGCGTATTCAGCGGTATTACCTTCGTGATCAAACACGAATCGCAGGAAAGGAAGGTACCCGGGCTCCACATCACCGCACCGATCTCGCTGGCCGGAATGTTGATGATAGCCTCCAGAATGGCACTATCTCCTTCGACGATCAGGATACTGTTTGCAGAGAGCGACAGGAACAGCTCATTCCCATCGACGATCACAATGGTCGTATCGAATTTGCAATTCTTGGAATCCGTGATCTTCAGGTTATAGGTTCCCGGACCCAAAGGCGTGAATTGGCCCGAATTGTCCACTTCCCCATTCAGCTGGATCGTATAGGGTGGCGTTCCGTTCTGGATATTTCCGACCAGGATGGCACCATCATTATCGCCTTTACAAGCGATCGGATCTACATCAATATCCGCTTCAGGTGCATCCGCATTCCCTTTGACAAATACAGAGTCGCGAGATGTACATCCGTTCTCCCCATTGGTCAGGTCGATGAAATACCACCCGGTTCCTTCCACCTGAGGGGTGAAGGAATTGGCGCCACTCAACACGGCTCCTTTCGGTGATGACCAGCTGATCACTGCGGTTGGCCCATAATTGCTACCCACGGCTGTGAGACTGGTCGAGAAAATATCACATGGAAGCTTGACCTCGGGTCCTGCATCCACCAATGGATAATTTACATCCGTGATCACGGTTACCGTATCCCGGTTGGCACATCCATTCGTCGTATCTGCTACTTCCAGATAATAATCTCCTGCATCAGAAACGATCAGATACTTGTTAGAGCCGGATTGCACTTCATTTCCATTTTCATCATACCAGGTGAATATGATATTCGGTCCACTCTGTGATGAACTGGCATCAATAGTCACCTCTATTTCCACACAGTTGAGGCTGCCCGGCGGTTGCACATTCACGATCGGATATTCCGTCTGATCTTCGATCAGGATCTGGCTCACACCGACACATCCTGTGATGGTATTGGTGGCGGTCAAAGTGACCAGGCCCGGCTGACTGACGATGGTCTGCAGCCCATTGATATTCGTGCCACCAACGTTCCAGGTGAAGATGATGTTCGGTTGTGGATCGGTAAAGAGCAAGACGTTGTCGATGACGCAATTGAGCAGCTCTCCCGGATCGGCCATGATCGGTGCTACCGGGATCTGCTTATTTTCCACCACCGAAACCACATCGATCAACGAACTACAATTGTTGTCCGTATTGATGATCTGTAAGGTATAATTACCGGGTTGAGTTACCCACAGTCCCGGACCATTACTGATCACCTGGCCTGACGGATCCTTCCAGATATAGGTAAAGTTGGGTCCGGTGGAGCTGTTACTGCCATCCAGATACACGGAGTCGACCAGACAGGTCAGCACCTTGTCAGGTCCGGCATTTGATTTGGGCACGGATGCATCGATATCCACCTCCGTACTGTCCGCTGCAGTGCACTGATCCGGGTAGGTCACCGTGAGTACATAGGTACCCGGGAAGGACACCACCGGATTGGGGATCGTCGAACTGAATGCATTGGGTCCGGACCAGAGATAGGACGCCCCGACCGTCGGATTGGCCAAGCCATTCAACGTCGCCGTTTGGATGTTACAGTCCAGGGTGAATGATGGACCTGCCTCCACTGTCTGCTTGCATTCAGAACATGGATCCTGGCTGACATTGATCGTTGTTGAGCAATTCGGATTATTCAGATCGAGTATGGTGAGTGTAATCACCTGTCCATTCGCCGGAAGATTATTCAGGACAGCCAGCGAACCATAGGTAAAGGGTCCCCAGGTCATACCGCCGCCGGTCACCTCATAGGTGCTGGTGTTGCCCAGAATTGCGTTGACCACAAATGATACGTCGAAGTAGTCATCTGCGGTAGTTGGTCCCGTATTGTTGTTGTTACACGGACCCACATTCAGGTTGACCAGCTCCACCTCGCACGGTTCAGAACAAGGTGGTGGTGGTATCACAGTGATCTCTACCGTACAGGAAGGATCCGCTAGGTCCACCAGGGTCAGCACCAGATTGCCATTGCTAATGAGGTAAGGACCAAAATTCTGCAAGGCTCCGTATGGATAGGTTGTCGTGGTATTCGGATCCACATACCATTCAGCGGAGTTATTAAATCCGGTGACGGTCAATTCGAAGTCGTAGGTATCATCCAGTGGATCATTGTCTGTTCCATTTTTATCACAGACAATATTGGCTACGACTGCATTGAGGAGGCACTTGTCTGAACAAGGGATCAAGGCACCGGCAGATTGGGAGGCTGAACATTGATTGTCATCTGCATCCCGGAAGGTTACCGCAGGATTCGTCCCGTTGGCCGGGATCGTAAATGTTCCTCCAGTGCCGTAGTTAAATGGCCCGTATGTGGTACCGCTTACGATCACATTGAAGGTCCCACTGGCACCCGGATTGAGTGCTGTGGCATTCACGGTGAAGGTGTAGTAGTCATCAGCGGGATCGTAATCCGTTCCGTTGTCATTACACACTTTTGTCAATGTGGTAATGGTGAGCAGACAGTTTGTGGAACAGGAATTCAACGGTCCGATCTGCTCCGACAGGGAACATCCTTTCACGACATCGGCCAGCGTCAGGGTCAGTGTCTGTCCGTTTGCCGGAATGGTGAAGCTGTGCGAGACCCCATAGGTAAATGGTCCCTCATTCACACCTGTACCTGTGACATTGAATGTGCCGGCATTGGCCTGGCTGTTACTGACCGAGAAGGTGATCACGTAGAAGTCATCCGTGGCATCCGCCAGGGTACCGTTATTATCACAGACAACTTCGAAGTTGTCCAGGTTGAGATCCAGTCCAACCGGTACAGTGAACGGCTTGCTCACGGTACATCCGAAAGTATCCCTCGCCCAGGCGGTGTGTGCACCTGCTGTCAGTGATCCAAATACGGTCTGCAGGGTGTAGTTGCTGTTCATCAGACTGTACTGCACTTGTCCTGTCCCTCCAGTGGAACTGAGGGTCACAGATCCATTGGCATCACCGAGACAGGTCTCACCGGTCACAATAGTCTGCAAGTTGATCGGCGGGAACACGATCAGTGTCAAACTGGCCACATCATAGCATCCGATGGCATTGGCTACGCGGACATAGACCACCTGCTGGCCAGGGGTGACGGTGGTATAGGATGCCGGAAGTGGATTGGCCCCTGCCTGCGCATCCGCGAGTGTCAGAAAGTATGTAAATGTATTGGTCGCATCCGGGTTGATCTGGGAATTGGCAGATGCCAGGTTGAAAGTGGCAAGACCATCTCCATCCGGATCACAGGATTTCAGGATACCATTGTTGACCAACGGTATATCTGTCTCATCATTGATGGTGATCTGACTGGCACCGGAACAGCCATTCGTCGTATCGACGGCGGTCAGTGTGACCAAACCCGGTGTGGTCAGGTCATAGCTGAGACCATTGACTGTGGTTCCTCCTTGTGTCCAGGTGAACACCACACCGACCTGTGGATCGGTAGAAAGGGTCACCGTATCCACCAGACACCCTAAGGCTCCTGCCGGATCTGTATAGATCGGGGTCATCGGGATCTCCTGATCCAGAGTGACCACCACCTGATCGATCGGAGAACTACAGTTATTGGTAAAGTTGATTACCTGGAGGGTATAGGTGCCCGGTTGAGTGATCACCAGGGTCGGCATATTTCCGATCTGAATGCCTGCTCCATTCTTCCAGATATAAATGAAATCCGGACCTAAAGATGTACTGGGTCCCCCTAGAATGATCGTATCGATCACACAGGTGATAACGGCATTAGGACCCGCATCCGCAATTGGGATGGATTGATCCACTGTCACCACTGTACTATCGATCGCTACACACTGGTTGGGGTAGGTGACGGTCAGGATATAGGTGCCCGGGAAGCTCACGATAGGTGTCGGGATAGCGGACATGAAATTGTTGGGTCCTGTCCAGGCAAAGACACCATTCGGAGGATTGGCCGATCCTTGTAGAATGACATTGGGTGTCAGACATCCCAATTCGAATGTCGGACCAGCCTCTGCAGTTTGCGTACACGTCGAACAAGGATCCTTCATCACATCTACGGATGTAACACATGCCGGGTTGTTGACGTCGGTGATCAGCAGCGTAATGGTCTGGCCATTGGCTGGCACATTTGGCAGGTTGATCTGGGATCCATAGTTGAACGGCCCCCAGGTCATGGCATTCCAGGTCACCTGATATTGGGAGGTCGTGCCCAACACAGTATTCACGGTAAATGAAACCGAGAAGAAGTCATCCATATCGTTCGGACCTGTATTGTTGTCGTTACAAGGGCCGAGGTTCAAATTGGCAACGGCCAGTTCGCAAGGCTCCGAGCAAGGTGGTGGCGGTGTCACCTGGACGACCACGGTACAATTCGGATCAGCACTGTCCACCAGGGTGAGGACCACTACTCCATTGGCGATCAGATACGGCCCGAAGGTTTGGGCGACATCATATAGATAGGTCGTCCCCGAAATGGGATCGACATACCAGGTCGTTGACTTATTCAAACCGCTCACGGTGAGCTGGAAGGTAAAGACATCATCAAAAATGTCATTTTCTGTACCCAGCCCATCGCACTTGATGCTGTCCACCACTGCTGTGATCAAACAGGTGTTGGAACAAGGTGCCAGGACACCAGCCGACTGACTGGCAGAACACTGCGGATCATCATTGTCAATAAAGGTTACGACTGGATTCGTTCCGTTCGCCGGCAAGGTGAATGTACCTCCTGTGCCATAGGTGAACGGACCGTATGTAGTTCCGCCGATCACCACGATGAAACTGTTGGATGCGCCACCATTCACAGCTGTTGCATTCACCGTGAATTCGTAATAGTCATCTGCAGGATCCGAATTGGTGCCTGCATCATTACACACTTTTGTCAATGTGGTAATGGTGATGAGGCAATCCGTAGAGCAGGAATTCAGTGGACCGATCTGCTGAGTGACCGGGCAACCTTTCACGGCATCTGTAAAGGTCAGCGTCAATGACTGGCCGTTGGCAGGTAATGTGAAATTGTGTGACTGTCCATATGTGAACGGTCCCTGGTTCACACCCGGTCCGGTCACGTTGAAGGTGCCCGCATTGACCTGGTTGTTGCTCAGCGTAAATGTGATCGTATAGAAATCATCGGTGGCATCACTCGGTGTGTTGTTATTGTTGCACACTACGGTGAATACATCGATCACCAGTTCCAATCCGTCCGGAATCGTAAATGGTTGGGAAACGGTACAGTTGAATGTATCACGCGCCCAGGCCGTATGGGCGCCGGCTGTCAGGTTGGTGTACGTGGTCTGTGCGTTATAGTTACTGTTCATCAGGCTGTACAGCACCTGCCCGGTACCACCTGTCGAGCTGATGATGACACTGCCATTCGCATCACCCAGACAGGTTTCACCCGTGACATTCGCAGTCAATTGAATGGTCGGGAAGACGATCAGGGTGACCTGGGACTGCGATTTACAGCCGGCCTGGTTGGTCACCACCACATAAATGGTCTGTTGATAGGGAACGGTATTCGTATAGCTGTTGGTTAAGGGGTTCACGCCATTCTGAGCGTCTGCCGCTGTTCCATAATACACGAAGGTGTTATTCGGATTGCCATTCACCTGGGTGTTTGCATTGCTCAGGGTAAAGCTGGCAAAACCGTCGCTGTTAGCATCGCAGGATTTCAGCACACCATTGACGACCGTTGGTTTCTGTTGAATGGTTAATTCAACCGGGGTTCGTTGGGTGCTCTTACAGTTCGGGAACATGGCGTTCACGGCCTCCACGTAATAAACATACACGCCCGGGTTAGAGACACCAGGTGTATAAGTGGTACTGTTGGCCTGGAGAAGTGTTCCACCATTCGGAGCATTGTACCAGTTAGCAATATCGCCGGGGCCCACTGTAACTTGTAAGGTCGGAATGGGTTCACCCTGGCAAATAACCGGATCACCCAGGTTTACCGGATTGGGGACAGGTGGGCAATTACAGTTGGGTGGATCGATCACCACCGTTGCCAGACAGCCACTGGCAGGATCCGTACCGACGATGGTCAGTGACGAATCGACAGGAATGGCGCTCACAGAATATTTGCCATTGCCCAGATTGGCCAAAGTCCCGATCGAAACGGTCGGCACAAACGTATTCAGAGTGAAATAGACATTGTAGAAGTCCTGACTGGATTCACAGACCAGGCTGTCTATCAATATATTGATCGGTGCCACGTAAGACAGTGCAATGGTGGATGTATCGCCTTCGCAAGCCCCGTTATTCGGCACCACATAATGGAAGGTATAGATGCCAGGAGCGACTCCTGCAAAACTGACATCGGTCGGTGGGAAAATATCGATCCCACTATTATTCGGATCAATCCATGTTCCACCAGGTGTATAGTTGCCATTGATGTAGGTAAAGAAATTGACGTTTGCTGCTCCGTTACAGAGGTATCCGCCACCATTGCCACCCGCGGTGACCGGCTGATCCACGATCAGGGTAAAGGGTATTTCGCCGACACAACCAAAGAAGGTGGTGCCTTTGATGTAATAAACCGTGGTCACGATCGGATTCACGATCGTCCCGGGCAACTGGTTGGCTGTTGTAGCCGGTGTACCGGTGTGATACGTGATACTCGGTTTCGCATTGTTCACGTCGACCACCTGCAAGGTGGACAGATCGAAGTTTTCACCGAGACAGATCCGGACAGTATCCGGGTCCACTTGCATGATCGGATCCGGTTTCTCCAGGATCACCTGCTTTTCGGTGATCACATTGCCCGTACAAGGGTTAGTGAACTCCCAGGTGATCGTCCATACATGGTCTACTTCAGTGACATCGGGCGGAACGAATCCTTCGATCTCACAGATCCCGAACTGGTTGTTGAAGTAATACAATTCGTCGAGTGGTGGCAAAGGCTCACCACATTCGAGCGTCAGGTCAGGAGGTCCGGCCACAAATACCGGGTCGGCCACAGGTTCCACAGTGAATACCTGGGTATGGGTGATGGTGGTGCCACAGGCATCCAATTCCCAGGTGTAGAGAATGGTACCACCACATTCATTGTAGGTGGCATCCTGGAACGCCTCCACAGTTCCCTGATTTTCACAGTCACCGATGCCATAATTGGAATAGGAGATCAGAATGGAAGGATCCAGTTGTTCCGCTTCGCTGCAACTGATCGTCACATCCATTGGTGGATCGATAAATACTGGATCCGGGCCTTTGAGGATGGTGACATTCTGTGTGTGCTGGATGGTTCTTCCGCAATCATCCTGGAAGAACCATTCAAATATTTTATAGCCACCGCAGGCGTCCCATACACCGGACTCGGAAGGCAGAATACTCCCCTGGATCGAGCAGGCACCATTTTGCCCGTTCGAGTAGGTAAGTGCCTGATTCGGACCGGGAATATTATCACAGGTCACGGTGATATCTGCGGGAGTATTTTGAAAAACAGCGGCGGGTGAAGGCAGGACTGTAACCGTCTGGGTATGTGAGATGGTGCGTCCGCAATTGTCCGTGAATTCCCAATCATTGAACAGGGTTCCACCACAATAGTCGTACGTTCCCGTTTGCTGGCCCTGGACACTTCCTGTGATCGCACAATTGCCCGCTTCATTATTGGTGTATTGCAAGGCGGGCAGGTTGCTGCTGACCTGGTTACAATCTACGGTGATATCCAAAGGTGGGTTGGTAAATGTTGCCTCTGGTGTCGGCGTTACCGTTATAAACTGCGTGTGCGTCTTGGTACGCCCACATTGATCTGTGAACTGCCACTGGTAGGAGTACTGGCTGCCGCATGGGTCCGGGCTGCCCACCAATTGAGCGGGCACAGATCCGAAAATGCCACAAGTCCCCCCCAGGCCATTGGTAAAAGTCAGGGGAGGTGCAGATCCCGGTATGTTGGCACAATTCACGGTGATGCTCGCCGGTGGATTCTGGAAGTCACCTTCCGGTGCCGGATTGACGACAAGGCTCTGAATATGCTGAATGATCCGGCCACACTGATCCGTAAAGGTCCAGGTATAGTTGATGGTTCCGCCACACAGGCCTGCTGAGCCAGTCTGGACTGCCGGAACGGTTCCCGAGATCTCGCAAGATCCGGTTTCATTATTGGTGTATTGCAGGTTGGGAGGTCCCCCTGCAGGAATATCCTCGCAGTCGATGACCAGAAAGGCAGGAGGTGGATTCACAAATGCGGCAGCGGGTGTCGGGGTCACCGTGATGGTCTGGAAATGCTGGATGTTCCGACCACATTGATCGGTAAATGTCCAGGCGTACTGGATCACGCCACCGCACAGGTTGGCTGATCCTGTCTGCGTACCTGGAACAGTGCCAGTAATTCCGCAATTTCCCGTTTCTCCATTGGTATATTGAAGATTCGGCGGTCCGGCAGGAATATTATAACAGTCCACCACGATGCTCGCCGGCGGATTGACCCATGTGGCCGGGGGTGTTGGTGTCACAGTGACTGTCTGTACATGTGTCTTGGTCCGATTACAGGCATCTGTAAATGTCCAGGTAAAGGTGATGGTCCCACCACATTCACTTGCACCGCCAGTCATAACAGGCGCTGCTGTTCCGGAAATAAGACAGGCGCCAGCAAGATTGTTCGTGTATTGCAGAGGCGGTGCCGAAGCCGGAATGTTATAGCAATCGACGGTGATCGCTGCCGGCGGCGGATTGACCCAATCCGCTTCAGGGACAGGCATCACCGTCAGGGTCTGGACATGCGTTTTCACCCGACCGCACGGATCGGTAAATGACCAGGTATTGGTAATGGTCCCTCCGCAAAGATCTGCTGAACCGGTGATGGACGGCGTGACCGAACCTGAAATCAGACAGGCACCGGAGAGGCCATTTGAAAAATCAAGGTTGGGTGTAGTCGTAGGAATTTCAGCACAAGTGATGGTCATGCTCGGTGGCAATGTATCAAAATCTGCCTCCGGTACAGGGGTCACGTTGATCGTCTGCACATGGTTGATGACTCGACCACAGACGTCCGTGAAAGACCAGGTATTGGTAATGGTCCCTCCACAGAGGTCCGCAGAACCGGTGGTTGCGGCTGCGACAGATCCGGTGATCGCACATGCTCCTGATTCACCATTATCATAGTTGAGGACAGGGGCAGAGGCCGGTATATTCGCGCAATCTACCGTCATACTCGGCGGCAACGTATCGAACGTAGCGATCGGGACCGGTGTGACAGTCAAGGTTTGCACATGCGTCGTCGTCCGGTTACAGGCATCGGTAAATGACCAGGTGTTCGTAATGGTACCACCACAAAGATCTGCAGAGCCTGTCACTGCGGGCGTAGCTGTACCTGATATCAGGCAGGCACCTGTCAATCCATTGGTATAGTCAATATCGAGGGGTGTGGTCGGGATCTCTGAACAGCTGATGGTCATGCTCGCCGGCATGGTATCCAGAACCGCTTCCGGAACGGGTGTAACGGTGATGACCTGGACATGATTGATGGTCCGGCCACAGACATCGGTGAATTCCCAGGTATTGGTAATTGAACCTCCACAGAGGTCCGCCGAACCAGTGGTCACAGGTGCGACTGATCCGGTGATCGCACAGGCACCGCTCTCCCCATTATCATAGTTCAGCGAAGGTGCCGTAGTGGGAATATTGGCGCAGTCAACTGTGAGATTCGGAGGCAGGGAGTCAAAGACACCCGGAGGGACCGGGGTGACGGTCAGGGTTTGGGCGTATGTCGTCGTCCGGCTGCAGGCATCCGTAAAGGTCCAGGAGTAGGTGATGGCGCCACCACAGAGGTCGGCACTACCTGTAACAACCGGCACGGCCGTCCCCGAGATCAGGCAAGCGCCGGTCAATCCATTGGTATAGTCAATATTCAGTGGGGTGGTCGGAATCTCCGCACAGGTAATGGTCATACTGGCCGGCATGGTATCCAACACCGCTTCTGGAACCGGCGTAACAGTGATCACTTGTACATGACTGATCAGTCGGCCACAGACATCGGTGAACTCCCAGGTGTTGGTGATCACACCACCACACAGGTCGGCCATGCCAGTGGTCACGGGTGCTACAGTGCCGGTTATTGCACATGCACCGCTTTCACCATTGGTGTAGCTTAATGAAGGAGCAGAAGTGGGGATGTTTGCACAATCCACGGTCATACTCGGAGGCAACGAATCAAATGTTGCCGGTGGGACAGGGGTCACCGTCAGCACCTGGACATGAGTTGTGACACGTCCGCATACATCTGTAAATTCCCAGGTATTGGTAATCACTCCTCCGCAGAGGTCAGCCGTACCCGTCACGACTGGCGACACCGTTCCCGAAATCTGACAAGCACCACTTTCGCCGTTGTCATAGTTCAGATCGAGCGTCGTGGTCGGAATTTCTGCACAGGTGATGGTCAAGCTGGGCGGCAGCGTATCAAACGTAGCCACCGGGACAGGGGTGACGGTCAATACCTGGGTATGGGTTGTAACCCGATTACAAACATCGGTGAACTGCCATTCATACGTGATGACGCCACCGCACAGATCTGCTGTACCGGTTTGGGTCGGAGTAACTGTTCCGGATATCTGACAGGCACCGCTCTCCCCATTGTCGTAATTCAAGTCTAACAGAGCAGTCGGTATTTCATCACAGGTAATCGTCATGCTCTGAGGCAAGGTATCGAAAGTAGCTTCCGGGACCGGTGTGACTGTGAGCACCTGGGTATGGTTGGTGGTTCGACCACAAGCATCCGTAAATTCCCATTCATAGGTGATGACGCCACCGCATAGATCTGCCGTCCCCGTCTGGGTCGGGGTCACTGTTCCGGATATCTGACAGGCGCCACTTTCTCCGTTGTCGTAATTCAAGTCGAAGAGGGACGTCGGTATTTCATCACAGGTGATGGTCATACTCGGCGGCAAGGTGTCGAACGTGGCTTCCGGGACCGGGGTGACTGTGAGCACCTGGGTATGGGTCGTAGTACGACCGCAGGCATCCGTAAATTCCCAATCATAGGTGATGACCCCACCGCATAGATCTGCTGTACCCGTTTGGACAGGTACTACCGTTCCAGATATCTGGCAGGTCCCACTTTCTCCATTGTCATAATTCAAGTTGAACAAGGAGGTAGGGATCTCATCACACGTGATGGTCATGCTCGGTGGCAGAGTATCGAATACCGCTTCATCGACAGGTGTAGCCGTGATGACCTGGGTATGTGTTTTCGTTCGACCACAATCGTCTGTAAATGTCCAGACATTGGTGATATCTCCACCACACAGGTCTGCCGACCCGGTGGTGGTCGGTACTGCTGTGCCGGATATTTCACAGCCGGCCATATATCCGTTGGTGTAGTCGAGATTGGGATGGGATGTGGGGATCGAATCGCAACTTACCGTGATATCCGGTGGTGCATCCACCCAATCCGCTTCGATGACCTCATTGACGGTCACCACTTGTTGATAATTGAAGGAAGTGCCACAGGGATCGGTATAATCCCAGGTGTAGATCAATTCTCCTCCGCAAAGGTCATAGGTGCCAAAGGTCTGTCCGACGATGGTATCGTTGATGCCGCAATCGCCCGTGAGGCCGTTGCTGATGACCAGATCGATGGGCCCGGCAGGTACTGAATCGCAGGACACGGTAATATTGTCCGGTGGATTGACCCATTCAGGCAGGTCTGTCGGCTCGACCGTGATCACCTGAACATGTTGAATGGTCCGCATACAGGTATCCGTATAGGTCCAGGTGCGGGTGATTTCTCCACCGCACAAGTCCGCAGAGCCGGTCACCACCGGAACTACAAAGCCTTCGATGAGGCAGGGCCCATCCGAGTTGTTGGTGTATTGCAGGTTGGGGTGGGTGGTCGGGATGGAATCGCAAATAATGGTCTCGTCTCCAGGAGGGTCGATGAATTCAAATTCGGCCAACCCCTCTACAGTGAGGGTTTGGATATGGGTAGTGGTATTGTCGCACAGATCTGTAATGGTCCATGTACGGGTAATGGTTCCTCCGTCACACAGGTTGGCAGAACCTGTCTCCACGCCGGAGACTGTACCCGCATCGATACAGTTGTCTTCATAGGCGAGGTCCAACATGGGATTCAGCAACCAGATGCACGCCAGCGTGGAGTCCTGGGGTGGATTGGGGAAGGTCGGTGCTTCATCATCTTCAAAGACCAGGGGCTGTTCTACAATATCACAACACCCACTGGTGCAGTCATAGGTCGTAAAATCGCTCCCGATTGTCGGTGCAGCATTCCCGCCGTACGGATGAAAGTTCAGGCTGTACACGGTAAATTCAGCACACTCGTCGTGAGTGAATTCGCCGGTGCCACCCGTGATGACCTCTACGACTACACCGGCATCATCCACGATGACAATGTATTGCTCGTTATCCGGGTCATTGTTGAATCCCGTGACGGTGATGGTGGTCGTATCCTCCGGACATAAAGGGGAGGGATCCACATCCAGGGTGCCGGCATCTGCGGTATAGACGACAACTTCAAATGTCAGGATACTATCACAGAAAGGGGGGTCCTGCTGGGAGATGGTGATGTCGAACATCCCGGGCATATTATAGTTGAAGCCACCGATATCCACACTTTCCCCATCACAAAGCTCGAAGGTACCCAGATCTTCATATTCGATGGGGTCTTCTATCACTGTCAGGGTGACCATGGAGTCACATCCGTCCGAATTGGGGAAGTTGAAGTTATACATTCCGGGGCCATAGAAAACCTTCTCATATTCAAAGGTTCCGCCCGGGCAAACATATGCGGGGGGGGGATCTTCAGGTGAAATGTCATACACCGTTACCATGATACAATAGGGTTCTGGATCCTCAGTCACGGGGATACATGGTTGGTTTGACGCATCCACACAGACTTCATAGGTTCCTGGTGTGGTCCATGTCGTCGTCCAGTTTTTATTGGTAGAGTTGGCTACTCCTTCTTTTTGCAAAACGCCTTCCAGATACCAGTGCAGCCAGTTGGCCCCCTCTGGACGCTCGACTGAATAGGTGGCTGTCGTTCCTGTACAAACATATGTTGGACCCGTGATCTCGGTGATCTCGTCAATCTCTGGCACACCACAAGCACCGAGCACGTTGATCTCAATATCGCATGCAGATCCACAACATCCATCCACAAGAAAGTAATAGACATGACCCAAGGTGAGGCCGGTCATGACGACGTTTCGGCAACTGTTGTTCACACACCCGGGAACGTCTGTATCGCAACCGACGGCAAAAGTATATGGTGGTGGATTGTAACTGGTCTGTTCCCAGCTGGGTCCGGTACATGGAGGATCCGTAGGACAACCGAAACAATCGGAATACACCGCCGCCTGGATCCCGAAATCACCTCCACCAAAGCAAGCGGGACCATCCACACAGTTTGTGTAACACACCTCAAGCTCCAATTCCGTACACCAGGCTGGAAACCGGAACCAGGTCGGGTTGTGAGACGTTGTGCCATTAGAACCCGGGCACATGTACTGGGTTCCACCGCCTGACTTATATGGACCATCCGTCGGATGGAGAAAGGTGGTCATGGAATAGGTGTATCCGTCCAGTTCTTCGATCGAACAGAGGACCGGAGAGGTATTGCATTTACAGGTATTCTGAGTCCCGTTTGTACACGGTGCCGGAGGTTGGGCCACAGCGGGTGCCAGAAAGTACAGAAAAATGGGAATCAGGGTAATCAGTCTGCGCATAAGTTGGCGTATAGTGGTCGTAGCTTGGAAAATGAACGAAGTGAATGATCGGCAATCATTACATCAATGGGATAAACCCGAAGTGCGAGGTTGTCCTTGAAAGAAGGCCGTCTGACAAGGGCATCCTTGTCAGGATAGAGCTTGTAACTCTCTGAAATGCTGCTTGATAGGTGGAAAAAGTTCGGATCAGTTCAGGGAAACCGAATGCAGTATACCCATATCTGGTAACTGAATGGACAGTTGTCCTTCCTCCTTGTGGATATCTAAACGACATATAGATAGACAAGACCTCACTTTTTGTAGCACGGCTCAACTGTTAAAGATATGCTAATCTGAATAAAATCAAAACATATTAAGAGAATAAAAATGCGCCTCATGCGCAGGGTTCAAACATGTCATGATGCATTGATAATGTAATACTTACGAAGCAAACGCTATTTGATCGATATCTGCTCGATCATGCATTCATCACCATTTTAGAGTCCTTATAAATTAGGACCCGACAGCAGCGTGTCCAACGCCCGTTCTGCCTCCATACGAACTGTATCCAGAAACCCTTCCAAGGATGGTTGGACCTGCCAGGAGAGTGCCCTCAAACTAAGGACCGAGCCGTTGGCCCTAAAGGGGATTGAGCATCAGGCCGATCCTCTTTCCAACTGCTTCTAGGGCATCTCTATCAACCCCACTCAATGCCCAAACGAAAATCTTTGATATTCTTACCGAAGAATACCTTCGCCATATCCCGAGTACTCGGGATTAGTTCTCAATCACTTAGCTATGGCTAGCTTCTTTGCCCCCACCGACCCCGAGTGCTCGGGGGGGGAGGCCCGGAGGCGAGTCTCGCTAGGCCTTTCCTGGATTCGGTCTATTTCAGAGGTCAATAGACGTGTCCAAAAGTGTCTTGAGTGTGTATTTCCGTGGGCGTGCCCCCTGTTCCAAAATGGTTTAACTCTCTGATTCCGAAGGGTCCCGACAGAATATGGAAAACATTCTTGAGGGTTAAACACTCCGGACTTCGCACCACCCCTCAGATCCTTGCTTACCAGGCTATTCCGCCTGGCGAAATGCTAACGCTTTTAGTTCTTGCTCACCTCTCGATATTCCAAAATTTGTAGCAACTTCTCTCCAGTTTCTTACTGATTCTTTGACATGTTCACATATTTCCAAGGCTCTCTTTTCTGACACCCTAAAATACTTAGCAACCTGCATGGCCAATTCAAGTTCTAATGAATTGTCATCTTCAGAGATATTCAATTTCAATCCTGCTCCATTCTCAGCAGGATTAATGTCATAAGCCGGTGATAACCTCCAACCCCCTGCTGTTAAGATAAAACCGTGATTTCGCAGGTGATCGTCTGTGTTTGAAACACATATACTGAATACTATCCTTCTCCAAAGTTCCTCCAAATCTTGCTGTACATCAGCCCCATGAGATATAATGAATTGAGCTAACTCGAGATAACTAACCCCATCCATATAATCTTGTCCATCGTTATACCCGAGCATTGTCATTGCAGAGGCAAAGTGTATTCTTTCGCCCTGAGCTGTTCGATCAAATCTCCTGGTTAAGAAAGTAAAGTAACCGGAGGTAAACTTTCGGGCCTTTGACGGGGCCATATGTACTCCTGCTGCTTTGGCTAATTCATAGGTGACGATCTCCCAGCCTCCAATATCTTCTTGATCGATCCGACTAGGAAATTTTGCGATCCATAAACTCCCATTCTTATCAAGGATATTTGCTTTGGGCCTTGCACCTCCTAACGATGCACCAGGAGCAACGAGCATGTTTAGCCACTTCAAGTATTCAGGATCGTCTATGACATCCTCCTCTTCCAGTCGTAAACTGATTTGCTCTAATTTCCTCAATGAAGCTCCAGGAGGACTGGCCAAGGCCATATTGTCATTCATAAATGGGCCTCCATCCTCAACTTTGAACCGAAGTCCACCCATCCTGAATCCATCATAGACACCAAGAAGATAATCAGTCTCAAATAGCTTTTGCACGGCTCTTTCCTCCTTTCGAGCCAAGGCCGCTTCTCTTCTCCGCATCAGGATTCTACCCCAACGATCTGGAGAAGAATCCATGAGCATACCAAAGTTTTCTTTTTTTCCATCGACATACTGTAGACCAGGATACAGTTGCAAGCCAGGGTCTACGATTTGCGATGGCCCTGTCTTCAGCCAATCCCGACTATATTCAAATGCGAAAATCTCTTTCCCTCTGAGGCGTTCAGACTGCAACGTTCCCATGAGCACGGGGACGTTCATATCTCGCCAATGAGCATATACAATTATGTTTCTCGTGCTGTCTTGCCTTGGATTCACTGATCTCTTCGTTTTGGTGCCCTTTCGCCCGTATGGATTCTAGCATCTTGTAATTTCCTTCCAAGCTCATCATCTTTCGCCAGCAATAGAAAATCTTTTTCCAAACCGAGCACTTGGAGGACTACGATGTACGAACCAATACTGACAGTAGGAGCCCCTTTCTCAATTGATGTCAATGTCGGTCGACTGATATTGGCTCGCTCAGCTACTTGTTCAGAGCTTAGTTGCCTTCTCAATCGAGCAAGCTTTATTTGCTCACCCATTTCACTGAGAACGTTCTTCGTTTTGGGTAGAATGACAATCCGCTTCTTTGGCATAACGTAAAATATATTTAACAAAAGTAAGCATTTTTGTAAACTATATCTTGCTTTATGACATCTTTGTGATCTAGTCGGATGTATTTACGATCAACGCTACGAACACAAAACACAAAAGAGGGTTTCAAAAAGTAAAACCGGCCTTACGTGACCTCCATTTAGCAGTCTGACCCGGATGCTTTCCCATCCGGAGCCAGATATCAGTTGACTTGATTCTGGATTTGCAAGAAAATGGTTTCAACGGCCTCTTTATCCCTATCCTCAAATCCGGAGAATTCCTTTGCCAGGGCTCTTTGTGATAATTTGCCCCCGTTCTGGTCCAGGAATCGGAACAAAAGATCGACCAGGCGGTTCGGTAGATCGAACTGATCATCAATGGCCATTTTAAACGCATCAAACTGTTTCAGATACCTGATCTCGCCCGGAATGATCCGGTTCACTGTATCCTCGAGGCAATCCACCAGGAATTCGGCAAAAGGGGTCGCATCAAAATACTTGTAATAATCGGCTGTTTCGTTCAATACCCGGACATTATTGTCCTCAGTCGGTTGCCAGTCAATCCAATCCAGTAAAGGGATAGAGTACCCCTCCAGAAGTCGACGATACCCATCCAAATGATCCAGGATGGATGCCGAGATTGGAAATACGAGGCCCGGTGGATTGAATTTACTTTCCGTCAGAATGTGATGAAACAGGTATCGGTGTATCCGTCCATTACCATCCACAAACGGATGGATGAATACGAATCCGAAGGCCAAAACCGCAGCAGCAAGCACCGCGTGATACCCATTGTCCTTCTGGCATCGATAGGTCTCCACAAGACTGTTCATCAACGTCTCTACATCCTCCCATCGCGCTGAGATGTGATCCGGAATGGGCATGCCGGTTTCTCGTTCGTGGAGTCCGACAAACCCGCCTTCAGTCCGGTATCCAAGCCGGACAAACCGGTCACTCCCGATCACCAGTTGTTGCAGTCTCAGAAATTCTTCCTTGCTCAACGGCCGGCTGCCAGCCTGTCCGATGGCCTGTCCCCACAATGCCGCTCTCCGACTTTTTGGGTTTTCTCCTTCTATGCTGAAGGATGCCTTGGAGTCATTGATCAACAATAAAGCTGCTGAACGTTTGATCAGATCAGGGCGCATCCCCCCAAACACCTTAGGCCAGAGATCGTTCGGAGTGATGGCTACTGCTTCCTGCAGTTTTGCAGAGCATCTGACTAACGGACAAAATCCGGGCGTACCTGGGATATTGTCCACCACCTTATGGCGGGGCGAAGGAGTTCCATTCGAAAGACCGAACTGCTGCTTCGGGTTGAGTGCCTCTACATATCTTCGTTTCTTAAGATCCGAATGCACATTCAATTCGGTCTCACTCACCCATTCCAGCAAGAACCAGATGCGTCGGCTGTACTGCCCGGCCGGTTCGATCCGGACCAGGTCGATCATCTCCTCCTCATGCATGGTTTTGGCCAGTTGGCTGAAGAAAAGCAGATCCACACCTTCATACTTCAGGGCAAAGACCAGGTGGTTGTAGAGCGCCCGGATCTGGTCAGTTTCATCCTTGTCATCAGGCAGATATCGGGAGGGCAATATCATCCACGAATCCAACTCAAGACGGCGGTTGCGGTCGCTGACTAAGGCCAAACAGGTCGGCATGGGCATGCTCAACCCAAGGCCGTGAATGATCGCCCCATACCCGACTACATGGCCTGACTCCGGTGCTTGCCTTCCATGAAAAACAGGAGCAGAATGAGAAAAATGTGCGCCAATTGCCACAATTCAGGATTTATACGTGCATTATACCGCATAAACCAGGAAAAGCATGCGCTATACAGGAAATATACGCGCAAATCACCTGATTACATGAATTATGCGCGCAGAAAGAATGATGAATCGTCCAGGATACCCATGGAATCACTGCAAAACTTCAGCGACACCCTCAATGCTGAACCACCACCTTTATCGTCTCCACCTCATCTGGACTAAACATAATCTGTAGGACATACCCGCCTGGAGGCCAGGATTTTTCCACTCATTGCCAGACTACTGGAATGATTGTTCACTTCACCACCATCTGCTCCACCTCAAATTCGCCCCTGTTCTGCAAACGCAGAAAATACGTGCCCGATGGCAGGCTGTCCAACGCCCATTCAAACTCTTGACGATCTGCATCCAGGACGCCTTCAAAGGAGGGTCCGACCCGCTTTCCCTGGAGGCTAAACATGCGCGCCCCAGGAATTATACGCGCTGGAAACAACAATTCATGAAATATATGCGCAGAAAGGGGGCAAAAGATCATCCAGGAGTAGGCAGTTTCAGGCAGATTCATACCAGATCCCGTTCAATAAACCGGGAAAAGCCCATCCTGATTGCTTCTTCAAAATTGTATAATATTGCGTATCGCGATACGCAATATATTTTTCGAAATCGCTTGTAAGTCAATATAGTAATACATAATATTGCATATCGCGATATACGATATATATGAAAAACGCTATACCTCAAATGAAACCGCAGGATGTCCTGATTCTCTTAAGAATCCTGAAGGCAGGAGAAGCCCCAATGACCCAGACAGCTTTGGCCAGAGCTTTATTCATGAGTCAAAGCGAAATCAGTCAGTCTCTGGCCAGATCCAGCTATGCCGGGCTCTTAGGCAGAACAGAGCAGGTCGTCATGAAAGGTTTGTTCATGGACTTTTTACGATTTGGGATAGCCGTCATTTATCCTGCCAGACCAGGTTCAACATCAAGAGGGGTACCTACAGCTCATTCGATGCGCCCACTTGTAGAAGAGTTCGTGAACGCCAATGATGTCTATGTTTGGCCGTGGGCAAAAGGGCAGGTCCGGGGCCAGGGCATACCTCCTCTTTATCCAACCGTCCCTCAAGTGGCACTGGTTGACCCTGAATTTCACGAATGGCTCGCTCTGGTAGATACATTGCGTGTTGGCCGCACCAGGGAAAGGAACATGGCTCTTCAACATTTGGAAAATCGAATCAAGTGAAGAATACGATCATCAACAGGGATGTGATTCGTCGTATTGCTGAAGGCCTTGGCGAACTGAACGATGAGGTTGTTTATGTTGGAGGGGCGGTTGTCAGTCTGTACATCAATGACCCGGCTGCTGATGATATCCGGCCAACAAAGGATATCGACATTTCTGTTTCATTAGCCACTGCCGGAGAGCTTGAAACTCTCCGACAAAAACTCGTTGATAAGGGGTTCATTCAGTCATCAGAAGATCGGGTAATCTGCCGGTTTCGTTTTGATGATATTCTCCTTGATGTGATGAACACCAAAGAAATTGGATGGGCACCTGCCAATCCCTGGTTTGGTCCAGGGTATAATGCTCGACATATTCTGGACCTGGGTGGGTTTTCAATTCACGTCATGCCCTTACCCTATTTCTTAGCATCAAAATTTGCAGCATTCCAATCAAGAGGCGCAATCGACCCTCGCACCAGTCAGGACTTTGAAGACATCGTGTATATTCTGGACAATCAGACCGACATCATCACAGCGTTGAGGGACTCCCCGCAGGATGTCAAACCATTTCTGAATGGACAACTAATCAAGATGATTGAGGATCCAATTTATCAGGAGGCTGTCCAGGCGCATCTCTATTTTGAATCACGAGCCATCCGATATCAACGAATCCAGGAATCCATTCGATCAATACTATATTGAATCCCCTAATGCTCCAATGCTCCAGATCCTTCAATGTTGTACCACCACTTTCACCGTTTCCACCTGATCAGGTCCGAAAATAAGCTGAAGAACATATCCACCTGATGGCCAGGATTTTTCCACTCATTGCCAGACTACTGGAATGATTGTTCACTTCACCATCATCTGCTCCACCTCAAATTCGCCCCTGTTCTGCAAACGCAGAAAATAGGTGCCCGATTGCAAGCTGTCCAGGGCCCACTCAAATTCGTGACGATCTGCATCCAACACACCTTCAAACGACGGACCTACCCGTTTTCCCTGGAGGTCAAACAGGGCCAACTGGACCCACTCGCGCTTATGGGTGCGGAAGTAAATATGCAACCGGTCTGAAGCGGGATTCGGATGGATACGCAACTGGAAATACCCCTCCGCGGTCACACCAGGAGCCGGCTCTGTAGCGGTTGTCATCTTCTCTGCCCACACGCGAAAGATCCTGTTGCTGGCCACACTGAGGTCGCCTTCATTCGCAAAGAAAATGTTCGATTCGGTGGATTGAATACCGCCCATCACGTACCCGATATCGATGGCCTGGCCAGTCGGCCACTCCCCGATATCCAGGATCCCCGGTGCCGCGAAGGCAACACCCGGACGAGGGATAAACTCGGCACTCGCTCCCAGGTAATCCGGCATTTGACCCGCTATCGTTTCGACCATCTGGCCGGTCTTATCCCGGGTCACACAACTGATGGTCTTGACAAACGGGACATTATCATCCTGGACCAGGACGCCCTGATCGTTGAGGTAATACTGACCAATTCCCCCAAAAAATAAGGTGGTCATCTCTTCGGAAGCCGGATCAAACAAGGCTGCATGCGCGGTGTGATACTGATTGAGATATTGATTGAAACCGGGCACCACCGTATACCCCCCATTGCTGATGTCTACCGTATTCAACCAGGGCAGATCAGCATCATAACGGAAGACACCAGAGAAGGCCGTATACCCATATTCCCCTCCGGGAAAGACCTGCGGAACCAGATTGTAATCCCGCCGGTGCAGCTCCAGACTGTCCACCGTGATCTGCCAATCCGCCACCGCAATATTCATCCCGTCATCCAGAAGGGTAAAGCGCTGGATGGCATTGGTATACTCCTGAGAGAATCCAGGTCCGTGGTTGGGACCCATCGGATTATATCGCCCTTCAAAGTCCTGTCCACCCACCAGGAGATAAGTCTCCCCGATCCGGCCGAGATATCCGCCTGTCACCCGAAACCGATCATCCTGGATCTGTTGGAAGTAAGGGACAATATCCGCTCCCGACTTGATGGCCTGGATCAACCCCGCCTTGTCCACTCGGGTCAGATAGGGAAAGGTGATATGTTCATTTTCCGACAGGCTGTACCCATACCCACCGATGAGCACCAGGTGATCTTCACCATCAAAAAATTCCATGTTGGTGGTCTGCAATTGCTCCTGCAGTGAACTCGGGAGCGTCCCCACTCCGGCAGACCAGACCTCTCCCGATCCGGGATCCAGGACGTAAATGGTTGTATTGTTCCCCTCTGGTTGGAAGGCAGCAAAGGGCTGTCGTCTATGCAACCCGTCCGTACGTCCGCCGATCACCAGCCACTCATCCGCTGATGTGCCCAGAACATAGGATTGCAGCCCTGGAAATGAAGGCAAGTCCAATTCTTCCAGGGTAATGGAATAACTGGAAATGTTTTGTGCCGGCATGGTGACTGCAGTAAAGAGCAGCAGCATCACGCTGAAAAATGTTCTGTTCGTCATGATCAACAGGCATAGTTAGGTGGCAAGTTCGCCCGAAAAGGCAAGACCATTGGTGATCGCAATCACGCAAGAAAAAATACGGACAGTAGCGATAAAAAAGACAGAAATAACATCACACTTTCCAACTCGTCTACCGAATTTTTGATCGAAAAATGGGTCGCCGGACAAGAGAAATGAGTGAGCTCAAGATAGTAGACAGAGCATCCTTTCTCCAAGGATCTTCCTGAATGCCTGAGATGATCCTCCTCATTGCTTTCGGCTGCATCGGAGGGTCATCTTAGGGCTGCGAAATAAGATTTTCCATTATAAATATCCAGCCATGAACACCATGCGACTTATCAGAGGGACGCTGATTCCGATGATTGGAATACTGACGCTTTTCCTTGCTATGGTTCTCATCGGAAGTTGTCAAAAGGATAATACCGATCCGAATCCCACCACTCAATCCATGATCAAGCAGATCGCTTCGGACGAACCGGGTGGTGTGCTGACCCTGGACGGCAGTTCACTGATCATTCCGCCAAATGCCATCCCCGAACTGGCAAATGGCAATACAGCTACTGTCAGCTTCACCATCGAAAAAGGAGGTGCGCTCCCCAAAGCATTACCCTCCAATATGAAACTGGTGGGCCAGACCACCAACTTTGGCCCGGAAGGATTTATTTTTCAGGAGCCTTTATGGCTGCTATTTACATTACCCGATGGCACTGCCCCTGACCAGGTTTGTGTCGTTGGATTCAATACCGATCGCAATGAATATGGGGTATTCCCGATCACCTATTATGACGAGGACAAAGCTGAAGTAGGCGCAGCAGTTTATGAACTGGGCACCTACATACTCGCCAACGTTGCCGACATAAACCGTACTCGAGCACCCTTTGGCGCTGGCGGCTGGAGACTCAGAACATTCAATACAAATGGCTGGTATCCAGCTACTGCAAATACCGGATCATGGTACGCGAATGACTGTTACAATAAATTGATCATTACCGATTTTGTGCCCACCTATCCTGAAGAATTGTCCCTTTGGGCACCCTACAATCCGAATGCGACCAACGGTCGCCGATATTGGGAAGTCATGACACCACCCAATGTCACTGGATGGGGACCGAATCACAATCAGGGACTCACCTTTATGGGACCCCAAGGCACGTACACCGCCCAATTGATCGTCTCACACAAATCATCCCAATTAAGCTCTCCAGAATGCAAACAATACACTTTGCCTCTGACTTTTACGATCAATGATGTGGTCACTTGCTCCAGCGCCACACTTTGTACCGGCTGGTCTGTCGGACCGAATTTACCGAGCGGTGGCAGTTATAGTAATATCGACTGTTTTGAATACAAACCACTGGCCACGATCCCCGTTTGCACCGGTGATTTTCAAGCCACTTTGACCTGGTTCAATGGCAACAACAGCTATGGCGATTCCGATCTGGACCTTCACTTGTACGGACCGGACAACCTGCATGTCTTCTGGTCTAACAAAACTCCTGGAATCGGCGGCATCACGCTCGACCGGGATATGATCGATGAAACTGGATGGGTCCAGGAAAACATCTGTGCACCCAGCCTGGCCGGCATGCCAAAAGGCACTTACACGGTCAAGGTCAACCTGTTTGATGGAAATGACAAAGACTTTCAGGTACGTATGATCAAGGGTACTCAGTCCCAATCTTTTAGTGGACGGGTCACCAGTACGGCTCCTGAAAAAACCATCTTCACATTTAGCCTGCAATAAATGAAATGAAATCAGGGAAAACCAGCCCCTGAGAATTCGATAAGGAAGGGAGGCTCGCACCATGCGAGCCTCCTTTATTTTGCCTGATTGAAATGGTCATATCAAGGCAGAATTTCAAGGTCAGGTTTACAAAAAAAAACAACATACTGAATTTCATGGTTGGCCTGCCTTCCGCACCGAAGCCAGTGACGATCCACTTTACCCATCCGAGAAGATTCTATCATAGATTCCTACGAAGAGTGGAAGACAAAATATCCAGAAGTGGACCTATTGCCCTAATACACGCTTATAGCAATCCCACAATTTTGCAGAAGTATTGGACAGGCGAAATGTATCGGCATGTTCCCGGCCCATGGTGGCCATCGATTGGCGCAAAGTGTCACTCTCCAATATCCGGCGAAGGCTATCGGCGATCTCCTCGGCATTTTCCGGATCTATATACTGGCTGCCCGGACCGCCGGCTTCTGGCATGGACGATCGATGGCTGGTCAGCACAGGCGCACCACTGGCCAGAGCCTCCAGGATGGGGATTCCAAATCCTTCATACAAACTGGGATAACAAAAGACCGCTGCCCCCTGATAAATAGCAGGCAGATCCGCAGAAGCTACGCCGGGTCGGAAATAGACAAACCTGGACAGTTTCCGACTGTCCAGATACCGGTTGACCTTTCGCAAATAGCTGCCTCCATGCCCGACGACCACCAGCGGCAAACGAAGCTCGTCGGGCAGCAACTCCATGGCTTTGACCAGCATGAGCAGGTTCTTCCGTTCATTCACCGAACCGACATACAACAAATACTCACCGGGCAGCGCAAGTCGGTTGCGGATCTCTATCCCCTCAGTCTCGCTGACAGTCTCGTAAAATATTGGATCACAAGATTGATATGCCACTGTCACCCGATCCTCATCGACCTTATACGCATCCAGGATATCCTGTTTGGTGCATTCACTGATCGCCACTATCAGGTCAGCATTCTCGCTGGCATATTTCGTTTTCCCATTGTAGATCACCCGATCCATCCGGCTGTAATGGGCGGGGTAATGCCGGTAGATCAGATCGTGTATGGTGGCCACTGATCTCACCCCGATCTTTTTGAGACCGATGGGGAGTTCGTTGCTCAATCCATGATACAAGGTCACACCATGCCGTTCCAGGGCATTGGGGATACCCACCGATCTCCAGATGGTACCTGGCATTCCGCGCGAAGGTGTGTGCACCTCAAAAGGAGGCCCTTGCAGATAGACTTGACAATCCGCTCGATCGCCCGTATCCGGAGTATATAGATGACAGGTAAGTTCATTCTGTGCTGCCACCAATCCATTGACCAGGGTGCGCGCATAATTGCCTAAACCAGAATTATTCAGAAAGAGTCTCTTGGCATCAAAGCCAATATTCAGCGGGGATTCACTCATTTGCTAAAGATAAGAAGTGAGGGGCATTTGGTGTCGATCAGTCTACCTCCTTCCGACAGGGATCCAGGGTCATCCAAAACAGATTTTATACAAGGGCACCTCTATCAACCCCACTCAATGACCAAACGAAAATCTTTGATATTCTTACCAAAGAATACCTTCGCGATAATTCGTTGTTTCTCAGTCACATAGCTATGGCTATTCTCCTTCGAAACGCCTTTTCTCGTTTGGTCTTCTTTGGTCTTGGTCTATTTCGGAGGTTAATAGAGGTGCCCACAAGCCATTCATTCTGAAAAGGCAGGTGTCGGCCGATCATGTCTGCACCAACGGACCGAAGTAGCCCTTCGGACTACTGCCAACCGATGCCCAGCGCCCATCGGAGAGCCAAACCTGTCTGTTGTTGCTTGGTCTTCAAGGCCATCCATTTCATTTCGGATTCGATCAGTTTCTGCTGACGCATATTCAACAGGAAGAGGGAGCTCTCCCCATTTTCGAATCGATTTCGCTCCGCAACTAACAACTGGCGAACATTCTGCACTGTGCGCTCCGCCAGTTGAATCTGTCCTTGGAGATTCTCCTGGGCATATGCATAGGTCCTGACCTTGTTTCGCCATTCGAGCAGCTTTTGGTCACGCACTAATCGGGCCTCTTCCAGCTTCACTTTTGACAACTGGAGATCGCCCCTCTCCTTCCGGAGGAAAATAGGCATTTCAAACTCCAGTCCCCACTTGTAGTTGGAAGGGGATATCTGGCTGAGGAACGCATCTCCGACAGGTTCTGTCAGAAAGTTATACTGCAGATTGAGTCGTGGTTTGAGTTTGTCAGCCTTCAGACGCCGGTCGATCTCCAGGGCAGATAGCTTGAGAGCCGCTCGCTGTAGATCGGGATGATCCAGGGCCAATCGGCTGATCCACAACTCCACTGTGTCTGCAGACAACCTGGGTGCTACCAACCACTGAAGAGAATCGGGTGGCAGAGTGGTCTCCTTCAATTCGAGTGGAATGGATGCATCGGACCACAGGTAATTGGACAATTCCATCTGAATGGCATTGTTTTCGACCAGTGCTTCTTGTAATTGCTGATCCAATAGTTGGACCTGGATAAAGGCCTCCACTGTATCAATAGCTGCCTTGGCCCCCAGTGAAAAACTTCCCCGGACAAATTCCATCCTGGACATGGCCAGGTCTCTGGCCTCTCTCAGAATCCGGAGGTTATATTCTGTCAGCACCCAATCCCAATAGCTTGTCGATACATCGAAGAGCAGGTCATTCAGCATCATCCGTCGTTCGGCTTCAGTTGCCTTTTGGTAGACTCGGGCTGCAAAGAGTGCAGACCGCCGTTGGTCGATCAGTAATCCTTGACCAACAGGGATCTGCAGCCCGGCCATGACCAGACCGCCTGTGGGTGTCGTGTTCTCCGGGTTGAGAAATTCACCCGACTGTTGATCGAATCCTGCCTTGAATTCTACACCAAACCAGGTCGGGACTTTCAAGCCTCCTTCCAGGTGTGAAAAGTAGGATTTGTCATTGTAGTATTTCTGATCGATGGCCGTGTAAAGTTTGGGGTCAAAACCACCCTTTGCCATCCGAAGTCCTGCTTCACCACGCTGGATCTGCAGCGCAGCCTGTCGGGCAACGGGATGATACTCACGGACCAGGTTGAGCAGATCCTCGAGGGACAGCACCAGCGGTTCACCCTCCTGTCCAACGCCCCTGTCGGGAAGGCAGATCAGGCTTGTACACATGAATGCAATAGCCAGACATTTGATTCGGGTCAATAGACTGGTCATGTTCCTATTACTTCTTTTTTGGCGTTTCCCTTCCCATCTCTTTATACTGATCTGATGAGATCTGGGCTGGCAGCTGATCATTCTGCTGATAGAAATTCGGAGGAAAACCATTCAGCTGTCGCCAGAGTTCATACCAGATGGGGACATCTTTCAACAGGGCCATCCCGATGGCACCGGAGCCGACCCGCAGCCCCTTCGGCCAGGGGTGGTCTGCAGGATCAGGACTGACCAAAACCCGGTATTTCCCGTTCTCACTGATAAAATTATCAATGGCGAACACCTCGCCTCCAAACGCGCCATAAGTGGCATTGGGCCAGCCAGAAAACACAATGGCCGGCCAGCCATCAAAGAGGAACCGAACCTTGTTCCCGATCTGGATCAACGGGAGATCGACCGGCTCGATATACATTTCGACTGCCAGTTCATAATGTACCGGCATCAAACTGACGAGGGGCTCCCCGGCCTTCACTGTCTCACCGATCCCCGCCCGAATGGCTTTCGTCACCATACCTTCCTGCGCAGCGGTCACAAAATAAAACCCCGCCCGGGCCTCATAATTGCTGTACTGCCCTTCCATCTTCGCCACTTCACTATCCGCTCCATAATACTCCGAAAGAGCAGCAGCTCGCTCTGCCCTGGCTTTGGCGAGTTTGTCTCGATACTGCTGTTCGATGGAGATCAGTTCCACCCGGGCATTCAACAACTCATTGCGACTGGCCAATAATTTGTTTTCCGCACTCACTGCCTTGGCACTGGCTTCCTGGTATTTCAGATTTCTCGTCTCGAGGTCTGTCAGCGAATTCAACCCGTCCCGATGTAGTTGACGCATCCGATTCAGCTGCGCATCTGCGACCGCTTCGTTGGCTCGAGCCGCCACCAGATCTGTGCTGTCTGAGATGACTTTCAATTCAGATTGCCGGATATAGTTCCGGGACTGTTGCAGTTTCAGATCGAGGGATTTGGACAGGGCGTCGATCTGTGCATTCATCGAGCCGATCTTCTCCTGATAGGCATCCATGGCCCCCGTTTTGGCATTGATCTGTTGGCGGGTCCGATCCAGCAGTTTGGGATCAAAATAGTCGTCCTTGATCTCTGACAGGTGAAGGATGGTGTCTCCGGGCTGGACATGATCGCCCTCGCGGACATACCACTGATCGATGCGGCCGGCGATGATCGCATGGACCGTTTGAGGGCGATGCTCAGGCCGCAACGTGGTCAGGAAGCCGTTGGCACGAATGTTCTGGGTCCACGGTAAAAAAAGAAAGACCAGGAAGATGCCCAGAGAGATCAGGATCAACTTGGCAAAGGTGCGTCCTGTCTGGTACTGACGGAGCATAGTAAAGGAACGATATTCCTCGGTCGACAACCTTCCTGCTTTGCGAAACTCTTGAAAGCGATGCATGGGAATCAGGATAGGTTAAACAATGATTGAAAGGCCGGATGGCTCTGCAGATCTGCAGAAGTTCCGATGGCGACGACCTTCCCTTCTGAAAGGATGGCGATCCGATCAAAATGCCGGGCGAATGCAAGGTCATTTGTAATACTGACCAATGTCCAGGAACCATCCGGACCAAAAAGGCAGTCTTCCACACAATCGCGATCCGGAAGATCGATTCGACCCAGCCAGTCCTCCAGCAGGATCAAGCGCGGTTGCGAGACGATACACCTGGCCAGTATGACCTTCTGGATCACCGTTCTGGACAGTTTGCGGCCTTCTGTACCCAATCGGGTTTCATAACCCCTGGACAAGGTTTCCACAAATTCATTCAGCCCCACGCGCTCGACTGCCCACTTGACCTTTTCAAAGGGAATGTCCGGCCGACCGATCGTCAGGTTTTCAAGCAAGGTTCCTTCAAATATCTCGTCTTGTGACAAGCTGTTGCCCAGGACACTGCGCAAGGAGGAAAGATCAATATTCCCCAGGGGAATATTATTGTAGCTGATCGATCCGGTATAGTGCTCATACAATCCGGCAATCAAACGCATCAACACCGACTTCCCGGAGCCATTCGGGCCGACGATCGCCAATCGCTCGCCCGGATGAATATGCAGGTCCACACCGTTCAGAATGGGCCGCTCACTGTCCGGAAATTGAAAATGGAGATTTTTAATCTTTACCTCCAATCCGGTCTCACTCCCGGAAGGATCCGAACTGATACCCGCATCCCGCTCCAGTGGAATATCTGTGACGGTACCAATTTTCTCCAGAGAGGTCAGCACATCATAGATGGTCTGCAAACTCATGACCAGCTTTTCCACAGAGGAAATCACCAGGATAATAATGATCTCGGCAGCGACAAACTGACCGATATTCATCTCCTGCTCGATCACCAGAAATCCTCCGACCAGCAATAGACCGGCAGCGATCAACACCTTGAAAATAACCATCAGGATATACTGGATCTGCAGGACCTTAAAGTGGGCATTCCTGGATTCCAGATAACCGGCAACCCGTTCATCCGTATTGCGAAGAGGCAGGTCTGTCTTGCCTGCCAATTTGAAGGAGATCATGGCGCGAGCCAACTCTTCCAGCCAATGGGCAACTTCGTATTTATATTTTGATTCCTGCAGACTGGTGCGCAAACCGATCCACCCGGTATAGCGAAAAATCAGCACGACCAACAGTAGCAGAATAAAGCTGAAAAGAATAAAAAACGGGTGATAAAAAGAAAGCAAAATAATACCAAAAAAGACCTGCAATGATGCGGTTGAAAAATCAATAAGGATCTTGGATAATCCCTTTTGCACAGAAATGGTATCAAAAAATCGATTGACCAGTTCGGGTGGGTAATATTTATCCAGAGCATCCAACCGCATCCTCGGAATGCGAAAGGCAAAATCAAAAGCCGCCCGGGTGAAGATCTTTTGTTGCAAGTTTTCCGTGATCTTCAATTGCATGATCTGCATCACACCTCCCAGAGCAATACCCATGATCACCACCGTCACCAGGATCAACCAGGAGGTGGATACCCGTCCTCCCATGATCAGATTGATAATGGCTTGAATTCCCAGAGGGAGCGAAAGGTTGACCAGACCATTGAACACCGCATAGAGATAGATCACTCCGATCTCACTGCGATCCATAGCCAGCAGCCGCCAAAAGCGTCGCAAAGGCGTCAACGGTTCCGATGAAGAATGGGGCATCATTGTATACAATAGTTTGTTCCGACCAGGGAGCTCATCCTCATGAATACCAAATCGCTACACATTGTTGAAAGCGTCCTGACAAGCAGATCGGGGATAGGTTGAAAAAGCAACCAATGACTTTCTTCACCTGGCAATCTTTCCTCCACAATATACTCCTGTTGCCCGATCCAACTGAAGTGGGAAGCAGGACATCACACATATGCGCTTGATAGTCAAACGATTCAAGGATATCTGCGGGTCGCACCCTGGATGGCGTCCTTTCCTCTTCCTCCTAAGACAAACCAAATTATAAATCTATTAGAAGTTCGAGGTCGTTCGCCTGTCCTGGTTCGGACGTTAAGACGACTTGACCTGTTTCTGGAGGCTATGGCGTTCATTGGAAATGACATTTTCAAGCGTCCAGTCTACCCGGGTTTCAAATGGGTATTGCCGCTCTGGACAAACCTCCAGTTTGCAGAGCCGGCAAGCGGATGGGCGACACCCGTCCGTATGGACAAAGAGTTCGACACGATGGCCATATCGCTGCTGAACCAGCTGCTCCAGGGCATCTACCTCATAATGGGATTGTTGTACATGAAAATACCAGGGCACCGTCAGATGGCAGTCGATGTGCAACACACTTCCGTACTTGATGATCCGCAAATTGTGGATATCCACCCAGGCCTCCCGACGATGGGCATTGAGGTAATCGATCAATTCGACCAACAGGGCCTCATCCGCCTCATCCATGATGCCGGCAATGGACTTACGCAGTATACCGTAGCCCGTCACCAGAATGATCAGCCCAAGCAACATAGCAACTGCAGCATCCAGCCAGGTCATGCCGGTGATCCAAAGGAGTAGCAGCCCCCCGAGCAGGCCAGCTGTACTGTAGGCATCCGACAACAGGTGTTTTCCGCTGGACTCCAGGGCCAGCGAATGATTGCGCTTTCCCATACGCAAAGCCAACAACCCGATGATAAAATTGATCCCCCCGGCAAACCCGACCAGAATAATTCCCTGGTCCAGATGCTCGACCGGCTCTTCCTCCAGCAGGCGATGGATCCCTTCCCAGATCATCAAACCGCCGGCCACCCCGATCAGGGTCCCTTCAATGGCCGCCGAAAGAAATTCTGCCTTTCCGTGCCCATAAGGATGATTATTGTCGCGTGGTTTGGCCGCCAGCCAGAGACTGTACAAACCCAGGGCCGCCGAGACCACATTCACTGTGCTCTCCAGAGCATCTGTCAGGATGGCAACAGAATTGGTGATCGACCAGGCCACCACCTTGATGACAAAGAGGACAACACCGATGAGGAGGATCCATCGCTGCAGTCGAAAATTCTGGTGGGCACTTTCCATAAGCGGGCTTGACACCGACAAGATACAGGAATTGGGATTTGGAGTCCGTCTGCAATGTCATTCCAATTCACTTTCCATATGAACCCGTATGAAGGCCAACTGGAATCGGAAAGTTTCACGGACTTCGACGGTGGTGTTCCCTATTTCTCCAGGCGAATGACCCGCAGGTTACCACCCCACCCGACCGCTTCATCCGAGATTTTCCGGAGGCTGGTCTTTTGCAGTATATCCTCAAAACGGCGGTTGATATCGGTTGCAATGATAAACGTGAAGATATTCACCCACCGGCGCCACAGGGGAGACTTCTCCCCCGGCGGGAGGAACTTGTCAAAAATACCGATTTGGCCACCGGGCTTCAGGACTCGTCCGGCCTCACGGAGGCAGGCCACCGGATCGGGAATAACCGCCAGGATGAGATGCAGGATCACCACATCAAAGAAATCATCCGGGAGATCGAGTTTCTGGCCATCCATGACCCGGGTATCCAAATGGTGAAAGAGCAATCGATTGCGCACCTTGATCCGTTGGACCATCATGGGCGTGAGGTCGGTGGCTGTGATCTCCGCACCATGAGGAATGTGCTCGAGGTCCAGTCCCGTGCCAGCGCCGACCAGCAGAACCTTCTGGCCCGGCCTGATCTGCAATCCGTCGATGGATTGTCGCTGGTAGGGGGCAAACCAGCGACCCAGGGCATCGTACACCGGCACATATAAGCTGTATCGAAACTTGTTCCAGGAGTTTGTTCTAAAAAACATGATCAGGTCGATTTATGGATTTGATCCAGACCATCCAATTGATGACGAACCAGAAGCAATGCTTCCTCATAACTGGCAAAAATGTCTTCACTGTTGACCATGCCGGTGGCCAGGATCTCGGCACGAATCACCTCGTTCGCTCCTGAGAAAATGACGTGGACATGCCTTTCCTTCATCTCCTTCAGGATCTCTTTCAACCGTTGAAGGCCGGTCGCATCGATCAGAGGCACATAGCGCATCCTCAGGATCAGATATTGATAGTGCGATCCTACCTCATTCATGGCATCATAAAAACGCTGGGCCGCCCCGAAAAAAAGTGGTCCGTTGATCTGAAAGACGGCCACCCCGGTTGGTAATGAACCTCCTTCATTCTCGAACAGTGACTCTTCTCCTTCATCGCCGAGGATGGGATTTAACTGCAGGCCGTCCGCCATTCGTTTCATGAACAGAAATGCCGCCAGTACCATACCGATCTCGATGGCCAGAATCAGATCAAAGAAGATCGTGAGGAAAAACGTAGTGAGCAATACGGCGATATCATAGCGGTTCGATCGCAAGATGCTGAGGAAGGCATGTATTTCTGACATATTCCAGGCCACCACGATCAGGATCCCGGCCAGAGCGGCCAGAGGAATATGCGCCGTCAATGGTGAGGCGATCAGAAAAACCAGAAGCAGAATGATGGCATGGACGATGCCGGCGATCGGTGTTCGTCCACCACTGCGAGCATTGGTTGCCGTCCGGGCTATGGCCCCAGTTGCGGGAATACCTCCGAACATGGCACTCAGGATATTGGCCCCTCCCTGAGCGACCAGCTCCATATTAGGTCTGTGTCGCCCTCCGATCATCCCATCAGCGACCACAGCCGATAGGAGGGATTCGATAGCCCCTAACAGGGCAATCGCCAGTGCGGGATGCAATAATTCCTTAAATGTCTCCCAATCTACGAGGTAGAGGTGGGGGGTGGGTATTGACCCGGAGATAGCCCCGAACTTCGATCCAATGGTATCCACCGGCCATTGAAACCAGGCAGTCAGGACTGTCGCGACCACAATGGCGATCAAGGAGCCTGGGACGACCCTGACGATCCGCCCCAGGTACATGGTGGTCAGAAAGGCGAAAAGTCCAATGCCCAGAGCATATTGATTCACGGTTCCTACCGCATGGAAGTAAGCCAGCCATTTTTCATGAAAGGCAACCGGCATCTCATGTATCTGCAACCCCAGAAGGTCTTTGACCTGGGAGGAGAAAATGATCACTGCGATCCCGCTGGTAAAGCCGACGATCAATGTGAAAGGGAAGTATTTCAGGAGACGCCCAAGTTTCAGAAACCCCATACCAAGCATGAGAAAGCCGGCGATAAAAGTGGCGACTGTCAGCCCTTCCACCCCATACTGTTGGACGATGCCGAATACGATCACGATAAACGCACCGGTGGGTCCGCCGATCTGGATACGGCTGCCTCCGAAGATGGAGATGGTCAGTCCGGCGATGATCGCCGTGATCAAACCCTTTTCAGGTCCGACACCTGACGCGATCGCAAAAGCGATGGCCAGCGGCAGGGCAACGATCCCCACGATGACACCTGAGAGCGCATCCTTCCCGATCTGTTTACGAGAGATCCCTTCCCGTAATAAACTGAACAATTTTGGTACAAACTCGCTTTTCGCCATAGGACACTTCCAGATGCGTAAAGGTACTCCCTCTGGAGACCATCCAATCAGAAACCGGCATGATATCTATCAATCCCGTTCAAGGTGAATTGCCCAGACGATCTGTGGCTTGCAAACATTTACAGGACGACTGCCGGGAATGCGATCAGGTACGGTCCAATAATCGGGATGTAAGCCAAAGGAATTCCGACTGAAAGCCTTCGATTTGCCGCTCAAAATCAGTATCCAGCAAGTGCCCGGTCTCATCAAACTTCTTGTCCATATGTGGAGTAATCAGCATACGCGGACTGATGATCGCAGACAGGGCCGCTCCCAGGAGCTGCAATTGCTGTGAAGCACGCATGCCTCCCATCGCACCGGTCGAACCGGTAACGATCCCCCAGGCCTTGCGGTGAAAGATCTTCTTTGGAAAATGATCCAGAAAATTCTTCATGACCGAGGAGTAACCTCCATTGTATTCCGGACTGACAATGATGAACCCGTCTGCCTGATCCATATTCGTATAGACCGACAGTTTATCTTCAGGGATCAGTGATTCATTCTTCCACACCTGTTGAATGGGTTGCAGCCATTCTGTCTGCATATCGATAAAGGCCAGCTCCAGATCAGCTGACCCACTGAGCCGTTCAAAAAGGTGACGAGCTATGCGGTGACTGACGCTTTGCTCTCTGGGACTACCGGAAATAATGACAATCTTCATAAAGGAGGTTTCAATAAATTCCGGGCTTTGGTCCCCGAATTTTACCACACAAAGGCATGACACTCCTAACGATCGGGATGGATAAAAGTTCTTTTGTTCTGGATCAGATCAGTGCATTGGACGATGATTTAGCCTACATTTGCCGCTTCAATTGACAATCCATACACGTGGCTACAACTCTCATGATCGCGGTTTTTGTCCTGGGTTACCTGGCGATCGCATTAGAACACCCCATCAAGGTCGACAAGGCGGCCTCCGCATTATTCACCGGCATGGTGATCTGGGTAATTCTCGTCTTCACGACACAGAGTCCGCATGAGTCGCAGGAGTCTCTGGTACACCATCTGTTCGACATCTCCAGCATCCTCTTCTTTCTGCTGGGCGCCATGACCATAGTGGAAGTCGTAGATACCCATAATGGCTTCTCCATCATTACGGATCGTATCAAGACACGTGACCCGGTCCGGCTGGCCTGGATCATCGGATTTGTGACATTCTTTCTCTCTGCCGCCCTGGATAACCTGACCACGTCGATCGTCATGATCTCCCTGTTGCGCAAGCTGGTACCCGATCAAAAGACCCGGTGGTTATATGGCGGTTTGATCATCATAGCCGCAAATGCCGGAGGCGCCTGGTCTCCTATCGGCGATGTGACCACCACGATGTTGTGGATCAAAGGCCAATTGCCAGACTCGCTTGGCTTCATCCAGAATCTGCTGATCCCCAGTCTGGCGACACTCCTGGTGCCATTGATCATCCTCACGTTTACCCTGCGCAAGAGTAAGCTGGTCATAGAGCCTAAAGTGACCAAGGAACTCACCAAGGAAGAACAGAAACTCGAGGCAACCCGTCAGGAACGACTGCGTGTCTTTTTACTCGGTATTGGCGGTTTGCTGTTTGTCCCATTTTTCAAACAGATCACGCACCTGCCACCCTTTATGGCGATGATGTTCAGTTTGAGTGTCCTGTGGATCAGCACCGAGATCATGCACCGAAAGAAACCAACTGAGTTTCGGAATAAGATGAGTGTGCTGCATATCCTTCGCCGGATCGATACAGCCAGTATTCTTTTCTTCCTGGGTATCCTGATGGCAGTTGCCGGGTTGCAACAGGCAGGTCACCTGGCGCATCTGGCCATGGCCCTGGATAGCAGCATCGGTAATATTTACGGGATCAATATCCTGATCGGTTTGCTGTCTGCCATCATTGACAACGTGCCACTGGTCGCGGCTGCTCAGGGCATGTATGATATTGCGGCTACTGGACCCTTTGCTGCCAATGGCAACTTCTGGGATTTTCTAGCTTATTGCGCCGGTACAGGAGGCAGCTGTCTCATCATCGGTTCTGCGGCAGGTGTGGCCGTCATGGGGTTGGAAAAGATCGATTTTATCTGGTACATGAAACGGATCTCCATCCTCGCTCTGGCTGGATATTTTGCAGGGGCAGGTGTCTACCTGCTGATGCATACCTGATACGGAGCACCCTCAGGGTGAGTCCACTTCTAGTGCACCAGAAGTTGTCTGTTCTGGATCTCTCCTGATTCCGATCGGATGGTGAGGACATAGCTGCCCGCTGGCAGCGCAGCGACATCAACCGTATGTTGATCACCTTTCCGAATCTCCTGGCCAGTGATGGAGGAGAGTTCCCATCGACCTCCAGACGGAAAACCGTCGATGGTGACGATGCTTCGGGCAGGATTAGGCCATAGGTGGAGTTCTGGTTCGGTCCATGCAGGATGGGTTGAGGAGGTGCAGGACAGATCCCCTATCAGGGTCCACAACTGACTGTCAAAACCAGACAGTGCCGGTAGTGTCGGACCCGCCGAATTGCCCATGCGCACCACTACCAGATCCTGGCTGGGTACGATATACACTTTCTGATCATTTTTGCCCAATCCGGCAAACAGATCATCCGGTGCGGTGGGGATGAGGTCCTGGTTGAACTTGAATTGTAATCCGGGCAGCATATGCTGACCCTTCCCATTCAGCCACCATAGATATCCATATGATTTATTCAAATCCTGAGAGGTATTGACCATCAGGTTGTAATAATTGGTATCCGACAGAACGGGTGTCCCATTCCAGGTCCCTTTTGCCTGGATGAGGAGCCCGAAACGGGCCATATCCCGGGGGCGACTGAAAAACACATTGTTGAATCCCAGTTTCAGATACAACCCGACCGCACCGATCTTGGAGCCGATCCGCGTGGCAAAAAAGTTGTTGATGGTGGACCCTGTAGCCCCGGCGATCACCTGATCGAGCAAGGTATAAGGGGCATTGTGATATGCCCAACGTGTGCCGGGTTCCGCCAGACATTCGAGGCATGCCGGATCGGTACAATCGACATCACCGAGTCCATCATCCAGACCGGAGGTCATGGTCAATTGATGGCGGATGGTAATTTTCTCTTCATCGGCCGGCGAACAAGCGGTCCATCCGGTGCCCAGATAGTCTGATGTGGGGTCATCCAGATCGAGGAATCCTTCTTGCTGTGCGATACCGACCAGGGTGGACGTCAGCGATTTTCCGGCACTGGCCCAGTACCAAATGCTATCCTTTGTAAAACCGTCGTAGTACCATTCCACCGCGATCTTACCCCCTTTGAGGATGATAAAGGCTTTGCTATCCCGGTCCAACAGAAATGACTGCAGCGTGTCCAGTTTTTCCTGGCACCAGTTGAGCTCTGTGATGGGATCTATGGTTTCCCAAGCAGGGCCAGCCGGCGGAAAATAGAGCGATTGGGCCTGGATCTTCTGCAGCCCCATACTGGCTGTACATACGAATAGAAAAAGAATGTGAACCTGCTTCATGCGCCAGATAACCTTTTGGACTAAGGTACATCGATTCATCGAAGAGTTGCCTGGCAAGCAAAAATGCCCCGGCGCTTCAGCCGGGGCAAAACAAAGTACAAAAGGCAATGAAGAGTCTTTATAGTAAACCAAGTTTACAGACCAGAAAGACAAGATGCGCGGAATTGCGAGCATTCATTTTTCGCTGCATGTTCTTTCGATGACTGATAACCGTACTGGTACTGATATACAGTTGACTGCTTATCTCCTCGGAAGTGAGTCCATGTACAACCAGATCGAGGACCTCCAGCTCCCTTTCAGAGAGGTGTTCTTCTTTTAATATCTGCAGTGGGCTACTGTGGTGTTCATGTTCAAGGCGGGTTGCTTGATATGCTGCCATGGTTAGGTATTGAGTGACGCAAAGGTTCCTGAAAATCAATGTCGCTACCAAGCGGAATGTGACCACCCATTCGAATAATTTTTCCTTACCAGCTAGTTTACAGTGCTTTACCTTGGGCATTTTTACTGTGGAGGGGAACGCACAACTGAATCTTCAGGATCGGGGTGGCGACGCAAGGAGAACCCCAACAGGTATAATCCTTCGCAGTATCCGGAGTACAAGGGATATCGCAAAGGGATGCTTCCTAATGATCTGTGGAGCCAATTGGTCTCACAATAGATTGGGATGGAGCAGGTTGGTGGAGGTGCCTTAAAAGTTTGGTTCATTGTAAAGACTATCTGCAACATAAAGGAGCAGATAAGCTCCATTCATGCAGATTACAACTTCTATTGCCAGCCGGATCAATCAGATTGTATTCAATATGGCAATCATGGCATGTTGATCCTTCAAGGAATCATTTCACTACTCAGATCGGCTACCATAATCCTTAAATGGCTCCTGCGGATATGTACCTTCTCACAGGTTTTGAACGAACATAGAACTTGAGAAAGGATCAATCTCCTCTGTTCCAAAATGTCCGATAAGTGAAGATTAAAACGACGATGACCAGGAACCCACCAAGAAAATACCATCCATACCTCTTCTTGCGCAGGGGTTGCAAACTGCCTTGTATCGTGGGGGCAGACCAATAGAATGGATGTGCTTGTGTTGGATGATCAGATATAAACTGGAGTTTGGCCCTTTGAAGAGCGATATCTTTTGGAAGGCCACCAGACAACATGCTTGCAAAAAAAACGATCAAATCGGCCATAGACCGATCATCCACCGTCCACAATGTGGACAAAATAGATCTGACACCAGCATGCATAAACGCATGGTGCAATCCGATCATTCCTTCTCCATCTTTCACTTCACCGATACCGGTTTCACAAGCTGAAAGAATAAGTAACTCCGCGGGGATAGTTAGCCCGTATATTTCAGCACTGCGCAAGGTATCGCCTGGATCTGCCGGGGCCATCGAATGTGAATTGGCAAATGCGATAAAACATTGATCGCCATGTAAATCGTTCGCCTTGGCATGCGTTGACAAATGGAGAATGGACGCTTGGCCTACAATTTGCCGAAAGTTTGCCAAAGATGCTTCCTGACCTAAAAAGGCCTTTCCTTCCAGGATCTCACCCACCCTTTGTACCTCCTTCTCATTGTACAGCAACTTGACAAGGATATCTCTGGGCATACCAGTATCAGACTGAGATGCCACAGGTACCGGAAAATCTGGAGCAAATCCGATCCATTGGTCTTTAAATTCAGGCAAACGTTTTTGCTCTTCCTCTACCCATGCTCCAACAGAAAAGTGAACACTTAATGCTCGTTTTTTGATTTGGTAGGGAAGTCTGGCCCAGGACAAATGACTACCAGGATCATCGGTCAATAAAGCATCGAAGGGTAGAAAAGCAAGAGGGCCTTCCGGCACAATCAAGATTCGTTCAGGTAACAATTCTTCAAACGGCTCGAAAAGTAACTTGTAAAACCATCTAGAACGATGGATGAACGATTGGCTGATCGGGTTTGAGATATTTTCTGTTCGACTTGCATTCAATTCATGAAGGAATGCTCTGATCTGCCCTCTGAAGTCCACGGAAACAGGAATCTGAAAAAAAGCAGATTCTGTCTTCGTGATGAGTTGAGCAAATATCAGGGTGTCGTACAGCGACAGCGAAAGCACTCCTGCACCAATTGGCAGTTGCTTACGTATATCATCCACTCTAGGTAGCTGTCTCACCATTGCCTGGCGATAGCTTTTTGGAAAGTTGTTCTTCAGGTCAAGCGTAATACGACGTTTATCCTCTCGTAAAGTGGTCAGATTGGACTGGTCATGTTGAGACAAGGATTGTCCCAGACTTTGTCTAAGTTCATATCCTTCGATCAATGCATTCATATGGATGATTGCATTGCGAAAGGAATCAGGAATTCCACGAAACCGATCTGTTTGCTGAAGGCGCAGGGCCTGGTCTAATAAGACGGCTCTTCCTGCTTCAGCTTGCTGGATCGCCAATTCATCCTGGATCAACCCAGATGGCATAGCCGAAGCAAGAGATAACCCCAAACCAAACAGTTCCCGACCTGAGCGATTCAACGCAAGCTTACTGGCGTCATCTGTTGTTGTGGCCTGATATTCCAGGATTAATGACTGAGTATGGGCTACCCGTTTGAAAACACTGTCAAGATCGATACGCGACGGACGCTCTCTGTGTCTGATCAGGTCTAGTCTTATCCGCTCAATGCCAAGGCGAATCCCATCTAATCGCAAGTCACTTCTCAACATTCGGAGCTCATACTCCAGTTGATCAAGCGTTTGTTCTGCTCGATCAAATTCTTTAGCATCCATTTGCAGCCGAGCCAGTTTCAATCCGACGAACATCACCAAACGCAAGCTCTGATCATCTTTTACGGCCAGTTGTTTTGCATTCCCTCTCCCTATGTCCAGCCCAGCATTTAATCCCGGGGTCAGTACCTGGATCGCCTTCCTCAGATCGCCCATACCTGCAAAATAATCGGCACGATGGGCGACCTGATAAATGTGATCTTCCCGACTCAACAATGGCATGGATTCAACTCTGGTCAACAGTTGGTCAGCCCGTATAAATCGGCCAGTAACAATACACACCTTGGCCAAATCTCGATAAGCCGATTTCAACCTGGACGTATACCGGATATAATCATTCGAAGGTGTCGAACTATTTTCGAGTTCGCTTTTCAACACCTTGGGGTATTCTTCATCACAAATATGAACTGCCTCTTCCAGTATCCGCAGGCTTTGCACAGTGTCTCCCATGTTGAGCAGATAATCTCCCTTCCGACCCAACGCTAAAACCCGGCCCCAAGGATCTGGGTCATTTCTGATCATCGCTAAATAGAGATCATTATAGGAAACCGCAACAGGAAACATGCCTAAATCGGCATAGATGCCCCCGAGGATATTGTAACAATGCAACAGAAAGTTTCTTGTGTTAGGGATCCATATTTCTTCCGGATTGAGATGCAGTAAGCGGTTTTTTACCCGCTCCATAGTATCAATGGCTTCCTGATAGAATCCGATTTGTTTTCGCCAGTTTGCATAATCAAACGGTATGGCCAAAGAATAGTACACGCGAATGGGCTGTTCCAAATCCGGCTTAGCTGACAGATCAGTCAGTCCTTTTTTAAGGATTCCAGACAGAAAATCCGTTTCTGCAATTCCCAAGGGAAACTGTTGGAGACAATACAGGATGTAATCAAATTCAGATTGCCCGCTATCCGAACTTTTCAACGCATCCAGTTCCATCAAAATGCCTCTTGCTTTTGCCATTCTGTCTTGCTCCAGAGTGACCGGACGGCGAACTAATCCCAAGAACTCTGAATGGTACTCATTCCAATCGCCCGCCTGGCGAGCTAACTCTATCCGAGTCAGTGCATCCTGAACAGAAGGTACGTGAACATTACTATGCTGCGCAATAGACTGTCCAGAAAAAAAGACCCCCAGCACCAGGAAAGGGATCCGGATACCAGGGGGAAATTGGGCCACAAAATCAATCATTTTTCGAAAGCAGACTCCCTCTGTTTTTATTCACCCGTGCAAATTGAATTGAACCAAATAGGTGTCCAGGTACTATTGATAGCGGAATCACCACTTATAGAATAACGTGTTACGCGAAGCTTCAATGACTGCATTTCCAGACTGGGGGAACAAAGTTGATCCCAGGCAATCTTGCTTTGACGATATCCTCCCGACAAATATTCTGGTTCTGTCTCCATATCCTTCAATACTGTCCCGGCATCATCTTCTATAGCCATATTTGTGGTAATACTTGAATCGGGCACTGCAGCAATCACACGAAAATAGTTGTCCTCCATAGAGGTCCGTGTGATATGTACATGTCCTAGACAAGTAGATAACCCACAGTCGCCCCCTCCGATAGGCGGATTGGTAGGAACCATCAATGGTACAACAATATCCCAAGTAAAAAGAGGGAGATAGGCAAGTATGATAAACTTGTTGGACAACGGCTCTACCTTATTTTGACCCAAGTCTAGGGCTGTCTGCAAGTGGCTCCGCTCCAAAGCGATAAATTCAGGCGACAACTCTGACTGTTCATTGCAAATCAGGATGCATTCATCAAACCGCTGTTCATCCATAGGTCCTTTCAACACAACCCCAGTAGGCAGGGCAAGTAAGGTGCTTCCACTGGATAAACCATCCAAACAGACCTTTCGGCACCTGGCCCGAATGTACTCAGCCCGGATGCCAACTTCGGTATAGTAGTGATTGTCCTCGGTAACGTTTGCCTCGTCACTGAATGTGTGGTATAAATTCTCAAGCACTTTACTGCTTGTAAGAGCTAAAAGCATGGTTACCAACAAGGTAATCCCTCCCCATGAGAATTTGGTCTTCATCGTACTCTAGTTTTGGTTGTACTGTAGTATGTTGTTAGTTGGGTGAGTGTTACCAAACTTGAGTAAAATTCGAAATTATATTTCGAATGGGAGTCACATTCTTGGACTTCACCGTTGGAAATGAGAAGGTCTTTGAGCGCAGATTTCATGATTCCGGTGTATCTTTTCACCTATGGAACAAGAGGAGATCATTGGCCAGATCAAGGCTGGAGGATGTGGCAGGCAAGAGGCGTTGACATCAATCTATCAAGAACATGCTATACGCAAGGCCGTTTTCAGTACCATATTAAAGATGCGTGGTAACATCCAGGATGCTGAGGACATGTATCAGGAAAGCATCATCATTATGGACCGAAATATTCGGCATGGGAAATATGTTCATAAGGGCACACTACCTGCCTACCTCTGCGGAATAGCTCGAATGTGTTGGTTGAATCAACTTCGCAAGCGAAAGCGCACAGAGCCGGAAACAACCGCAACTGACCACATTTTGAAAGCCCAGGTGCCCGGACCAGACCATTGGCTCATGGATCAGGAACGCGCTCAACTATTGCAGGGATTCATAATCAAGCTCGATTCTCGATGCATACGCATCTTGCAACTATGGCAGGAACGCACCAACATGCAGGATATCTCCGAGATGCTTGATCTGAGCAGTGAGATGATGGCGAGAAAGCTGAAATATCAGTGCACAAAAAAATTGGCAAAACTCATTCAAGAACATCCGGAGATTGAACGGATTCTAAAGCAAAGTCTATGAATGTGGAAACATTACATCAACAATTGGATGCCTGGGAAGAAGGTCGACTGACCCACGCAGAGATCGCAGATCTACACCATTGGCTCCAGAACAATCCGGAAGCATACATGGAACAGGTCGACCGTCAACTGGTGGCTGCACTCATGGAATATTCTATTGCTCAGGACCTGCGAAAAAAATTCGCTGACACGCCTGTCCGAACAATTAGCCCCCTGTACTCTGTAAAACGGGTGGCATTGATAGCAGCAATCAGCCTGGTCATCATTGTGACAGGCGCCCTTGTCTTTGCTGCTCAAGGAGGATATAACCACTCCGATATCGTTGCCGACTTTTCAGACGCTGTGGCCATCCCATATACCGGTGCTCTGCGTGGCGAAAACTCCGTCGCGGCCAGTTCTTTGCAATTTATTATCCTTCTGATTGAAGACGGGCAGTCCGATCTGGCACTAATACAACTGGAAGACAAATTGCGTATTGAACCCGAACAGTCCAACCTCGTTTATCTGAAAGGCTATGCGATGTTCCGTAACGGACAATTTCAGGATGCACTGGAACTGTTCAATACCATTCCTGCGAACGATCCTTTCGACTTTGCAGACGATCTTCGTTGGAACACTGTCCTGTGTAAATTGAACCTAGAGTTTCCAGTTACCAACATCAAACAAGACCTCGACAGTATCCTTGCTAACCCTCGATCAGCTCACCAAGGCGATGCCAAATCTCTGAACAACCAGTTGGGCAGTTTCTGGTACTGGATGGCAAACTTGATTCACTGATCACTCCCAGGTCCAGCGTACACCCAAATAGTACTCTCGCCCACGAGTAGGCCCCCATACTGAGGAAGAATCAAAATAGGGCCCGAAGGGGTCCTCCCAGCCCAGAATTGGACGCTCCTGGCGAAAATCCAGGATGTTCTCGCATCCCGTATAGATCTCGAATGGTGTCAGACGGATCGTTAGCTGAGCATTCAAAACCGAATAATCAGGCGACTCGTCAGGCCGACGAAAACCCTCCGGATTACCCTGGGTATCCGGCAACTGTTGCGGGCCATACCAATGCGCATTGACATCCCCCTGCCAACGGCCGTCTGGGGTGGCATAAGAGAGGGCCGCCAACAAGCGGTGCCGGGAGTTGAACGGTAATATTTCCTGTTGGCCATTGACTTCCCGAATCACTTCCAGGAAATTGTAAGCCACTTTAACCTGCATCCCCTGGACGGGCGTGAAATCCAGATCGGTCTGAAAGGCGCGACTGGTTGATGGCTCTGTAAAATTGGCCACCACAGCCGTCCGCGGATCCTGCTGAAAATCTGGGAAGATCTGATCGGTAAAGCGAGTCTGATAATAATCCGCTCCCCATCGACCGGTGAGGTCACCCAGATAGAATTGCTGACTCATATTTACCCCCCAGTTCATGGCTTTTTCAGGGGTGAGCGGTTTCGGAAAGACGACGTTACGATTGCCGGCCAACAGGATCACATTCTCCGGAAACACATTGGCCGTCCGCCATCCCCAACCGATCGAACCACGCAGGGAACTACCGGTCCACAGATCCGCTTTCAACAGCGTCCGCGGCGTAAAGAATACGCCAAAATCCTGATGGTGATCCAGTCGGGCACCAAGGATCCAGGTCAGCCGGTCTGACAAGAACATCGTGGTATTTTCTGCAAATACACCTGCCACCTGATCTGTGCGCGCATAGGTCCCATCATGCTCCAGTTGAAGTGGATTTTCGGAGAAAGACAGTGATTCATCCAGATCGTGATATCGGTAGGAGACACCCGATTTGAGATTCAATGTCTCCATCGGGTTCCACTCGTACTGAAGGACCACATTCGCGGTCGACTGTTTGGCCCGGTATCGGGTCAGTCCGTACCAGGACCGCTGTTCGTGATGAAGGGCCGAAGCAAAGAGCACCACTCGCTGGTCATCGTGCCATCGATAAGCCGTTTTGGACCACATTTCCGGTTCCTGATAGCGCACCCATTGGCCATAAACCTCCTGTGTGCCGGCATGATCGTCGGGTTGGTAATCTCGCTGTCCTCCCATCCGCTCTTCGGTCGTCAATCGAACCCCTGCCTTCAACGACCAGCCCAGGCCGGTCTCTGTACCCAGATGGATGCGGTCTGTAAATCCGTATCGCGACACCAACGGGAGGTCGAGAAATCCATCTTTGTCGATATCCCGGCGATTCCCCTGTTGTGCGGTGTGAAAAAAGAGCAGATTGCCCCATCCTTCACCTTCCTGTTTGAACACACCGTTGATCTGTTTCTCTCCAAAGGAATTGATATACCCGTTGAGAAATGCCCGTGGTGCCGTCTCCGGCTCCCGGATCTCCACATTGATCTGGCCACTGATACTTTCCCAGCCCTGCAGCACGGAATTGGCCCCCTTGCTGATATAGATATTCTCTACCCAAGCTCCGGGCAACGCACTCACCCCATAGGTATAGCTCAGTCCCTGGATCATGGGGAAGCCTTCTAGCAAGACCTGGTTGTACACACCTCCCAGACCTAGGATTCGCAACTCCTGTGCCTGGGTGATCACATTGGTTATATTCTTTTGTACCGTGGCATTGGTGTTGAAACAACCCGCCAGGTCGCAGCATGCTCCTTTTTGTAGCTCCAGCGCACTGACCACCTCTGTGCGCACGGGATTGAGTCCGTCCACAAACTGGCCATCATGCCGATCGCGGACCGTGATCGTCTCCAGACGAGCATCCGAAACCAGATGGATATGGGTGTATCCAGGACCGGTGATGACCGTAGTATCCGGCAGATAGCCCACCTGACGAGCGATCAGATAGGCTGGCTCTTCAATCCCCTCCTCCCATGGCAATCGATACCCACCCATCGAATCCGCGAAACCGCTGACCTGTGTACCGGCCAAATAGACCTGGGCACCAGGAAGAATATAATCATCCTCATCCGTCACAACACCATGAACGGTCTGGGAAAAAAGGACGGTCATCCCACTGAGCAGGATGAATAGCGTGACAATCGCCTTGGTGGTAAAATGCAAAGAAAGGTTCATCCGACAAAGGTAGGACATCCTGCTAAGTGATGCTGAGACGCTGCCGGATCATCTCACGCAGCATGTTGATATCCACCTGCTCGAACGGGTGGCGCTGCCCCTCCAGTGTATAAAACTGACCATTGGGCAGGATCCTGGCGGTTTCCTCTGATTCTTCGCGGCTGATCATCCGATCCTCCGTCCCCCACAACACATCGACTGGAACTGAACAGCCTTCCAGATCTGATGGCCCGATCAAGGGATCCTGACCCAGTCTCTCCAGCAGTCGCCTCGTAGCATGCAGGATATCGGTCCATTCCTGCGGAGTGTGACGATCCGTCAGTAGGGTCACCAGAGCAGGAACCTTTTCCTGGATGACATTTGGGTCGAGCAATTTCACTTCTCGTGCTACGATTTCGGGCGACCAGGACCATTTGGTGCCCAGGGTGATAATGTGGCTGATCAGCTCTGGCCGGCGACAGGCAAGCACTGTAGCTGCATATCCGCCCATACTATATCCGAAGAGGATGACAGGCACATCAAATGTCGTGGACAACCAGGATTCGAGGGCTTCTACCAGTTCGGTCATTGCATACCCTGCATTGGGTACAGCCATGCCTCCATGACCGGGAAAATCCCAGGTATGCACCTTGAAATCACCCTGCAGCATGTCAGCAAATGCGTGCATTTGCTCAGAACTGCCCAATGCACCGTGCAGGAGGACCAGTGGTTGGCTCATTTGATAGTGGAATGAGAAAGGATTATCACCATTTCTTTTTCCAACGAGCCAGTTGTGGAACATGCAGGGTAAACAACCAGCGTTTGATCCAGCCGAAACCCATTTCTTTCAGTTTCTCCCGAGCAAAGGTTACCATTTGTCTGGCATCGGTATAATTATCCCTGAACTGCCCTTTGTCGTAGCAGTAGCTGCAATAAATGGCATTTTTGGAGCCATCTGCTTCTGTGCCTCCTTTCCCAGGATCCTGGTCCAGTGGCATTCCACAGCTTTGACAAAATGAATCGAAACGTCCCATAAGGTGAAGGTAAGGAGTTTGGAGGTTACGTGTTTGGAGGGGACGCTCGGAGGTTATTGAGTGATTTCGATATTGAGTTATTTCGAAAAAGAATACAGTAATCGGCATTCGGTATTCGTCGATCGGATGGGTGGCTCCTCATGATATAGGTTGACAGCTTCACCCCCTAAAGCCTAAAAATTGTGAATATCTTTCGAGTTAGTTATTAGATGGGGATTTACCTTTCAACTGCTTGTGTTTGCTATCCATATTTCTGGCTCATCGAATGGCGAACTGCAAAACACCATCTTACTATTAGTGATACTGCAAAAAAAAATCCCTGAATCGTATCGGTGTGCTTTAGCCGCCGCCATGCTCGTTCAATTTATTGCCTAAGACCCTATTTTCGCGTCAACCAAAGCCCTGAAGGGGTGCAATACCAACCCGTCTAATTCGGCTCTCTGGTTGTCTATTCACCCGGCTCAGCGAATGGCGAACAGCCCTCCAAGAATGTTTTGCCGCCTTTACCCATTACCTTTTACCCATTACTAAAAAAACCACTCGGTTTAACCACACATGGAGAATAGCGAATAGCGTCCATTCAATTCACTTCTGTCATTTCCCTGGTCGGACGATTGACATGAGGCATATCGATCGCCGCCTGTGCTGCTGCCAGACGTGCAATGGGTACGCGGAAAGGAGAACAGCTGACATAATCCAGCCCGGTCTTGTGGAAGAAACGCACACTTTCTGCATCGCCACCATGCTCGCCACAGATTCCCACTTTCAGGTCAGGACGGGTCTGGCGACCCCTCTCCACGGCAAATCGAACCAACTCACCAATCCCATCCTGGTCCAGGGTGGCGAAAGGGTCTTTGGCCAGAATACCGGATTGCAAATAATCCGGCAGGAATGAGCCGATATCATCGCGACTGAATCCGAAACCCATCTGAGTGAGGTCATTGGTCCCAAAGCTGAAGAACTCCGTTACTTGCGCAATCGCCCCAGCCCGAAGGGCCGCCCGTGGCACCTCGATCATCGTCCCATAATGGAAGGAGATGTCTTTACCGAACTTTTGATTGACCTCTGCAGAGACCCGATCCACCACCTGTTTCTGATGTGTCAATTCCGTCACACAGACGGTCAGCGGGATCATGATCTCCGGAAAACAGGAGATCCCTTCCTGGTCCAGTTCACCTGCTGCCTCCAGGATGGCCCTGACCTGCATTTCAGTCAGTTCTGGATAGGTAATGCCCAGTCGTACACCCCGGTGTCCGAGCATCGGATTGTTCTCGTGTAAAGTGGCGATACGTTTGACCAGTTGGGGCTGACTGATATTCAACTCTCGAGCCAGCATTTTCAGTTTCTCCTCATCATGCGGGACAAACTCATGGAGGGGGGGATCGATCAGTCGGATGGTCACCGGTTTTCCATGCATCACGGCCATCGTTGCCTTGATGTCCTTTTTCATAAAGGGAAAGAGCTCGTCCAGAGCATGACGTCGTTCTTCTTCTGTCTTGCTCATGATCACCTTCCGCATAATGAAGAGTGCATCTGTACTGCCTTCGCCGTAGAACATGTGTTCGATGCGGAAGAGGCCGATCCCTTCTGCCCCAAATTCCAGGGCCTGAGCGGCAGCCTCTGGCGTATCGGCATTGGTCCGAACACCGAGATGACGGTACCGGTCCACCATTTGCATCAGTTCATGATAGGGACCATGTCCATTCAGATCACTGGCCACCATCGGCATCTGCCCCTCATATACGAGACCTCTTGTCCCATTGAGACTGATCCAGTCCCCTTCGCGGATCACCTGTCCACTTTCGGTGGTAAACGAGGTCAGATCGGTCGCGATCTCGATGGTGCCGCAACCGACGATACAGCATTTGCCCCAACCCCGGGCGACCAGCGCCGCATGGCTGGTCATTCCGCCCTTGCTCGTGAGGATGGCATTGGCCTTATGCATACCATCCACATCCTCAGGAGAAGTCTCCTCTCGCACCAGGATCACCTCTTCTCCCCTGCCGGCCCAGGCGACAGCTTCCTCAGCGGTGAAGACCGCCCGTCCACGGGCACCTCCCGGTCCCGCCGGCAATCCTTTGGCAATGGGCAAGGAGGTCAACTCTGCCTGTGGATCCAGCTGCGGTAGAAGCAACTCGATCAGCTGCGTGGGCGCCACTCGTTTGAGGGCAGTCTGCTCGTCGATCAATCCCTCGCGTACCATTTCCGTGGCCATGCGGATAGCCGCCACTCCATTGCGCTTTCCCACTCGAGTTTGGAGGATATAGAACACGCCCTGTTCGATCGTGAACTCCAGGTCCTGCATATCCTGATAATGCATTTCCAGACGACGTTGACAGGCATCCAGTTCCTGATAGATATCCGGCATGATCTCCTCGAGGGTCGGCAGACTGGCGCTCTGGTCATGGCGCGAATAGGCATTGACAGGTGCCGGTGTCCGTGTCCCGGCAACGACATCCTCCCCCTGAGCATTCACCAGATATTCTCCATAAAACTGATGCTCTCCAGTCCCCGGGTTTCGTGTGAACGCCACACCTGTTGCACTGGCGTCTCCCAGGTTGCCAAAGACCATGGCCTGGACATTGACTGCAGTTCCCCAGTCATGTGGGATGCCTTCGATATTGCGATATTCGACAGCGCGCTTTCCCTGCCAGGAGGCAAATACAGCGCTGATCCCACCCCACAGTTGCTCCCAGGGATCATCGGGGAAGGGCGCGCCAAAAACTTCTTCGATCAAGACCTTATAGTCGTCGGTCAACTGGATCAGATCCGCCGGCAGGAGGTCTGTATCGGCCCGGACGCCTTTCTTCTTTTTGAGGGTAGACAAGCGGTCTTCCATCAACCGGCGAATACCCACCCCTTGAGCAGGTGGTCGCCCGGCAGCCTTTTCCATCACCACATCGGCATACATCATGATCAGGCGACGATAGGCATCGTAAGCAAACCGGGCATCACCCGTCCGAAGGATCAGGCCGGGCAGAGTGTCTGTGGTCAGTCCCAGATTGAGGATGGTTTCCATCATTCCGGGCATCGACCGTCGTGCACCGGAACGGACGGACAGGAGCAAGGGGTCGCCCGGATCGCCATAGTGCCGGCCCATCAATTCCTCCACGACTTGCAGCGCATCCATGACCTGAGTATGAAGGCCTTCCGGATACGTCTTATTATGGACCACATAATAGGTACAGACTTCTGTCGTCACCGTGAAACCCGGAGGTACCGGGAGCTGCAAATCCGGATGTCCCGCCATCTCGGCCAGATTGGCGCCTTTGCCACCGAGCAGATGAGTCATGGATCGATCACCATCGGCGCGTCCGCCACCGAAGAAATAGACATAGGGAAAAGTAGTTGCCATTTCTGTACTTTTTGCGACTATGGAAAGGCAACGCAGGGGCGATGCCCAATGAATCAGCATGTAAGGAACAACAATACGGAGAACCGGGGAATGATCAGAGGATTATACGCGCGTGACTTTCATCACGGCAGATTCCATGCTTTATATTATTGTTCAGGAGCGCAGAAGCTTCCTGCTCCGAGGACGTGATAACTCATCCGCATACTGAATGACCGGGCATTCACGCCAGCGGTCACTTGACGCATGAATACACAAATGCCGGAGGGATATTCAGGAGTGTATAATCCAATCGAACCCGCTTGAACCGTCGGGTGATCATCCGATACTTGGTAGGTGCATATTGGTACTGGAGATACTGGCCACCCGGTTTGAGAACCAGATGAATCTGGCGAAGAATGGTTTCCTGCAACTCTTCATCCATGATGGCAAACGGAAGGCTGGAAATAACCGCATCTACACTGCCTTCAGGATAGATATCAGAAAGATATTCTGCACTATCATCGGTGAGTGTACAACGACTATCCGCATTTATCCGATGACGGGTTAACTCCAGAAAATCCGCGTTGATCTCATAAGCGGTCATGCAGGCCTCAGGCAACATCCGCTGCAGGATCGATGTGGTGATCACACCGTTGCCAGTACCCAACTCAATGATAGTGGTAGCAGCAGACCAATCGACGGGGTCCAGCAGTTTCCGGATCAGGAATCGGGAACTCTCCCAGACGGAGCCCGTCTGGGTGATATCTTTCATTGCGGTACGTAGAAATTCGATCCTCGCCATGTTCTTGGCCTCATTCCTGTCACCTCCAGAAGGTTCTGAAGGTTTCTAGGCCAATATAAGCCTTTCCAAACGACGTGCCACTATGCCCCGGCCATAGAAGAGTTCTTTGCCCGCTTCCGGTCATGCTCCTTCAGGAATATCTTCCGCAGGCGGATAGATTTGGGGGTCACTTCTACATATTCATCCTCCTGGATGTATTCGAGTGCTTCCTCCAATGTCATCTTCAACGGCGGTGCCAGCTTGACCTTGTCATCATTCCCGGAGGAGCGCATGTTACTGAGCTTCTTCGTTTTGGTGACGTTCACCACCAGGTCACCGATCCGGGTGTTCTCCCCAATCACCTGGCCTTCATAGATCTCTTCGCCAGGGCCAATAAAGAAGAATCCACGATCCTGGAGATTATTCAATGAAAATGGAATAGCCGTGCCGGTCTCCATCACGATCAGGGAGCCGTTCTGGCGGCCCGGGATATCTCCTTTGTGGGGTTGGTAATCCTTGAATCGGTGATTCATGATCGCCTCTCCTGCCGTGGCTGTCAATAAGCTGGAACGAAGGCCCATGATGCCCCGTGAAGGAATTTCGAATTTCAACAACATCCGATCGCCTTTCGGAATCATTTCCAGCATGAGGCCTTTCCGTTTGGTGACCATCTCGATGGCCTTACCTGCCACATTCTCGGGCAGGTCGATCCGCAGATCCTCGATCGGTTCGCATTTCACACCATCGATTCGCTTGAAGATGACCTGAGGCTGGCCGATCTGCAATTCATACCCTTCCCGACGCATGGTTTCGATCAGTACGGAGAGGTGGAGCACGCCTCTGCCATATACGATAAAGGAATCCGCAGTACCCGTTTCTTCAACACGAAGGGCCAGGTTTTTTTCCAATTCTTTGAACAACCGGTCTTTGACATGCCTGGAGGTGACGAATTTGCCATCCTGACCAAAGAACGGACTGTCATTGATCGTAAACGTCATGCTGATGGTCGGTTCATCAATAGCGATGGTCGGCAATGCCTCCGGATTCTCCGGATCTGCGATGGTATCTCCGATCTCAAAGCCTTCGATCCCGACAATCGCACAGATATCACCAGCTTTCACTACATCGGCTTTGACCTTTTCCAATCCGGAGAACACGAACAAGCCGCGCATTTTTTGTTTCTGGATCGTTCCGTCCTTCTTCATCAGCGCGATCTGCTGACCGTCCTTCAATTCTCCACGGTGCAAGCGACCGATGGCGATCCGGCCGACATAGGAAGAGAAATCAAGCGAAGTCACTAACATCTGAGTAGTTCCTTCCTCTGCCACCGGTGGTGGGACATGTTCGACGATTGCATCGAGCAGGGCCGTGACATTATCAGTCGGGGTCCTCCAGTCGGTACTCATCCAGCCGTGCTTGGCTGAGCCAAAGATCGTCGGATAGTCCAGCTGCTCCTCGGTCGCTTCCAGATTGAACATCAGCTCGAACACCTCGTCATTGACTTCGTCGGGTGTACAGTTTTCTTTGTCCACTTTATTGATGACCACGATGGGCTTGAGTCCCAGTTCGAGCGCCTTTTCCAGAACAAAACGTGTCTGGGGCATAGGTCCTTCGAATGCATCCACCAGCAGGAGAACGCCATCCGCCATGTTCAGTACACGTTCAACCTCACCACCAAAATCGGAGTGACCTGGTGTATCGATGATATTGATCTTGGTGTCCTTGTACATCATGGCCACGTTTTTGGCCAGAATGGTAATCCCACGCTCCCGCTCGAGGTCATTGTTGTCCATGACCAGCTCACCAACTTCCTGGTGCTCTTTGAAAAAATGGCCTGCGAAGAGCATCTTGTCGACGAGGGTGGTCTTCCCGTGGTCGACGTGGGCGATGATGGCGATGTTGCGGATGGATTGCATACGATGGTATTATCTGAAAATGGGCGCAAAGATACGCCAAATAAAAGCGTAATCACAGTAAAGGATACGTTAAGGCAGCAAGAACTTGTTGGGGAATGCAGTGGCTTGAGGGATCCGTAAAGGTGAATGCCAGCCTGTGGGGGTCGATGTGAAGCACCAAATGTCAAATCTCAAATGACAAACAATTCCCAAATCTGAATTTACAATGATCAAACCCGGACCGGCAAATGTAGAAGAGTGGTGGGCGGGACTCAAAAGCACCAGCAACCCTATGCACATTTGAAAACCACCAATCCTTTTCTAACCATCAGGTTTCACCGTGGCATTGCGGGTATTGGGTATTGGTGTTGTTGGTACATCGTGAAATAGGTCCACAGCACAACTCTCACTCACCCTCTACTCTCTACTCTCTACACACAACTGAAGACGGATAACCGACAACAGAGATCTGACAACGGACCGAGAGAAGCACCGAGGAGTCAGGGATGAAGGCTGAAATTTGGTATTGGGTGTTGGGTATTGGGCGTAGGGGCTTCCAAACCAATGCCGAATTCAATGGAAAGAAGGTGATTTCGTTATTGGGCTATTTCGTTATTTCGAAGAATAAGGTTTGGATTGTTACGTCTGCTGCAGCTGCCGCATTCCTAATCTCCAAGGCTGAGATGGACGATGAAGGTGTTATTTCGCTATTGGGTTAATGCCTCTGGCAGTCAAGATTGAGGTTTTTTGAGGAACCAGGATCATAAAACCGGTACCACTTTGAACATTAACCACAGGAGCCGAAGGCGAGTGCATTGAACATTGAACTCAGACGATTCTGTCTGGATCCGGCCTCCCCCCTAAGGACTCGGGGTCGGGGTGTCCGGACAGCCAATCGCTCCTGGCTAGATGCTCATCCCAAAGTCAACCAGGAACCTGGAACAAAGGAACTTGGAACCAGGAATGAGGAACTAAAAACACCTACTTCCCCGAAGCCTTCTTGCGAAACAAGGCGATGCTCCCAAAGCCGGAAATGACGGCAATGTAGAATCCGAAGTCATACCACCAACCCGAATTATACGGCTCATAGACCCGTATGGCATCATTGAACAAACCGGCGATCAGCGATATCGGAGCGATCCACCCATGCCAGACCCCCATAAAAAACCCGGCCGGAGTGGCAGGCCCATTATGCCCCCCTCCCGGCATGCACCCGGAAATGAGGAAGATCAATCCCAGCACAACGAATAGAAGGAAAACTTGTTTTTTCATGGGAGTAAGATACGATCTGTAATGAAATCGGGATTCGAAATTCGGTGTTCGGTCCTATTGAATTTGGATTACCATCCCACATACTTTGGAGGCGTGATGCCTTTCAACCGGAGATAGACGACCATTTGTCCCCGATGGTGGGATTGATGATCATTCAACAACATCACCACTCGTCGCTTGCTGATCGGGCCGGCAAAAAAATCTGTTACTGTATCCAGATCCCGAGGGTCGAGATTCAGGACGGCACTTCCTGCATCATCAAATGCCTTGTTTACCCGGTTCAGAATCTCCTGCTTCGTCATGGTGGAAGCATGGGTATCCGGCTTTTGATACAACGTATCCTCCTGGATGTAGCGATTGGTCAGATTATAGATATTGCCGACCATGTGCATGCATTGCTCACCAAAGGTCATTTCCTCTTCCACGGGTCGAAAATCAAAATATTGTTCCGGCATGGCCTCCACCATCTGCATTGTATAGGCATGGGCATTTTGCCAGCGCAATAAAAAATCACCTAGAAATGGGTCTTGTTGTGCTTGGAGACAACTTCCTGACAAGATCATGAGGAATACCAAATGGATGTATCTCATAAAGCGTGTATTGAATTCGTAAAATTCTGGATCCACCATACAAAGGAATGGCACAGTTCTTCTCAAGATAAGGTATCCCTCTTGGTTCTCGTATATCCGTCCATATCCGGTACCTTTCAGTGAACAATATCACTTCTGACGGCATTATTCTATCTGACCTGTGTCACAATGTTGATTCTGTAGATGATGGATAGAAAGAAGTTTATCAGGAACACCCTCCTTGGCCTCAGTGCCGCCGCCGCGACACCCACATTCCTGCGTGCCCGGAATGTCAAGGTAAAAGAATCCACCTATGACAAACTGTTCGAGCAGGTCGGCTTCAACCACTTGCCAACCTCTTCTGAAGTCATCACCAACCCCCATGCCAATATGAAGATGATTCTTCACAAGGCAGATTCGCGAGGCCATGCCAATCATGGATGGCTCGATTCTCATCATTCCTTCAGCTTTGCCAACTACTACGATCCGGAACGGATCCACTTTGGGGCCCTTCGTGTGCTCAATGATGATGTGGTGGCCCCGGGTAGAGGGTTTGGCACGCATCCCCATGACAATATGGAGATCATCTCCATCCCCTTGTCGGGAGATCTGGAACACAAGGACAGTATGGGAAATGTGGCGGTGATCCGGGAAGGCGATGTCCAGGTTATGAGTGCCGGTACCGGCATCTATCACAGCGAATACAATCGGAACAATGATGCAGAAGTTCGCTTCCTGCAGATCTGGCTTTTTCCTCGGGAAAAGCAGGTCACGCCACGCTATGACCAGATCTCCATCCGGGATGTCGCCCAAAAAAATACATTCACGCAGATTCTCTCCCCATCCCCGGATGACCAGGGCGTTTGGATCCACCAGGATGCCTGGTTCTCTATCGGCGACTTTGACGCCGGTTCAATAGCTTCCTATTCGATCAAGAAAAAAGGAAATGGCGTGTACGCCTTCATTCTAGAAGGCAATAGCCAGATCGAAGATCAACTTCTGGGACGGAGAGATGGCCTGGGCATCTGGGATACCGATCAGTTTACGTTCCAGGCCAAAGAGGACTCCCGCATTCTATTGATGGAGGTGCCCATGTCCATTTCCTGAGCACAAAAGAACAGATCAGGACTTCGATTCTCTCTTTAGGCTCTTTTTGTTTAATGATTATATCGTTAATTGATTAAAACATTAAACATTAAGACGATTTAATCGTTTTCTTCCCGTGTCCGGTTGGACACAACCAACCTCTCTGAACGATGAAATTCGAGAATAGTCCAGTGGTCAATGGCCACCAGCAAAGTACATGGGATACGCCCACCCTCCGCCACGACCTGGAGATGGGTGATCAACATACCGCTTCTTCACTGGAGACGCCATTGCGCGATGACGCCTTTGCGCTAAGCAATGACCAGAAGATGGTCCGAATCGCCAAGCATTTCCGAGAGATCATGCACACGTTGGGACTGGACCTGTCTGATGACAGTCTGAGTGGCACCCCCAACCGCGTGGCCAAGATGTATGTCGAGGAGTTTTTCAGTGGATTGGACCCGGACAACAAGCCCTCCATTTCTCTTTTCGAAAATAAATTCGGTTATCAGCAGATGCTGGTCGAAAAGAACATCTCTCTGCACAGCCATTGTGAGCACCACTTTGTGCCGATCACTGGAAAGGTGCACATCGCCTACTTTCCCAATGGGAAGGTGATCGGATTGAGCAAGCTCCACCGCATTGCAAAGTACTATGCCAAACGACCACAAGTCCAGGAACGACTGACCATGCAGATCGCGCATGACCTTCAGGAAATTCTGGGGACGAAAGATGTCGCCGTGATGATCGATGCCGTACACCACTGCGTGTGCTCGCGTGGCATTGAAGATCAGACGAGCAGTACGATCACCGTGGAATATGGAGGCAAATTCCTGGAGGCAAAGACTCGAAATGAATTCCTTAGCCATATCCGTTGAGGAGTGGCGGAGGTTATGAGGTTAAGAGGAAAATAAATGTCGTTTCTAAAACAGGGTAATCCAAGATGTAGGATTGAATTCAAATCCGATTCCCAGTTCTATTATCCTCCATTATCAATGAAGCATCTTCAGGCACGGTCAAGGTCTCGGTCCTAGGTCCTCGAAATATCGCAATAACCCGATCACGAAATAACCCATTCCGAGACCACCTGGTGTAACCGAACACCGAATGCCAAACACCCAATACCGCCCCATCGTCTCTCCATCTCTTCGTCTCAGTTTCCTTCCCCTCCCTTCGGCCCGTAGAAGATCACCCAAACCAGAAAGTCTTCGCTGAAGGTCCCAAACCGGTGCACCGCCCCGGCAGGCGCAAACAATACATCCCCAGCTTCAAACGACACCCGTGTTTCTGAAACCATAAAGGTGCCCTCACCCCGAGCTACAACATACACCTCGTCCTGTAGATGAGGCTGCTGAAGATCCTTTCCCTTGGGTTGGTACAATTCGATCGACAAGGTCCCATGCGTGAAAAAGGTTTGAAACAGCTCACTGGATTGACCCAGTTTGGTATAAGCTTCTGCTAATGAAATATGTGGCTTTTGCATGGTGTACGATTTAATAGAAGAGCCCACAGTCTCGACTAAACAGGGAACAATGATGGTCGAATTCGATAGAGTACATGCGGTTGCAGTCGGTGGTCCTTAGGAATTTTTGGATGAAAGAATGTAGCGTCTCTGGTCATGCCGATCTTTTGCATCACGCGCTCGGAAGACTTATTTATTTCTGCCGTAAAAGAAACGATCTCGTCCAGTCCCAGATCATTCCAGGCATAATGCAAACAAGCACGGGCACCCTCTGTGGCCAGGCCCTTGCCCCAGCTATCTGGATGAAGACGCCAACCAATTTCCACACAGGGTGTAAAGTGGACGTCCATCTTTGGACGACTGAGACCGATCATTCCGATCAACGAATTATCCGACAATTGATCCACCGCCCAAAAACAGAATCCATGCTCCTGCTGATGTGTCTGCATACGCTCGATCATAGCTGCCGTTTCCGCTTTAGTAAGGGGCCCTGGAAAAAACTGCATCACCTCCGGATCCGCATTGATCTCAGCAAAACGATCCACATCGTCCGTCCGCCAGGTCCGGAGTCGTAACCGCTTCGTTTCAATCAATGCCTTTGATGTATTCATCATATCAAGAAAGATAACGGAATTCAGTTGGTTATTCGTTGTCCATTCTTCATTCTACGTTCTACGTTCTACCCATCTCAGTCCCTTTTATTTGGGTCATTTGAATTTCGGATTTGGAATTTTCCTGGCCGCCGGTAGGCGGGTTTATGATTAGTTTTTTGAAATTTGGAATTTCCACCGTCCATCCTGGCGCCTTTCATTCGGTCCACGAAATAACTCAATAACGAAATAACCCCATAACGTCCCTCCATCGTAAGTTTGCAGCATGCCTGCCCTCTCCCTGGTCATCATCACCCTGAATGCCGAACAGTATCTCGCTGATTGTCTGGCCAGTGCACAGGATATCGTCCAGGAGATCCTCATCGTGGATTCCGGGTCGACCGATCAAACTGTCGCCATCGCCGAATCCTTCGGAGCCCGGATCATCCAACAACCCTTCCTCGGTTTTCGCGACCAAAAACAGTTTGCGGTTGATCAGGCGAGGCAGGATCACATTCTAGTCCTGGATGCCGATGAGGTCCTCAGCCCTAAACTCGCCACCTCCATCCAACATGCTTGTACCAACTGGACCGCAGATGCATGGGTCCTGAATCGACTCAATCATTTTGCCGGGCAACCCATCCGTCACGGCGCATGGTATCCCGATCGAATCGTCCGGCTTTTCGATCGCCGCACGTGCTCCTATGGCCCCGCCATCATCCATGAATCCATCTCCATTGGACCGACCGTTCAAGTCGGTACGCTGACCGGCGACCTCATCCATTATGCCTACCAGAACCGGGACGAATTATTCCAAAAACAGAAACGATACAGCCAATTGGCTGCCAAAGAACTGATGCGAAAAGGCAAATCCGGCAGTTGGCTTCGCGTATGGGTCAAGCCTGCCTATCGGTTTCTCCGAGAATATATCGGGGCACTTGGATTCCTGGATGGTCGGGTTGGCTGGATCATTGCATGCAGCTCTGCGTCCTATGTGTATTGGCGGGAAGTAGCCCTCCGACAACACGGTCATCAATCGCCTGAATAAACCCGTTTTTTCAAGGTATAACCTCTCTCTTCTCCGGGATGTACGTGCTTGACCACCACCTGTAAACTGTCTGCTTCTCTTTCTGCTGGCAGCTGGAACAAGACGTCACAAACACTGTTCGCAGTCATGTCAATGCGCCCGTAATGCAATAGCGTATCCCCATTGACGACACCCTCTTCTGCTGCTTCCGATCCCGACCAGACTTCCTTGATGATCCAGTAATCCCCTACCGGAACAAAGCCCAATCCAAACTGACTGTACTGGTAGTCTGGCAAATCCGGATAGGGGACAAACCAGACGCGTCTCTTTTTGTAATCGATGGTCAGGGTGCCTCGCTCCAGCAATTGAGTCCCAAGCCGGGAGTCCTGATCCTGATTGGATTCAATGGCGACATTTGCCGCCACGCGGACCTGCTCCAACGCGAGTGAACCAGCATCAATGAGCAGTTCTTTGTCCGAATCATTCCCCCCGATCAATCCCAGGGAGGCACTTCCGGAAGCCTGTGATAATGGCGCAGCCGTCAGATGTCCTTTCGCCTGAACAGCCGCGAGATCCTGCTGACTGATCGTATAGAAGTCGTCCGAGCCCGTATCAAGCAAGCTCCAGATCCTGATTCTTTCTTGTAACCGGACCGGTACATAGGGGCTGGATTGCTTTTTATCGACACGGATCTTGATCGATTCCGCGACCTCCAGTCCCAGCCGATGAGCATCATCCGTCAAGATCATTCTTCCGGCCTTCCAGTCAAACTGAATCACACTTTTACTCAACAGATTGCTGCCGATGATACCATCGATCCCGAAGCATCCCAACAGGCTGTTGTGAAAATCATACACCAGAGCGTGCAAATTCGAAAAGCGCACTTCTCCGAGCACCAGCTCTGGCACCTCGAGGGTGTTCACCCGCGTGGTGTTCCCTGCTGCATCTTTCAATCCCTTCGAACCGACAACGGTATACCCCATTTCTTCAGCCAGTGCAACATCCACCATAAAAGGCGCACCCGTATCTACCAGGAATGTGCGATCAGCATTCCCTATCCGGACGGTCACCAGGATCTTTCCCCGCTCCATGCGGAAGGGGATCTCTGAATAATAGTGGTTGTCAGCCAATCCCGGCTGAGCGGTCGTCAACCCTGGCTCCTGGAGCGGACTGGTCATCCATAAACAGAAAACGAATGGAAGAAAATAGATCGCATTGCTCATCGAAGTCAAGATCGGAAATTCCGTCACATTGTACGCCTCCCCAAACCATCTCTACGAATTCCAAGGTCTCGGAAAACCCTGAGGCGGTCTCATTTGTTGTACCTTGGAAGAAAGATCAAACCATGGAAAAGCGCACATTTTTAAAACTTTCAGGAATTATTGGAGCAGGAACACTTGTGGGATGTTCGCCCTTAAAAACGATGGTTGGTGCCGCTTCTATGGGTCGCTACCCCTATGCTCTTCCGGACTTGGCTTATGGTTTCGCGGATCTGGTACCAAGCATTGATGCCAAAACGATGGAGATTCATCATGATCGGCACCATAAGGGATATGTGACCAAACTCAACACTGCGCTGGAGCCCCATCTCAACTTGCAAAGCCTTTCATTGGAAAAACTGCTGGCCACCATCAAACCGGGGGACACGGCCTTGCGCAACAACGGAGGTGGTCATTGGAATCACACCATGTTCTGGGAATGGATGACCCCGAAAAAAACACAACCCGGCGAACGACTGACTGCCGCCATTCAACGGGAATGGGGTGATATGGATACATTCAAGAAGGCGTTTGCGGATGCCGCAGGAAGTCGATTCGGGTCCGGATGGGCCTGGCTTTGCAAGGACGGGGCAGGTGGCTTGTTCATCACTTCCACTCCGAATCAGGATAACCCCCTGATGACGAAGATCACCGATAAAACCGGGATACCCATCCTTGGCCTGGATGTCTGGGAGCACGCTTACTACCTCCACTATCAAAACAAGCGGAGTGACTATATCAGCGCCTTCTGGAACGTCGTCAACTGGGAACGGGTCAATACCCTCTTCGGTTGATCATTTGATCGCGTCGCCTTCCTGTCCCAACCACCTTTCATACGGACTGGACTGCAGATCCAGTGCCAACGCTTCGATATCGCTTTCCCATAGCGCCGCTTCAGGAACATCATCCAATACTTGAAAGGTGACGCTCAGCACCTGCTTCCTGCCCTTGGATGCGAACAATCCAAGCCGATTCGACAACTCATTGCCTTGGGTAAACCCGACCTTGACACTCCCGTCCGGAGTACATGGAGGTAACAGATCCATTTCTTTCCCTAGAAGAATGGAAGTTCATGAGATACCCAATTTGCACCAACTCCGTATGGCGCAAACATGGTATGCAGATAGATCGACAGGCGACTCTGGGGGCCAGAGTGCCGGTCAATATAGTCCAGACAGGGCTGCATTCGCCTCCTATGGATTCATTTTGGCGAAGATCCAACCGGCAACGGTGGTCTGTGCAAATCCGTAGGCGATCCAGGTCATGACCATGGAAGCACCCACGTCGATGGCACTGAACGTGATCCACATCACCGGTATGGTCGCGACGATCACATAGACCAGTCCAAGCTCGAGTCCGCGAAGGATCCAGGAGCCTGAGAATTTTTCTTTGAACCGATCCCAAAACCAGGCGAGTGCGAAGCTGAGGATAAACGGATGCACATAATACATCCAGTTCCGGTCATCTTCCGCGCGGAAGATGGGGTTGTAATACTCCTGAGCCAACCCGGGAAACAGGGCGACCAATCCATACAGCGTAGCCACGCTGAGGATGAGCAATACGACACCGGCAACGATAGCAGGGATAATGTGATTTCTCATAGTGGTTTGATTGTGCTGCCTAAAATACGCAGACCGGAAGCCACAAAGTGACTTCCGGTCTGCCGAATGATGAAGATCATCTGTTTGGGGCTATTTGACGATTCCTTCTACAAAGGTAAAGGCCTTGCCTGCTTTACCCGCCCGGCCGGTACGTCCGATCCGGTGGATATAACTGTCAAATGTCTTCGGTGTCTCAAAGTTGATCACGTGGGTCACATCACTGATATCCAGTCCTCGTGAGGCTACATCTGTCGCTACCAGGATGGAGGATCTGCCAGAGCGGAAGGACTCCAATGCCCGTTGGCGCTGGCTTTGTGATTTGTTGCCATGGATCTGCTGGGCTTTAAATCCGGAGCGGACCAGTTTGGTCGTCAGCTTGTCGACACGATGTTTGGTTTCCAGAAAGACCAGCACCTTTTCCATCTCCGGCTTGTGCAAGAGATCTTCCAGCATCTGAAATTTGTCCATCCCCGGTTCGATCCGGATCACATCCTGTTCGATATGCTCGGCTGTCTGTGCGCCGGAGTTGACCTGAACGGTGACCGGTTCCGTAAGCAACTCCTGGATGTAGGGTTGTTGACTTTTGTCGATAGTAGCGGAGAATAGCATCGTCTGGTGCCTGTTCGGCATCAGTTCGATGATCTTCTTCACGTCATTGATGAAGCCCATGTCCAGCATGCGATCAAATTCGTCCAGGACCAGAGTGGTAAACGGACGAAGATTGAGGGCGCGGCGCTGGGTCAGGTCGAGGAGTCGACCCGGGGTTCCGACGATCAGGTGATGTCCCTGTTGCAGCTTGCGGACGTCGGCGCTGACACTTCCTCCACCGATGAAGGTGGCAGAATACATGCCCAGGCCTTTGGTCAGGCTGCGGAACTCATCTTCCACCTGGAGAGCCAGTTCCCTTGTCGGAACCGTGACCAGTGCAGATGGGAAATCGGGATCGACCAGCCACATTTGGATCATGGGAATGAGAAACGCAGCGGTTTTGCCCGTACCGGTCTGAGCGATACCCAGGATATCCCGTCCGGCGATCCCTGGCTCGATGGCCTGATCCTGGATGGGGGTGGTGTGGGTATAGCCTTTCGAGGCGATCACCCGTTGCAGATCCGGATGCAGATCCAGACTGGAATAAGGTCTTGTCTCGATGGTTGGCTCTTCCTCCTTGGGAAGGGCTGCCTGGATAAACTTGTAGTGGGGGATCTCCGCGCTTTTTTTGAATTTCTTACCATTGCCGCGGGACGGCCCCCCAAATCGGGATCCGTCACGCTGTGGTCTGCCGGAATTTGATCCACCGGCATGGGGTGCGGACGAGCGTGATGGTTTACGCTTGAACCGCGAAGTTGTTTGATCTTTCATAAAACTGCTTAAAATGAGCCGCCTCAGGCCCGGCCGTGTCCGGCAGGATAGGTCCGGAACAGATCCGAGAAGGTCGGGCGGTCCGGTCGCGGGGCTGAATGGATGACTCTTTTGTCAAAACCAGATACTCCGCTTGCAGGAAAAAGTAACGAGAACGAGGAGGTGTGAATAATAATTTGGGTTAAACGGACTGCATTTCTTCCATGGGAATGCCTGCAGGAACCGGCAAATGATCCTGGCGTCCGAGCGTCTTCAAAATTTGAAGATGGCCCCGAACAGCGTCCAGGAAATTTTTCTGTGAGTGATAAGGCAGGCCAAATTCCCTGGCTGTTTCCTTGACGATCGCCGATATCCGTTTGTAGTGGACGTGGCAAATGTTGGGGAACAGATGGTGTTCGACCTGAAAGTTCAAGCCTCCAACAAACCAGGCAAAAACCCGGCTCTTGGGGGCATAATTCGTAGTGGTATATAACTGATGTACGGCCCAATTGTTTTCCAGATTGCCGGTTTCGTCCGGTTTCGGGAAGTCCAGTGAGGGCATTACATGCGCTGTTTGGAAGATCATGCCCAGCAAGAAACTCGCTATATAATGCATGGTCAGGAAACAGATCAGTGTAAACCACGGGGATACAGGTGTAAGCAACATGGGTAACACGAGCAAATACACGTAGTACCCAATCTTCCATACGATAGAACGGATCAAAAGGTTCCTGAACGGCTTGCCACCCGGGATCAATCCCTTCTTTCTGTAATCATTCAACTGCTGTAATTCCTTGCTGGTGATCCAGGGAATGGTCAGAAATCCATAAAAGAACAGGGCATACCAATGCTGATAACGGTGGATCCACTTCCGCTCTTCATGTGGCGAAAACCGTAAAAAAGGTGGTGTATCGATATCTTCATCGGCTCCGGTCACATTCGTATAGGTATGGTGCAATACGTTGTGCTGGATCTTCCAGAAATCGGCATTACCCCCTACCATATTGAGGAGATACCCGATCAGATTGTTCACCTTGGTATTCTTTGAATAAGCGCCGTGATTGGCATCATGCATGACGGCCATGCCGATGCCGGCCATGCCAAATCCCATGATGACCCACAAGCCGAAGACCATCCATTTGGACGAAATGTCACCAAAGTAAAGCAAGCCGAGAGGTGCCAGATAGACCACCAGCAGGATGACCGTTTTGGTCACCATGGTGGCATTCGCATTCCGAGAGAGATTGTTCTCGGTAAAGTAGTTGTTTACCCGGCTGCGCAACGTCGGATAGAAAGTCGCCAGCGAGTGCTTGTTATACTTGGGAGGAATAAAGGTCATACGCTCTGTTAGTAGAAGCCGCAAAGGTACGACAAAACGACTTATCCATCACTTTGTTGTTCACACTTCCTGCAATGGGAACACACCATACCGTTCAAAGTTTTGATCCGGAGGCCATCAAGTATTGGATCGGCATGTCTCGGATGGGTCAAAAACCATTGCTCTAACCGTTCTGGTCATAGCCACGAAGTGCCACCAAACCCGCACCCAGACTGGTCAGTTAGTTGCCCCACGTTCCTCCGAGTGCATCCAGATCGGAATGGACGCCGCCCGGACAAACCTGCAGAAGAAACAGGGTAATCTTCCCCGGAACGCAGATGTTTACAACATGAAACTTCTGTTGATATGCGTCCTCCTGACCATCGCCCATTGGGTATGGGGTAGATAGCGCCGAAAGGCATTGCTGGGTACCAGCAGGTAGCGATATATCCAGGGTAGCATGCAGGGCATCTGTCCAGGATTGTTTGTCGCCCAACATTGGGGGTTGGAGTTTTGCTCTGTGGTTCTGTGCACAACTTTTTAGTTGTAGTATTTCATACTTGGCCCGGTCCGCCAGCTGGCGGACCGGCGAGGCGCTCCCTTTTTGACGCGCCAAAAGAATGCATCCCGCTCATCATCCCCCCCGAGTACTCGGGGCGGTTCGTCTTTGGGTCATTCATGTCCTACTTCGTTTGTACTCTCCAACTGCATTACCGGCACTCCTTTGGTACCTTATCTGTGCTGTATCTGTGCTTCAGTGCTGAACCTCCTGTACTTCCCTTGTACTCCTTTTGTACTCCTGTCGTACTCCTGTCGTACTCCTGTCGTACTCCTGTCGTACTCCTGTCGTACTCCTGTCGTACTCCTGTCGTACTCCTATGGTACTCTAAACGTACACTCATGGTACATTCATTGTACTCTAGTCGTACTCTCAAACCGGGTGTACACTCTCATGTTTTTATTCATACGCAATCGGCAATCCCGGACATCATTACAGAGTCCTCGGGGTTGTCGAAAGCGCTTATCACCAAATTGGGCTTTCTTATTCTTTGATTCAAAAGTGTCAAAAGAAATTCTATTGGGCATTGCCTTCAACGCAGGTGCAGTATTCCATTCTTGGGTGTCATCGTGAATTTTGATATGCAGGGACTTTTGCCCTGCATCGCCTTCCGCCAAG
>JAIPBE010000077.1 GCA_021738725.1 Saprospiraceae bacterium | reverse complement strand
CCGCTCTCGAAGTGCTGCTATGGCTACCTGGGCCTTGAATGCTGCACTAAATTTGCGTCTTGTCTTCTTCATACGTAGGTGTTAAGTTAGGTGATTCTTAACTTAACCGGTGGTTCCCATTTCAGGGAGTAGCTCATCCTATGAGTTTTGACGGAGAAGGTGGTGGAATCATTTCCCAGAGCACAGCTGAGGATTATCTCAGTAATTATCAACAAGGCCCAAGCTATACCTGGAATCAGGGCGTGAAAGGGCACTATTACAACAAAGACTTTTTTGATGATCTGCTTGAGCAGACTGGAGCTGTTGGGATTCGTATTTACTATGGATCAAGGATCAACACCAGCAATGTTATCATTCCTGAGCTTGTGCTCGTTGCGGTGGATTCGGATGGTAATGACATCCTGTCAAATGATATCATCGTGGATGTTTCCAAGGTTTGCCCACCAGTTTGCCCAACCTCTGGCTTAGGGACGTAGTAGATTCGTAGAGGGTGTACTTTTTTGTTATACTTACAGAATGAGTACACCGGTGACGTTTAACGATTATTCAGCATTGAGTGCTGTTTTACCAATGATTGCAGGGGGCATGACCTGGAAACGCCAATCGGTTGCCCATCGTTTTCTGGTTGTGCTCTCTGCTATTTCACTAGCTGCCGATATTGCGGGTACCATTTCAATTTGGTGGTATGGAAACAATGTGTCACAAGTGAATGGATATCTCATACTGCAATCTCTGGTAACAGGATTGTTTTTTATCAACTTGAAGGAGTTCAATGCTTCCTTGCGCCCAATTCTAAAGGCCACATTCTGGATCATGTGTCTGGTTTCATTAACCTTGTTTCTGACCGGGCCGATTAATGATTCGATTAATAAGTGGTTATTGACAATCTCTTCGTTTTTCATCATTTGTTTTTCATTCCTGTATTTCTATAATCTGGTTCGTTTCGAACTGATCGTCCCCTTGTGGTTGAAATCGTCTTTCTACGCGGTCACCGGTTTAATGATGTACCATGTGTCCAATACAACAATTTTTCTGACGATCGATTATTTTCAACCTGAAGTTGTGGCTGAAATGTGGCAGTTAAAATTAGTCAGTTACGTTTTTCTGAACATTCTGTTTGCAGTTTCCATGATCATGGAATACAAACATTTGGCCAGTGAGTGAATCCATTGTCCTCGCCATCAGCTTCTTCTTGTTATGCTTTTGTGCATTCTTCATCATCATTCTGATGACGTGGAACAAAAGGAGCCTGAGGAACCAGCAACGGCTGCATGAAATGGAAAAGGAAGGTCAACGAAACCTTCTGAAGGCCACGATAGCGGGGCAAGAATTGGAGCGGAAGATCATTGCCGAGAACTTGCACGATGATGTCGGACCATTATTATCTTCTCTAAAACTGCAGGTGAGAAACTTGAGATCTGACCCGGAGTTCCAATCCTCCTTCCTGGGGACACTGGATCTGGCAGTCGGTGAGATTCGTCGAGTCTTGCAGCGTTTATCGCCATTGATCTTTGAGGAACTTGGCCTCAATGAAGCGATTCGACACGTGTGTAAGGAGTTTATCCGACTCTCCGGTATGACGCTGGACCTGGATTGGGACGACGACATCCAGAACCAACTAAGTCAGGATAAGAAGCTGGCGATATTCAGGATACTTCAGGAGGCGTTGAACAATAGTCTTAAACACTCCAATGCGGCAAATGTCATGATCCATGCGCGGCTCTCCGAGCCAGAACAGTGGGTCATTGAAATCGAGGATGATGGCCGAGGGATTGTGCAGACATCTACTGATTCTTTGGGTCTGGGGATGAGCAGCATGATCGCCAGAGCGCAATCGATGAATGCCACATTAGAGATCACCTCAAGAGGTAAAGGAACCTGCCTGATCCTGACCATACCAAATGGATAGATCATGGAAAAAATCAGATTGGCCCTGGTGGATGACCACAGGATCTTCTTAAAGAGCCTGAGTGCTCTCTTTCAATTTGAAGATGATATGGAAGTTGTCCTCACGGCTGTATCCGGGGAACAATTTCTGGAGCATATCCAATCTTTTCCAGAGATCGAGATTGATGTCTTGATCCTGGACCTGAAGATGAAGGGTATTTCCGGGATCGACTGTCTGCAACAGCTCAAAGAACAGGGGAGTCGAGTGCGGACCATCATCCTGTCCATGTTTGATCAATCGCCGTTTATCCATGATGCTTTCAAGCAGGGAGCTTGTGGTTTTATCACCAAGGATGCTGATCCGGATATGCTGATTGAAGCCATTCATACCGTCCATGCGAAAGGTCACTATGTCAATCCCTCCATTTCCAGACTGCTTGTGGACAATATCCTGGAGAAGCAAAGGACATCCCTGCTGTTGCATCCGGGAGATGTCCTTACCAATAAAGAGCTGGAAGTCCTGTTTTACATCTGTCAGGGTCTGACAGCTACAGAGATGGCCGAAAAGATCAGTCGGTCCACCCGGACTATTGAAGGGCATCGACAGCATCTCCTGGATAAAACGAACACACCCAATGTGGCGGCATTGGTGGCCTGGGCATTCCGGGAGGGGTTAGTTCATTAGAACAAGCAGCTTATCCTACAGTACTTGTTGCCGCTGACGGCGTTTCTGCCTGTGATTTCAGGTAATTCTACTCTTTTATTTACCAAGCCAAGGTATGAAATTGGTGTTTTCATTCTGATACTGGGTGGTGGGGGGATGTGCGCTGGCACCCTGATTGGGCTGTAAAGAGAAACGGAGTGATACTTTGAGATAAAATGAAAGTGTTTTGACTGAATTGGCATAGTTGGTAACCATATAAGGAAAGAAGTCTTTGCTGTCCAAGACATTCTTTTATCTGAAGATAAGGTTGGGTGTAACCAGTAAAATATTGGTGTGTGATATGACTTATCGAAGTTGGGTGGCAAGAGTCTAGTAGTTGTAGGTAAATTTATTGAGAAATAAAATCTAAACAAAATGGCAAAGGCTAAAAATGATGCCCCAGGAATGAGAGGCCAGAGAAGTAGAAATAAGGATGGTCAACTTCGAGAGAAAAGAGGTGATACACATATTGGAACAATAGAAGAAAAATACAAAAGAGATTTTGGTGTTCGAAGTGATATGAAACTTGACAACTTTCTAAAGAAGAACAATTTGAATTCTCTTAATGATCTGATCGAAAGTGATTTAGGTAAATGATTCTAAGAATGGATTTTTGTAAGGTGTCACGAACTTGAATATAAAATATTGGGTATTATGATTTTTAAGAATGCCATTCGACTCTGTATTGTTTTTATGTTTATCATTTCATGTCATCATCTGTATAGTCAGGATCCTTTCTATACGCAGTTTTTCATGAATGAATCCCGGTTCAATCCGTCACTGGTTGGTTATCGAGGCGCACTCAGTTTTATAGCGAAATATAAGACTCAATGGAATACTACGGGAGTATCAGGTTTTCAAAGTGGCCTCTTTTCAATGGAGGAGAGCCTGCCTTGTAGTATTTTCGACTATGGTATATCGATGAATGCTGACCAGGAGGGAGATGGGCTCCTAAAGACAATCGAAGCTGCTCTGCGAGTAGCTGGAACAGTAGCTTGGGACGTCGGATTTTCAAGTCATAATGCAAGATTTGGTCTTGGTTTGGGTTGGGCCTCCAAGAGGATCGATTATGACCGATTGTTATTTTCAGATGAATTAGATCCCAAGTATGGCACTGTGAATAGTCAAGGAGTGGATCTTTCAACGGCATTTATTCCTCCAAATGATGGCCGTTCTCTTTGGTTCTTTTCTCCTTCAATTGGATTTAGCCACAGGATTCTCTTGAATCGTCAAAATTCGAAGTCACCAACACTTAACTACGGGATAGCTGTTCATCATGCCTTCTCACTTGGGGATCGGGAGTTTACAGGGAATATTGAATCTATTTTGGATGCTGATACCAGAATATCCCCTCGACTGAATATGTTCGCGACTGGCGAATTTGTATTGATGTCTAATGGCCGGTCTTTTTTCAGTACCCAACCAGTAATCATATGGCAACAACAAGGCCGGCTCTCTTACTTTGAGATAGGCAATCGATTTCACATGAACCGAAATTTGGCAGTGGGACTCCACTATCATGGTAATACAAGCAAACTTGATCGAAATAGGAATACCAATTGGTTGACCATCGAAGGGCAATTCGGTGGGTTAACAGGAATGGGTAGGCGTATTGACATTGGGATGACCTATGCCGCCAATTTGACTGGCCTGAGAAATTTTCTCGGACCTATCCTTGAAGTCTCACTTGGTATTCATCTGGCTAAAAGCCCGGTATGTAAGATAGCCGGATTTGGTGATGAAGTGCCCTATGGAAATGATATAAAATGCCCAACTTCCGCATTTACTCCTGGCCGCAGGAAATTGTATGAGGGGATTTGGTATAAAACTCGAAAATAGCAACATGAGGCATTTAACTACTTTAGTCTTCCCCCTTGTGTTCCTTTTCAACTATGGCGTCACTCAGAATTGTGCATTTGATCCTTGTGCTGATATTGATTGTGGTGAGTACAATGCCAAATTTGCACCGGTGGGAGGACCCCAATTCTGTGATGGGCAGAATATATCGATGCAAAATACCAGTGATCTAGGGTTTGATTATTTTGTAGTGGACTGGAAGGATGGAACCATTGATACAAATTTCACATACAGTGATTTTAATCATATATTTTTCATTCCAGATAGTTTACTGTGTACTGCCCCAAATTATATATTTTTTTCGGTTTGTTTTAAAGGTGTCAAGCAGTGTTCTGCTGGACTTAGTTGTCAATCCGGAAGTTATGATTTCAAGGTATTGAAACGTCCAAAGGCTAGATTTACTGCAATCCCAGAGGTATGTGTTCAGACATCTATCCAATTCACAGATATGAGTTGTAATGCAACGACATATGAATGGAATTTTGGAGACGGTACAACCTCGATGGACAAGAATCCATCGCATATTTATTCAACTACTGGATCATATCTTGTCACCTTGAAAGTGACGAACTCATGTGGTCAGCATTCAACATCTAGTTCTGTGAATGTTGTCGGATTACCCAAAGCTGATTTCAAACATCAATTAGACCCCCCAGTTGCTTGTGGCTCAACAATAGACAGTTTTACCAATTTGTCAAATGTATGGAGTAATACCGTATGGACAATCACACCTGCTGATACGAATAAATGGGTCTTTACTGATACATTAATGACGCTTGGAAGTAAGCATATTGAAGTATTATTCAAGCAACCTGGAAAATATATCGTTCAACTAAAAGCTTTCAATATCTGTGGTGATGATATCAAAAAGGATACCATTGAGATCCTCGAGCCTCCTTTTGTGCAGATTCTTCCTCCTCCCGTGGCATGTGATGAAAGTGTAGTAACTCCTTCAAGTTTACAATTCTCACAATCTGGGGCTATTACTTCCTTTTCCTGGGTTTTTATGAATGGTAACCCGGGAACAGCGACAGGAACGACATTCCCTCCGGTTACATTTACGACATCTGGAACGGTAACCTTGTATACAGAGAGTAAGTGCGGAAATGATACACTCTCTGTGCCTGTCACCGTCGCGACAACGGCTCCGATCAGTCTGTCGGGAAATCCTACACAACTTTGTCAGAACGGAGCTCCGGTTCAGTTGCTGGCCAATCCGTCAGGAGGTCAATGGACTGGCCAAGGGCCTGCAGGTGGGGCGATTACGCCTGGTGGATTATTTGATCCGGCTGTTCTCTCTCCAGGTATGTATACCGTGACCTATTCCCTGGGTTCGGTCGATTGCCCAAACAGTGCAGATCTGGATCTGGAGATCCTTCCCGCAGTTGAAGTAAATCTCCTTCCTGTAGAACCTGCCTGTGATATGCTGCAATACGTCCCCGATGTATCTTATGGCGGCACAATTACATCCTATCAATGGCTCTTTCCAGGAGGTTCTCCCGGATCCTCCTTGATGTCGGTTCCTGGTACAATTCTCTTTTCTTCTCCTGGTGTTTATCCTGTTCTGGTAACTGTGACTGGTACGTGTGGGACAGCAGTAGATTCGACAACTCTGATCGTACAGGCATCAACTCCGCTGGTGATCGATCCGGTCCCCTCGCTGATCTGTTCGACCTCCTCCCCCTTTCAGTTATCGGCCAATGTGCCAGGTGGGACGTGGTCTGGAACTGGCATTACTGATCCAGCTACCGGGTGGTTCGACCCCGCAAGCGTCCCTGTTGGTCAGCCTTTAACCATAACGTATGGTTTCCTGGATGGCGCTTGCCAAAACAGTACTGATATCACTTTTCAGGTTCAGGCTTCTGAGCCTGTCATGATTACCGGGGGCATCCTCTGTGAGGATAGTCCACCTTTCCAATTGAGTACAGATAAGCCTGGTGGTATATGGAGCGGCCCTGGGATTAGCGATCCCTCCCTGGGATTATTTGATGCTGTTGTCGCTGGGATAGGATCATTTCAAATCACATACGACTGGACAGATCCGAAAGGATGTCCTGTATCAGCCAGTACCACCGTGGTCGTTGAGGCTTTCCCTGTGATCTCAGTGACCGATACGACTCTTCTCTGTCTGACGGATATGGATATACTACTTTCATCAGCACTTGGGCTTCAAGTGAATCCTACCGGGGGTAGTAGTACCTGGAGCGGGCCTGGTGTGATCGATCCTTCAGGAGTATTTAATTCCAATTCTGCAGGACTAATCCCTGGTTTATATCAGATTGAGGTTGTTTATAATCGCAATGCTTGCCAGGTGCGTGATACTGGGGTAGTCGAACTGATCGCGAATCCAGTACTCAGTCTTTCTTCGGATTCTACTATTTGTATTGGCGAGGGAACATTGTTACTGAATGCCAATCTAAGTAGTGGTGTGTGGTCTGGTCCCGGTATCAATACGGCAACTGGACTGGTCGATCTTCAAGCAGCAGGTGGAGGAATTCATGTCTATACTTATATATTCGAACAGGGAAGTTCATGCGAACAACAAGGGTCAGTTACAGTTGAGATCATCGACCCTGCCGCTGGTTTACAAGCCGGCCCGGACTTGCAAATATGTGCAGGTTCTTCTAGTCTGACATTGTCCGGATTTGCCCCAGCAGGAGGATTATGGACGGGCGAGGGAGTGATCGATGGTTCAGCAGGATTGATCGATCTCTCGGGGTTGCTGCTGGATACATTCTATACCTATACGTATTGCCTTGAAAGTTCAGTTGTGCCTGGATGTTCAGCATGCAGAACCCGAACATTGCGAATCAATTCGCGGCCGGCTATCCAATACCAATTTCTTGGTTTGCCTTGTATCGGTGAAGTGTTTTCTGTTCAGAATAGCACCACCAATGTAACCAGTCATTTTTGGGATTTTGGTGATAATACCACCTCCAGCCTTGATAGCCCGGAACACAGCTATACTCAGCCAGGCACTTTCACATTGACCTATATCGCCACGTCATCCCTGGGATGTCGGGATACAATGACGGAAGAGATATTTGTAACGACACCACCTGTCGCCGATTTTTCTGTTTTGGTGGATGAAGGCTGCGCACCTTTTCCAGTTCAAGTTACCAACTTGAGCAACGGATACCAGATCACCCAATTGTGGTTGATCCAGGAGGATTCCATTTCAGGTCCAGATCCAGGAAATTTCCTCATCGACAATATCATTTCAGATACGTTGATGACTATTCGGTTGGAAGTAACAAATGTATGTGGTACTCGAGTTGACGAAAAACAAGTATTGGTCCATCCATATCCGGTGGTCGACTTTGGGCTTAATGTGGATGAAGGTTGCTCCCCTTTGCAGATCGAATTTGCCAATGTGACATTGGGCAATCCAGAAACTTTTTTCTGGGACCTGGGCAATGGTGTGACTATAACAGATACGCTGCCGCCTACCCAATATTATACGACCACTGATTCCATTGTCTCCGTTTATATCGTGACACTGATCTCGACAAATATGTGTGGAGCAGATACACTCACGAAAGATATAACTGTCTATCCTCCTAACGTAAAGGCTTTTATCGAACTTGATACATTGGAGGGTTGTGAGCCGTTCTCCATATCTCCCAAGAATTATAGTTCACCCGGTTCCATGGTTAGCTGGGCACTCCAGAATGAATCTGGACAAACACTGCAATCCAGTAATGAATCGAATCCAGAATTCCTGGTATCCGGTGAAGGTTTATACCAGATCATCCTTTACGCTTCACGATGTGGAACGGATACCGATACGGCATGGTTTCGGGTATTGCCGGCCCCTGAAGTGGCTTTCATCCATCCACCATATGTGTGTGAAGACAGTCCCATCAAGTTTACGGATCAGTCTGTCAATACCACAGGCTATTTCTGGGAGTTTGGCGATGGACAGGTCAGTTCGGATATTTCACCCCTTCATCATTATACCCAATCAGGCATTTATCCGGTCAGTCTCACTGCATATTCACTCCTGAATAACTGTCCTGCTACTTTTCAAAGTGAAATACAGGTGATCGGTCGACCGATTGCAATATTTTCCCCTGATGTCGTTCAAGGATGTTCACCGCTGGAGATAGGGTTTCAAAACAACAGTTTCGGGACAGATTCACTTCTATATATCTGGCAATTCGATGATGGTTCTTCATCCAGTTTTGATTCCGATCCTGTCCATACGTTTACACTACCTGGTAATTTTCAGGTTTCACTGGCTGCTTACGATGCCTATGGTTGTTTTTCTGATACGGCAACAGGTACAGTAGTGGTCCATCCGGATCCTATCGCAGATTTTGAATTGTCGATTACTCATCTTTGCCATGGATACGATACACTTCGTCTCATTAATACTTCAATAGATGCGGTGTCCTTTTTCTGGAATATTGGAGGTACTCATTCCACAGATTCTGAGCCGGAGATAGTACCAGAAACTGCTGGTACATTAATCATCCAATTGGAGGTTAAAAATTCATTTCAATGCAGGGATACACTCAGTAAAACAGTGACTGTTCTTCCGTCACCAGTCGCCGGGGGGAACCCCTCTGTGAATTCGGGATGTGAAGACCTTCATGTGGAATTTGTCAATACCAGCTTAAACAGTGATCAATTCCTCTGGGATCTGGGAGACCAGACTACATCAACAGATACATCCCCGAGCCATCTGTATATGAATCCGGGCAATTTCATCGCTCAACTAATCGCCTATTCAACTAACGGGTGTCCTCCCGATACCAGCACATGGCCAGTACAGGTTTTTCCATCGCCAGTGGCTAACTTCTCCTACACGCGCTCGCAACTGTGTGGGGTGCCATTAACTGTCGAGTTTATGAATCTGTCCATGAATGGAATGGACCATGACTGGTCTTTTGGTGATGGAAATGAAGCAGATATCGTTCATCCGATCAACGTGTATTCAGATATTGGACTTTATCCGGTCAGATTGATCGAATCCAATATCTATGGTTGCAGGGATACTGTCCTGGAATGGATCGAAGCTTACGGTCAGCCAGTAGCAGATTTTAAATTGCCGGTATTATTGGGTTGTCAGCCACTCCTAGTCCCCTTGATTAACTATTCTTCGAATGCCTTGTCCTATCAATGGCTTATTGATCCTGATGTGATATCTGATGAGGCGGAACCTGTTGTCCTTCTTCAAGACACTGGGGTGTATGGCATCCGTCTAGTAGCTATCTATAATGATCTGTGCACGGACACATTGGAACTCTCGGATGTTATCCGGGTTTATCAGACTCCGGTGGCTGCCTTCAGCTGGCAGGCAGACGAGGATGAGAATATTCTTGGTGATGTTATATTTCTCAACGAATCTGATCAAGCTGACCGATACCTATGGGATCTGGGCGATGGTACGCAAACTACCGCGGTGGATGTCGTGCACGAATACAATATCAATCGGTCGATTCAGGTCATGCTTCAGGCATTTCAGGACAATGGTGGACTTTACACGTGTGTCGATACTGCGTTTCAGGATATTGACCCGGAATGGATCACAACGTTTTACGCACCTAATGCCATGACGCCAGGTTATGGCCTGGGAGATATTCGGGTTTTCAGACCAGTGGGCATAGGTATTGAGGAATATGATATTTCCGTCTATTCCCCATGGGGCGAATTAGTATGGCACTCCAACGAATTAGTAGATCACCGCCCATCCGGGTTTTGGGATGGAACATACCGTGGAGAGATCGTGCCACAAGGGGCCTTTGCCTGGATGGCACGAATACGGTTTGTAGATGGTACTACACGAGTCGCAAGGGGTACGGTAACGGTCATTAGATAGGTGTTGTGCAAGCAGGACACATGAGAGTTGTGCTCTTTTGAATGGCATGAGATGCCAGAGATCAATAGAGTGCAAGAGTTATTAGAGGCCCCTCCGATCCATACGGTTCTATGAGGGCTATACACGACAATTCTAGGATATGAACTCTTAGCCCACTTGGCGGGTATTGGCCCATCGGGGTTCCTGGAAGGATTTTTCAATGGGAAAAGAAGTAGGTTCTGTTGCAATTTCTGTCAATTCAGGTATTTCTACTCTTTTCTTTACCCATCCTGGGCATGAAATTGGTGTTTGCTATTTGACGAAGGAAGTGGATCCTTATGCCCTTGGAACCAAAGTATTGGCTGAAAGGTTCTGGAGTGGTTCCTTGAGCTTAATGGTCTGCACTTGGAAAGCATTGGACTTCTTGCCAAGCAGTTGTGAGCTGATTGCAAGGCCTTTTGAATTATCAATAATCCAAGAATGAATAGGGATATGTAAATATTATGTCAGTCAGAAATGTGGATAACGAAATAGATTTTCTGAAATCTAGATGTGAGCCAACATATTAAGCTACCCAATAGGCATGAAAAAATTTGGAACATGAAACCAAGATTGCTTACTGCAATACTTTTATTCATTAGTGCTTACTCGCCTCTATTTTTAATTCTTGCGGTTAAAGATTTTGATTTTTATTGCAGTTATAGTTTTAATCACCCGATTGGCATTTCTATCTTACTTGGCTTGTCAGTTTTGAGTGTTATTCTGCTTTTTATAACAATTAGCTATATAAAAATGGGCAACATGCCTGTTACAGTAAAAGGAGTAAAAAATCGTTCGGTTGATTTAATCAATTATACTATTCCTTACATTGTTTCCTTTTTTGGATTTGACCTTGCTAAAGTGGAGGATATCATATCACTATCAATTTTCCTTTTATTGCTCCTCCTACTAACAATAAAAAGCAAATCGGTGTTCATGAATCCAATTTTACTTTTGGCAGGATATAATCTTTATGATTTGGAGTATGAGTTTGACAGAAAGTCTTCTTCAATAATAGTAATTAGCAAATATGAATTAAAATCAGGTGAAAGGTATTATATAAGAAGCCTGACACGCTTCCTGTATTTCGTAACTGAAAAAGAGACTGCAAATGCCCAATAGACAAAGACAAAGTTTGAGACAATTAAAAGCTCTTGATTTAGGAGATGCAAATGTGACGTTGGCAGTAGTCAAAGAATACAAACGTGATAGAGTTTCTCAATATACAGTTAAATATGTTCCAATTGACCAGCGACTGGAAAACAGATTAAGAACTATCATTGTCCGACATATTGTTAATTCAGACACAGTTGAAGAGTACGCCTATGATTGTCCTGAACCAGAAGAAGACCAGGTCAGAGCAATAAACTACGAAGAGACTGACTTTTTTCGAATCTTTGAGCAATTAGAAGGTCTTAATCCAGAAGAAGATGTAATTGAAAATGTGGAAGAATTGGTTAAGTCTAAGGCTTATATGATCATACTTCGAAACGTAGAAGGAATACAGGTCGTTGGATTTAAAACTCTGCCTGAAAATTGGCGAATGAAAAGGAATAGAGGGTTGATTCCCTTACTGTTCCACGAGAATCGTTTCGAAGATTTAGAGCAAGAAAACGTATTCAGTATTTCAAGCATTGTTGACTTGTTCTACTTCGATGAAATTCTATTTATCCTTTCAAAAAAAGACTTTGAAAGAGGACTGAACTTTCGGGAAGGAATGATGAACAATGCAGAAGAAATGTATCAGGAAGTTACTCAATTAAATATTTTCTTAAATTTGGAAATTCTGACTACCAGAGTTGGAAATAATCAGAGATATTTGAGGAAAATTGCGACAATTAGAAACTTAGGACATTACAGAGATCAAGTGTATTTACAAAGACTCCAACAGTTAAGTATTACAAAGGGATGGAGAATTCAATTTGAGGATGATCAAATTATAATAACGGATGAAACGCTGGATGACATTTTGACTTTGCTGCAAAACAAACGACTTCATTCAGAATTGACTGAAGAAGATTTTGATGTTGAGGGTACTAAGCCAGTAACTTTAAACGGATAGTAACATTTTTAGAAATTCATACGAAAGGAGTGAAAACCTGATTTGTCAAGATTGTACAAGAGTAGCAGCTAATATTGTGATAAATTCAAACTTCATACATCAATTAAAAATTTGTGCCGGCTTTTATTTAATCTTCTTGAAATTTAATGTTTCTCATATATTGAAACCATAATATTTCACATTCAACTAGACATGACATCCTATTCGAAATTTGTCCATATCATTATAAAGATTCTTTTGTCTACTATATAGAATAGATCTGAAAGATAGTACTCAGTTCTTCATTCCTATTGTGGACTTATTCTTACGCTTGTTACCCTTATTTCTATTGGGAGCTCCAATATTTTAATGTGTATACTAGTATGGATTCAGGATTGGCATTGAGGCCTTACAAGTAGAACTACTCGAAACAAATTCACGTATTTCTACGCTTTCCAATATCAAATTCATTCCTGATATTGTCATCGTACAATTTTAAGCAATATCAATTGTCATTTGACATGATAGTTTAGAAACAAATGTGTTCGCTATATTTTAGATCATCTCTTTTCACCCTTAAAACTATAATGTAATGGCAGAGACTGCATTGTTATCCATGGCCCAACAATTCACCGGGCTTCCAATGGACTCATTGATTGGTGCACCGCTGAATGCGGCAGCCAACGCGAACGCCGCCATGGCGGTTACCCAGACAGATTTTTTACTGAACACCTGCTTTTCGAAAAGCGGGGACACGTACACGCCTATTATGATCAAAATGAGCATCACCAGGAGCTACATAGTCCCTCCCGATGCTCCCGGTGGGACACCCACTGTGACACCTGTTACCACAACCTTTGACCTTCCGATTCTGACTATTATTCCGCTGAATTCTTTAGCGGTCGATAATGTCGATATCACTTTTGAAATGGAGGTCAAGTCCAGTTACTCCGAGGAGACCAGCAAAAAGCAGGAGACAGAAATTGGTGCCTCCGCAGACTGGTCTGTCAAAGTAGGATGGGGTCCCGTTTCTGCTGAAGTGAAAGGAAGCGCCAGCTATTCGAGTAAGGATACGGAGAGTTTCGATACTCATTATGAGAAGAGCAACTCGGCCAAGTACACTGTGAATGTCCATGCCGGGCAATTACCCTTGCCACAGGGCGTAAACACCATCATTGCGGCCTTTACGTCAGCTATTGAGCCACTGCAGATGCCCGTTCCGGCAACACCGTAACAGGCACAAGCCTAAGTGAGCATATCGGGTCAGGTTCATTTTGAACCTGGCCCCCATTTTTCATCCATAATATCGATGTCATGTCTAGACGTAAGGGAAGTGGTGTATTCAGTGAGATGGCAGGGGTGCCTGTACAAAGACTTTTGGCCAATCCACTGATTGCGGTAGCCAGGGCCCAAAGTATGATGGCACGGACAGAGGTTCAAACGTTGCTTCAGTCCTGTTTTATCTATGAAGATGGGGTCTACTACCCCATTATGTTGGAGATGGCCCTGGAGCGCGTTTTTGTGGAACCCGGGGATCGTATACTTCAGGAGACCACCATCAAGGAGGTAACCACGGTCTTCTCCGTGCCGATGATTACCATTTTCCCGATTTCTTCATTGGGGGTGGACTTCATTGATATCAGCTTCAACTTTGAAGTGACCGCTCAATATGAGGTCAATGCGGAGTTTGAGGGGGTTGAAGGCCAAAGGAATACGCGGGAATCTTCCCCTTTGATCCCTGTTCCCGAGGTGGAGCTGGTAGGAAATATTCTGGCAGCCCAGCCTATGACAGGTAGTGGTTCAGGTAGTACTTCATATGAATGGAGCAAGTCAGCCAATTATCAGGTCGATGTACACGCCGAGGCGCTGCCGTTGCCTAGGGGGCTGACCATATTGTTAGAGCTGTATTCAAATTCTATTCAACCAAAAGAAATAAGTACCGGCGATGAATGCAAATAATACCAGCCAAAAGATCCCATGCCCTGTTTGCAAAAATGATATTCATTTTGAGACTTTGGCATTATTGCAAGGGGCTCAATTTTCATGTAATCATTGTGATGCGAAGATCAGTCTGATGGCCGATTCTATTCCCAAGGCGAAGGAGGTCTATCAGAAATACAAGCAAGTAAAGGAGACCGTCCAGCCAAAGGTCTCAAAGAAGTAATGAGTAGAAGTGAATAACCCACCTAAACAGCTGCCGTATGATCCGTTTTGATTCATTCATCCAGTCACTTCAAAAAGCGGTCACCGATGCCTCTGAAGCTGTCAATCAGAAGAATCTTGACATCTTGAATATCTATTTCACGGACGCTGACGCCGAATCCTCGATCAGGGGATCCCTGGATGATGCCCTTGACCATCTCAATAAGATCCTGGATTCCAAAGGCCGACCATCATCTACAACACTTAAGAATGCTATGAATGCCTTCCGGGCTGCGAAACAGGGCTTGTCCGGAGAAGAGGATGAGTCCGAGCGTCCTGTTAATCCCAGGGCACTTCATCCTGTGACAGTAACGGTTCAGTTTCCAGAAAATACAGCCTCCGGGATTGTAATGCGAGAAGTGGCTGTTCCACTGCTCACCCTGGTGCCTATCCGGATGCCAACCATTGAGGAGGTCAGGTTTACTTCCAACTTCAACATGCATGTGATTGAGGATGATATTCAAATAGAATTTAATGCTGTCAGATCGGAGGGTATGGTCGATAACAATGTTCAGAATGATGGAAAATTAGAGGTCATCTTGAAACCGGGTGAGACCCCTGAAGGGTTGACGAAACTGATCGAAGGATATGAAAGAGCATTGCGAGCGCAGATTCCAGGCTAAGTAGGGTCTGCTGAATAACCCATAATTACTTGAAGTCCAACAAAATAAGTGTAAAAAGTGGATGAACAAATACAGAGAAATGCTTATATTGAAGCAAATTCTCTGCACATGTTTCGGTACACAAGTCAACGACAATTACG
>JAIPBE010000076.1 GCA_021738725.1 Saprospiraceae bacterium | reverse complement strand
CACCAAAAATATCCAGCTGTACACCTGCGATCCTTTGGGGGCAGGGCTGGATACGTTCAATCTGACCAACCAATATGGATGTGATAGTATTATCTACCTGACCACCACATACTCCGGTATATATCAGGAAACAAATACCGCTTTGATCTGTGGAGTCGGAACGGATTATGCAGATACCCTCACCGTGGTCTCGGGACCCTGCGACAGTCTGTTTATCACACAATATCATTATGCGGCACTGGATACTACCTGGCTGACCGGGACGACTTGCCAGGCTGGACAGGCCGGGACCTTCACCCAGGTGCTGCCGGGCCAATCCGGATGCGACAGCACGATCATCACCACTATCACTTTGCTACAAGGAGATACCACTCAGGTTAATGATGTGACCTGTGTGAAAGCAGATGAACAGTCCGACACTCTGATTCTGCAAAATCAGTTCGGATGTGACTCCATGGTCATTCTGACGATCGCATACGTTGGCATCGATACCCAGTATGTCCAGAAGAACAGCTGCGACCCGGCCCAGGTCGGGGTGGTCATTCAGTCCATTCCCGGGACATTCTGTGATACGATCCGGGTGACGGAAACGACCTGGGTGCCCTTCACGGAGAGCCGGGATACCATCACTCTGTGTATGGCCAGTGGCCCAGGCTCGGATACGCTGGTCCTGGCTGCTCAGTCGGGTTGCGACAGCCTGGTGATCAACATCTACCGCTATACGGACCTGCAGATAGATCTGGCGGTGACAAAAGAATCCTGTGCGGGCGACGCGGATGGAGAGATCCAGGTCCTGACCACCGATGGTGGAGATCCGCCTTACAGCTATCGTCTGGATGGCGGTGCCTGGCAACAGACAGGCACATTTACCGGCTTGCCCCCGGGTCTGTACACTCTGGGAATCAAGGATAAGAACGATTGTCTATTGCAGGCAGATGGGCAGATCATCGAGGCCGGATCGATCTTGACACTGGATGCCGGACCGGATCGAACAGAACAGTTGGGTGAGGTGATCAACCTGAGCGCACAGGCCACCACACAACTAGCTGAGGTCCAGTGGACAGCAACGGATCCATTAGGGTGTAAAACCTGTCTTCAGTCGGCTCTAGGGCCGCTTACAGTCTCCCAAACGGTAGTAGTCACGGTGATCAGTCTGGATGGCTGTCCAGGCCAGGATGAATTGACAGTGACAGTGGAGGAGCGTTTGACCATCTATATCCCGAACAGCTTTTCTCCAAACGGGGATGGGATCAATGACATATTCACAGTCTACAGCAACAAAGAAGGGTTGATCGTGAGAAATCTGGACATTTTTGACCGTTGGGGAAATGCATTATACGATCAGAAAGACCTCCCTGTTCACGATCCCACTGTTGGATGGAATGGAACATTTCGGGGGGATATAATGGATCCGGGTGTGTATGTGTATGTGATCAAGATTGAATTAGCAGATGGGAGCCAGCGGTACTACAAAGGCGATGTGACCATTATTCGTTAAATTGCTTGGGACTTTGAATATAATAGACAACATCCAGGTACAACTTGTTGTCGTAAAATCAGCTATAAGTCTTCTCTTATGCAAGAGTAGATCTTTCTATGTAAATCAACAGAGATGAGCCTTAAATATGTAATGTTGATCGTCTGCTCGATGTGCTTCATTGCTTCTGGATATGCCCAGGAAATATGCAATAATGGCGTAGATGATGACAATAATGGCCTGGTTGATCTGAATGATCCTGCTTGCGAATGTACCGGGATACAAGGTGGGCAACAAAATGCAACCAGTAAGATTCCAAATCCTGATTTTGAATTAAAAAGTTGTTGCCCGAATGCTTTTACCCAATTTGATTGTCTCGATAATTGGGTGACGGCAAATGAAGCCACACCTGATTTTATGCACGAGTGTGATTTTATTTTTCCAGCGGTGAATGAAGCAAATTTAGTTCCATTCCCTTCGGGTGAGGGCGCAGTAGGAGGCATTTTTACAACTGCTCTGAAAGAATATATCGGTGTATGTCTCAATCAGCCAATGGTTGCTGGCAAGAGCTATACATTGACCTTCAATATTGCATTCATTTCCTGGATGTTGCCTTCATATGGATTGTGCAATTCCCCCCAATTTTACCCGCCATTAGATATTGCAGTATATGGTAATCCTTCCTGTGGAGCGTTTCCAGCAGCAACGTTCGATTGTCTTGAGGATGCGGATCCAACATGGTCTATCCAGGGAGAGACAGGCTATGATCCAATAGCCATGTGGCAATCCATTTCAATTACATTTACGCCAGTGGTGGATATGAATGCGATCGCCATTGGACCGTCTTGTCAGATTCCTGATGAATATGTAATCAATACATGCATCCCCTATTTTTTGTTTGATAATTTTACGCTGTTAGAGGAGTCAGAGAATGGTGAGTTGAAAGTGGATGTAACCGGAGATTTTTGTCAGGGAGATCTGCAGATTGCAGCGATTGGTTCACCTCTTGGTGGGGTCTATCAATGGTACTACAATGGCGTTGCATTAATTGGCGAAATCAATGAATATCTAGACTTTTCAGGGGGTAATTTTATGCCGGGAGAATATTCAGTCAGTTATACTGTCGGCGGAGATTGCATATCAGAAACTGTTGATGTTCAATGGACCTTACCGGAACCATCACAGGAAGAAGTTTTCTTTTGTACCGGGTCATCCGTTGAATGTGCAGGGGAGGTATTCCTGAATCCGGGAATTTATGATGTGACTTTGGAATCCTATACTGGATGTGATAGTGTAGTAACGTGTACAGTGACTCAATATCAGGTTACGCCAACAACGTTTCTGAATATTGACACTTGTGGGCCTGCAATTATTTCATCCTGTGGAGAACAATTTGAACAAAGCGGGTTGTATTATATTTTTTGCCTGAACCAATTTGGGTGTGACAGCATTGTTGAATTGAATTTGATATTGTTAGAACCAGTTGCCATTATCCAACCTCCTGGTCTGTTGAGTTGTAAGGATTCTATTTCCTTGGTCACCCTCGACGGTACATTGTCAACTATAAATCCGGAGGCTGGAGGAACGACTAGTTATCAATGGACGGGGCCTCCAAATGGAATAATCAGCGATGACACAAAACCCTTTGTCGACGTTGAACTTCCAGGCACCGATTGCATGGAGGTTACCCATACAAGCAATGGCGTATCCTGTACAGATATTGCATGCGTAGTTGTTGAAGGATATTCCGCACTACCTGTTGAGCCGCAATTATTGACAGCTCAAGGGTGCGTTGGGCAGTTGAATGAGATCAGAGCCATTTTGCAATCTATTTCAGATACGGCTTACCTCTATTGGATTATCCCGAGTGGCATATCCCTGGTGTCAGCATCTGATTCTATCTTGACTGTAACGGCTGATCAACCCGGAGATAGTCAGGTGTGTGCTTTTCTCAGCAGTGAATGCGGCATATCAGATACCACGTGTCTTACCGTTTCCTTTCTGTTCCCGGATACCACTCAGTTATTCTCCACCACATGTGATCCTGTTCTGGCTGTTACAGATACTTCGTTCTTGGAAAACCAATACGGCTGTGACAGCCTGATCATCACGCAAATCGACCTCCTGCCTTCATCTATAAAAAATATCCAGCTGTACACCTGTGATCCTTCGGAGGCGGGACAGGATACCCTTCATTTGACCAACCAGTATGGATGTGATAGTATTGTCTACTTGAATACGACTTACACGGGCATTTATCAGGAAACAAATGCCGCCCTGATCTGTGGAGTCGGAACGAATTATGCAGATACCCTCACCGTTGTCTCGGGACCTTGCGACAGTTTGTTTATCACAGAATATCATTATGCGCCACTGGATACTACCTGGCTGACCGGGACAACCTGCCAGGCTGGACAGGCCGGGACTTTTACTCAGGTATTGCAAGGCCAATCCGGCTGCGACAGCACAATCATTTCTACTATCAGTCTGCTGCAGGGAGATACCACCATGGTCAATGATGTGACCTGTGTGAAAGCAAACGAACAGTCCGACACCCTAATCCTGCAAAACCAGTACGGATGTGACTCCATGGTCATTCTTTCGATCGCATACGTTGGCATTGATACCCAGAATGTCCAGAAGAACAGTTGCGACCCGGCACAGGTCGGAGTGGTCATCCAGTCCATTCCCGGGACATACTGTGATACGATTCGGGTAACAGAAACGTCCTGGGTGCCATTCACGGAGAGTCGGGATACCATCACTCTATGTATGGCCAGTGGCCCAGCCTCGGATACGCTGGTCCTGGCTGGTCAGTCGGGTTGCGACAGCCTGGTGATCCACATCTACCACTACACCGACCTGCAGGCGGAAGTGGTCTTGCAAAAGGAAACCTGTGCGGGAAGTTCGGATGGATCGATCCAGATCCTGACCACCGATGGTGGAGATTCGCCTTACAGCTATCGTCTGGATGGCGGTGCCTGGCAACAGACAGGCACATTTGCCGGCTTGCCACCGGGCACCTATACTCTGGAGATCAAGGATCAGAATGACTGCCTGTTGCAGACAGGTGGGCAGCTTATAGAGGCCGGATCGACTTTGATCCTGGATGCCGGACCTGATCGGACAGAGAAATTGGGAGAAGTGATCAACCTGAGCGTTCAGGCGACGGCCCAGCTGGCCGACGTCCAGTGGACGGCTACAGATCCTCTGGGTTGTGCATCCTGTCCGCAGTCGGCACTTGGCCCGCTTACAGTCTCACAAACGGTGGTGGTCACGGGGATCAGCCTTGAAGGCTGCCCCGGGCAGGATGAATTGACGGTGGCGGTGGATGAGCGTTTGACCATCTATATCCCGAACAGCTTTTCTCCGAACGGGGATGGGATCAATGACCTGTTCACGGTCTACAGCAACGAAGAAGGGGTGATCGTGAAAAATCTGGACATTTTTGACCGGTGGGGCAACGCTTTGTACAATCAGAAAGACCTCCCTGTTCACGATCCCACTGTCGGATGGAATGGAACATTTCGGGGGGAAATAATGGACCCTGGTGTGTATGTGTATATGATCAAGATTGAATTAGCAGATGGGAGCCAACGGTACTATAAAGGTGATGTGACCATTATTCGTTAAATTGCTTGAATCTTTAAATATTGCAGACCGACTGACGACTTCATCTAGTAGTCGTGAATTAAACTATAGGTATTCAACTAGATAGGATAAGATCCTCTTATGTAAATCTGCAAGGATGAGTCCAAAATATTATTTGTTGATCATCTTTTCGATGTGCTTTATTGCTTCCGGATCTACTCAGGAAATATGCAATAATGGCATAGATGATGATAATAATGGCTTAGTCGATCTGAATGATCCTGCTTGTGTTTGTGCAGGTATCCAGGGTGGGCAACAAGACGCCACCAGTAAAATTCCAAACCCTGACTTTGAAATAAAAAGTTGTTGCCCGAATTCATTTAATGATTTTCCATGTGTCGATGATTGGGAAGAAGCTAATTTGGCCACCCCAGATTATATACATGAATGTGATTTTATCTTTCCAGCGGTGATCGAAGCAAACTTAGTTCCTTTTCCTTCCGGACAAGGAGCAGTGGGAGGGCAATTTGCGACTGGTGTAAAAGAGTATATTGGCATTTGTCTCAACCAACCTTTAGAGGCTGGGAAAAGCTACACATTGACCTTTTATATGGCATTTGTTTCCTGGATGGGGCCTTCGGCTGGATTGTGCAATACGCCACAACCTACCCCGGTATTAGATATTGCTGTGTATGGTAATACTTCTTGTGGGGCCATGCCTGTTGCGACTTTCGATTGTCTCGAAGATGTAGATCCAACATGGGCAATACAAGGGGTGACCGCTTATGACCCAATGCCTATGTGGGTCTCGATTTCAATAACGTTTGCGCCCGCAGTGGATCTGAACACCATCGCCATTGGACCATCGTGTCAAATGCCTGTTGAATATGTAGCAGGAATATGCTTCCCTTATTTCTTTTTTGACAATTTCACTCTTCTGGAGGAAGTAGAAAATGGGGAATTGCTAGTGGATGTGTCCGGGGAATATTGTGATGGGGACCTTCAGCTTTTCGCATCAGCTATTCCTCAGGGCGGGGTGTTCCAATGGTATTACAATGGTATCGCTCTTAGTGGTGAGAATAATTCTTTTTTAGATTTTTCAGGAGGTGGATTTATGCCGGGAGAATATTCAGTCAGTTATACTGTCGGCGGTGACTGTATATCAGAGACTGTTGACGTTCAATGGACTTTGCCAGAACCATCACAGGAAGAAGCTTTCTTTTGTCCTGGTTCATCAGTTGAATGTGCCGGGGAATTATTCCTGAATGCAGGGATCTTTGATGTGACGCTGGAATCAGAATCGGGGTGTGACAGCATCGTAACTTGTCTGGTGAATCCATACCCGGTTACGCCCACGACGATCTTAAATATAGATACGTGTGGGCCAGCAATGGTATTCTCTTGTGGAGAGCAATTTGATCAGAGCGGATTGTATTTTACGTCTTGCCTGAATCAATATGGGTGTGACAGCATCGTTCAATTAAATTTGAACCTCTTAGAACCTGTCGCCATCATCCAACCTCCAGGTACATTGAGTTGCCTGGACACGATGTCCTTTGTCGCCCTCAATGGATTATTATCTACCATAAATCCTGAAGTTGGAGGAAGTACAAGTTATCAATGGACGGGGCCTCCAAACGGGATTATCAGTGATGACAAAAGTCCGTTTGTTAACGTGCAAGTTCCTGGGACCTATTGTTTGGAGGTAACCCATACCAGTAATGGAGTATCCTGTTCGGATAGTATGTGCGTAGTTGTTGAAGGCAATTCGGCCCCACCCGTCGTACCCCAAATATGGACATCTCAGGCATGCTTTGGTCAGTTTAGTGAGATCAAAGCAAAACTCCTGTCCATTTCTGATACCTCCTACCTCCAATGGATTATCCCGAACGGGATTTCCCTGGTGTCAACGTCTGATACCACCCTGACGATATCTGCTGATCAACCTGGGGATAGTCAGGTTTGTGCTTTCCTCAGCAATGAGTGCGGCATTTCGGACACTGCATGCCTGACTGTTTCTTTTCTGATTCCAGATACCACTCAAATGTTCTCTACTACATGTGATCCATTTCTGGCTGCTATAGATACTGCCTACCTCCAGAACCAAAACGGCTGCGACAGCCTGGTGATCACGCAGACGGAACTTCTGCCTTCATCATCTAAGAGCATCCAACTGTACACCTGCGACCCAGCTGCATCTGGATTGGATACCATTCATTTGACCAACCAGTATGGATGTGATAGTATTGTCTACTTGAATACGACTTACACGGGCATTTATCAGGAAACAAATACTGCGTTGATCTGTAGCGCCGGAACGGATTATTCAGATACCCTCACCGTAGTCTCGGGACCCTGCGACAGCCTGTTCATTACGCAATATCATTATGCGCCACCGGATACTACCTGGCTGGCAGGGACGACCTGCCAGACCGGACAGGCGGGGACTTTTACTCAGGTATTGCAAGGCCAATCCGGCTGCGATAGCACGATCATTACTACCATCAGTCTACGGCAAGGGGATACCACCCTGGTCAATGATGTGACCTGTGTGAAAGCAAACGAACAGTCCGACACCCTGATCCTGCAAAACCAGTACGGATGTGACTCCATGGTCATTCAGTCGATCGCATACGTTGGCATTGATACCCAGTATGTCCAGAAGAACAGCTGCGACCCGGCCCAGGTCGGGGTGGTTATCCAGTCTATTACCGGGACATTCTGTGATACGATCCGGGTGACGGAAACGACCTGGGTGCCCTTCACGGAGAGCCGGGACACCACCACTCTGTGTATGGCCAGTGGTCCAGGCTCGGATACGCTGGTCCTGGCTGGTCAGTTGGGTTGCGACAGCCTGGTGATCAACATCTACCGCTATACGGACCTCCAGATAGATCTGGCGGTGACAAAAGAATCCTGTGCGGGCGACGCGGATGGAGAGATCCAGGTCCTGACCACCGATGGTGGAGATCCGCCTTACAGCTATCGTCTGGATGGCGGTGCCTGGCAACAGACCGGCGTTTTTAGCGGCTTGCCACCCGGATCGTATACGCTTGACATCAGAGACGCCAATGACTGTATGGTTCAAGCTGGCGGACAGATCATTGAGGCCGGATCGATCTTGACACTGGATGCCGGACCGGATCGAGCAGAAAAGTTGGGTGAGGTGATCAACCTGAGCGTACAGGCGAACGCCCAGCTGACCGACGTCCAGTGGACGGCTACTGATCCTCTTGGATGCGCTTCCTGCCCGCAGTCGGCCCTTGGTCCGCTTACGACTTCGCAAACGGTTTCTGTTACAGGGATCAGTCTGGATGGCTGTCCAGGCCAGGATGAATTGAAAGTACTGGTAGATGATCGTATAAACATCTACATTCCGAACTGCTTCTCTCCGAATGGGGACGGGATCAATGACGTTTTCACTATCTACAGCAGTGAAGAAGGGTTGATGGTCAGAAATCTGGACATTTTTGACCGGTGGGGCAACGCTTTGTATCATCAGAAGGCTCTTCCTGTCAATGATCCCACTCAAGGGTGGGATGGTCAATGGAAGAGCAAACAGATGGATCCGGGAGTTTATGTGTACGTAATCGAACTGGAACATTTGAATGGCTCCCGAAGTATCCTGAAAGGGGATGTGACCATCCTGCGTTAGGTGAAAGGAATCACAAGTTCTTCCTATATTGTTGCAGTTCGTTAAGTGTGAATGGGATCCACGATCCCGTTTTTTCTTTCCCCATGAAGATGAAGAGACTCCTGAATTTCGAAGATGGAGAAGTGAAAGGTTACTTCTCTTGATCAAAATGTGCCTGCTGTTGACGATTCAAACGTGAAGTTGTCATTTGTATTACAAACCAAACCTAAATCACATTCAGCAAAGAGAATGTGCTAATACTTGAGATTATGATGCGTGGAATTTTACTTGGCCTTTTTGTCTTACTCTGCTCGCCATTGCTGGCTCAAGAGATCTGTGACAATGGTATTGATGATGATGGCGATGGTCTGGTCGATATTTATGATCCAGAGTGCATCTGCAATGGGATCATGTCCACCGGTGAGTTGGATGATGTGATCCCCAACCAGGACTTTGAGGAAATGCTCTGTTGTCCGCCGTCATTTTCTCAAATGGCTTGTGTGGATGGCTGGGAGCAGGGAACCACAGCGACAACAGATTATATGAATACCTGCGGCTTTGTGATGCCTGCTGTCATTGCGGCAGGTCTGGTCCCATTTCCATCAGGAGAAGGCTGTGTAGGGGCAATATTTTCGAATTCCTGGGCAGAATTACTTGCCTCCTGTTTGCTGCAACCCCTGGAAACCGGAAACCAGTATACCTTGTCCTTTCAGATAGCCTCAGTTCCCGTTACGAATATAGGAGGCGTGTGCAATAATGGAGTGCCCGATTATGATCCTGTAAACGTGACCCTTTACGGCAATGCGTCTTGTAATATTCCAGTCGGAACAACGGGGTGTCCCAGTGGAGTCGACCCGGGCTGGATCGTCCTGGGGACAGTACTCTATACGCCTACGCCTGCATGGGATATAGTTTCAATCACCTTTACCCCTCCTACCAATATCAATGGCATCATGATCGGCGGTCCATGTGCCCTTCCCAATGGCTACAGCGGATCACCATGCTATCCATATTTTCTATTCGATGACATGATGCTGGTCGGCGGCGTAAATCTGTTTGAATTAGACCTCTTCGACCTTGGGCTCCCATGTGATCTTGATTATATGCTCTTTGCGGAAGTCGATCATCAGGGGCCAGGTACCTGGCAGTGGTACTTTAACGGAGCGGCACTTCCCGGACAGAATGATCCTGAATTCCAGATTGCCAATAACAACTATTTGTCAGGGACATATTACGTCACTTATTCGACAGCGGATGGGTGTGTCATGGATAGTATATCCGTCACTGTTCCCCCAAAAGACACCGTCACTGAACAAGTGTATTTCTGTCCTGGTGGAGTGGTGGATTGTGCCGGCGAGACCTTTTTCAACCCGGGTATTTATGAGGTGCATCTGACGACGGATATCGGATGTGATAGTGTGGTCGAGTGTATTGTGACCGAATATGATCTCCCCCCGATCACCTATTTATCCTATGACACATGTGGGCCTGTCGAGATCGAAGTTTGTGGAGAATTATTCAATACTACCGGGCAGTATCAGATCAACTGTTTTGATTGGCGAGGGTGCGACAGTATCATCATTCTGGATCTGCGGATCATGGATCCGATAGCTGTGATCCAGCCACCTGCACTTTTGGATTGTGGCCCGAATTCGGATGTTGTCCTGGACGGCGCTTCTTCTTCCTATAATCCCATTCCAGGAGGGAACACGTATTATGAATGGAGTGGGCCGGTGAATGGCATCGATGGGGGCAATGATGAACCCTTTGCCTTTGTCACCAAAACAGGCAAGTATTGCCTGGTGGTGACTCATGAAAGCAATGGGGTCATCTGTACAGATACTGCCTGCGTGACTGTCAAAAGTTCGGCAGCTGTGCCCAATGCACCCATCCTGGATGCTGATTCTGATGTCTGTTTGGGAGATACCGTGATCATTACACCCTCTTCAGGTGGCGGCGCTCCTTTGACAGGGTATACATGGGATTACGATCTGTCCTTAAATGCGGTGGTCATCAATGACCAGTACGTCCAATATGTTCCTTCCGGCCCGGGTACGGCATCTTTCTGTGCAGTGGCCTATAATGAGTGCGGTGAGTCAGATACCACTTGCATTTATGTGAATACACATCTCGCGGATACCATCCTGATCAATGCGCTGACCTGTGATCCGGCACAAGAGGGGACCAGTACGCAGTTGCTGGTCAACCAGTATGGTTGTGACAGCCTGATCATTACCGATCGGACACTGGTCCCGGAGATCATAGTCAATCTGAATTCAACGACCTGCGATCCGCTGATTGCCGGTGTGGATACCGTGATCTATCAAACCAGTTTTGGATGCGACAGTCTGGTAATCTCAACGGTCATGCTGCTTCCATCCAACGTAACCAACCAGATCAAGACTACATGTGATCCAGCGTTGGTGGGTGTGGATTCCACCTGGCATCAAAACCAATATGGTTGTGACAGCCTTTCCATCACGACGACAAACCTCCTGCCTTCAAATGTGATCAACCAGACCTTCTTTACCTGTGACCCCGTCCAGGCTGGCTTGGATACCCTGAACCTGATGAATCAGTACGGGTGTGACAGTACGGTCTATATCGAACGGATCTTCAGCGGGAACTATCAGGAAACGAATGTGGCCAAGATTTGCGGGTCCGGCACCAACTATACAGATACATTGACGATCACCAGCGGTCCGTGCGACAGTCTGTTTATCACCAATTATCAATATATCCCACTCGACACCACCTGGCTGAATGCGACCACCTGCGATCCTGCGATGGCAGGAACAACGGTGACGATCCTGCCGTCCTCTACCGGATGTGACAGTACAGTGATCAACCAGACAGCGTTGTTGCCTTCTGATGTTACCAAGATAGCCGGGGTGACCTGCCTCTTGTCAGAAGAGGTATACGACACACTGACATTACAGAATCAATATGGATGTGACAGTCTAGTCACCATTGCCATTCAATATGTCGGTGTCGATACACAATTTGTCCAGCGCACCAGTTGTGATGCTGCGATGGCCGGAAAGGTTGTGGATATTCTGCCAGGCCAGTTTTGTGATACGACCCGAGTAACGACCACCACTTATCTACCTGCCAGTGAGAGCATTGAATCGATCGTGGTTTGCGCAGTAGACGGTCCCGCCCGGGATACCATTATCCTCCAAAACAGTTTGGGCTGCGACAGCCTGCGTATTCGGGAATATGAATACATCCAGCTGGCGACCGATCTGGAAGTGATTGCGGAAAAATGTGCAGGAGACGATGACGGCGAGATCCGGATCATCTCCCTGACCGGAGGTGATACCCCCTATGAATATCGATTGGGCAGTGGCCCATGGCAAAGCGATGAGGTCTTTACAGATCTCGCTCCGGGCAGTTATACGGTCATGGTTCGCGATGCAAATGGATGTGAAGAGACCCTGTCCGGCTTGATCGTTATTGAGGGTATTCAACTTTCACTGGATGCAGGATATGATCAGTATGCCTTCAGAGGGGATACGGTTGTCCTGTCTGTTCAGTCCAATTACGATCTGGCTTTCCTGCAATGGAGTGCACCTGATCCGCTCAATTGTGCAACTTGTCCAATCACAACACTTGGTCCACTGACTACATCACAGTTGGTGACGGTCACCGGCCAAACCATCGATGGTTGTGATGCATCTGATGATGTCTATATCAATATGCGAGTGCGGGTGGACGTGTTCATTCCGAACAGCTTTACACCGAATGGCGACGGGATCAATGATGTCTTTTCCGTCTATGGGAATGACCAGGTGATCAATGTTCGCAACCTGGCTATTTTCGATCGCTGGGGGAATGCGCTCTTTTCGCGAAGCGATCTGCCGATCAATGACCCTTCAGAAGGATGGGATGGTCATTTCCGTGAGGAATTGATGGATCCCGGCGTTTACGTGTATGTCGTGGAAGTCGAGTTATTAGATGGTACCATCCGGCTGTTCAAAGGTGATGTGACCCTCACTCGATAACGAGTACCAATCAAGTCTATCTAATTTAATGATGTCAGAAATGATACAGGATTTCTATGCCCGGATCATACGTTGGAGGGCTACTCTTCGAGTGGTAATTGAGATATTCCAGATCCGTGGATTTCTGGTCATTTGCCTGATGCTTTGTTCCTCACTTGGGTTTGCCCAGGAGATCTGCAACAACGGTGTCGATGATGATGGGGATGGCCTCGTGGACATTTACGATCCAGATTGTGAATGTGTCGGCGTGAATACGTATATGGATCTCACCTCTTACATACCGAACCCGAATTTGGAATCTAAGTCCTGTTGCCCGATGGGTGTGAGCGAGATGAATTGCGTAGATACCTGGGAACCCGGGACAAATGCTACGACTGATTATAATCATACCTGTGGATTTGTCATGCCGGCTGTAGTCGATGCTGGCTTGGTTCCCTTTCCCTCCGGGGATGGCTCTTTAGGATGTTATATATATGAAGGCTATCGGGAGTATGCGGGTGTGTGTTTAAATAACCCCCTAGAAACTGGAGTGGAATACACCTTCAGTGTTTATGTCGCTGCAACTGTTTTAGGGGCCAACTGTGATCCGGTCAATTTCAGTTTTGATCCATTGGAGTTGACACTGTTTGGTAATTCCTCTTGTGCTTTGCCGGCGAATACCTTTGACTGTCCGACGGATGCTGATCCGAATTGGGTGGCACTGGGATATGTCGTCTACAATCCAGCAGCTACATGGATTCAAGTCGATATCACTTTTACACCGACAGAGGACATCAATGGGATTATGATCGGAGCGCCCTGTGTTTTGCCTTCTGATTATGAGGAAGGTGATTGCAATATATATGTGTTGTACGATGACTTCAGCCTGGCCGGAGGTACTGAACTGGCTGATTTGATGTTGACAGATATTGGATTACCCTGCGAGCAGGACTACTCACTGGTCGGCGAAGTGAATCACAATGGAGGGACCTGGCAATGGTATTTTAATGGTGCAGCTCTTTCAGGGCAGAATGAATCTGAATTTTTTATTGCAAACAACAATTTCCTATCAGGGACTTACGCAGTTACCTATTCCACGCAGGATGGATGTGTCATAGACTCTATTCTAGTCAATGTTCCAGTACAGGACCCCATTGTTGAAGAAGTCTTTTTTTGTCAGAATTCCGAAGTGGAGTGTGCAGGTGAAACCTTTTCAGTACCCGGAGTTTATGACGTCCATTTGACCGGTCCAAATGGATGTGACAGTATCGTGACCTGTATGGTCGAGGAATTTGATCTACCGCCTGTGACCAGTCTGATCATCGATACCTGCAGCCCAGTGGTGATCGAAGTATGCAACGAAATCTTTACGGAAACGGGGGTCTTTGAGATCCAGTGTTCGGATTGGCGTGGATGCGATAGCGTGATCATTCTAGACCTGCGGATCATGGAACCAGTGGCGATCGTTCAGCCACCTTTAGAGCTGGAATGTGATCCTGCTGCTGTGGTGGTGCTGGATGGACTGGCTTCCAGTGTGAATCCGATTCTCGGCGGCTCTACAACATTTCTATGGGAAGGACCGCCAGAAGGATTTGTAGGTTCGATCGATGAAGCCAATACCCTGGTAAATAAACCAGGTCAATACTGCCTGACGGTTAGCCATGAATCCAACGGGGCGATCTGTACGAATTCTGCCTGCGTGGTCGTAACCAGTTCCTCGGAACTGCCCAGTCCGCCGGTCATCCAGGGAGTGCATGATCTGTGTTTGGGGGACACTCTGATTCTCCAACCCTCCACCGGTGGCGGTGCTCCGGCCACAGGATTCGAGTGGAGCTATGATCCCGCCCTGAATATCATCCTCAAGAATGATGACCTGCAGTTTGTGCCAGCCGGACCAGGACTTGCCCAGATCTGCCTGTCGGCCTATAATGAATGTGGCACCTCTGATTCTATTTGCATCCACATTCAGACCTCAACAGGTGACACGACCTATGTCCAGATGCAGACATGCGATCCCGGATTGGCGGGCATCGATACTGTTCTTTTACAAACCCAAAACGGATGTGACAGCCTTTCCATAGTGGAGTACATCCTGGTTCCGGCGATCAAGGTGACCCTGTCCTCTACGACCTGCGACCCCTTGCTGGCAGGTGTCGATACGGTGATCTATCAAACCAGTGGTGGATGTGACAGTCTGGTGATCTCCCAGCTAACCCTTTTGCCTTCCTCTAAAAGCATTATCCAGAATACCACCTGTGACCCGGCGCTGGTTGGCGTTGACACCATCTGGCTCCAGAACCAATATGGATGTGATAGTCTGGCTATCACCACGACCACCCTTTTGCCATCGCAAGCTATCCAACAGAGCGTATATACCTGTGATCCGGCGCAAGCGGGTATGGACACACTGATCCTGACCAACCAGTTCGGCTGCGACAGCACACTTTATATCGAGCGCATCTACAGCGGCATCTACCAGGTAACGGAGATGGCCACCATTTGCGGAGCCGGGACGAATTATGCGGATACCCTTCTGGTCACCAGCGGTCCGTGTGACAGCTTGTTCATTACACAATATGTCCATGTGGCCATGGATACCACCTGGCAGACATCATCATCTTGTGATCCGACGCAGGTGGGTACGTTTGTAACGGTCTTGCCCGTTTTCTATGGGTTAAGCAAGTGCATATTGAAATTTTGGGTTATACATAACGTCATCTCGCACGACAGCAAAAATTCTGAGGACAATTTTGTTCCTCACAGCGTTTAAGACACTCATCCTATGTTTTCCTTC
>JAIPBE010000075.1 GCA_021738725.1 Saprospiraceae bacterium | reverse complement strand
GGTTCCATTTGATGGATCGTATGCCTGAACCAGTTCTTCAATGGTTTGATCTCCTTTCATGTCTGCCTTGTCTTGGTTTTTAGACAAAGATCCAGCTATGATTTGATCATTCAATTATGCAGTTAGTCGGACGGATACCCTTCACCGCCACCCGACAGGTGGAGGATGTCCAACTCTTCTGGTCCACCTCTACAGAGATCAACAACGATCACTTTGTTGTTGAACGGTCTGTGGATGGAGCGCATTTTATGGCCCTTGCATCTATCATTGGACAGGGCACCACAAGTACCCCACATGACTATTCCTGGACCGATTACCGACCCGGCTCCGGCCAGTGGTACTACCGCCTCCGGCAGGTGGATCTGGACGGGCAGGTGGCCTTCAGTCCCATTGTCACTGTCCAGCTGGATGGCGCACCCTCGGACAGCCGGATCTATCCCAACCCCGTCTCCGGAAATACCATCATCCTCCAGCGTCAGGCCAACCGTGTGGGAGATCTGCATGTGCAGGTGATCGCCCCGGATCAGTCCGTGGTCATGCGACAATTGCTTCACCAGCAAAAAGGCGGGAATCAATGGGAGCTTTCACTGCCGGATGTTCATCCGGGTATTTATTTCCTCCGGTTGCAGGATGACCAGCGATCGGAGGTGATCCGGTTTTGTGTATCTCGTTGATGATTGCCTGCTGCTGAAGTTAATCGCCTCTGGATATGATGGCTGGGTTCCTGGAAAACATTCGACTCCGGATGGAGAGGGTAATAGGTAATGGGTAAAAGGTAATGGGGGTCAACGCTCAGTACCTTTTCTAAATAACGAAATATCCCAACCTTCTACATTTTTCCGAATACCGAATACCAAGAGCCGAACACCGCATCCGGTTTATTCGGTTATTCGTTTCCGCCCCGGCGGACAGGTATGCGTTTATTATTGATTTTCGAAAAAACGAAATAACGAAATAACACCGAACACCGAACACCGAATGCCGAACACCGAATCATGTTTATTCGTTTATGAGTTTATTCGTTTACTATTGATTTTCGAAATAACGAAATAACGAAATAACCCAATAACGCCAACGGCCAATACCCAACGCCCAATACCCAATACCTTGAGAAATAACCCAATAACGCCCTACCTCCGTACTTATCTTACCAAAGTAATCTCTCCCCTCAACGACTGCTCACGCCCACAAAAGTCAGCCGTGAACAGCCAGGCATATACATCTGACGGGGCATCGGTATCCTTGAACTTTCCGTCCCATCCGACACCATCTCCATTGTTGTCATAGACCATCTTTCCCCATCGGTTCCAGACCTGCAGTCGGTAGGGGGTATCCCAGAGCACCGGGGCGAGCAGCTCATTGGTCTGATCGCCATTCGGCGTAAAGAGATTTGGCAATTTGGGCTGGCAGATCTCGGGGTCGACAGTGATCTGAATGGAATCAAAAGCAGAGCAACCATTCTCACCTGTGATCTGCACGATGATGGTGGTATTTTCAAAAACAGTCACCTCCGTTTCATTGCAGGTGAGACAGTCCACCACTGCAGGTGGCGTCCAGCTCGTGACCGGTCCTCCGGTGGCACTCACCAGGACAGGGCTTCCAGGTCCGACGGTTGTATCGCCAGGTGAAATGGAAATAACGGGTAGAGGTGATACCGTGACCAGCATCGAATCTACCAGGACACATTCCTCACCGGAAACTTGCAGGATGTAGGTGGTCGTGGTATCCGGACTGGCCAGTGGAGTCGCCGAGCCAGGATCATTCAAGGTGGAGTCGGGCGACCATTGGATGGAGCCCATTGCATCCTGTCCGATCTGAATGGATTCTCCGGCACAAATGGTGATGTCCGGGCCGGCATCGGCCAGGAGGTCGCTGGGGAAAATTGTGATCGTATCAACCCCGGAAGCACAAGGCGTGGTTACCGTGAGATGGTAGATGTCCGGTGTGGTGACCTCCAGGGTCGAGGTGGTATCTCCGGTAGACCACAGATAGGTCGCTCCCGGGACGGGAAAGGATAACTGAATGGATGCGCCCTGACACAAAATGGTATCCGGGCCGAGATCAACATTCACCTCTTCGATGGTTTCTCCCGCAAGCCAGGCGGCCGGAAAATTGGGCAGTCCAAGAAAGACAGGATTCGCAGTCGCCAGCATGCCCAGAAAAAAATGATTGGGGGCAAGTGTACCTCCAGCATTCGGGCAGATGATGGCCGACAGATAACTGTCTGTAGATCCATCCGGGTGCAGATAGAAATTGGAGAAGTAGATATTCCGATCCGGCCCCAATTGCGGGTAAGTAATGATGGTCATGAGGGATAGACCATCCTTCATATCCGGTATGTTCCCCATGGTAACCTGACTGCCCGGAATATCCGGACTCTCCAGGTCGAATCGGTAGACCTCCGTGGCGAGGGCTTTTGAAAAGGCATACAACCAATGGCTGTTCGCTGAAAATTCGACCTGCATACCTGCGGGCAATATGGCCGGATTGGTGATGGTGCCAGTAGCCGCATCGAAGGGAAATAAGAGGCGACCTGGTTCACCTATGGTGGTGAGCCAATTTCCATCTGGCGAACTCTTGATGACATTATTATACAGGGGGGGTGTCTGGATGAACACGGGCAGGCCGACACCGGCAGCGGTGACGGGGACAAGGACCAGCCCTTTCAGATCGGATTGGAAGGCCACGATCCACCAGTCCTCTCCATTGGCGTGTTGAATGGTACAAAGTCCTTCATAGGTGGGGCCATAGATGTTCTCCTGGTAATCCGTGACCCCGCCCAGGCCACCATTGAGGGTGGCATCCAGCGCAAACCAGGATAACCCCCGGCCATCCGGCTGACTGGGGACATCTCCGCCAATATTGAATTCCACCTCCTCCATGGTGAACAGATAATACTGGTCCGGTGCGCCCGGCCTGGTGATGAACACAGCGGATTGGGCAGAACTGTACCCTCCGCCTTCCGTGTAGCTCATATCATATAGGACATCATTGTTCCGATCCCAGATAGATCCCGCAGGCTGGCCGCTCTGCACGGGATCGCGGCCTCCGCCATTGGTGTACCAGAGCAATTGACCGGCGGTGCTGCTCAAGGAGGCACAACCTTCGAAGGTGAATTGCTGGCTACCGGCCACCTGGACTGGGGCCCCGGAAGTAAAATCGAGGGCCTGTCCGAATCCAAAGTGCCAATGATTCGTTCGATTTGTTTGGCCATACAGCAACCCTGTCGTCAGGATCAGCCCAATACTCATATACAGGATTCGGTTCATAGTGCGATCTATCTTGATGGTGACCCATCAGCGCCGCTGACGGGCATGGGTGGAGCCGTCAAAATACGGCTATTTCGCCATCACCATTGGCAAATGGCCAATAAAAAAGGGATTGCCCGATCTTCGGACAATCCCTTTCTTCAACTCGGAGGTACTACCACTTCCTGGGCCAGCGCCCCGGGGTGTACGGAGCGCCATTGGCTTCGAGCTCATCCTCCAGAGCGTGCACCTTCACGTCTATGGAGCGAAGATCATTCATGAAGGCTGTAAACTGGCTTTTGGCCACCTCATAGGAATCCGTATAGGTCTTGGGCACAGGCGCTGTCGATACCCACAGAGCTCCTTGTATGCCAAAGACGCGATCGCTGATCGATGGCACGGTTTCAAACTGCCGACTGGCAGCTGTGCCATCACCATTCAATCGAATATTCAGATCTGTCAGACTCTGCTGTAGTATCGTGGCTTTCTTCAGTAGATCAGCCGCCGGGGCAGGCATGTCGCGGACCGCAGCATCCATAGTCGTGACGCGGGTTTGGAGGTCTTGCAGCAGATCGCTGGCGCCACCCACGGCCTTGCGCAACACACTGACCTTTTCGAGGAAAGGGGTAGATACTGCCAGGTCGGTCGGCAAGCTGCCCTGGTCCAGATATTTGACGGTAAAGGATTGTGGTTCAGTGAGGAGTGTCATGATGCCGTCGACAACCTTTGACAGGCGGACGCTATACTCCCCGGGAGCAACCAGGTGCCCCGTTTCTGCTGTGCCGAACAAGACATCCGGTCCGGGAACATATCGGTTGTTTACCGGAGCTGCAATAGCTGTGCGCAGATCCCACACAAGGCGTTTGAGTCCGTTGCTTGCGTCCGCCTTCAGATAGCGGATCACCTGCCCATTCCGGTCCTGAATGGTGAAGAGCAGATATGGATCGACCTGATGGTCCTCCATTCGCAGGCTGTCCATGGAAGGATAAAAGACCTTTTCTTTCTTTTCATAAGCCGCCTTTTCACGTTCCTGGCGCTGTTCTTTGAGACTCTTGATCTCATCCTTCAGATAGTAGGTGAACACAGCACCTACTTCCGGATTGGGCGTGACAAAATAACTGCTGCCGAGGTGTCCTTTACTGCGCAATCCGATCGGATAACGCTCCACATACATCCAGGGGTCCTTGACAGGGAAGAGGAGTGCATCTGATTCCAGTTTTTTCTGGGTCAATCCGCGCAAGGCACTATAATCATCCAGGATGTAAAAACCCCGGCCGAAAGTACCCAGGACCAGATCGTTTTCCCGGCGCTGGATCTCGATATCTCGAACCGCAATGGTCGGCAGACCGGCTGTGATCTGCAGCCAGTGACCGCCCCCATTCGTAGTAAAGAAACAACCGAACTCAGTCCCCACAAAGAGCAGGTTGGGGTCGACATGATCTTCGGCAATGGTATAGACAGAGCCTCTTTCCGGGAGGTCAGACTGTATGGCTTTCCAGGTGGCACCACCGTCAGTTGTTTTCAGCACATAGGGCTTGAAGTTGCCAAACCGGTGATGATTGAAACAGACGTAAACCGTATTTCGATCGTGCAAAGAGGTAATGATCTGATGCACATAGCACATCTCCGGGATACCTGGAAGATTGTCATAACGGGTCCAGGAGGCACCTCCATCCGTTGTCTTCTGCAGGAGGCCATCGTCCGTGCCCACCCACAACAGGTTTGGATCGAATTTGGATTCAGCAATGGTTGTCAACTGGCCATAGATATCCGTACTGCCATTTTTAGCGATGGCATCGACAGACCAGACCCGGCCCATGACCTCCAGCTTGTTGCGATCTATGTTGCGGCTCAGATCAGGACTGATCACCTTCCATGAATTGCCCCGGTCATCCGTACGGAACAGTTTATTGGCGCCAAAGTAAAGCCGAGTCGGATTGTGCTGGGAGATCAACAAAGGCGCATCCCAATTCCAGCGAAGTGCTGGATCACCTGCACCTTCGACTGGTTTGATATAGAGGTATTCACCGCTGCGCCGATCAAAACGACTCAGTGCGCCATACTGCGCCTGGGCATAGATGATATTTGGATCGGTCGGATCGACCTGCGTTTCAAAGCCATCACCCAGAGAGGTGACATACCAGTCCGAATTGACGATCCCATTGGCGGAAGTGGTTCGGCTGGGTCCGCCCAGGCTGAGATTGTCCTGGGTGCCGCCATGCACATGGTAGAATGGTTCGGCGTTATCCGTGCTGACCTTGTAGAATTGGGTGACCGGGAGGTTGGATTTAAAATCCCAGGTGCCAGCGAGATTCCAGGTCTCGTAGACGCCCCCATCACAACCGACCAACAGGTGGTCTGTGTTGTTCGGATCGATCCAGATGGCATGGTTGTCAATATGCTTGTTCAACTCACCGAGGTTGCGGGTGGTTTTTCCACCGTCATCGCTGATCTGGTAATAGGTGTCGGTAATATAGATGCGATCGACATTCTTGGGATCACAGGTGATCTCCTGGTAATAGTTGCCAGAGGTGTAGGTGCCGCCGCGCTTTTCCCAGCTCGCACCCTGGTCGGTCGAGCGATAGACGCCTCCCTTGTCATCATTGGCTTCGATGACGGTATAGAGCACATCCGGATTGACCGGACTGATCGCCAGTCCCATTCGGCCCAGATCTCCGGTGGGTAGCCCCCCTGCAAGCTGGGTCCAGGTAGCGCCGCCATCGATGGATTTGAACAATGCCGTTTCCGGTCCGCCACCGATGTAGGTGAAGACCTTGCGCATCCGTTGATGGAAGGCCGCATAGAGCACATCCGGATTGCGGGGGTCCATGACCAGATCGTTGCAACCGGTGTATTCAGATACGGATTTGACGCAGGTCCAGGTGGTGCCTCCGTCCGTACTCTTATAGACACCGCGGTCGCCACCGGCACTCCAGACTGGTCCGTAGGCCGCCACATAGATCGTGGCCGGCTCCTGGGGATGGACGATGATATTGGCAATGTGCTCCGAATTTTTCAGGCCCTTGTGCTGCCAGGATTTTCCACCATCCGGACTCATGTACACGCCGTCGCCATAGGAGACCGATCGCTGGTTGTTGTTCTCACCGGTGCCCACCCAAACGACAGAGGCATTGGACGGGTCGAGCGAGATGCAGCCAATGGAATAGGATCCCTGTCCGTCGAAAATGGGGTTGAAGGTGATGCCGTGATCTGTTGTCTTCCAGACACCACCTGCCGCTGCGGCGACATAATATTCGCTTTGATTATGCGGATTGACGGCGAAGTCGGCGATCCGACCGGAAGTGACGGCAGGTCCGATGGAACGAAAGGAGAGGCCGGAAAGGGTTGCGCTGGTGAATGCCCCGTTGTCAGGTTTGGCGGGGGTATTCTTGTCCTTCTTCTGAGCGATCAGGCAAAGAGGCAAAAGAACTGCAAGCAAAAGGGTCAGGATGTGTTTCATATGTGGATTTTCAATTCGAAAACGGGTATCCATGCTATATGGACGATTCCAGGAATGGAGGCCCAAATTAGGAGAAAGCCTCGTGATGCCAAAAGCCTGTTGTGGATTTGTCGGGTTTTGACATTAGAAGGGGATGAGAAGAAGATGAAACCATACTGAAGAGCACAATCCCATGCCTTTATACCTATCTTACTCCAAACCAGAACCGTAACTAAATGATCCCTTTTTTTCACTCCATTATCGCAAATGCAGTACAGCGGGCGAATAAGCATAAGCCATTTGTAAAACTGAGGCCGGAGGTATTGGATAAGAAGGTTCGTCGGGTTGAGGTAGAGTTGTCACATGGGATTCGAGATTACCTTTCCATCTTATTAGGTGTTGGTGCTGCAGCATTTGGTCTGAGAGGATTTCTGATGCCTGCCGAATTTCTGGATGGAGGTGTCACCGGAACTTCGCTGCTGTTGGCCAATCTGTTCGACTGGCCGTTACCGTGGTTATTGGTTGTACTGAATTTACCTTTCCTGTATCTGGCCTACGTGGCCTTCAGCCCGCGATTTGCATTCCGGAGTTTAGTGGGCATCCTGTTGTTGGCAGGGGCGGTGGCTGTCTTGCCCATCCCGATGATGACAGAGGACAAGATCCTCATTGCCGCCTTTGGTGGATTGTTCCTCGGACTGGGCATCGGTCTGGCGATCCGTGGCGGAGCGATCATAGATGGGACTGAAGTATTGGCGATCACCATCAGTCGAAGAAGCACCCTGACTGTGGGGAATGTCATTCTCATCTTTAATCTGGTCCTCTTCATCATTGCTGCAAAAGTCCTGTCAATTGAAATTGCACTGTATGCTATTCTGACTTATTATGCCGCCTCTAAAACGGTGGACTTCGTCATTGACGGCGTCGAAGAATATGTCGGTGTGACCATCGTGACGGATTATCATGAACAGATCAAACGGATGATCATTCGGGAAATGGGCAGGGGCGTTACGCTGTTCCGTGGAAGAAAGGGGTATGGGAAAAAAGGATCCAGGGAGGAGGATACAGAGATCGTCTACACAGTAATTACTCGATTGGAGACTGCACGGCTGCAAACCGAGATCGACAAGATCGATCCGGATGCATTTGTGATCATGTCAGCTGTGAAAGACGCTCGTGGAGGCATGATTAAAATCAAGCCCGTAAGGAAAGTCGGGATATGATCTGTGCGCTCTAAATTCAAATTTCTTTCTAGATCAACATAGCCCGACCGCCCAACAAGCCCAGACGGCGAGGCGGCGGGATCTTTTCTTTTAGGGAAAGCAGGCAGGGGAGGATCTCCCGGATGTCGATCTCGACATCGTTCTCGTCCAGATGTTCGATCATCCGTTGGTGGGTCAAGGACCGACCGGCATAGGCTGAGAGGACCCAGAGGATTTCAAATTCCTGATCGGTCAGGGTGATGCGACGATCATCCAGGATGGCTTGTCGAAGCGGGCGGTCGAGGATCAGGTTAGACATGGGTCAATGTGAATTGGAAGTACGAGATCTCTCCAGCTGGATCTCCTCTATGGCAGAGGAGCCATTCAGGATATCCTGGATCATGCTCATTGGCTCATGCAGATCCATATCATCTTCATCTAATGCCTCATGATTGATCAAGAGTCGATCATTGCGGAAGATGTAGTCGGTCTGGTCAAAGTAATGGAGTTTCCATCCCTGGCCATCATGTTCCATAGCGGTCAGATTTTCCACCCAATCGCCGCTATTGAGGTAGGTCACGGATCCCTGATGATTTTCAACCTTGCGGATCATGGGTCTATGGATATGGCCACACAGGACATAGTCATAGCCTTTTTCCAATGCGGCATGAATTGCCAGATCTTCAAAATCCTGGACAAATTGGACCGCTCGCTTGACGGATTGCTTGATCTTTCCGGCCAGGGAGATCTTGGGTTTTTGCATTTTTTCCAGGATGCGGTTGACCAGTCGGTTCAAGCGGATCAACACATTATAACTCCGGCTGCCCACTCTGGCCAGCAGGGGGGTGACCTGTATAGACATGTCAAATACATCGCCATGGAAGATCCAGGTTTTCTCGCCATTGATCTGGAGGACGAGCTTGTCTTTCAAGTGGATGTGGCCGAGCCGAAGATTGGAGAAGCGGCGTAATACATCATCATGATTCCCTGTGATATAATAGACCCTGGTTCCTTTACTGGCCATTCTGAAGATTTCCTTGATGACCTGGAGGTGATCTGCCGGAAAGTACCGTTTGCGAAATTCCCACATATCGATGATGTCTCCATTGAGGACCAGGATCTCGGGTTCGATACTGCGGAGGTATCTGTACAGTTCACGTGCATGACAACCATAGGTACCTAAATGGACATCCGAGATGGTGGCCACACATAATTTCCGTTTGTACATAGTGGTGTTTTCAGAAGTTGGGATGTAAGGATATGTTCTGAATACAAAAAAAGTGACTTCATATTACTTGAAAATGAACGGATTGTAAAGAAAATGTAAAGTTCTTGTGCAGGTGAAAAACAAACTCTTGTTAACTAGGAATTAAGCTCAACTTAATATTGCCGTAACACTCCTCTGGTAGCTTTGTCCCATCAAATTAACGAACCAGAACCATGAGAAAAATCTACCCCCTCATTCTATTGTTTTTGATGTCCATTGTAGGCCTTCAGGCACAGGTGGTCATTCAAGACGGCGACCTTGTCGGAGGCCAAACCTACAACTGGACCAAGAACAACGTTTATCAGTTGGATGGTCTCGTATTCCTCGAGGCAGGCGGAGTATTAAACATCGAAGCAGGCACTGTTATCAAGGGTTTGGAAACTCCGACCAATGGCGACAATACTACTGCCTTGATTATTACACGAGATGCCAAAATCAATGCGATCGGTACGGCATCTGAGCCCATTATATTCACTTCCGAACTGGATGATCTTTCCGGATCCCTTACTGCTGATGACAGTGGATTGTGGGGAGGCCTGGTCATTTTGGGAAGAGGTGTCATTGCCCGTCCAACCGGTGAAGACCAGGTGGAGGGAATTTCCACTATGGAACCACGTGCTCGCTACGGTGGGATGGATAATGATGATGATTCAGGAACACTGCGTTATGTGTCCATCCGTCACGGTGGTGCTGAACTGGCACCTGGTAATGAGATTAATGGTCTGACTCTGGGAGGAGTTGGCCGTGGTACAGAGATTGATTATGTCGAGGTCTTTGCTAACTCGGACGATGGAATCGAGTGGTTTGGAGGTGCAGTAGAATGCAAACACCTTCTGGTTGCCTTTCCAGGCGACGATGGAATGGATTGGGATTTTGGCTGGCGTGGAAAAGGTCAGTACTGGTTTGTGATCCTGGGTACTGAGGTTGGAAACAACGCCGGTGAGCATGACGGCGCCAGTCCGGATGGTCAGGCACCTTTCTCTAATCCAATTATTTACAATGCGACCTATATCGGTTCCGGTTTGAATGCCAATGCCGATAATGAGTTTGCACTGTTGCTCCGTGATAATACAGGAGGCACCTACGCCAACTCCATCTTCACTTCGTTCAAAGAAAAGGCGATCAGTGTGGAGGATCTTCCTACAGCAAGTGGTGTAGACAGTTATGGTAATTTGTTGAATGGCGACCTGAACCTGAAGAGCAATGTCTGGTGGGAATTTGGCGCAGGAAATACACTGGCAGATATCGTGGACACCTATGCCGCTGGAGATGATCCTACGTCAACCGAGGTCATCAGCCATCTTGTTGCAAATGGCAACCAATTGTCCAATCCAAGTTTGGGTGGAATCAGCCGTATTCCGAATAATATGCTTGATCCACGGTTGAGTGCCGGTAGCCCGGCGTTGAATCCTGGGGTAGCTGCAGCTGATCCATTTTTTGATGCAGTGAACTATCATGGTGCTTTTGATAACAAAAATAACTGGGCCCTGGGTTGGACCGCTATGGATCTTTATGGCTATTTCGGCGATCTAGCAACACCAACTACCGGTGGCGATTTGGTCATTAAGGATGGTGACCTGCTTGGTGGGCAAACCTACTTCTGGACGAAAGAGAATACCTACTTCATTGATGGGCTGGTCTTCCTGGAAGAAGGTTCATGCCTGTACATCGAAGCAGGTACTGTCATCAAAGGCCTGGAGACACCGAGTAATGGCGATAATACTTCTGCCCTCATTATTACCCGTGGAGCTTGCATCGAAGCGGTTGGCACCCCTGCTGAGCCCATCGTATTCACTTCCGAATTTGATGATTTGGCTGGGTCACTGACTGGAAATGACAGTGGCCTATGGGGTGGAATTGTCATCCTGGGATATGGACAGATCGCTCGTCCGACCGGAGAGGATCAGGTTGAAGGAATCTCCACTATGGAACCACGTGCTCGTTACGGTGGAATGGATGATGATGATGATTCAGGAACACTGCGTTATGTGTCCATCCGTCACGGTGGTGCTGAATTGGCACCTGGTAATGAGATTAATGGTCTGACTCTGGGAGGAGTTGGCCGAGGTACAGAGATTGATTATGTCGAGGTCTTTGCTAACTCGGATGATGGTATAGAGTGGTTTGGCGGTGCCGTAGAATGCAAGCATTTGGTGGTTGCCTTCCCAGGTGATGACGGAATGGACTGGGACTTCGGCTGGCGCGGTAAGGGTCAGTTCTGGTTTGTCCTTCTCGGTTCTGAAGTAGGTAATAATGCCGGAGAGCATGATGGTGCAAGTCCCGATGGACAAGCTCCCTTTTCAAAACCGACCATTTACAACGCGACGTATATCGGTTCTGGATTGAACGCCAATGCTGATAACGAATTTGCCTTGATGTTGCGGGACAACACCGGTGGTACCTATGCGAATTCCATCTTCACTTCATTCAAGGAAAAGGCGATTAGTGTTGAAGACCTTCCTGCTGCCAGTGGTGTGGATAGCTATGGCAATCTCCTTGCAGGTGATCTGGTCATTCAAAATAACTACTGGTGGGAGTTTGGAGCAGGGAATACCCTGGATGCCGTTGTAGATAAATATGCCAATGGTGATGATCCAACTGCAGCAGGTGTGATCGCTCATTTGAGCAACAATGGTAACAAACTGGAAAACCCGTTTGTATGCGGAGTGAGCCGGAATCCTGATGGTCAATTGAATCCTCGTCTCGCTGCAGGTTCAGCTGCTGCTGACGGTGCTCCGACGGCGACGGATATCTTCTATGACAAAGTCACCTATCATGGAGCTTTTGGCAATGACAACTGGGCTGCCGGTTGGACTGCACTGGAGTTATACGGGTACTTCAATGAAAATTGCGAAACGACAGGAACAGAAGAGTTTGTTGCGGAGAAAAACGGTTATATCCTCCAGTCCAACTGGCCCAACCCGGCTTCTGCACAAACGACAGTTTCATTCACATTACCAACTGCAGATCAGATCAGCCTGAAGGTTTATGACCTTCAAGGTCGCCTGGTGGCGACACCGATGAGTGCCGAAAACCTGCTCGCAGGAACGTATTCACACGAAGTGGCTGTGTCGCATTTGGCAAACGGAACCTATTACATCACCCTTGAAACTCCTCAGGTGCGCCTGTCCAGGAAAATGACGGTGATCAAGTAATTCAACGATAGTAAGTAAACAGACCGGACCCCTTTAGGGGTTCGGTCATTTTGATAAAACAAACATTCATAATTATCTTAATCTGGTGCAATGAGAAAGATGTTTTTGTTTGTCCTCGCGTTGATCTTTGGATCAACCATGGGGGCACAGGGAATTGTCAGTGGAACTTTATTGGATGCTAATACAGCTGAACCGTTAATCGGGGCAAATGTCCTGATTGAAGGCACCGTTGAAGGAGCGTCTACAGATCTGGATGGAAAATTCCAGTTTGAAGCTTCTGCTGGAACACATGTTTTAGTGGCCACTTACATCGGCTATCAGGAACGAAGGATTGAAGGCCTGATCGTCAAAGACGGGGAAGTGACCAAGATGGATTTTACACTTTCAGATGATGCTGTACAGTTAGTCGAAGTGGTGGTCAAGGCCTCGGTGCTCGAGCGTACAGAAAATGCCGTCCTGATGCTGCAAAAGAAATCGGACAAGATCCAGGACGGGATCTCCAGCCAGGAAATGTCACGCATGGGAATCAGTTCTGCGGCAACTGCGATGACCAAGGTGACTGGTGCTGCTGTTGAAGAAGGGAAGTACATCAATGTCCGTGGCTTGGGTGATCGTTATTCAACTGCCCAACTGAACGGCGTGATGCTTCCTAGTACAGATCCTTATCGGAATAGTGCCCAACTCGATTTGATCCCGTCAAACCTGTTGGAAAACATAATTACGGCTAAGTCCTTTACTCCGGATCAGCCAGGAAACTTTACAGGAGGAAACGTAGATATTCAGACTAAATCCTTCCCTGAACAATTCACATTCAGTGTCAAGACAAGTATTGCCTATAATACCCAGTCTTCATTAAATGATAAGTTTCTCAGTCAGCAACGTGGCTCTACGGATTGGCTGGGATATGATGATGGGGGACGTGCGTTACCATCATTTTTTACAGAAGAAGGCGTTGATGTTTACCTCAAGCAAAGCTCAGTAATCAAAGGCCGCACAAACGGAGAGTATGCAGCTAAGGTTGATGAAGCAGCCAAAGCACTGGACAACCCCATGACGCCAGTGACCATGCGCAGCCCCTTAAACTATGGACTTTCTTTTTCTCTTGGCGATCAAAAGCGCCTCTTCGGTAAGCCATTGGGCTATATGCTTGCAGCTAATCACAAGCGCAATTTTACGCACTATAATGATGGTGTTATGGCCAACTGGTTCTACTCAGGTGATCCTATGGCCAACGACCTGACCAACAACTTTACGCTCAATGATACAAGGAGTGTGGAAACCCCCGTCGTCGGTGGTCTTGCCGGACTGGCGTATAAACTGAGTAGCAATGACAAGATTTCGTTGACAGGAATCTATAATCATCAAACAGATATCCTTTCACGATACCAGGTGGGAAGCCATCAGGACTTCGGCATTCTCGCACCTGAGCTATTCGAGACACGTACACAGCAATTCACAGAACGTGCCATTCGCAGTGGAAATATTCGCGGTGATCACCATTTCAACTTTATGAGCCTGGAATGGGTAGGAGCTTACACTCGATCTACGCAGGATGAACCCGACATGCGGATTTTTGCCAATGAATATGACCCGACTGCCCCGAACTGGGCCATCACCCAAGCAGCATACGACCTTCCCGGTCATTACTTTCGAAATCTTGAAGACAACCAGATAGAAGGCCATATCGACCTCACCTTTCCGATTGAGAAAGGCTATCTCCGCGGTTCCAAATTGAAGTTCGGAGGTGCCTATACAGGAATGGATCGTGACTTCTCTGAGCGCCGATATGTTGTGAGTCTGCGCACAGGTACTTATGGAGGACAACCCTACAAAGGGGATGCCGACGAATTCTTTGGTCCGGGTAATACAGGTGTCTATAAAACCGATGACACAAATGGCATCTATTACATTGGCAACTATATCAACGACGATACCCGCCCGGAGAACTCCTATACCGGAACATCTCAGATTTTGGCGGCTTATGCTATGGGTACCCTGCAAGTGTTGCCACGCCTGAAGGTTATTGGTGGACTTCGGGTGGAAACTACAGACCTGGAGGTAGTCAGTGGTAATGACAACCTTGCCATCGGTAAAGTTGATACGATTGATTTTCTGCCGGCGGTTTCTCTTCTCTTCAATCTGAACCCAGACATGAACCTGAGGGCCAGTTATAGCAATACATTGGCACGTCCCAATATGCGGGAAATGGCCCCCTTCTCCTCCTTCGAGTTTATCGGAGATGCAATATTCCTAGGAAACCCGGACCTCCAGCGTACACGGATCACAAATTTGGACCTCCGCTGGGAATGGTTTATAGGTGCCGGTGAGTTGATCGCTGCCAGTGTATACTATAAGGACTTCAAGAATCCAATCGTTCGTTCATTTACTCCAGCCGCTAATCCAGAATTTTCATACCGAAATGTAGATGAAGCTCGAGTCTATGGTATTGAATTGGAAGCTCGACGCAGTCTCGACTTTATTTCACCAGTGCTTCAGGATTTCAAGATAGGAACTAACCTCTCGCTGATCCAATCAGTGGTGGATATACCTGAAATTGAGCTTGATGTTATTCGTGCGGTTAATCCTGATGCGGAGGCCACTCGACCTTTTCAGGGACAGAGCCCGTACATCGTTAATGCTAATTTGAGCTATACCAATAATGATTTTGGTTGGGATGCGACGCTCGTTTATAATGTATTTGGTGATCGCTTGGCTTTTGTCGGTCGTGAAGGCACTCCAGACATTTTCGAAAAAGCCCGTCACAGCCTTGACCTCTCCGTCACAAAGCGATTCAAGAATGGGATCAGCGTTGGCTTTACAGGGACTAACCTAATGGACGCCTTATATCGAACAGCTTCCAAATTCACGAATCAGACTGCTACGACAAATGAATTTGTCTATTCCCAGTATCAGATCGGAAGGACGTTAGGGTTTTCCCTGGCCTATCAGATTCCCTGATCGACAAGATGCACCAGTTTTTAATAAGGGGCTCCGTTGAAAAGCGGGGCTCCTTTTTTCTTTACAGCTCAGCTGAAAATCCGGCTCTGCTCGGTTCAATAGCTCTTGAATACTATATTTGGTGTATTGTTCGTATTAAACAGATAGAAAATCATCTTGATATGAAAATTGTGATATTATTCTGCTTCTTTCTGGCATTGGGGTATGGCTGTAAGAAGGACAGCTATTGCAATTGCAAGGATGAATGGCAGTCAGCTATAAAATATGAGGTCGACTCCAAAGTCTGGTATCATGATACATGCTGGATCAACCCCAATACTACTGGCAGAGGAATTTTGCCTGGCCCATGGTTGGAAAACGGAAATGATATTTGGATCATGTGTGTGGAGCCATAGGCAGGCTGGCTATCGACTGAGATACCGGGATGGATTATTTGAAAACAAAACCATTAAAATGGTTTCCGAAGAGGGGTTTGAACTTAATATCCCAGGGTTGAAACCCTGGGCTAAATCTTCTTCGGGAAAAGGCAGGCTAAAAATCTTGGCGTCTTAGCGACCTTGCGTTTTTCCTTATAACCTCCTGCACACAAGAGGTCCTTCTTTGGCGATGGTTTCTCATAAATTTTCTCCTTAACTCCCTCCTACACTAAAGCTTCGGCGGGCAAAGCATAAACGAATAAACGCCCTACTGCGATTCGGTTGGAAAGGCCTCCACTTCAGAGCCTCTGAGTTAGCAGCGGTCATTCGAAATATCGAAATAACCCAATAACCTCCAAACTCTCGCCTTCGCTTGAACTTCACCGGCAAAGCCTCCACTTTCTTGGCCTTCCTTTGGCGACGGAATTTTAATAGAACTCATTACCATTCTTCGCGCCTTCGTTTCTTCGCGTTTCATTCCGAATACCGAATATTGTCAGCATCAAGATTTACAGGATTTGAGGATGAACAG
>JAIPBE010000074.1 GCA_021738725.1 Saprospiraceae bacterium | reverse complement strand
AGGGGCGCAATATCACGCACCCAGAATGGCGTAGAGCAGGTTATGAGGTTATGAGTGGAGGAGGTTTTGAGCTTTCTGTTATTGAGTGATTGCGTTATTGCGTTATTTCGAAGAACGGTGTTCGGCGCTCGGATTTCGGTGTTCGGGAAATAATGTAAAGACAAGTAGGAGAATGTGGGTGATTTTGAATCGAAAGAATCGGCACATAATCCTGTCCGGGCCAAATGGCTACAAGCCCTGAAGGACCCTAATACCACGCACCCAGAATGACGTAGAGCAGGTTTTGAGGGGAGTTATGAGGTTATTTCGTTATTGCGTTATTTCGAAAAAAAACAGCTGAGAAACGCTTGAATCCACATATCCCGCCAGAAGAACAACCAGGAACAAGGAATCAGGAATCCAGCCTTCGGCACGCAGGCAGGAACAAAGGAACCAGGATCATGACCCTTGCTCTACAGAAGAAACCCGTGCCTCGCATGATTCCCAACATATATATGTAAGAAAAATATTCCACCAAATCGACAGATCACACCCTCTTGCCTGCCAATGCATTGAATATTTATTATTATTATTATGTATTATTTTTACCTTTGTTTTTAACTGATATATAGATCATTACGGGCAATGAGGTGCGCTTCTTCAAAAGGAAACCTACACCGCAACCGACCGTATAAATGGAACACAAGGTGAAACTGAAGATGCAAACAACCCCTACCCCACAACGCGAAGTCGTCAATACATTGTTATCCAGCTATGAGTCCCTGTCCAAAAATGGACAGCTGGACCGGATGAACAAAACGGATATCCTCCTCCTCATCTCTCATTTCAGAGAAGAGGATGACTGGTCGGAAGCCCTCCGACTCAGTGAAGAGGCCCTGGCGATCCACCGGATGGATCGGGAACTGCTCATTCACCAGATAGAGATCCTCCTGGAGTACAAGCGTCCCGGAGAAGCCATGGAACAACTGGCCGTTCTGGAGCAATCCGGAGGAGACGAGATCACATGTACCTGTTTGCGGATCAAGGCGATGACCCAGATGGAAGAAGTCGAAATGGCCCGGGTACTTCTGACAGAATTGAAGTACCGAGCTCCCCAATCCCGAATGGCCGAGATTCACCTGCTGGAGGCTCAGGTCCACGCCCGCAGTGGAGATCAGGGTGCCGCATATCACAGTTATAAAGAAGTGTTGAAGATCGAACCGCGGAACCGCACAGCACTGGAACGCATCTGGCTGGCTAGTGAGTCCAGCCGCAATCAAAAAGATTCACTCCAATTCCATCTGGAACTGATCGACCAGGACCCATACAATGGAATGGCCTGGTTCAATGCCGGTCAAGCCCACTACTACCTCCTGCGGTATGAAGAAGCCATGGAAGCATTTGAATATGCCGGTCTGCTGGAGCCACACTTCAAACTGACTTTTTGCTATGCTTCTGAGGTGGCACTTGCCATCGGTGATCCGAAGCGTGCCCTCAAGAATCTATATGATATTCAGCAGCGGATCGAACCGGATGCGGAGATCCTCAAGCAAATCGGTCAAAGCTATCAGGCCCTGGAAAATCCGGGAAAGGCACGACAATACTTCCTGCTCGCCAGAAATCTGAATCCGCTGGATGACGAGATCTACTACGCCCTGGGCAAGATCTATATGCTGGAGAAAAAACCAGGCGTGGCAGCACGCTATTTTGAACGCGCGGTGAATCTGGATGATCGAAATGAAGATTATATCACTGGACTGGCGGAGGCCTGGCTGGCTGATGGCAAGCCTGCCGAGGCAGAAGCCTGTTTCGTCCGGGCCACCGAACTTGCTCCGGAACTGCCGGAGTCGTGGGTTCGTTATGCCGAATTCAGATTTCAACAGGGCGCCTATCCGGCAGTCATCACGCTGATCGAAGAGGCAGCAGAATACACCTGGGGTGCCGGCCTCTACTTTATCCAGGCGGCAGCTGAGTTCAAGATGAAAAAACGGAAGCAGGCCCTGCGCAGTCTGGAAGAAGCCCTTTCAGAAGGCATCGAAGAGCACGAAGTCCTCTTCACCTATATCCCGGAGCTTCGCGAAAACAAGGACGTCAAGGCTATCTTACGTTACTTCACGCTGGAGCATGAAGAAGCATAAATAGTCTCTTAGAACTTATACGTGAAGCCGAATCGGAAATTCCACGGATTCTGATAGGAATTCTCCGGAACGAGCAGGTCATACAGGATCAACAGTTCAGTGGCGAGGATACCCCCTGAGTTGTACCCCAGCCCCACCAGGCCAGACTCCTGGGTAACCTGACTTTTGACGACCTTGTTTTGATCGTCCAATTCCAGATATCCCCCATTCACGAGAAAAGGCTGCTTACCAAAGGCCACTCCGTACTCCCCCTGTGCAAAGATCCAGCGATAGATCTGTGCACGAGCAAATACACCTGTGTAGAAACTGAAGATATTGGTGGAGGCGATTTTCACCTCAAAATTCGGATTGACGCCTGGAGCCTTGTAATAATTGTACTCAAATCCCAATCGCGGCCCAACAGAAAACCAGGGAATGATCTTGTACCCGACCATCGGATACAATCCTATATTAAACTGGGAAGTCTGGTTGCCACCGACAAATCCGAGTCCGAAATTCCCGCCATACCAGAGTTTTTCCATGAATGGCTTGGGTGCCGGACGGTCACGTTCCCTGTTTTGAGCGGATGCTGGCAAAGAGAGCATCATGATGACCATAGCCGTCATGAACGAGAGAGATATCAAGCGTTGCATAAGTAGTCAGTTTACACCTTAACGAATTTCACTTCTAAGCTTGTGCTGTCGGAGTGTTAAAATTCATGGGGGGGAAGTTATTGGGTTCTGTGTCTTCAATCTTGCCGAACTGAGACTCAAACTTCTTTACGTTATCGGCCAGGGCCCGCAAGAGTCGCTTGGCATGCTGAGGGGTCAGGACAATGCGCGACTTCACCTTTGCTTTGGGCATATTCGGCATCATTCGGATAAAGTCGACTACGAATTCAGTGTGCGAATGAGCGATGATTGCCAGATTGGAGTAGATCCCCTCTGCCACATCTTCTGGCAATTCAATATTCAACTGAGGTCCTTGCTTCTGATTTTCTGACATGTTCTACATTTTTATAGGTCAAAGATAGCCAACCTTCGGAAGGACTGGACCAATTGAGCGAAAACCCATGTGAGATCTTTGATCCGGGCCGTGGGACGAGTTGGAAAAATTTTACTTGAACTGCCCATTTCTTTAGCCCTCAGGCAACCTTTCTTATTTCAATTGCACCGAGCTTACAACCTGGATCACAAGTTTTCCACAAGGGGAACTTTTCGACTATTGATCTATGTATTGTGTGTAACCCATGGACATTAAGGCATAGTTGTCTTAAAGTCAAGTAGGACATTGGTAAAGTGGCAACTTTTTTGCTGTGTATACCGTACAAATAAACTGTCCCTAAACTGAGATGACCCTATGCGGCAACTAAAAATTACCAACAAAATTACGAGCCGGGAAAGCCTTTCCCTGGACAAGTACCTCAATGACATCGGTAAAATATCGATGCTCAGTGCGGACGAGGAGGCTGAGCTTGCGCGTCGAATCCGAAGTGGTGATGATGAGGCTCTCGAGATTCTGACACGTTCCAATTTGCGATTTGTCGTCTCCGTTGCAAAACAATATCAAAACCAGGGTCTTTCTCTCAGTGACCTGATCAACGAAGGAAACGTCGGTCTGATGAAGGCCGGACGTCGTTTTGACGAAACCAAAGGTTTCAAATTCATTTCCTACGCTGTCTGGTGGATCCGTCAATCCATCCTGCAGGCGATCGTAGAATATGCCCGTATCGTCCGTCTCCCCCTCAACAAGGTGGGCTCATACAACAAGGTCAATGAGGCGTTCCTCTCTTTTGTTCAGGAATTCGAACGGGAACCCACACACGAAGAGCTTGGGGAGTTGCTGGAAATGACCCCGCGGGAGATCTCCAACATGCTTCGTGGCACCAACCGTCATGTATCCGTGGATGCGCCCATCAACGGAGAAGAAAGTGATGCGACCATGTTGGATGTCCTCATCAACGATGGTGAGTCTAGTCCGGACAATATGCTGATGGAAGAGTCTCTGAAAGATGAAGTACAACATGGCTTGTCCATGCTGTCTCCCCGTGAGGTGGAGGTATTGTCATCCTACTACGGTCTCAATGGCTATAAGTCATTGACCCTGGAGGAGATCGGCACACAATTCGGTTTGACCCGCGAACGTGTCCGTCAGATCAAGGAACGTGCGATTCGCCGTCTACGGAAATCATACAACCGGAACGCTTTGCGCTCCTACCTGTAATAGGCATTCGGTCATCAGAATAAAAAAGCCATCCACCTGCAAGTGGGTGGCTTTTTTGATCGATGAAGCCCTGGGATCGGCATTGATCCGGCCTTCTTTCGTTGTCCACCACAATAAATCGGGTTTATTTCCCTTTCTTTGTCATGCTTCTAAACCGCAACCCTCGTTCAAGTGTTGTCTGCTCATGAGTATGTTGGAAACCGTCCGGCTTGTCATTTACCGGATCAAAGAAAAAGGCCTGGAGATCTTTCTGGTGAATACCGGTGATCAATGGGAATTCCCTGAGATCAGTGAATCCAAAGCTTCCCAATCGAATAATACCACTCATATCGAGCTGGACCCCGTTGCCCGTTCGACCGATGGCAGCCCAGAAAAAGGACTGGCCGTGGAGGGCGACTGGCATGACATCCCTTCCCTGAAGAAATTGCTCCGCGAAGATGTCGAATATGTAAAAGGCCAGATCTCTCAGATGTCGCCAGAACTCGACAAAGGCACCTTTTTCGCATTGAATGATGCCGCCCGTAAAGTCTTACCTGGATATGACAGCTTTATCAAGGAGCTGAAGGAGATCATTCGGGACAGGAATTCCATCAAATACATGTAATTCTGCCCTACCTTTGGGGGTATGAACCACCCTTCCAAGCCCGTTCTATCCGCCACTGATTTTACCTTTCCAAAGCAGGATCTGGTGTATCACGGCAAGGTCCGTGACCTGTATCGTGTGGGTGACCTGCTGATCCTGGTTGCCTCCGACCGTATTTCCGCATTTGATCATATTCTGCCTCGCAGTATTCCGTTCAAGGGTCAGGTCCTCAATCAGCTGGCTGCCTATTTCCTTCGTGCCACAGCGGATGATGTCCCCAACTGGCTGTTGGCCACACCCGATCCCAATGTGGCGATTGGCCGGTATTGTGAACCCATCCGCATTGAGATGGTCATTCGCGGATACCTCACTGGCCATGCCTGGCGAACCTATCGATCCGGTAAGAGAGTCCTTTGCGGGGTACCCCTTCCCGAAGGAATGCGAGAGAATGATCCCTTTCTCGAACCGATCATCACACCCAGCACCAAAGCCACCGAAGGGCATGATGAAGATATTTCCAAAGAGGAGATCCTCCGCCAGGGAATTGTCACCCCGGAAGACTGGACACAGCTCGAAACTTATACCCGCATCCTGTTCGCTCGTGGAACAGAAATGGCGAAGGAACGCGGATTGATCCTGGTCGACACGAAATATGAATTTGGTAAATGGGAGGGCCAGATCATGGTGATGGATGAGATCCACACTCCCGACAGTTCCCGGTATTTCTATCTGGATGGCTTTCAGGAGCGGCAGGACAAGGGGGAGTCTCAGGTCCAGCTATCCAAAGAATTTGTCCGGGAATGGTTGATGGACCATGGCTTTCAGGGAAAGGAGGGACAGGAGATGCCGATCATGCCAAACCTGTTTGTGGAGCAGATCAGCCAACGGTATATCCAGCTCTATGAGCAGGTTACCGGTCAGCCGTTCCAACCTGACCTGCATCCCCACCCGGCCGATCGGATCGACAAAGCAGTCCGGTCCTTCCTGGACGATCAGGACTGACCATCCACATATTCCTGGAGGTAGCGGAACCGGTCTGTCAGTTGACCCGCTCTGGTGATCGTAGCTCTTTCGATCATAGCAGAGGGTCTGTCCGCAATCAGGTCGGGGAGTACATATTCCAAAATGGCGGCACCGAAAGCTGTAGCCGCATCTCGCGGAAGCTCCGATGGCAGATTGTCGATCGCCATCACATCGATGACGTGATCATAATAGGCTTCCGCCTCCAGTCCCGTTGTGGGGTCAAATCCATATACAGGATCCTGAATAGAGCTGGGACGGATCGTAGAAGGCACGCTCGAGTGTGGGGCTATATCACAGGTAATGTCTCCGATCGTCCGGATTCGGAAAGCAGTCTGTGCCATTTGATCCACAGTAAAGAAGGCCGGCGCCTCTTCCTTCCACAATATGGCATTGATAAATACATCTGCGATACGGGTATAAGGCTCGAAAGTGGACATGAATTCAGATGGCCGGGCATAAAAATCATCTTTGACAAACAGCTCACCATCCCGTCTACCGACGTAATGCTCTGCCCCCAGGACTGTAAAGCAACACGCAGGGAGATCCTGCGCTGCTAGAAATGCTTCGGGCAGGACTTCTTCCAGACCCATATCTTTTAACACGCGAACGGCCCCTTTGCCGACCCTTCCGGTGCCGGTCACCACGATCTTGATTGGTGGCATATCAATACTCTCGTAGAAATCCCTGGCCTCCGCATAATCGTGGAGGTGCTTCATACGTGGAAGGTGGATCAGACCTGTGCGTTTGCCATATGCATACAGCGTATTGTGTGCCCCGACGACACCTGCATAATACCCGAAGGCGGCCACTCGCTTGCCCCGTCCATCGACCAGTGCTTCATAGTCGATCAGGCATATATTTTTCTCCAGGATGGCACGCAGCAATGGTCGGTTGTAGGTTTGTCCTTTCATGGTGTGAGAAAAGAACAGATACGTCTTTTCGGGCACCAATTGATCAATGGGCACCTCCTTCACACCCAGATAAATGTCCGCTTCTGGTCGTTCTGCACTGACCTGTATACCAACATTTGAATATTCGTCATCCAGAAAGCAGCGGATGGGCGATTCTTCCACCAGGACATCCACCTCAAATCGTTCCAGGATCTCTCTGCATTGTTGTGGCGTGAACACAACACGGCGATCCGGCGGTACTTTTCCCTCTCTGATCAAGGCGATAACTGATGGTTTGCTCATGGCGGCAAAGATAGTCCTTCCAATAAGTCAGCAAGATGTTTTTGATCCAGGGAACTAATGCACCGGCTGAATAGTTACATTTGCGTCTATCGACTTCAGGGGCTGACCGGAATCGACAGGAAAGATGTTCTTTGAGTAAGCATGCCGGAGCAGGATTATTCACTCCGTCCCTTTCGAGGGTCCTTCGGGAATAAAATGATGATCGACCACCTTAATTGGCGACTTTAACTACGCCATGGCAGCCTAATTCTAGGAATTAGAATGCCTTTGTGCCGCTCCTTTGACGCCTGATACAAAAGGATGCCGCACACCAACAACATTCAGGCTGGCTGACAAAGCCCATTCCACTTTGTCAGTAAGACACCGGAGTTAAGGGTCGGGTAGGTTCGCTTTTGCACCAGCCTTGACCTCGAAAATTCAAGCAGAAGCTACGCATGTAGAAGGCTCTTGGTTGCTTTGTCTGGACGAGGGTTCGAATCCCTCCAGCTCCACTAGAAAATCAGATCGCACCTGATTCAGTATGCTATTGTGAACGATGCTCCGCATCAGTGAACGATGGCATGCTGAATCAGCGGCGCTGAAAGCGACGGCGATCTGATTCTGACCTCGGGATCCCAAGGGATCACCGCAGGTACTCCTCCAACTCCACTAGAATATTTCTGTGCGCCATTTCATCGGCCTGGCTTCGAACCATGCTTGCATGAGCGAGAAGACAGTCGATGAAATCGCCCCCGACGCCTCGGGGGCGGAACAAGAATAATGACCTCGGGATCCCAAGGGATCACCGCAGGTACTCCCTCACTATATTCTTCCACACGAACGATGCTCCGTATCAGTGAACGATGGCATGCTGAATCAGCGGCGCTGAAAGCGACGGCGATCTGATTCTGACCTCGGGACCTCCAGGGATCACCGCAGGTACTCCTCCAACTCCACTAGAATATTTTTGTGCGCAATTTCATCGGCCTGGCTTCGAACCATGCTTGCATGAGTGAGAAGACAGTCGATGAAATCGCCCCCGACGCCTCGGGGGCGGCACAAGAATAATGACCTAGGGATCCCAACGGATCACCGCAGGTACTCCCTCACTATATTCTTCCACACGAGCGATGCCCCGCATCAGCGAGTGTTGGTGTATTGAATCAGCCCGCGTACTCGGGGGCGATCTGATTCTGACCTCGGGATCCCAAGGGATCAACACAGATAATCCCTATTCCCCACCTTTTTCCGCATCCTTGCCTCAGACAATGAGTCTGAAGCCCATTTCACTAGATCATCTTTACTTCGGATCGATACCTGTCAATCGACCGATGAACGCCACCCTCTCCAAATCCGACTACATTCTTGCCTCGGACTGCCCAAAAAGCTCGTCTACAAGAAAGCTGAGTGTCCGACTTTGAATGACAGGCCAGGCCATTAATGAAAACATAAAGTGGGGGGGAACTTTTGATTATGAACGTCTTACTACATATCTTTATAGATTGTGAACAACCATTGAATAAGTGGTGATTTGCGTATCTATTCCAGTTAGACCATCGTTTGGGGAATCCAAGCTGGCATGAACAAAATCCAAAAACGAGTATTAACATTTCCTCTCCCCTTCAATGAAAAAGTACATCTTCATACTCTTTGCTTTGCAAATCTTGGCGACTAGTTCGCCAACGGGTCAGGGTATGCAGACTATCGTCAAGATGGGGGCTTTGTTACATCATTTTATCCATCATATCTGTAGCCAACAAGAGAATATCGGCATCTTGGGTTTTGTGCAATTGCATTATTCAGATCATGAACACCATGAAAAAGACCATGCTGAACACGAAAACCTGCCCTTTCAGCACGACCATCACAACCAGTTGACTCAGTTGCTGCAATCGCCTTTTTTACTACCGCCACCTATGCATGGCATGGCCATTCAGATAGGAGATATTACCTCCAATTCTCTAATTCCCAATTCACAACAATGGCTTTCCTCGTCATTTTTGGGTGATATCTGGCAACCACCAAAGGTATAGCCTGTTTTCCAGCCGTTTGTACTTGACGGTTTTTCCACATCCACGTCTTTAAAAAATACCGTTCGATGCCGCTTTGTGCCGCACCGGATTCGTGTTTCTCATTCATCTAATTCATTTCAAAAATGAAATATCTGTTGCTGTCACTAACAGCCTTCATATTTATTCATATTGGCTGCAATTCGCACCATGCGGAAGGCGACCATGCCCACGACGATTCGGGCAATCACATCACATCATCAGAGCCATCTCTTAATGCACTTGTTTATACGATCTATACCGATAAAACCGAACTATTCGTGGAGTTCAAGCCGCTCGTAGTCGGGCTGGAGAGTCGATTTGCTGCTCATTTCACGGCACTTGGCGACGTTTTCAAAGCCATAGAAGAAGGCACCATCACCCTTTCGTTGATTGGAAACAACAGTACGAAGTCCATCACGGCCACTGAACCTGAAGTTCCGGGCATCTTTCGGTTGCGGATGACTCCTGAACAAGGTGGGGTGTATACCCTCGTTTTCGACATTAAAACGCCAGCATTCAGCGACACGATTACGATTGAAAACGTGCAAGTTTATCCCAACCAAAAAACTGCCTTTGCAGGACAACCTGTCGATGAAGGTGGTGGGAGCGATATTTCTTACCTCAAAGAACAAGCATGGAAAGTCGAGTTTGCCAATGAGGTCGCACGGGTAAAGCCGTTCAGCGAAGTGGTTAGAACAAGCGGTCAATTCCTCGCTGCCCCCGGCGAAGAAGCCGTTGTCATTGCCCAAATCAGCGGCATTGTCACTTTTTCAGGGAAGAACCTTGTAGAAGGGAGCACCCTTGGTGCGGGAACTTCAATGTTTACCGTAAAAAGCAACGAAGCGGTGCAGAGCAATATAGGGGCTGTTGTCAAGGAAGCGGAAAACGATCTGGCCGCCGCCAAAAAGAACTTTGACCGGGCCAGTGAATTAGTGAAGGACAAAATCATTTCCGAAAAAGAGTTTTTAGAAGCAAAACGCCAACTCGAAAATACCCAGACCCGACTTACAAATGTGTCGGTTTCCAAAGCGTTCAACCAAAATAAGCAATCCGTAACCGCACCAATGGGTGGATATGTAAAAAACGTGCTGGTCGAAAACGGCCAGTATGTCAACGCTGGGCAGCCCTTGGCTACTATTTCAACAAGCAAAAGATTGTTATTGCGGGTGGATGTTTCGCAACGGTATTTCCCCAAACTAGCCAAATTCAACGCTGCCAATTTCAAAACCGCTGACGGCGGGCAGGTTTTCAGTACCCATGACCTGAACGGCAGGGTCGTGTCTATTGGAAAGTCGGCTGAGGCGGGTTCGCCTTTTCTGCCGCTCTACTTCGAGGTGGATAACGTGGGAAATTTCATCCCCGGTTCCGTTGTCGAAGTGTATTTACAGTCAGGTTCGGCACCAGCATTGGTTATTCCAACGTCGGCACTCTTGGAGGAACAAGGCAATTACTATGCTTACATCCAAATGGAAGGAGAGAGTTTCCAAAAACGAGAACTAAAAATCGGCGCATCTGATGGCATGAATGTACACGTACTCTCGGGGATTGCCGAGGGTGAACGGGTGGTAACGAAAGGTGCCTACCAAATCAAATTATCCACCGCTTCAGGCACCATGCCCGCTCATGGTCATGAACATTAATGCCCCAAAATCATGCTCAATAGAATAATAGACTTTTCACTGAATAACCGATTACTGGTGATTGTAGCCACCGTGCTGCTCATAGTTTTTGGTTCCTACGTTGCCTCCCAAATGGAGGTGGACGTATTCCCTGACCTCACCGCCCCTACAGTAGTGGTGTTAACCGAAGCGCACGGCATGGCTCCTGAAGAGGTCGAGAAGTTGGTCACTTTTCCGCTAGAAACCGCTGTCAATGGTGCAACCAATGTCCGGCGGGTTCGCTCATCCTCATCAGCGGGCATTTCGATCGTCTGGATAGAGTTTGAGTGGAACACTGATATTTTCAAAGCGCGGCAAATTGTCAATGAGAAGATCATTGCTGTAGCTGAACGACTCCCTACCGGAGTGGGTAACCCGACCATGGCTCCACAGGCAAGCATTATGGGCGAAATCATGCTTATCAGCCTGACTGCCGATTCAACTTCACAAATGGATTTACGAACCATTGCCGATTGGAATTTGCGACCACTTCTTTTGGCGACTGGTGGCGTGGCCCAAGTTGTGGTCATCGGGGGAGAGTATAAACAGTACCAGATTTTGGCTTCGCCCCAAAAAATGAATGCGTTCGGCGTATCTCTCAACGAATTGTTGAAAGCCAGTCAAGAAGCAAACGGCAACTCTTCAGGAGGGTTTATGAACGAATACGGCAACGAGTATATCGTGCGCGGCATAGGGCGGACAAGCGATTTGGAAGAACTCGGAAACTCAGTCATTAAAACAACCCCGCAAGGCACCGTCAAAATCGGGGACGTGGCGACGCTCAAAATCGGTGCGGCTCCGAAAATCGGAGACGGTTCATTACGGGGCGACCCCGCCATCATCATGACGGTGATGAAACAACCAGCCACGAATACACTAGCGCTGACGGACAAAATTGATGCTGCTATCGCTGATTTGACAAAGACAATGCCGTCTGATGTAAAAATCAACACTCGAATTTTCCGACAAGCGGATTTCATCAATGCCTCGATTTCCAATATTCAAAAGACCCTTTTTGAGGGCAGCATTTTCGTAATTATCATCCTGTTTCTGTTTTTGATGAACTGGCGGGCAACTGTCATTTCGTTATTAGCAATCCCCGTTTCTCTCATTGTTGCCATATTGACCCTGAAATGGCTCGGTTTCACCATTAACACCATGTCACTTGGGGGCATGGCCATTGCTATAGGCGCATTGGTGGATGATGCGATTATTGATGTGGAAAATGTATTTAAACGACTGAAGCAGAACATCACCCTGCCAAAAGGCGAACGAAAAGGTATTCTGAAAGTAGTGTTTGATGCCTCCGTGGAAATTCGAACGAGTATCATCAATGCCACATTCATCATCATCGTAGCATTTTTACCTCTGTTTTTCCTGTCTGGCATGGAAGGGAAATTGTTGGCACCATTGGGCATTGCGTTTATCGTATCGCTATTCGCATCGCTCGTTGTGAGCATCACGTTAACCCCTGTTTTGTGCAGCTATTTATTGACAGGGGAGAAAATGTTGCTAAAACAACATAGAGAAAGTTGGCTTGTGCTGCGTTTACAAAACGGCTATTCTGCGGCGTTGAAAACAGTGATGAATTATAAAAAGCCAATTCTTGCAGCGTCGGCTATACTATTGGTTGTGGCGATTTTTACTTTGACGCAATTGGGCAGGAGTTTTTTACCGGAATTCAATGAAGGCTCATTGGTCATTTCGGCAGTCACCTTACCCGGCATTTCGCTGGAGGAAAGCAACAAGATTGGCACGTATATCGAGCAGGAATTATTGAACGTACCGGAGATCACGGTCACCACCCGTCGAACTGGTCGGGCGGAACTCGACGAACATGCTCAGGGTGTGAACGCCGCTGAAATTGATGCACCATTTTTACTTAAAGATCGAAGCAGGACAGAATTCATGACCGATGTGCGGTCAAAACTCGCAAACGTCAGCGGTGTGAACATCACGATCGGACAGCCCATCGGACACCGAATTGACCACATGCTGTCCGGTACGAGGGCAAATATCGCCATTAAAATTTTCGGGACTGATTTGGTAAAACTGTTTTCAATTTCCAACGAAATTAAGGCAGCAATTACATCCATAGCAGGTCTCGTAGATTTAAGTGTTGAACAACAAATCGAAATCCCGCAGGTGCAAATCAAGGCAAAACGGGATATGCTCAATCATTACGGCATCCCTATCGGACAGTTCAACGAGTTTGTAGATGTGGCATTTGCAGGTGAAAAAGTATCCGAAATTTACGAGGGCAACAAAAGTTTCGATCTGATTTTACGTTTCGACGACGCCAACCGAGGCAATATCGAAAACATTCGAAACACCATGATTGACGCCGCCAACGGGCAGAAAATCCCTTTGAGTTATGTGGCAGAAATTGTCAGCACCTCCGGCCCGAACACCATCAACCGCGAAAATGTGCAGCGGAAAACAGTGGTCTCAGTGAACGTGGCAGGTCGTGACCAAAAAAGTTCTGTTGAGGAAATTCAAAAAGTGATCGCAGAAAACATAACAATGCCAGAAGGATACCGCATTGAATATGGCGGCCAATTCGAAGCCGAAGCCGACGCCTCAAAAACACTTATGGCAACCTCGCTTCTGTCCTTGCTTGTGATTTTTCTTTTTCTTTTCCAAGAATTCAAGGACATGAAAACAGCTTCAATTATCCTTCTGAATTTACCCTTGGCATTGATTGGCGGAGTATTCAGTATCTGGGTCACATCGGGTATTTTGAGCATCCCAGCCATCATCGGATTTATTACGCTGTTCGGTGTGGCCACACGTAATGGCATACTGCTCGTCTCCCGATACAAAACCCTGCGTGAAGAAGGCAGACCGCTGTACGAAACTGTAATGGAAGGTTCAGTTGACCGACTTTCACCCATTTTGATGACGGCACTGACGGCAGGACTTGCGCTCATTCCACTTGCTATTGCAGGTGATTTGCCGGGTAATGAAATCCAAAGTCCGATGGCAAAGGTCATTTTAGGTGGCCTACTCACTTCCACTTTGCTCAATGTATTCATTGTGCCCGTGGTCTATTATCTTTCAAACCGAAATAATTAAGATGAACAATAAATCGATATTCATCATCCTGCTGGCATGTACGATTGCTGTCCACGCCAACGCCCAAACCAACATCGAAACGGTTTTGTCATCGGTTGAAAAGAACAACAAGGTACTCACCGCTCACATCCAGTATTGGGAAGCCCAAAAATTGGACTATAAAACGGGATTGACGCTCCCCAACCCGACGGTACAGGGTCAATACCTGTTCGGTTCCCCAACGACGGCGGGCAACCAAACCGACATCTTCGCTGTGCAGTCTTTCGATTTTCCAACATCGTACAAAAAACGTCGGGAACTTGCCGATGTACAGGGCAATCTGTCCACTTCATCCATTTCTACATTACGATTGGATGTTCTGCTGGAAGCCAAATCAGTTTGCCTTGAAATGATATATCGCAACAAATTGAAAACACATTTTGAGGGGCGACAAATAGTTTTGGAAAAATTAAAATCCGACTTCCAAACCAAATTAGACAATGGCGATGGCAATATCCTTGATGTAAACAAGACTACATTGCAACTGTTGGAAATCAGTCAACTTCAGCAAGAGAACGCCATCGAATTGAAAAGACTACAAACACATCTATTGGAGTTGAACGGCGGTAAAATTCTTGCATTTTCTGAGGATGATTATCCGTTAACACCTGCTATTTCCACTTTTGAGGAAGTCGAAAAAGCATTTGAAGCTGCCGACCCAATACGCCAAAGTTTGGAGCAAGAAAAGTTGATCGCAGAAAAACAACTAGAGTTGAGCCAAATGTGGCGATTACCGAAATTCGAGGCAGGTTATCATTATCAGGGCATTTTGGGTCAGCGCTTCAACGGCATTCATATGGGGATGACGTTGCCGATTTGGGAACAGAAAAACCGCACCCAAACCAAACAAGCACAGGTGATTTTTTCTGATTTACAGCTAGAATCGTACTTGAATGAACGCTATTTTGAAATTCAAGAATTGTACGATCGGCAGCTCTCCCTTAAAAAATCAATGGATGAGTTCCAAACTGCTCTTTCCAAGGCGAGTAATACTGCCTTATTAGACAAGGCACTTCGCTTGGGTGAAATCACAACCATTGAATATTTTCTGGAAATGAGTTTTTACCAAAATGCGACAATACACTACTTTAAAACGGAAAAGGAATATCAGTTGGCAGTAGCGGCATTGTATAAGTACAAGCTATGATTTCTCTTTGGAGGGAACGACCTGAAGGAGGATGAAATTTTTTATAGGTGATCATTGACGACGCTTCGTCGTATGAATTAACCACCTTCTCACTATGATGCGAATATTGCGTCAATGAGGTGGCTGTGGGTGGACAGCCATGTACAATCTGAAAATATGAACTCTTACTGTGCAAGAGTATTCTAACGGAGGTTCTCCATCCAGCATTGTTCGGAATTTTAAAAGCTACCGATCCCCTGAGTGACAACCATGAAGACTTATTGGTGTTGTCCGTACTTCGCTATCCAATCATTGAGCACGATAGCCCTCACCAAGGTCCTGAAATCGCAACACTTAAGGAGAGCCTAAAATTCCTCCGGCGTTCGTAAGGACAAGCTACGCTCTGCCTCCATACGAATGGAATCCGCGAGTCGGATCAAATCGTGAAACTCTTCAAATATTGGATCGTAAGTCATTATGCCTCTCCTTTACTATAAGCAGTGAGAATCGTGGATTTTACAGATAGGCTTTCCTGTGGCGGGGAAGTAGTCGCCCATTGTACAAGAAGCAATTGACGATGGAGCTAAAGCTCATTCGATTGAATCATTTATACCACCGGCTGGAGCCAGGGCTATTGATCTGATTGTTGCATTTCGGTTTTCAAACGCTTGACTGTTCAACGTTTAAGGAGGACCGACAAGTCGGACCTCTGTTCAAGGTTCAACGTAATTGACCTTGAACCTTGAACTGGGGTAGCGTCAGCTGCCTCCTTGAACCTTGAACAACCGAGCGTTTACATCGGCGTCCACATCTGCTTTCACTTTACCATTTCATGAATCGATTGAAACGGCAACTACCGCATCTGTAGGAGGGGCCATCTACATTCATTGGGATTCAATAGCCCCGAGCTTCAGCCCGGGTTATATGGCAAGCACAGATTTGGCTTTCGCCGGATGGATATGGTTTTATCTATGGAGCCGGAGGGTATTGATCTGATTGTTGCATTTCGATTTTCAGACGCTTGACTGTTCAAGGTTTAAAGAGGACCGACAAGTCGGACATCTGTTCAAGGTTCTATGTGAGTTACTGGATATTCTGGCGAAGCTGACCCCCCATTCTGGTGAAACTGACCCCCCTAAAGAAATAGGGTATGGTGAACATCATCACCTGACAAAGTTACTGATTCTTACGAAGACTATCTCCTTTGAGTTCTATCCGGTGAGCAGTGTGAATAAGTCTGTCGAGAATGGCATCTGCGATGGTTGGTTCACCAATGATGTCGTACCAGTTTGCTACAGGTAGCTGGGCGGCTATTATCGTTGCATGTTTGGCATGGCGATCTTCAATGATCTCCATTATATCAA